>PLMA01000032.1 GCA_003141455.1 Chloroflexota bacterium | reverse complement strand
CGTCGGGGCGGCCGACTCCACCGCCGTCGCGCTAGGTTCGGGCGTCACGCTGGGCGTTTCCGACTCGGATGGGAACGCCGAGACCGGAGCCGTAGTGCCCTCGATTGGACTCGCGGCTGGATCCGGTTTGACCGGGGTTAGGACCCAGTGAACGATGAGGTCCGCGCCCATGATCCCGAGGTGGCCCCCGCCCAGGTAGCTGATCGTGCCGGACACGGGCTTGCCCGAGAGATCGAGCAAGGGTCTCCACGACTTGCCCCAGTCGAGCGACTGCAACACCTTAAGGGGCCCGTCGTATGGCGTTGCGCTCACGGCAGCCACCAGCCGGTCTCGGACGACGTATAGCTGATCCACCGAACCCGCCGGACCCGACGGGTCCAGCTCCCAGGCCAATCCGTCGGTTGAGCTGATGATCCTGTTCGGCGTCGCGGCGTCAAAGGAAGAGCCCAGGCCCAGGAAGCCTCCGCTCGGAAGGGCGACCGTCCCGAGGACTTGTGTGTATCCAGCGGGCAGGCTGACGTCTTGCCAGTTTCTTCCGTCGGTGGTCATCCAGGTGCCGATCTCCGTTCCGCCCGAGCGTGGTCCCGCGGCATAGAGGGCTCCTAGCCCTCCGCCAAAGGAGTAGCCGGCACCGATAGCCGGCGAACCGTAGGGCATGTCGCCTGCTACCGACCAGGTCAGTCCATCTGCCGAGATGAGCATCTCCTCGGCCAATGGCCCGGGCTCGTTCTTCGTTCCCCGGGCCAGGAAGCCGCCGGGGACGACCGCAGCGAGGTCGACCCAGGTCAGTCCGAGCGCCTTGGCAGCGTCCACCGCGGCCCAATGCACGCCGTCGCTCGACCGCCACAAGGTCCAGCCGGGGCCCGTGCCCTCGCCGGAGCCGCGCGAGAACATGCCCAGGTATGTGCCGTCGCGGGCAGGATAGAGAGTGATTGGCAGCAAGGGGCCGCCTCCCTCTACCGACACGATGGCCGGGTCGGCGGGAACGGACCAGTGCAGGGCGTCCGGAGAACTGCACAGAACCTGGTCCTCCAGCGCCTGCCCCGACAAGCGGCCGCACGCGGCAATGTAGCCGTTGGCTACAGGGAACGCCGCTGGGTACACGGTCCCGTCGGTGGCTTGCCACTGCCAACCGTCGCTCACGTTCGCCGGTTCACTCGCGGGCACCGACGGTCTACGGGACGACATCAGCGCCGCGCTGCCGACGAGCGCTACCACGACTGCCGCGGCGGCGGCCAGCCCCAGGACGCCGCGCCGGGCCATTCGCCCTCCGAGGATCCGGCCGATCGGGCCGCTCTGGCGTTCCCTTGTCGGCACCGTCTCGATGAACTCCAGAAGGGCGTCGGGGGCCGCCGGCCGATGGCCTGCGACCGAGTTGCGTAGAAGACGCTCCAGCTCTGTGGCTTCCGTTTCGTTCATCTCAGGCCTCATCGATCGTTCCCCTCAGCTCCGCGCGAAGCGCCCGGAGCGCATAGTGCAGACGCGACTTCACGGTTCCGAGAGGCAGGTCGAGCGTCTCGGCGACCTGCTCCAGGGGCATGTCTCGCCAGAAGCGAAGGGCGATGACGATCCGATGGTCGGGTCGGAGTCTTGCCACGGCGCCTCCGACCCTGTCTCCCTCGAGCATCGCCGCGAAGGTGTCGGCCGACTCGACCTGGCCGGCCGCCTCGAGATCCACCATCCGGAGCGTCCGGTGGCGCCGCATCCGATCCCGGCAGACGTTGACGACGATCCGGTCGAACCAGGGGCCGAAGCTCTCTTGCTGGCGCAGGCTCGGCCAGTGCCGCCAGGCCTTGACCAGGGCGTCCTGAACGGCGTCCTGCGCCTCAGTGGCGTCGCCGAGCAGGTAGCCGGCCAGCCGATAGGCGTCGTCCACTTTCGCCCGTGCGGCGCGGACGTAGTCGGAGGAAGGGCCGGTCAGCGCTTCTCTCCCGGTGATGATGAGTTGCCCCTCCACGATCATGGCCCTCGCTCACTCCGATCGAGGTGATCGGTTCAATTATCCAGACGAGGCCTGAGGCGGGAAAGGTTCAGCAGCGCTCGTCCGGTCGAACGGTTAGGTCGCGGCCCGGAGCCCCTGCCGACGCCGACCTCCGGGTGGGCGCCTTTAGTCGCGGATCTCGCCGCGGATCGTTACGATCTGGTCAGGAGGCACCTGATGGATGATCTTATCGCCCGGGTTCGAGAGGTACTCGTGACCACACCGGAACGCTGGGAGAGGCTGGCGGAGTCCGTCGACATTGCGCTGCTGCAACGGCGCCCGGCACCTGGGGAATGGTCGGTCCTGGAATGCCTGCAGCACCTCCTCGACACCGAGACGGGGGCGTTCGCGGTTCGGGTCGACGCTCTTCTGGCCGGCCGCGACTTCTCCAGCTTCGACCCGGATGCCGCGGGCTCGAAGCCCGAACCGTCGGCCGACCCAGCGGCGCTCGCGAGAAGGTTCGAGGCTGCCCGGGTTCGCAGTCTGGTCACCTTCGACACGGTCACGCCGGCGGACCTGGAGCGCACCGCCCGCCACCCGGAATTGGGCGTCGTCGCGATGCGCGAGATGCTCAACGAGTGGGTCGCCCACGACCTGATGCACACGGTCCAGGCCGAGCGGGCGCTGATGCAGCCGTTCGTCGCCGGCTCAGGTAAGTGGCGCCACTACTTCGCCGACCACGACGTGGAACCGGTGGTCAGCTGATCGCCCGGTAGCTTCCCTGCCCGGCCGCTGCCTATGGGTAGTTCGGTGCCGATCGGGCCAACTCGATGTCGTGCGGGTGGCTCTCGATCTGGCCCGAGTGGGTCAGCTGTACGAAATGCGCCTTGGCCCGCAGGTCGGCGATCGACTCCGCGCCGCAGTACGTCATGCCCGCCCGCATACCCCCGATGAGCTGGTACAGGATGCCGGCCAGCGGGCCCTCCACGGAGATGCGCGCCTCGACGCCCTCGGGAACCAGCTTTGCGCGGTCGATCTGCGGATAGCGGTCGCTGCCGGCCGACATGGCGCCCAGCGAGCCCATGCCCCGGTATTCCTTCACGACCCGGCCGCCGACGCGCTCGCTTTCGCCTGGGCTTTCCTCCGCTACGGCAAGCAGCCGGCCGAGCATCACCGAGTCCGCTCCGGCGGCAAGGGCCTTGACGATATCGCCCGAGTAGCGAATGCCGCCGTCGCCGATGATGGGCACGTCGTTGGCGCGAGCCACGGCGGCACACAGCATGATCGCGGTGAGTTGCGGAACGCCAACGCCGGCCACGATTCGCGTTGTACAGATGCTGCCGGGGCCGATCCCGACCTTAACCCCGTCCGCGCCCGCGTCGATGAGAGCGGCGGTTCCCTCGGCGGTGGCCACGTTCCCGGCCAGCAGGTCGATCGCGTCGCCGTACGAGGCGCGATAGCGCCGCAGCGCGTCGATGACGTTGCGAGTGTGGCCGTGGGCCGTGTCCACGCACAGGGCGTCCACACCGGCTCGGACCAGGGCCTCCGCTCGAGCCACGGAATCCGCACCGACGCCCACGGCGGCGGATACTCGAAGACGTCCTTGCGAATCCACGTTGGCAAGGGTCGCGCCGGCAGGGACCCGGGCGGCCTTTACGGCCGCTATCTGCTCCGCCTGGCGCTCCGGCGCCTGGTTGCGATGGACCACGCCGATGCCGCCCTCGAGAGCGATCGCGATCGCCATCCGGTCCTCGGTGACCGTATCCATCGCCGCGCTGACCACCGGAGTGTTCAGGGTGATGCGCCGAGAGAACCGGCTGGCGACGTTCGCGTCGCCCGGCAGGATCTCGGAATACTGCGGGATCAAAAGGACGTCGTCGAACGTGAGTCCGAGCAACGGCTGATTCGGGACCGCCCCCGCCACCTCGCCGGTTCCGGCCCTTCCGATCTCCGATATCGCCATGTCGCCTCCATCCTCGCTCGCCCGATCGACCCCGCCGGCCGATCCGCGCCTGGAGGCCGGCGCTTCCGTTGTCGGACATTCTACGGATCGGGGGAATACTCCGCCCGAGCCAACCGTCCGGAGCGTGGACCGGGCGACTGCCGCAGGCGCGGCAGTTCCGGATCGCGGCTCAGCCGTGGTCGCATCGCTGCCCCAGCGCCCTTCGCCGGCTGTGGGATCATTCGGCCGTGACGGACCCAGACCGCGCCAGCACCACGCCGGGCCTGCGGCCGGGCGGCCCGCCCAGCCTGTCGGCGGCAGTCTTCGGCCGCAGCAGGGACGTGCGCCAGCTGAGCCTGGTCCTCCTTGGCGGCTTCGTCCTGCTCTTCGCCGGGCTGGATGTGGTGCGCGTCTCGCCCTATTGGGGCTTCACCTACGACGGCGCGCTCAGCGGCGTCCTCTCCCAACTGACGGCCACGGGGCCCGCGGCGGTCCTCGTGGCCGCGGCCACGGCCGCGAACATACTCGCCGGCGCCGTCGTGCTCCGCCTGACGGGAGCGCCGGCATTCCGGTCCCTCACGGACCTGGCGCTGGCGGGCTTCGCTACCGCTGTGATTCTGGACGCCTCGGCGCTGTTCGTCCTGGGCAGCCTGGGCCTGTTCGGCTGGCCGGAGCTGATTCTTCTGCATGTGGCCGTCGCCGTCGCCTGGCTCGCCTCAGGGAAGTCCCGGCCGTTGCTGGCCGGCCCGGTTCGCGCGCACTTGTCGCGACCCGCGGCCTGGTGGCCCCTGGTGCTGGTCATCTGGGCCGGCCCGCTCATCGTCCAGCTCGCCTCGCCGGCCGTGCCGTTCCTGGACGTGCTGCCCAACCACGTCGCACCCGTCGAACACGTCCGCATTTTCGGCAGCTTCGCGACTCTGACCACCTCCCCGTCGCCGATCTACGGGCCGTCCCGGCTGATGCTCGGGTACGTGGCGCTGCTCAGCCAGCTGACCACGATCACGAACCTGGACGCCGTACTGGCAGAGGCGGCCTTCGGCCTGCCGCTCACCGTTCTCATAGCCCTCGCCGTCCGCCGGCTGACCGCGCGGCTGTTCGGCGAGAGCGCCGGCTTCTGGGTTCTGCTCACGTTCCCGCTTTCGTTCATGTTCATGCGCATCCCCGATGCGCGAGACACGGTCGTCGTCTTCCCTCTGGCGGCCTGGACCTTGATCCGCATCGCCGAGGAGCTGCGCCGGCCACTCGAAGCCCGGCCGCACCCCGCCCGGCCACCCAACGCCGGGCCGCAGCCCGCCCGGCCACCCAACGCCGGGCCGCACCCCGCCCGGCTGGATCTGGGCCTTGCCTTCGCCATCGGCGGCGCGTTCCTGGTACATCCGCTCATGGGTCTCGTGGCGTTCACCGCCGCGGCCGGAGCCCTCGTCCTGCACCCGGCGCGCCTTGCCCGCAAGCTGATCCCCGCCATGAGCGCCGGAGCGGTGCTGGCCATTCCACAGGCGCTCACCGTAGCCGGGATCGGAGCGCCGGCCTGGGTTGGGCTCGTCTGCGTGGGAAGCGGCCTGGCCGTCGGCTTCGCGCTGGCGCCGGTGGTCTCCTGGGTCGCCGATCGCGTTCCGGCGGCGCCGAGGATGCCGGCCCACTGGCGCGCCGCACTGGTCGCGGTCACGATCCTGGTTCTGCTGCAGATCGCCCGATCCCACATAGACCCACCAGACGACCCGGCTTCCGAGATCCCCAACGACTTCCTTCGGATCCTGGACCTGTGCCTCCTCGGAGCGCTCCTGTCTGTCTTCAGCCTGGGTCGGGGCTGGGTTCTCCTGGGCTGTGGCATCGCGGCCGGGGTCGGCGCCTGGGCCGCCTCCGGGCTCGTCGGATTCAATGGCCTCACGGAGCAGGCGATCCACTACGAGGTCCCGAAGACGATGGAGTACTGGATCCCGGCGATGCTCGCCATCGGGGCGGCCGGCGCACTCGCCGCCGTCGTGCGGAAGCGCCGGCTTGGCCTTCTTCGTCCCGTGGCCATCGGGGCGTATCTCATCGTCTCCGTGTTTCCGATAACGAGTCCCCTCGCGATCGGCCCCGTTGTCATCTCGGATCGCCGTGTAGTCGCCCCGCTGGTCTCGAACTTCCAGATTGGCGAGCACCGCGGCGCCGAGTCGCTGGGGCTGGCTCTGCTCGAGGCCGAGGTGGGCTACTGGGACCCGCGAAGCTCCTCCAAGCCGTATCCGGACTCGCGTCTGATCATCGACGCGCCCAGACGGGAGGTCGTGGACGAGCTGCGCGCCGAGGAAGCCGCGGGACGCCTGGGCCCCTCGACGAAGGTCCTCAACATCGCCTCGAGCTTCCAACAGTGGGTGGCCGTCCCGGTGGGCGTCTTCACCGGAGCGATGGAGACGTCGATCTCCCTCCAGCCGGAGGTCAGCATTCACACCGACGGAGGCCGTCTGCTCGGCTTCGGGGACCTGGAACGTGAGCTTGCCGCCGACTACGGCTACGTCGTGCTCGAACCGGCCGGGTTGCCTCCAGACGTGGCGGCGAACATCCGCACCGACTTCGTCGCCTACGGCTACCACCCGATCTGGTCCAACTCCCAGGCCACGATCTACGCCCACCGCTGACGGGCCCGCAGCCGGGGCTACCAGATGACGCCGTCGTTGTCCGACTCGGCCACGATCAAGGCGTACACGGCGGCCTGGCTCATGGTCTTGACGCCCGCGCGGGTGTTCCGGTCGTTGCACGTCGTGCCGCACGTATCCATGACCGAGTAGGTCCCGGCCGTGTCGTCGTAGCCGACGATCGTGACGAAGTGGTTGACCGCGCGCGAAGTCGATTTCACGTTCCAGTACGGCAGGGCTTCGGTGCCGTTCGAGGTTCGGGCGGCGACGATTACGGGTACGCCGTAGTGGATGTCGGTGTGGACGAAGGTCAGCAGATCGGCCTGGTTCATCTCCGCGGCCCGGACCGCGACGTAGAAGTAGTCCAGCCGGGATCCGCCCGACGCCTCCCAGTTGACGGCGTCGGTGAGGTTCGCGACGTTGGTGCTCGGCGGGCTGGCGCTCCAGTTCATCAGCCCCGGCCGGGGCCACCACGGCAGGCCCCGGTCCGGCGTGGGCCATTCCTCCTCCGCCAGAGACAGGATCATGCCGCGGCCATACCCCCCGGCGCCTTCGGCCTTCCAGTACGTGCTGGCATGGCGGTTCGTACCGAGATCGACCGGCTCGACGAAGGTCCCGGACCTGGTCGTGACGGCGCCGTGAGAGGCCGGCCAGTAGTAGAGAGTCACCGCGGCGGCGCCGGCCCCGCAGAAGCCCGAGTAGTTGTAGTCCGTGTACGAGACGCCGCGATCGTCCGTGCCGGTGCGCGGCGGTTCCTGGATCAGCCCGGACCAGCTCGTGGCAAGGGTCGCCGACGGCGGGAACGTCAGTTCCGGAGCCTGGGTCAGCACCACGGCTCCCCCATTGGCGTCCCGGACGACGCGGCCCCCCATCTTGGCGGCGATGAAGGACGAACCCTGCTGCCACGAAGCGCCGGGGGTGGGGCCGGGCGGTGTGGGCCTGGGCGTCGGCCTGGGCGTCGGCGTGGGCGTCGGCGTGGGCGTCGGCCGAGCCGAAATGGTCGAACTCGTGTCCGAGCTCGAGCTGCCCGTGGCGGGTGGCTCAGTCGTCCATTCGCTGCTCGACGCGACAGCCAGCTGGGTGGGCTGGTCCGAGCCGGGCACGCGCGACGCCGCGCTCGAGCCAGCCGGGCCGGCCGCGAGTTGGAGCACCAGAGCGGTGGCGAGGGCTCCGATCAGGGCTATCGCCACGAACCCGGCGGCCACCGATGGGCCGACCAGCCGTCCCCTAATCACTCGCAGGCTTCCTCACGATGCGCTCTCCGCTGTCCGCGTCATCGCCACGGGTTCCCCGCTCGGACGGGCCCGCCGACTATAGCCCAGGCCGCGGTCCGCGGCAGCCGGGCACCTCTCCGATCGCCCGATAAGCGGCGGCGAAGCCGCGCCTGGCAACCTGCGCTCGGACACAGCGGCGCCGGCCGAACGGCGTTCAGGCGGCGCGGCGTCCCCTGCGGAAGAAGACCCCCGCCAGGATCAGGCAGGCCACGACCGCGATGACAGCGATCAGCGCGATCGCCACGACCGGCAAGCCGCTCCCGGGGTCGGGGCTCGCCGGCCCGCCTGGCCCGGTCGAAGACGTGGCTGCCGTCGACGCCAATAGCCCGGAGGCCGAAAGGGCAGGGGTCCGACTCGGGCTGACGGTCGGGCTCTCATTCGATGCGGATCCCGGCGCCGCCGGTATGGTTTTGAGGTTCGGGCCGCACCAGGACACCAGCCGCTCGCCTGCCAGGATCTGCACGCGCTTGTCGGGCGGGTTCATGCCGTCGTCGATGTGGAACAGGTAGTACGGCCCGCCGTCCCCTTCCTCCGGGCCCGCCCTGTAGGTGAGGCGGAACCGCGTCTCGAAGCTCGTCAGCTCCGCGCCGGAGATCTGCCGGCTGAACTGGACGATTATCTGGTCCGGAATCACGTGGGAGGGATCGACCGTCCGTACGGGGCTCTCAGCAGATGAGAGCGTGCGCGTCGCCGCGACGGCGGGCGTCCCGGCGGCCAGGGCCGCGAGCATCAGCAACGTGGCAACGGCGGCAGCCACAGCCGCCCAGCCCCGAGACGGTGTCGTGAGATCAGCCGCTTCCATCTCTCCCTCCTCGCGCGCCGAGCGATCAATCGCGCAGTCCAGACGGACGGGGGCGCGCGAGTGGTTCGAGTGAGTGCCAGCGAAGAGGCTCCTGCCACAGTAGACCGCATGCTCCCCCCTCCGTCGCTGAACGATTGGCCCGGCTGGCGCCAGATCAGCGGGCGGCCGCCACCGCACCGCCCGGTCCCGTCCTTTGCGTCGCGCCGGCCGGCAGTGGCAAGACCACGACCCTCGTCGCGCGGATCGCCTGGCTGGTGGCCACCGGCACCGACCCCGCTCGCATCACCGCCGTCACGTTCAACAAGCGCGCCGCCGACGAGATGGCGTCGCGCGTGGATACGGCCCTGGAGCCGCTTGGGCTCTCGGTCGGGGCCGTCCGCGTCAAGACATTTCACGCCCTCGGCCGCGAGATACTCGCCGACGGCGGCGAGCGCATTGAGCCGCTCCTCGACCGCGAGTCGGTTCTGCGCGACATCTGGCCCGAGATCGACCGCGGGACTCTGCGCCGCCTGGACGACGCGTTCAGTCGGCTGAAGCTCGACATCGGGGTCACGGCAGCGGAAGTCGCCACGGATCCGGAGCCGGGGCCGATCGCCAGAGCCTTCCTTGCCTACGAAAGTGCCATAGAGGACGCCGGCGGTCTCGACTTCGACGACCTGGTGGCGCGGGCGCTTCGACTACTGGAGGCTCGCCCACGCATCCTCGGTCGCTGGCGCGAGAGCTGCCGGCACCTGCTGGTGGACGAGACGCAGGACGTGGACCGCAGCCAGCTGCGCCTGGCCCTGCTGCTGGCTGCCCCTGCGAACGACGTCTTCTTCGTCGGCGATGACGATCAGACGATCTATCGGCCGGCCCTATATGCCGGCCCGGTGCCCGCCAATTGGGCGCTTACGTGCGCGAGCCTCGGACGCGCTCCTTCGGACGCGCTCCTTAAGGATCTCGTCCCGCTGTTCATCCGAGAGCGAGATGGTCTCCTCACCGTCTCCCTGGTCCTCTTCCTCACGGGCTAGGGACATGGTTTGCTCGACCGCCACGTCTCCGAGGGCCTGTACCATGTCCAAGAGGGACTCGTAGGGCGCCGCTGAGGCCGGCGAGGGCCGTGTCGACCAATGCGTTGGCCGCCTCTTCCACAACTGGCAGGAGTCTCTGCGCGAAAGCCGTAGGTGGCGGGCTCTCTGGGCCCATGCCCCTTACTACGAGGGCGTGTCCAATCGCGTAGTTCACGGCGAGCTTGCGCAACATCGAAGGGTTCTTCGTGACCAGATCCAACTGCTCCGCTTGCATATTCCCCCTTCCTCGGCCTCGCGGCCTTCGTGCGGACTCACTGCACATCGTAGACTCGCCGGAGTCCCGCGTGGTCGGGCTAGGTCCCCGCTGCGCGCTCCATTCCGGAGGACGAGGCGGATAGAATTCCGCCATGAAGCCGAAGCTCTCGAACGCGAGGTTTGTCTCGATCTCGGCCGCCGCGCTGATTGCAGGCGGTGAGTTGCTGGCTGGCGAGGGGACTGCGCGGGACGCCTCGCCGGACGCCCCTGAGCCGGTCCCGGACGTGCCGTCATCTCAAGTGCTGCACATCGAGCAAACGCCGTTTAGTGCGGCACTTCCCGATGGCGGGATCGGGCTCTTCGCCCCGGGACGGGCGTCTCAGAATCGGGCACAGAGACGAGCTGCCAGGCACACCGGTAGCAACGGCCGGTAGCAACAGGGGCGACGATCGGCGGATTCGAGGCCAGAGCGCTCAACAGACTTGAAAACCGCTGTTCAGCGACGGTCGTACCCTTCTGGGGCACCCGAGCGTGTGGTCGCGAGGGCCTCCCGCGGCCGGTCTCCGTCCTGGGTCAGTGCTGGCACTGTGAGCGCGGACGAGAACGACAAGCCATAACTACACCCGACTACATCGAACTACACCGCACCGCACATCGTCCAGACGAAGCGCATGTCACTTCCAGGCTAGATGCGAGGAGCCGACTGCCCAACCGCCCTGTTGTCGGGAGGAGCCAGACGGAAGAGCACAATCGAGTCAGCCGCAAAGACCTCACCAGGTGCTTGGAATGTCTCGCCGGCGCGAGGACCGGAGATGCCTAGCGCTGCTCGATGGCCAGGTAGTCAACAAAATAGGAGCCCGGCTTGGTCGTAGTGCTCAGGAAGTTCACGCCTGCCATCATGAAGTACGGCAGGTCCTTGTACGCCAAGGCATCGGCCGGGGACATCGTGAATTCTCCGAGGGCTTCGGCATTCACTACGAACCGGAACGACATGTTGTCCGGGTCGACAACTTCGATCCGAAATGTGTAGGCGGTCCCGGTCCTCTCGATGAATGGCTTGGTGTGATAGAGGATGGCTCCACCTTTCATCACCACGCATCCTGATCCACCTGTCACCGCCGCCAGACCGCAAGTGATCATGAGATTACTCTGAGTCGTGACATGTGGAATAAGGCTGACTGCGAATGAAGGGTGGTCCATCGAAGTCTCCGGCGAGGAAGACAAGGCGAATTCGACGGACTTGATCTGGTTGAGTAGGTGTTCGGATCCGAGGGACACGCCACACGACGGGGAGATCTTGGCCGGCGCCAAGAATGCCAGCGACCCCTTCTGCTGCGCCAACGTGAGGTTATCGCACGACCCTGAGTTAGCTATGACGTCGGGCGGCAGGGCACCATCGAACTGCGCGTCCCCGAAGTCCTCTCGGTATAGATAGAGGGTTGGACTGACGGGAGTTGGCGTTGCCGCGGGCAGGGAAGGCGTCAGAAGGGTAGTTGCGGTGGGTTGATTGAGAGACCCGGCCACTCTGGCAACCGTGAAAACGCTGCCGACTACCAGGGCGGCCGCCACGACCAGCTCGACAACCGGGATGATCCAACCGTACTTGCGATTGAGCGATTTCCTGAAGTAGGGCGGAACTACCGGTGCGAGAACGGACGCGACGCGGCCCTCGGTCCCTACTCGCTCAACCAAAGACTTGACTCGTTTCGTGAGTTTGCCGATCTGCTCCTGAGTCGGCGGGTTCATCGCATCCATCCAGTGGGTGCGCCCCATGTAGTAAGCCTTGCCCGCCTCCGGTGTGACGTTCTCGATTACGAAAGGAATGATCGCGAGCTTGTTGTTCGCCGCCAGATGGAGCTCACGCGATACCTCATCGGACAAGTTCGCATTGTTTGAGAAGACCAGGACCATCACCCGCGCGAGGGAGATCCCTCCTGCGATCGCCGTTGGCCAGTCTTCGCCCGGACCGATGTCTCGCGGGGCGATCCAGCAACGCAGCCCGGCAGCCTCGAGGTTGGCGCAGATGCCGTCCGCAATGGGCTTGTCGTGGCTGGAGTATGAGATGAAGACGTCATGAGACACTGCAGGCTCCATCGTTATGAGCGCTTGGTTCTTGTCGAGCTGCTAGACATCAAGCTGGTCAGCCGCGAATTCCCTCAGTCGATCGACTTCTGCAACTGCGTCCTTGCCCCTTGTCCACCATGCGAGAGTGGGCTGCCATCAGCCTCCCGCGTCCTCCCATCGCAGCCGGCGCTCGGCGGAGTCTGGTGAACGTAATGGCCCGCAGGCCGGAACAGGACGGATCGAACGGCCCCAACCTACCCCACTCCCAACCCCGACTACGTGAGTCAAGTCTAGCCACTCGGATGGCTGAGCACTGCCCAATCTCGTTGTCCCTGGATCCCCCACTCGCTAGACCGTCGAATCTTGGATCGGGTTCGATCGAAATCATCGGCGCCATAGATCGCTTTTCGGGCCTCCCCACGTAAGCGGCAGTGAAGCTTCGATTGCGATCCTGTGCCCATGCTTCCCTCCTCTGTCGCCGAACGCCTCGACCGGCTCGCGCCGGACCAGCGTTCGGCCGCTACCGCCCCACCCGGGCCGGTCTTGTGCGTGGCTCCCGCCGGGAGCGGCAAGACCACGACCCTGGTGGCGCGGATCGCGTGGCTGGTAGCCACTGGCGCGGACCCCTCGCACATCACGGCGGTCACGTTCAACAAACGCGCCGCGGACGAGATGGCCTCGCGTGTGGACGCGGCGCTGGAGCCGCTCGGGTTGGCCGCCGGGGCCGTCAGGGTCAAGACGTTCCACGCCCTCGGCCGTGAGATCCTCGCCGACGGCGCCGAGGCCGTGGAGCCACTTCTTGACCGTGAGGCGGTCTTGCGCGACCTGTGGCCAGACATCAGCCGCAGTGTCATGCGCCGCCTGGACGACGCATTCAGCCGCCTCAAACTCGACATCGGTGTCACGGCCGCGGAGGTCGGAACGGACCCCGAACCCGGCCCCGTCGCCAGGGCATTCCTGGCGTATGAGCAGGCGCTGGCCGACGCGGGCGGTCTCGACTTCGACGACCTCGTGGCGCGGGCGCTTCGACTGCTAGAGGCTCGCCCTCGCGTCCTCGGTCGGTGGCGCGAGAGCTGCCGGCACCTGCTGGTGGACGAGACGCAGGACGTGGACCGCAGCCAGCTGCGCCTGGCCCTGCTGCTGGCTGCCCCTGCGAACGACGTCTTCTTCGTCGGCGATGACGATCAGACGATATACGGCTGGCGACTTGCGGATGTGCGGCGCGTCCTGGGCCTCGCCGGTTCGTTGCCGGGCCTGCGGCGCATGGACCTCACCGTCAACTACCGCTGCCCCGCCGGCGTCGTCGAGCGGGCCGTTCGCCTCGTCGCGCACAACGACGAACGCTTCGTCAAGACGATTCGAGCCGGGCCGGTTGCCGAGGGCAAGCTCGTGCTCGCCCCGGACGGCTCCGACGACACCGTTCGGGTCCGGCGCGTCTTCGAAAGCTGGCCGAACGACGGCGGGACGCGCGCCGTCCTGGCCCGGACCAACGCCGAGCTGCTGCCCGCTGCCGCCATGGCGGTCGAGATGGGGCTGGCGTTTCGGGCGCCCCGGCTGCGGCTTCTGTCCGAGGATCCGCGGGTGGACGCCCTGCTCAGCGCCGCGGCCGATCGCACCGACTTCGCCGGGGCCGAGTCGCTGCCCCTGTTGCCGCGGCTAGCGGCGCTGGCACGCGCGGGTGTTGAGCTGCCCGAGCAGCCCCACGTACCGCAAGGCAGGCCGAGCCATCGGGCCGCGGGCGAGATCGATCGCCGCGGCGCGGACGAGCAGCTCCCCATCGAGACGGCCGATCTGCTCGCGGCTCTGGTCGGTTGGGCGGCGCCCTATCGATCGCTCCCGGAGCTGGCTGCCGCCGTCCTCCGCCACCGCGCGCGCGTCGCCGAACTGCGCCGCGACGACGCGCCTCTGACCCTGGCCACGGCCCACTCGACGAAGGGCCTGGAATTCGACCACGTAGCCGTGATCGGGCTGGACGCCGGCCGTTTCCCGTCTGCCCGCTCCCTTCGCGAGGCGGCCGAACCGGAGCGCGCTTTGGAGGAGGAGCGGAGGCTCGCCTACGTCGCCTGGACACGAGCCCACCGCTCGCTGACGCTGGTCTACGACCCGGCGTCGCCCTCGCAGTTCCTGTTCGAGGCGTTCGACGCCCACGAGCTAGGTCTGGACGCTCCGGGTCCCTGAGCCGACGCCGCGCATCGATGGACCGGCGAACTCCCTGCGTGTCGGAGAGCGATCCCGCTGAGCGGGCCGCTCACTCAACGAGCCTTTTCGGCCGCTGCCTTGGCTGGGCTGGTCTTCGTCGCGGTTTCACTCCACCTGCGGCCTGTCCTGCGGGAACACTGGCAGCGGGGACGGACGGTGGAATCACTCCTTCACCATCAGGAGCAGGAGGGCCTGGATCGGCGGCAGCCGCTCCCGAAGGAAGACTTCTGTTAGCGGAACCCGAGCCTGCGTCGCCCTCACCCGAGCGGCGCTTGGCCACCAGGATGCCGCCACCGAGCGCCAGCGCACCGAGCGCCAGACCTCCGAGAAGCAGCAGGGGCCACGGGAACCCGTCTCCGCCGTTTGAACCGCTGCCGAGCAAGACACCGGTGCCGGCGCCGCTGCCGCAAGCGCTAAGGCAAGGCGAGGCGGTCTCGCTGAGCACACTGGCGGGCGGCTCCGAAGGGGTTGGGGTCGAGGCAGCTAGCGGCGTCGGGCTGGGACTGGCCGAAGGGGTAGGGCTAGTTGAGGGGGTCGAGACGGGTGTTGGGGTGTGAACCGGAGTTGGAGTCGGAACAGGGGTGTGAACCGGAGTTGGAGTCGGAACAGGGGTTGGAGCTGGCGTCAAGGTCGGGCCGGCCGGCGGCGTGCATCCGGTAATGCCGAAACTGCTCTTGCTATCGGTGACCGCACCCACCTCGTTGAGCCAGGTATAGGCGTAGTTCCCTTGGGGAAGAGAGATCGGCATGTCGGCTGCGCCATAAGTGGCGGTGTCCGGGCCGAGCATCACGACCCAGCCAGTCGGGATGTTGTCGAAGGAGACCGTGTCACAAGTGACTATCGGGTCGGAGGGCGTGCCTATGCCGAACGCCGTGGCCGGCGCGGACAGAGCAAAAGCGGACATGGTGAATAGAGAAAGGGCCGCCACCAAGCCCAGGATGCGATACCGGCCCTTGCGGTTCATGATCCCCCTGACGATTGGTCCTTGTAGTGCGCCGATCGCCAGGGCGACCGGCGTTTGTTGCCCACACAAGTGCCGCTTAACTACAGTCCAGATCGCCTTCATGTCAAGGGGACTTCTAGGCCAGGTGTCCCAGTGTTCTGCGGATTCCATCGCAAAAGAACGACAAAGTCGACTATGGCCGCCAAGCCGTCCGCAGAACAAGAGTCGGGCTCAGATGAATCGGGTCAGCGGACTCTGGCTCGCCTCGGATCAGCCCTTGAGTGCGTCTTTGGCCAGTGCCCGCAGAAGTCGGTCCAGATGCGCCAGAAACGGCTCCGTCAGCTCCGCCGGCAGGGCCTCACGGATCGAGTCCTTGAGTCCGTATGCGGAGCGGGCGCGGACGGCGATTCTTCGAAGGTCGGCGATCGGGGCGTCGCGCAATCGATCCGGGAGGTCGGCGAGGAAGGCGGCCCAACGGTCGGCGCCGCGCTCCCGGGCGCTCTCCAGCAGCTTGTCGGCATCGCGCGCGGCCGTCAGGGCAGCTTCATCGATGGCCGGTCGCTCGTGCCTGGCCGGGCCTGCTTCGCGCGGCAACTTCAGGCCAGGTAGCGCTGTTCCGGTGCGCTCGGCGTGCCCTCGAGGGACACGGCCACGATCAACGGCAGGCGCTTTCGTTCGGACCCATCGATCGTGACCCGGACCGCGTGCTCCCCTACCACCTTCAGATTGAGATTCCACAGGTCGATGGCGATGTTCAGGACGATGTCGTTCGGGTCCACGGGACCGTGCGCGACGACTTTGCCCGAGGCGGTGGTTACCTCGCTTCCGTCGGGGCCGGTCACGACGAACCCGAGCTCGTGCTCACGATTCCGCTCGACCGAAGTCAGGCGCAGGCCCACGACCAACGAGATGTGCGGGTGTACAAATGGGATCGACGGGCCGGTGAGCCGTGAGATTCCGCCGCCGAGGACGTGGAACTTCTGACCGGGCTGAACCTCGGCGGCGTCGGCCAGGAACGCGTACTCGATCTCGGGCATTGTCTTCCTAACGGCTGAGGAGTGGCTGGGCCGAGTCGAAGTCCACCTGGAGCTTCGCCTGCAGCTTGGTCAACTCGGCAACGACGTCCAGGCCGGGCGTGGTCTGGAGCCTGGTCAACACAGCGCTGTAGTCCTGCTGGGCCTGGGCATAGGCCGGCATGTTGGCCTCGAAGCTCGGGACGGCAGGGTACTTCTGCATCTCGCCGAGGACGGACCAGGTGACCTTGATGCCCGGGAATATCGGAGCGAGGGTCTGATCGAAGTTGTCGAAGTAGGCCGCTTGATCGGCCGTCTTCGCCGGCTCGCCGCCGTAGCCTTTCAGGAGGGTCTGGTCGGCCATGATGGCGACCATCGCCTTGAAGGCCGCGTCGGGGTTGGCGCTGGCCTTGGTGATGGCGAAGGTGTCGGCGTACATCGGAGAAGTAGTCGTGCCCTTCCAGGACGGCATGACGGCGATGTCCCAATCCTTGACTTTGGAGGTCTTGGCGTCCGCGGCGATGGACGGAATGCTCGTTGCCCATGCCACGTTCATCGCGACGGCCCCGGAGGACTGGAGGTTGCCCTGCGCGAGCGGGGCGCTGGCTTCGGCAAGGCCATTCGGAATGAACGGGCTCCTGCCCCAGATACCGGCGTAATACCAGTTGACCGCATCGGCCCAAACGGCGGGGACCTGAGCTGTCTTGCCATCCCCGCCAACGAACGAGCCGCCACCGAAGCAGGAGGCCATCCGGCGAAGGTCGTTCCATTGGAAGCCCAAGCCGTACCTGACGATGCTCTTCGGATCGAAGCCGACGTCGCTCGGCTTTCTGCCGAGCTTGTCAACCGTCAGCTGCGCGCCGACCTTGGCGAGCTCGTTCCAGTCCCAGGTCTGACCCTGGTAGGGGTCACCGACCCTGGTCGGCAGGGCCGGGAGGTTGGCCTTGCCGAAGATGTCCTTGTCGTACCAGATGTAGCCGGGGAAGACCAGGTACGGCAGGCCGATTTGGCCCTGGTCGCCCTGTTGCAGGAACTTGACGAGCGCCGGATCGAAGGCGGTCAGGTCGAGGTTGTTCTTCTGGATCTGAGGACCGAGATCGAGGAAAAGGCCTTCGAAGCCGTTCAGGTCCCCTACTCCGAGGGGCCCCACGATGTCGGGCGCGTTCCCGGCGGCCATCTCCTTCTTCAGGAGGTCGGCGGCGGTCGTGGTCGGGACGATCTCGAGGCTGATGGTGATGCCGTCCCGGTTGACCGAGTTGTAGCTGGCTACGAACGCCTTCTCGGCGGCGACCTGGGCGGGCTGGGTGCCCTGGTCGAGGCCGACGAACCACCGGATGGACCCGCTCGGCGCGGACGGGGTAGCCGACGGGGTCGCGCTGGGCGTGGCTGCGGGCGGCGTGGGCGTGGCGACCGTGCTGTTGCAGGCGCTCAGGACGAGAACCGGGATCGCGGCCAGAGTTGCCAGACGAAATCCCGTCTTACCCATTGGGCTCCCTTCTCCAATCCCTGGTGCCGCTCGACGGACCCTAGCAGGCCCGGTCAACAGAATACCCGGACGCGAGTGATCATCGCGGCGCAACGGAGGCGAGCCGCAGGCGGAGGACGCTCGGATGTCGGCCACGATCAGGCCGGACCACTCCCCCGCGACGCTGCCGCGGCGGCGCGTTTCCTAGAGGCGGGCAGAATCTCGACCGGGGCCGCAGGGCGCGTGACGTGGCCTCCCGATTCGGCGAACGTGATGGCGGAGAGCGGCACGAGAGGCTCTCCCCGGAGAACGCGGGCGAGGTACTCGCCGGTGGCGGAGCCCGGAGCCCGCGCCACGTCCTCGGGGGTGCCCTCGGCGATGACATAGCCGCCGCGCTCGCCGCCCTCGGGACCCAGGTCCACGATCCAGTCCGCCGTCTTGACCACGTCCAGGTTGTGCTCGATTACGACGACGGTGTTGCCCGTATCCACGAGGCGGTGCAGGACGTGAAGCAGCTTCTCCACGTCGGCCATGTGCAGACCGGTAGTGGGCTCGTCGAGCACGTACAAGGTGCGCCCGGTGGCACGCCGCGACAGCTCCGTCGACAGTTTGACCCGCTGTGCCTCGCCGCCCGACAGCGTGGTGGCCGGCTGGCCGAGGTGGACGTAGCCCAAGCCCACGTCGAAGAGCGTCTGCAGCTTTGCCTTCACGCTCGGCACGGCTGAGTAAAAGTCGAGTGCCTCCTCGATCGTCATCTCAAGGACGTCGGCGATCGATCGGCCCTTGTAGTGGATCTCGAGCGCTTCGCGGTTGTAGCGCTTGCCTTTGCAGACCTCGCAGGGGACGTACACGTCGGGCAGGAACTGCATCTCGATCTTCAGGATGCCGTCGCCCTTGCAGTGCTCGCAGCGCCCGCCCTTGACGTTGAAGCTGAAACGGCCGGGCTTGTAGCCACGCAGGCGAGCCTCCTGAGTTGCGGCGAACAGCTCGCGGATCGGAGCGAAGAGGCCCGTATACGTTGCCGGATTCGAGCGCGGCGTTCGACCGATCGGGCTCTGGTCGATGTCGATGACCTTGTCGATCGCCTCCAGCCCTTCGATGGCGTCGTGATCCCCGGGCTTGTCGCGCGAGCCGCTCAGCTCCCGAGCCAGGGCCCGATACAGCACGTCCGAGACGAGGGTGCTCTTGCCGGATCCCGACACGCCCGTGACCGACACGAAGCAGCCCAGGGGAAAGGCCACGTCCAGGTTCTTCAGGTTGTGCTCACGGGCGCCCCTCACCACGAGCGACTGGCCGCTCCCCGCGCGCCGCCTGTCCGGGATCGCTATCGAGAGCTCGCCACGCAGGTATGCCCCCGTGATCGACCGCGGCTCGGCAAGGATCGTCTCCAGGGGCCCCGAAGCCACGATCTCGCCGCCGTGTTCGCCCGGCCCTGGCCCGATGTCGATGACCCAGTCCGCCGTCCGGATCGTCTCCTCGTCGTGCTCGACGACCAGGACGGTGTTACCCAGATCGCGCAGGCGCGTGAGGGTTGCGATCAGCTTCGCGTTGTCGCGCTGGTGAAGGCCGATCGAGGGCTCGTCCAGAATGTAGAGCACGCCCATCAAGCTCGACCCGATCTGGGTGGCCAATCGGATTCGCTGTGCTTCGCCGCCGGAGAGGGTCTGACTCGTTCGATCGAGGGTCAGGTAGTCCAGCCCGACGTCCAGAAGGAAGCCGAGCCTGGCCGAGATCTCCTTGAGGACCTGGCGGGCGATCGTCTGCTCGCGCTCCGTGAGCCGTTCGTTCAGCCGACCGACCCAGTCGCAAGCGCCCGTGATCGAGAGCTCCGAGACCTGCCAGATGTTCTGGCCGTCGACGGTGACGGCGAGGATCTCCGGCTTGAGGCGCCTGCCCTCGCACGTCGGACACGGCCGGGCAACCATGTAGCGCTCGAGCTCGGACTTGATGAAATCCGAGTCTGTCTCCCGGAAGCGGCGCTCGAGGTTGGGGACTATCCCCTCGAAGATCGCGCCGTATGTGTTCTCACCTCGCTCGTGGCGGTAGCCGATCACGACTCGCTCGCCGCGGTTGGCGTACAGGACGTAGTCGAGAGCTTCCGGAGGCAGGTCCTTCACGGGGGCGTTGAAGTCCCAACCGTGCTCGCGGCAGACCGCCTCGATGATCTTGCCGTGCCAGGAGCCCTCCATCGGCAGGCGGGACCAGGGCACCAGCGCGCCATCCGCCAGAGAGAGGTTCTTGTTCTGGATTACCCGGCCCGGATCGATCTCCAGGCGGCTGCCGATGCCGGTGCAGGACGGGCATGCGCCGTGGGGTGAGTTGAAGCTGAAGCTGCGCGGTTCCAGCTCGTCGACGGTGGTCCCGTCGTACGGGCAGCTGTACCGCTCGCTGTAACGGCGATCCTCGAACTCGGGGGCCTCGCCGTCTCGCGGCGCCGAGGCGACCAGGACGACCCCTTCGCCGAGCCGCAGCGCCGTTTCCACGCTGTCCGCAAGGCGGCTCGCGTCCGGGCGAGAATCGTCGTTTGGGCCCCCGTCGGCCTCCCCGTGCCGCACGACGAAGCGGTCCACGACCACCTCGATCGAGTGGCGCTTGTACTTGTCGAGCTGCCTCGTCTCCGCAAGATCCATCAGTTCGCCGTCCACCCGCACCCGGGCGAAGCCCTGGCGGCGGATCTGGTCGAAGACGCGGTCCCCTTCAGTCTTGCGGTCCTTGATCAGCGGGCCCAGGACCATGAGCCGAGTTCCCTCGGGCAGCTCGTATATCTGGTCGACGATCTGCTGGACGCTCTGGCGCCGGATCTCGCGGCCGCACGTTGGGCAGTGAGGATGGCCGATCCGGGCGAACAGGAGGCGCAGGTGGTCGTAGATCTCGGTCACCGTGCCGACCGTCGACCGCGGGTTGCGACTGGCTCCCTTCTGGTCGATCGAGATGGCAGGGCTGAGGCCGTCTATCTGGTCCACGTCCGGCTTCTGCATCTCGCCGAGGAACTGCCGGGCGTACGCCGACAGGCTCTCGACGTAGCGGCGCTGACCCTCGGCGTAGATGGTGTCGAAGGCGAGACTGCTCTTGCCCGAGCCGGAGAGGCCGGTGATGACCACCAGCCGGTCGCGCGGCATGGCCACGGTGATGTTCTTGAGGTTGTGCTCGCGGGCCCCGCGAACCACCAATTGTTCCTGCGGCATATGCCGACATTGTAGGACGGAATCGGGAAATCGAACAGACGTTCGTGCAATCTGTGGCGGCGGGCGGCGTCAAGCGCAGGAGGATACGCCGCGCCCTCGGCCGGTGTCCGGTAACATCCGACGTCTTGGGCTAGCACCGGCGGGACGAGGACGGAGAGGATGAGCGCGGAGACCGCGACACGCGTGACTGGAGCGGGCTCGACCGACCCGGTCGGCGATTCGCGGCAACGGCTGGTTAGGGACGCCCTGGCGATCGCCGCCTACGCGCTTCCGGTGGGCCTCGTCTTTGGACTGACGGCGCTCCAGGCCCACTACTCGCTGGCCGACGTCCTGGCCAACTCGACGATTGCCCTCGCCGGCGGGGCGCAGTTCGCGGCGGCCGGCCTCGTGAAGGACGGAGCGTCGTGGTTCGCGATCGCCGGCGTGACAGCGCTGATCAACGCCCGCCACCTGCTCTACTCGGCCGCGGTCGCCCCCTACACCGGCGTCTTGTCCCGGCGCGAACGGGCCGGGATGGCCCACTTCCTGACCGACGAGACGTTCGCCCTGGCGCTGACGCATTTCCGACGAATCGGACGGTTCGACCGGCGCGGATACTGGATCGCCGCCATGGCCATCTTCGTGCCATGGACCATCGGGTCCGCCCTCGGGTATATGGTCGCCGGCGCGGTCGACGTAAACAAGCTCGGCCTGGACGTCGCCTTCCCTGCCGCGATGGCCGGGCTATCGCTGGGGATGGTCTCGGGCCGGCGTGACGTAGCCGCCGCTCTTGGGGCCGTCGCGGTTGCCGTCCCGATCGGACTCCTCGCCGGCGCCTCCGTCGGCCTGGTGAGCGGCGCGGTCCTCGGTCCGTTCTTCGGGCTCGCCGTGCCGCCGTCCGCGAACGAGGAATCCAGCGCACCCGAGACTCCCGAGCCATCGGCCGAGGCGGGCCTGCCATGAGCTTCGCCCTCGTGCCCCTCGCCTTCCTGATGTGGGCCGTCACCTATCCGGCTCGCGCCCTGCCGATGCTCGCGCCCGGGATCGAGCGCCTGCCTCCGGCCGCCGTCGCCTACCTTCGCCTGGCCGGACCCGCCGCACTTGCGGCCCTTGCCGCGGTCAACTGCCTGCTTACGTCGGACAAGCCGCTCCATCTCCTCATCGGCATCGTGCCGGTGGCGGTCGGCCTGTGCGTGCTCGTGGTGGCCCGGACCCGGCTGCTGCTCCCCGGCGTAACGGCCGCAGTCGTTCTGGTTGCGGTCGCCCGAGCCGCGGGCGTGGCCGCATGACTCGGGCCGCCGCCTCGCCCTCGCCGCGCGCCCTTCAGGCAGGCGGCGCGAGCCGTCGTTCCACCCAGTAGCTCCACACGTCGAGGTCCGGCGATGCGTAGCCGTTGACCGACAGCACGGTACAGATCTGGGTGCGGTGGTCGTTGCCGTGGTGGAGGGCCTGGACGACCATGAGATTCGCGGCATGCGGCATCTCCGGCCGCTCGCCACGGGCTGGGATCGTCACGTCCAAATCTCCGATGCGCGACAGAACCACACGCCAGCGCACGGCCTGGTCTCGCAGCTGGTCGGCCAGTTCATCGAGCGTGCGGACCGGGTCCGGCCCGGTTCGCGGTGGCGGCGGCGTCCCCTCCAGGTAACGAACGTAGCGGCCGTCCGCGTCGAGCAAGTGCGACAGCGTGGCCAGAACCTCCCCGTATACGCCCGGAGCCGAGGCAGTCAACGCTTCCGGGGGCAGGCGCCGGAGATGCCGTATCAACTGCTCGGTGGCCCAGGTATGGTGCTGGAACGCCTCGCTCAGCGGGTCCATTCGATCCTCCTCCAGAACCGGTCTAGCGTTTGCCGCGCTGTACGCGGCGGGCGCTTCAGCGGGCACTTGATCAGGTGGGGCGTCACGGTACGGCCTCACCCGGCCCGACGACCAGCGCACGTAGCTCCGCGGCGTGTTCGAGGCAGTGCCCACGCTCCATCTCGACCTGCTGCAGCATCGCAGCCTCCCCGAACGACGCCGCCGGCGCCCCCGTGAGCGCGGCGAGCAAGTTCGCGCGACTCTCGGCATATGCAGCGAGCGTCTCTGACGCCGGAACGGAACGGGCTGCTGCCGCCGCGGCCGTGTTGAACGCGTCGACGTCCACGCCGGGCGCGGCCGCGCCCTCGGCGAGCGACGGGATCAACGTTGCCGCGCGCCGCTCCCAGGCCGCCACGTGCGCCGCGATCTCAACCACGGTCCAGCCCCCGCACGGCGCCTCTGCCGGTAACGCCAGCAGCACCTCGTCCAGGGCTGTGCGCGCGGCTGCGTACGAGTTGATCGACGCCCGCTTGACCTCTTCGGGGACGCCGACCGGGTCCGCTGCCGTCATCTCACCCTCCTGCTCTGCTCACCCCGATTTCCGGCGCACGCCCTGTGGCTTCCGCCGGCCTCAGCGCCGCCGCCTGCCGCGCGCCGGCCGCGTCCCGGTGCGCTTGATCACGTTTGGCGTCACCGTATGGTCCCATGTCGGGCGGTCCAGCCACTTGACCGACCAGCCGTCGTCCTCGTGCTCGTCGCGGATCCCGGGCAGCCAGTCGGATGCAGTCGCGGCGGTCGCGTCGTCGGTCGATTCGGTCGTCGCGACCACTCGCACCTCCGTCACGTCGAGCGCGGCCGCGTCCATGTCGACGGCCTGGCCGGCCTCGCGCTCGCGGCGCCGGATCTGGCGAACCGGCTTGACCGTCCGGCCCGCTCGGGCTGGGGCGGGTCTCGTGCCGGCAGGCCCATCCGGGCTAGGTTTGGCGGCGCGTTCCGCCGCACGGGCCACAACCGCCGACGCATCCTCCTCCAGCACTCGCAGCCGGATCTCCTGGACCTCGTCGCGCAGGGCCGCCGCCCGCTCGAATTCCAGCTCCCGGGCAGCCTGGCGCATCTCGGCCTCCATCTGGGCCACGAGCTTCTCGACCTGGTCCTTCGCCATCTCGGTGAAGGCGCGTTCCTGCCCGGGCGCGGTCTTGTACGTGCCGTGAGCCTCAGCGACCGCGCGCAGCCGATCGTTGATGTCGCGTATCCCCTTGACGATCGTCACCGGCTGGATCCCGTGGTCGGTGTTGTAGCGCTCCTGGTAGGCGCGCCGCCTGTTCGTCTCGTCGATCGCCACCCGCATCGAGTCGGTCACCCGGTCGGCGTACATCACGACCTCGCCGCCGATGTTCCGGGCCGCCCGACCGATCATCTGCACCAGCGACCAGGCGCTACGCAGGAAGCCTTCCTTGTCGGCATCGAGGATCGCGACCAGTGTGACTTCGGGCAGGTCGATCCCCTCGCGCAGGAGGTTGATGCCGACTATGACGTCGTAGACGCCGAGTCGCAGATCTCGAAGGATCTGGACTCGTTCCAGCGTATCGACCTCCGAATGCAGGTACTGGACCTTCACGCCCAGCTCGTGCAAGTAGTCGGCCAGGTCTTCGGCCATCTTCTTGGTCAGCGTCGTGATAATCGATCGTTCGCCCCGCTCGACGCGGCCGCGGATCAACTCCAGCAGATCGTCTATCTGGCCCTCCGTCGGCTTGACGGTGATCTGCGGATCGACCACGCCGGTGGGCCGGATAAGCTGCTCGACGACCTGCTGGCTGCGCTCCAGCTCGTACGGACCGGGCGTAGCGCTCATATACACGGCCTGGTTCACGCTGGCTTCGAACTCCTCGAACGTAAGCGGGCGATTGTCCAGCGCCGATGGCAGCCGGAAGCCGAAGTCGACCAGGATCTCTTTGCGCGTCCGGTCGTTCTTGTACATCCCCACGACCTGCGGGATGGACATGTGGCTCTCGTCGACGACGAGAAGCCAGTCCGGCGGGAAGTAGTCGAGCAGTGTCCAGGGCCGTGATCCGGCCTCCCGCCCCGAAAGATGACGCGAGTAGTTCTCGATGCCTGTGCAGTAACCCAGCTCCCGCATCATCTCGAGGTCGAAGGTCGTGCGCTGGCGAAGCCTGGCCCCCTCGAGCGCACGCCCTTGCGCCTCCAACTCGCCGACCCTGATCTCCATCTCCTCGCCGATGGCCTTGACGGCGGCCATCAGCTTGTCCGCCGGGGTCACGAAGTGCGTGGCCGGGTAGACGTTGACCTCCTTGCGCTCGGCCAGCAGCTCGCCGGTCAGCGGATCCATCTCGGTGATCCGCTCCACCTCGTCGCCGAAGAACTCGACCCGGACCAGGAGGTCCTCCGCCGCGGGGATCAGCTCCAGCGTGTCGCCCCGTACGCGGAACCGGGCCCGGGTCAGGGCGGCGTCGTTGCGCTGGTACTGGAGATCGACGAGGTGCCGCAGAACGGCGTCGCGGCGGTACTGCGCGCCGACGCGCAGCCGCAGGATCGTGGCTCCGTAGTCGACCGGGGCGCCCAGGCCGTAGATGCAGCTGACGCTGGCGACGATGATCACGTCGCGGCGCTCGAAGAGCGCCTTGGTGGCCGCGTGACGTAGCTTATCGATCTCGTCGTTGCGGCTCGAATCCTTCTCGATGTACGTGTCCGAGCGCGGCAGATACGCCTCGGGCTGGTAGTAGTCGAAGTAGCTGACGTAGTACTCGACGGCGTTGTCCGGGAAGAACTCGCGGAACTCGGAGTACAGCTGCGCCGCCAGGGTCTTGTTGTGGGCCAGAACCAGGGTCGGCTTCTGGTGCCTCTCTATCACTTTCGATATTGCGTACGTCTTGCCCGAGCCCGTGACGCCCAGCAGCACCTGATGGCGCAGGCCTTTGGCCAGGCCTTCGCTCAGTCGTTCGATCGCCTGGGGCTGATCGCCGGTGGGTTGGAAGTCGGCAACGAGCCGAAAATCGGGCACAGAAACCTCGTCAGCGTGGGTCTCAAGTATACCGCCGGACGAGGCATTAGCACGGGCGTTCTACGCCGGCAGCCTGCGCGGGGAGGGTCGCCGTGCCGGCCGCGGGAGCAAGCGAGCGAGCCCGGCTCAGGTGCGTACGAAGCAGTGGGACCATCAACCGCGGCGATCGACCCAGGGCACCCGCGCCGATCCTAATTGGCCGGATCGATGATGACCCATTTGCCGTACCACTCGTCGTTGCCGACCTGGCCATCGATGGGGTCCTGATACGGCGAGTCGTCTTCCAGGTACTGAGAGAACTGGACCCACGACCCTCCCGAGCGCCACTCGGCAAAGCTGATCCAGGCATCGCGATAGCCGACCGATTCCAAGGGGTCGGTGAGATCCACGCCGACGATGCTGAAATCCGATGAGCCGGTGCTCGGATCAGCCCCCGTGACCTGGTAGCCCGTGATGACCTGGCCGTGGCGGCCGGAGCGGGCAAGAATTCCGACCGGCTTCTGATACGTGGCAAGGGCCGAGACCGCCGCTTTCGCGGCCGCGTCGAACGATGAGTAGGCCGAATCGCGATAGACACCGGCGTCGAGGCTGCCCCAGCCGTAGTAGTTGAGTGCGTTACGCCAGCCATGTGGGTCCGTGCCGGCCGAGCTCGTCAGCATGGTCATGTGCTCCCGCTCGAAGGCGAGGATCGATTCCTGCGTCGAGTAGGAAGTGGTGGGCTGCCAGACGAAGCCGGACGCCGACCCGGCGTAGGAGATGGTATTCAGCATCGATTCGGTCGACGCCGCGGTGCACGCCGTGAGGTCGGGGTTCTGCCAGCGGTCTGCTCGCGCGTCGTAGAGGTCGAGCGTCCACGTCACGGACCCCATCGATGAAGGCGTGAAGTAGCCGGTGACATCGAAGATCACCTGGGCCGTCGGACCGGGAGTCGGAGCGACGTAGGTGATCGAGAGGGTGCCTCCGGCACCGAGGGCCACGGTCACCGCGTTGGCCCGGTCGTCGCCACGGGGGAAGTTGAGAGTCGAGCTAGTCGGGTTGTCCTGAGCCACCGGACCGATGTAGAGATAGCCGAGGCTGGTCTGGCCGGTCACGGTCAGGTTGCCGGTAACGGCCGAGGCGTTGAGGGGCACGCCACCGTCGCCTGTCACCCCGAACGTCCGGGCCTTATCGGAGCCGAAGGAGCCCGACAGTCCCGTGCCGGTGCGGGTATCGAGGATGCGAGACGGAGTGAGCGCGTGGTATGTGGAACCGGGCGCCGGCGTCACCGCGGCGGCGGTGCTCTGGACGACTGCCCCCAACCCGCTGGCGGATGCCAGCAGTCCGATCACGAGGGTGAGGGCCAGCTTTCGCATTGGCATGTCTCCCTGATGGCCGGCGGCGGACCCGCCACGGCGCACGACCAACTCGAGTTGGCGGCGTTGCGAACTCTGATCGTTCCTCCAGGCTGTCACGTTGGGCGGTTTTGGGCAATCCAGCCTTGGTCCCAGTGCCAAGCGGCCCGGCTTGTTCAAGCGAGGTATGTAACCGCCCCGGGTGGCCGTGTTCGGGGATACGGCACACGATGACCTGATCGTGGCGCTCGCGATCGAAATCCGCCCCTGAGGTGAGGGTCCGATCACCCACCCGCTATGGCACGAGGTACCCGGTGACATCGAAGATCGCCTGGGCCGACGGTCCATTGCTCGGCGCCACGAACGGCGAGCATGGAGATCGCGTAGCTCACCGTTGCCAGGACTTCCAGCGCGTTGCCGAGCGCGGGCGCCGCTTAAGGCACTCAGCCCCCGGTTAAGGGGGCTGAGTGCGGAGGGCGGATGTCGATGCGCTAGGTTCGGCCCGGGGCCCGGGCCGAACTGAGATCGCCAGTGAAAGATCTAGCTGCAGGTGGCCTTATAAAGGTACTTCGCCATCGACGGGTCGGTCACATTGTCCTTGGTGATGGCGGCTAGCTGGGTCTGGATGGTCTTGGTCGTGGGCTGGCCCTTGAGGGCGAGGACCGTCTGCTGGACACCGGCGACGCCGATGCCGTANNGCGACGCCCTCGGCGTTCTGGACGTTCGTCGCGAAGACGCCGGCCAGATCGGAGTGGGCGGCCAGGGTGGCGGTCGTGATCGTGGTGGCGGCCGTCGGATCGTCGTGGGTGTACTGGACGTCGAGGACCGTGATGTTCGGATGGTTCTTCATCTCGTCGGTGAAGCCCTTGACGCGGGCGTCGGTCGTCGAGATCCCGGGGTCGACGTTGACGATGAGCACGGTGCCCTTGTCGCCGATCAGCTGGGCCAGGGTCTTGCCGGCCAGCGTCCCACCGGCCAGGTTATCGGTCGAGATGACCGACTGGGCGAAGGAAGTGTCGTCCAGCTGCGTGTCGACGAATGTGACCTTGATTCCTGCGTCGCTCATTGCCTTGAGCGGCGCGAGCAGGGCCTTGGAGTCGTCGGGCGCAACCATGACGCCGTCCGGCTTGGCAGCCGTCACAGAGTCGATGACTGGCTTCTGAACGGTGGCGTCCCACTTGTTGCCGCCGGTGACGGTGAGGGTCACGCCTTCCTTGGTGGCTTCAGCCTGAGCTCCGCAGGCCATGGTGACGTAGAACGGATCTCCCTGGACTCCCTGGATGAGAGTCAGCTTGTAGTTCGTGGTTGCCCCGCCGCCTGGTGCGGTGGTTGCGGAAGAGCTCGAGCAGGCAGCTACGATGATGAGCGCGAAGCCCAGCATCGTGACGGTGCGGATTCTCATTAGCAGTACCTCTCTCCTGTTCTTGTTTCCTTGGTCTGTCTGCGTCGGCATCCCGACTTTCGGGCGTGTCGTATTACGCACAAGGTGGGATCAGCGCCGCTCGCGGCGACGACGGCGCAGCTGGTCGGCATAGACGGCGAGAATGAGGACGGCGCCGACGGCCACGTCCCGCCAGAACGACTGGTAGCCGAGGATCGTGAAACCGCTGAAGAGGACCATTGGGATGCAGATGCCGATCGTCGTGCCGCCCACGGTGGCGACGCCGCCCATCAGGCTGGTGCCGCCGATGACGACGGCCGCGATGGCCTGCAGGTTGTCGTTTGCGTGGCCCGAGATGGTCGTCGTGGTGAAGATTGCGAGGCTCATGAAGCCGGCGAATCCAGCCAGCGCGCCGCTCAGCGCATAGACCGCGATGAGGTGCCGGTCGACGTTGATGCCGGCCCGGCGGGCGGCCTCCTGGTTGGAGCCGATCGCCAGCGTGTAGCGGCCGAATCTGGTGAAGCTCAGCATCACGCCGCCGGCTGCGGCGATCAGGATCGCGACGACGACCACCAGCGGGACCTTGTCGAAGATGAGCCTGGAGGCTCCCATGTCGGCGATGATCTTGGGCAGGTAGCGAAGGTCCTGGCCGTTACTAAAGATCTCCGCCAGGCCCCAGGACATACCCAGCGTGCCCAGAGTGGCTATGAGCGCCGGTACCTTGGCCTTGGCGACGATGATTCCATTGAGGACGCCCCAGGCGAGACCGGAACCGATGGCGACCATGAACCCGAGAAGGACGATGTCCCAGCCGCTGTTGGTCGGGTCCTTGCCCCCCCAGTTCATCGCCTGGGCGGATGTGACGCCGGAGAAGAGCAAGACGTAGCCGACGGACAGGTCGATACCGCCGGTGGCCATGACGAATGTCTCGCCGACGGCGATGACCAGCAGGACCGCGACGTTCGTGGCCATGCTCCGGACGTTGAATTCAGTCAGGAACTTGCCCGGCGCCATGAAATTGAAGAACAGCATCAGGCCGATAAGGAGCAAGAAGATCCACGCCCCGTTGGTGGAGAAGGCGCGGGCGACGACAGAGCCGACGCGGGTCTGGCTGAAGGCTCGCCAAAGCTCCGCGATGGGTGCGAGCCGGCTCTCAACCGCTCTGCGGACGGGCCCGCCACGGCTTCTCCGGACGGCGGTCACGCTGCCCCTTCTTCGGCGAGGCCGCCGGTCATGGCCAACACGAGCTGTTCAATGGTGGCGCCCTGACGATCGAAACGTGCCACGCGGCGGCCGAGCCGGAGAACTTCGATCCGGTCGGCGACCTCGAGAACCTGGCGCATGTTGTGGCTGATAAGGACGGCGGCCACGCCGCGATCGCGGATCTTCTTGACGGTCTCGATGACCCTCGCGGTCTGAATGACGCCAAGAGCGGCAGTCGGCTCGTCGAGGAAGACGACCTTGCTGGCCCAGGCCACCGAGCGAGCCACGGCGACGCTCTGGCGCTGGCCGCCCGAGAGGTTCGCCACGGCGCTCTGGGCGTTCTGGAGGTCTATGCCCAGCTCCCCGAACGCTTTGCGAGCTCCTGTCCGCATCGCCCTGTTGTCGAGGAAGCCGAGCTTGCCCAGAAGGCCAGCCATCATCAGCTCGCGGCCGAGGTACAGGTTGGCGGAGCCATCCAGGTCGGGCGCGAGGGCGAGGTCCTGATACACCGTCTCGATGCCAAGCTGCATGGCCTCGGACGGCGAACCGACGTGGATCGGGTGGCCCTCCAGGAATATCTCCCCTTCGTCCGCCTCCTCGGTACCGGCGAGGATCTTGATCAGCGTGCTCTTGCCGGCTCCGTTGTCTCCGATGAGGGCCACTATCTCGTTGGGATATACCTCGAAATCGCATCCGCGCAGGGCTTCCACGTGGCCGTAGCTCTTGAAGATGCCGCGCGCCTGCAGTAACGGATCGGCCATTCGCTCTCCGGTCGTGGTCGGCTGGCGCCCGTCGACGCGGCCATCGCAACTCAACGGGCTCGACGGGCTGACCGGCCTCGTCGTGCTCAGACGCTAGGCGTGCGAGTCCGTCGGGCCATCGGGAACCACACGTAGCCGACTACCGGTCCGCCGCTCCGTACCTTGGTACGTGCCTGCGCGTCAGGGGTGCGGCCTGGCAGCGCGGCTCGGTGCGGTGGCGCGGCTCGGTGCGGTGGCGCGGCCGGCGCGCTCCGACCGGCGCGGTCGGCAGAAGGGACCGGCCGCTACTTCGCCCAGTACCAGGCGCTGCTCCCAGCCACGTCGTCGCTCTTCATCAGGAGCGCCGTCTGGCTCAGGGCCCGGTCGACGTCGGGGCTGTAGAGGAAGACCGTCACGAGGTCCTGCCATGAGTCGAGGAAGGCGAGCGGCGAGAGCGCACCGTGGATCGACGAAGGAACCGGCCGCAGGGTCTTGAAAGCCTCCGAGGCACGCTGGTGCAGCGAATCCGGGTAGGTGGACTCCGGAACGTCCTGGTTGGCCGCGATCGATCCCTTCAGGATCGTGAAGTCGGCTTGCGTCTTGGCGCTGACGAGATTGAGCAGCCAATCGGTCGTGGCGTCCGGGTGCTCGATCGCCTTGGGTCGCGTGAAGGTGTCTATGACCATCAAGAAGACTTCGGCCGGTTTCTGTGGGAAGCCGACAGCCTCCCAATCCCGGCCTTCCTGGTAGCCCGCGTCGGTGAGAAGCGGCGCCGCGAAGTCGCCGAGGACCATCATCGCGACCTCGCCGCTGCCGAGCATGGTTGGCATGTCGCTCCAGGTGTTGGCGCCGTGCCCACGGTTCACGTAGGGGACCAGCTCGGCGAATTTCTCGAAAGCGGTTCGGATTCGGGGATCCGTCTGGGGATCGAGAAGGCCGGTGTAAAACTGTTCGTAGACGTCGGGTCCCGCCACGGAGAGCAGGACCACGTCAAAGAGGAAGACGGCGGTCCATTTGTCGAGGGTCCCGAGGCCGATAGGGGTGACGCCGTGGGACGCCAGGACCTTCGAGTCGGCAATGAGCTCATCGACGTCCCTCGGCGGATCGAGGCCGTACTGACGGAAGATTGGGACGTTGTAGAAGAGCCAATTCGCCCTGTGGATGCTCACCGGTATGGCCATCTTGTGGCCGTTGAAGGTGACCATCTTGCCAAGGACCGCCCGATACTTCAGGTCCAGATCCTGGGCCGCCCAGATATCGTCTACGTTGTCGAGGTAACCGCCGTCTACGTAGGTTTTGAGCTCGCCGCCGGCGAGAGACTGGAACGTATCGGGCGGCATTCCTGCGGCCAGCTTGCCCTGCATGACCGTCTTCAGCGTGATGCCTCCGCCGCCCGCGGTGGGGTTGTCGCTAATGGTGATGTTCGGGTAGGCGGCCTTGAAATCTGCCTCGACCTTGTCCATCGCCTGGCGCTCTCCGCCGGCGGTCCACCAGTGGTATACGGTCAGGTCGTGGCTGGCGACAGAAGAGGGCAGGGCCGAAGCCGCGCTGCAACCCGTGACGCAGATCGCCACGGCGACCGAGCACAGCGCCGAAAGGAACCGTTTCTGCTGGACCCTCATCGGAGGTCGACAGCCTCCACCCAACGTTGCTCTCCTCTGCGAGCGGCCAGAGCGATGTCGGAGCTGGCCCCGCGACGCACAACGCTAGCGCATCGGGACCGCGACTGACTAGCCTCCGCCGTGTCCCCCGCCGCACCCGACTCAGCCCCGGTCCCAGTAGCGCCTGGCCGCCTCGGCCCGGTTCCGGACGCCAAGCTTGTGCAGGATGCTGCTCACGTGCGTCCCGACCGTGCGCGGCGAGATAGTCAGCGCCGCCGCGATCTCACGGTCGGTGAGGCCGTCGGCGAGATAGCGCAGTACTTCCTCCTCCCGATCGCTCAAGGTGGCCAGCTCCGGGTCGTCCGCTACCGCGGGGGCGTGCCGGGACTTCTCCACGAGCCTGCGGATGAGGTGCGCGGCGAGGCGTTGATCCATCGCCAGGTCGCCCTGGTATGCGCCTCGGACGGCACTCAGCAGAGCCTCGGGGCTGATGTCCTTGGTCAGGTAGCCGATGGCTCCTTGGCGCATCGCGTCCAGCAGATGCCGGTCCGATGTCGAGATCGTCAGCATGACGATCCGCGTTTCCGGAAGCCGCGGCGCCAGCTCCCGCACGAGCTGGACTCCGTCTATCCCGGGCAGGTCGATATCGACCAGGAGGACGTCGGGCCGAACGCTCGGAGCCACCTGAAGCGCTTCCTCAGCCGTGGCGACCGCGGCCACGATCTCGATGTCGGCCGCTGTGATTGCTTGGGTGACCGCCGCGCGCACGAGGGCGTGGTCGTCCACCAGCATCACCCTGATGCGGGCCGGCTGGCGCGGCTCGGTCATGGCCTTGTCGCCGCGGCGGGACGCTTGCCTGTGCCGAAGGGCACACTGACCCGGATTCGGGTGCCATCCTGCGGTCGCGAATCGATCGTCAACTCGCCTCCGATGATGAGCGCTCGTTCTTGCATCGAAGCCAGACCGAAGCTGCCTTCCTTGACCTCGGACGGTTCGAAGCCGCGGCCGTTGTCGCCCACCACAAGCTCAAGGTGCGAGTCCACGACGCAGGCCCGAACGCGCACGACTGTCGCGTCGGCATGACGGACCACGTTGTTGAGAGACTCCTGCACGATTCTAAGCAACTCGGCCTCGACTCGCGGGGTCAACCGCGGCAGCTCGCCTTCGCATTCGAACTCGGCGCGCAGGCCGAAGCGATCGGCGAAGTCATCGACGTAGTGGGCCATCAGATCGCTCAGTGAAACCGCCGGCTCGTTCCCCAGACGCAGCGACATCACCGCCTGGCGCGCGTCCGCAAGGCCGGCGTCAATCGCGCCCGCCAGATCGTCGCAGACCGCTCGCGCTTCCGCACTCAGGTCGCGTATGGCACTCAAGCGTCCGACCTTGAGCTTGGCCAGCCAGAGATCCTGAGCCAGTCCGTCGTGGAGCTCGCGAGAGAGCCTCGTTCGTTCCTCAAGGGCGGCCCGGCGCACATCCGCGTCCTTTAACTGCCCCAGGGTCTCGTTGGCCCGACCGAGTTCAGCTCGGGTGGCCCGTCCTTCGGCCTCGATGCCGATCAACAACACGACCGCGAAGGCCACGGTCAGGATGTCGCCGCTGGAAACGAGCCCGCCGTACGTGCTCGGGTAGAAGGCAGTGTGGAACTCGCCGAAGGCCGCGAAGACCAGCCCCACCGCCAGAAAGCCGTCCCCCATCGCGCCGGTTCGGCGGTGGTGCCGCCGAGTCAACTCGGCCGCGAGCACGAAGAGCCCGCCCCCGACCAGGTGCAGGCACACCCCGAGCGGGGTTGGGGAGGGCGGCACGGGCTGGAAGGTCTGCCAGGTCGACAGGTTTGAGAGGATGAAGACGCTGCTCAGCGGGGGCACGTTGGGGCTCCACGCACTGGCGAACTGGATGATCGCCAGAAGAGCGACGGCGGGGCCGAGCAGGATCAGCCAGTGGTGGCGAACGCGGATGCCCTTCAGCGAGACCGCCGCGCCAAATACCAGAAGCGTGGCGGCCATGAGGTGCCCGGCCGTCGTGATCTGCGGCTGGGCCTCGCGGGGCATGTTCAGCCCGAAGTCGGCAAGGGCAACGTCCAGACGGCCCACGATGAAGAGCAGGCTGGCCCCGCTGGCGATCGCAAGAACCAGGAAAGCGGACGCCTGGAAGAGGGCGACCGGCGCCCCGATCTCGCGGTAGCGGACCCAGGCGACGGCGGCAACGCCGAGCGTCACGACCGTGGCGAAGGTGTCCAGAACGACGTCCAGACCTGCTTCGACGTGCTGGCCACCCAACATGGGCAGGAAGACGACGGCGGCGGACAGGGTGGCCAGGACGACGATGGTCGCCGCCACGACGGCGTCCAGTCGGTCCAATCGGCCGACTCGAATGAGGTGCCGGGACAAGAACACGGGCGAATGATAGGCGTGCCGGACGGGCGCGGGGAGCTCGCTTCAGTCGGTGTAGACGGGCATCCGGGTGATCTCGGGGTCGGTGAAGAGATCGAGGTCGTCGCGGCTCATCGTCGAGAACTCCGAGACGACGGCGCCTTCGGGTCCGCCCTGGAACCAGTGCTTCGTGTTCGGCGGGACGGTGAACTGCTCGCCGGGATGGAGCACGATCTCGCGCCGGGACGTGTAGAAGCCGCGCTCGGCGCGGACCGGGTGGGCCTTCGGCTCCGCCGTGGGTTCACCGCCCTCGACATGGAGGTACACGGCTCCCATCCGGACACGGAAAGTCTCTTCCTTGCCCGGCGTGCCTTCGAACGAAGGGTGGCGGTGCTCGGCGCAGGTCTGGCCTGGGAACAGGACCAGCTCCTTGGCGCAGACGCGCTCCGTGTTGACGTAGACGACGAGCTGGAGGCCTAGATGAACCAGGTCGCCCAGCCCGAAATCCACTACCTCGATGGCCGCCCTTTCGGCCGGCGTGATGGCGATTCCGGCTGCCTCGAGCATCGCCGCGGCTCGATCGCGCGCCTGCCGTACCTGCTCCGCCGTCAACATGGCGTTCTCAGACCTCCCTGTCACATGAGCCATCGAAGCCTCGGGCGACAAGGCCGCGACCGTCGGAGGGCAGCGTCGCGGCATGCGTCACGGAGGCGAAGTATAGGGAGCCGCTGGCACGCCCACCAGCAGGGCTATCCAGGCGATCCCGTGTCCGTCGCACCCACCCCCTGCCTACGACTCAGCCGATTCCGCGTCCGTCGGCCGCAGCAGCCCCGCCCCTGAGGCAGTCATCTGACCGAAGACCACCCCGCCGAAGATCACGACGCATGCCGCCACCTGGATCGGGGCCAGGCTCTCGCCGAGCAGAAGGAAGCCTGTGACCAGCGCCACGACCGGCACGAGGTTGATTGCCATCGCGGCGCGACCCGTCGGCATCCTGCTCATAGCGAAGTTGTACAGGCCGGCCGGCAGAAGCGTCACGAAGAGACCCAGGTACAAGACACCGAGCCAGGCCTCGAGCGGTACATGCCCCCACGCGTCGATGGGCATCAGGACCAGCGCCGGGAAGAACAGCACGGCGCCGACCAGGAACTGCACGCCCGTCAGGAACCATGGGCTGTACCGGCTCGTCATCCGCTTCAGGGCGAGCATCGAGATCGCGTAGCTCACCATCGCCACGACTTCCAGCGCGTTGCCGAGCGCGGGCGCCGGCGCGGCCGCCTGGGCCGGCGCTCCGAGCGACAGAACGACGACGCCAACGAGAGAAGCGGCGAGACCGGCAACCGCCCGACCGGAGAGATGCTCGCTCAGGAAGACGCGAGCGCCGACGGCCGCAAGGAGCGGGACCAGCGCCGAAACGGTCCCGGCCTGGGAGGCGGTCGTGAGTTTGAGCGCGTTGCCCTCGAGGACGTAGTAGAGGCACGGATAGAGCAGTGCGATGAGGGCGAGCCACCGCCAGTCGCCGGCCCGCCGGTCCGGGGTGTCGATCCGGGGCCACAGGGCGAGCATCAGGGTCGACGAGAGGAGCATCCGGCCGGCGCCGACGGCGAGTGGCCCGAATCCGACCAGGGCCGCCTTTATGGCGACGAAGCTAGTCCCCCACAGGACCACGGCCAGCGCGAGCCCTGCGAGGGGCAGGCCGCCGCCGTGGGAAGCCGACCAGGCGGCGGATACACGCTTCGCGGGCCCGGATCTCCGACGCACGCCTGAATACCTCGGCAGCAGGTGAGGTGCGACGGTGACCGACGCTCCCGAACGGTACCATCCCCCCGGCGGCTCGCCCACCGCGGTTCCCGGAGTCCACGAGCGTCGATGGCGCGCGGCTACTCCGCCAGCCGAACCTCCACCGCCGCCGGCCCCTTCTTCTCAAGCCGGAACGCGGCCTTCCGCTCCCCCGCCGAGACCTCGTAGTCGCCCAGGAAGCCGTTGAAGCGGAGGCGCCCTTCGGCGTCTGTGGCCATCTTCGTCGGCGGCAGCCACCACTCGCCCTTGATCAGCCCGCGCATGGCATCGAACGAGGGCTTGAGCGATCCGTCCAGGCGGACGAGACCCGACGGTGCACCGAGCCAGCCGCCGTCCGAGACGCCCCAGTACGTGCTGGCCTCCACCGCCGGATGCGACAGCAGGGTCTTGTAGTGCCGGACCATCTGGTCGGCCTGGCGAGCCTCGCCATCAGGCGTGGTCGGCCATTCGCTGACCTTGTAGTCGTTGAGATCCTCGACCTCGGGCGGCATCAAATGCCCCGAGACGAGGGTGCTCTCGGTGAAGTGGATCGGCAGCCCGTAGCGCGCGAAGCGCTCGATGATTCGGAGCGTCTTCTCCTCGCCCCAGTAGCCCTGGTGCATGTGGCTCTGAAGCCCCAGGACGTCGATCTTGATGCCGGCCTCCAGGACGCCCTCTATCAGGCACTCATACGCCGCCGACATGTCGAAGTCGTTGAGCAGCAGCGTCGCCGACGGGTTCGCCTCGCGAGCCGACTCGAACGCCATCTTGACGGTCGCGATCCGGCCGTTGGCCAGGCAGATGCGGGTCAGGCCGTTGTCGTACTTGTCGAAGATCGGCATGATCACGGCTTCGTTGATGGCGTCCCAGGTGTCGACCAGGCCGCGAAAGTCGGTCACGTCACGCCGGATGCGGGCCCTCTGCGCCGTCTCTATCTCCTGGTTCGACAGAGGCAGGAGCCAGTCGGGCTGGGAGGTGTGCCAGCACAGCGGATGGCCCTTGACCGGCACGCCGCGATCGACGAACCACTGGGCTGTCTTGCGCAGCCGAACAGTGTCGGGATGACCCCGCTCCCGCTCGAAGCGGCCCCAGTAGAAGGGCAGCGTGGCGAAGTTGAACAGCTCGAGCCAGAGGCCGGCCACGCGCTCCACCTGGGCCGCCGGCGCCTCACCCAACGACCTAACGCCGCCTCCCGCGCCCGATTGCGGCACCGCCGGCTCGCCGTTCGCCAGCCGGATCATGTCGAAGCCGATGCAGCCGAACAGGAACTTGTGACTGCGCTGGGCGACCGTGACCTGCTGGTTCGCCACTGGCGCCCCGCCATCGATGACGGTGACGGTCGCGTCTGCCGTTCGGTGCTGCTTGATGAGACCGTCTGCCGACGTCATTGGATCCCTCCTGCCATGCCTACCACACGAACCCCGATCCTACCGTGTCCTGTATCGCCTTCACCATCTGCGACTGCGCGATGACGTGGACCTGCCCGTTGGTGTTGCCGCCCCGGTTGTTGCAGGCCCGGCCGCACGTGTCGATGTAGGTGAACGTCGGCGGGCTGGCCGCGTTGTCGTAACCGACGATCGCAACCGCGTGGCGGATATGCGGCGTCGCGCTGCCGTTCTGCCAGTTCGGCAGATCGAACGTATCCAGGGCGGCGATGACCGGCACTCCGTCACGGCCGACGTCCAGGGTCACCGCAACCGTGAGATCGCGGGCGAGAGTCGGGTCGGGTCTGATCACCGACGTGTACCAGGTCTGGATCCAGTTCTGGGGGTCGTTGTTGGAGGCTTCCCAGTTGAGCGCGGTCACGATGTTCGGCCTGGGCCCGCCGCGGGTCGGGTATAGCGGCGTCCCGTCGGCCCTGGCGTAGACGACCATCCCCGATGTCTGCCACGCCGGCGGCTGCGTCTGAGTGGCCATGTACATGAGAAAGCCGCGACCGTGGGCGGTGAAGCCGCTGACCGTGTCCGAGCCGGACCAGTAGGTACCGAGACGAGAGCCGTCGGCGGCCATCGCCACGGCGGGGCCGGGCTTGGGCCAGGCAGCCGCCTCAGCCGCATACGGTTCGAGGAAGTAGCCGGCGGTGCCGGTCACGTTGGGATGGCCTGTCAGCGCCTGCCAGTAGTAGAGGGCTACCGTCGTGGCGCCGGGGCTGCACATGTTCCAGTAGTTCAGGTTCGAGAAGCGATTGCCCATCTCGTCGGTGCCGGAGCCCGGCGGCTCGACGACCCAGCGAGTCCAGATCGTGTCCAGCGTCCGAGCCGCGGGGATGGCGTCTCCCGTAGTCGGGCTGGCGAGCGGGTTGGCGTCCGGATCCAGGAACAGGACTCTGCCGTGCACCAGGGCGACGCGACCGGCTGCCTTTGCCTGCAGCCACTCCGGCGATTGGGCGGGCATGGGCCGATTGGGATCTGCCGCGAACGCGGGATCGGTCGGCTGGGCGCCGCGGGCTGGAGGCGGGCTGGGTGTGGCAAAGAGATCGAGCGGTTGGAACGTCGGGCCGGTCGGAGGCGCGGCGGTCGGGTCTATCGGCACGGCCAAGACCGTGACCGAGGTCGTGGCGGAGGCTGTGGCCGGCGCGGAGGTGGCCGGTGCCGCCAGCGACGCCTCTGGCGAGTCGCCCACGGCGATGTCGGTGCCGCCGAGTACGGTCGGACCGCTACTCGCGCGGGGCGATCCCGCGATCATCGCCGCGCCGCTAAGGGCGACCAGAAGCAGGGCCGCACATCCAGCGGCCAGCCAGCGACGACGCGACGATCGGGACGCGATCATCGAGCGATTCTACGCGCCTCCCCTCGAATCTCCGGTTGGGCCGGCCGGCGGGCCGCCGGCGGACCTCTCAGCCGCGCCCGGCCAGCGCCTCGCGCAGGGCGGCGTCCACGGCCCTCTCCGTTTCCTCGGGCGAACCGTCGGTGCGCAGCGCCCGAGTGGCGGCCGAGCGCCAGAACGGCAGGGAGACGTCCTGGGCGGCGATCCGCTGGCGTGCGTCTGACTCGGCCATGCCACGGCCGGCGAGTCGGGCCAACTGGATCGCCGGCTCGCATATGACGAGCCAGATCTCGTCGCACCAGGGGGCGTGGCCGGCCTCGACGAGCTTGATCGCCTCGAGGACGATGACCACAGGCCCGGTCGCGTCGGCGGCCCGAATCTCGTCCTCCCCAAGGCATGCGACGGCGGGATGGACGATCGACTCGAGCTCGGCCAGACGGTCTGGATCGGAGAAGACGAGACGGCCGAGCGCGGCGCGGTCCAGGGAGCCGTCGGAGCGTCGATACTCTCCGCCGAAACGGGCGATGACGGCCTCGGTGACCGGGGAGCCGGGCGACATGAGCTGGCGCGTCAACCGATCGGCGTCCACCACGGCGGCGCCGCGATCGGCCAGCCAGCCGGCGACGGTGGATTTGCCGCAGCCGATGGGCCCGATCAGGCCGATGACGGGAGAGCGCGTCCCGAGACTCCCGTGGCGAGACCGCCCCCGGAGTTCCGTCATGGCGCCGCCTCCTCCAACTCCAGCCAGGCCTCCTCGGTGGCGGCGAGGGCCTCGTTCACGGTAGCCAGCTCACCGGTCACGCGACGCAGCTCCACAAAGTTGCCATGAACGCCCGGATCCTGCAGGGCCGACTCCAGCTGCCGCTTGCGCCCGGAGAGGCGGGCCAGCTCCTCGTCTACCTGCACCTTGCGGCGCCGGTAGGCGTCCTTGGACATCTTGGGCACCGGTGGACGCGGCGGGGCGCCCGAGGGTTCGGGCGCCGGGGTCGAACCCGGGACGACCGAAGGAGCCGCTCTCCGACCCGGTCGCGCGCCGGCTTTGCGACTCGGACCTCCGACCGTTCCCCCCGGCCTCCGTGGGTCAGACGCCGGAGCGCGACCGCCATGAAGGCGTCCCGCCTCCCGTTGGGCGGCAGCCTCAACCGTCCAGCCCTCCGCCGCCGCCGCCCGCCAGGCGCGATACCCGCCTTCGAACGGCACCGCCAATCCGTCGTCCACGACCCAGAGTGAATCGCAGACCGTCTCGAGGAGCCGCCGGTCGTGGCTGACGATCAGGAGCGTGGCGTCGGTGTCGGCCATGAAGGCCTCCAGGGCCTCGCGCGCCGGGATGTCGAGGTGGTTCGTCGGTTCGTCGAGCAGGAGCAGATTGGCCGGCAGAAGGAAGAGGAGCGCCAGTTCGAGACGCGATCGCTCTCCACCCGAGAGAGCCGCGACCTCCTTTTCGACGTCGTCGCCGCGGAAGAGGAAGCGAGCCAGGTGGCCTCGCGCATCGCCCGGGCTGAGCGGCAGCTCGTCCAGCACCGCGTCGAGGACCGTGGCACCGGGGATCGGCGCATCGCGGACCTGGGCGAGGTAGCTCAGCTGGACGTTGCGACCGATATCCAGGGCGCCGTCGAGCGGGTGCAGCTCCCCGGCGATCGTACGCAGGAGCGTCGTCTTGCCGGCGCCGTTGGGGCCCACGATCCCTACGCGGTCGCCGCGGCGCAGCTCCAGCCACGGGACGCGGGCGACGGGCACGGGTTGGGCGGCGTCGCGTGCTTCTCGAACGCCGTAGCCGACGACGAGCCCCTCCGCTCGGACCACCGACTCGTACGAGCGCGCGCCCGCTCCTCCGGCCAGCGCCCCCGTCGGCAGTCGGAGCTTCGCGTCGGATCGGCGCTTCGCCATCGGCTGCAGAGCCTCGAGACGAGCCTCGTGCTCGTGCATCTTGGCGTGCTTGCGCTGGTGTCGGTAGAGCTGGATCAGCGCCTGCTCGCGCGCGATCTGGCCCGCCCGGTCCTCCGCCTCCTGGGCGGCCCGAAGATCGCGCTCCTCGCGCTGCCGGGCATAGGCCGAGTAGCTTCCGCGGAACGGCGTCAACCGCCGGTCGCGCATCTCCCAGACGCGGGTGACCGTGGCGTCCAGGAAGGCGCGGTCGTGCGAGGCCACGATCAGGCTGCCATGGCGCCGGCCGAGCGCTTCCTCCAGCCACTCCAGCGCCCCAAGGTCGAGGTGGTTCGTCGGCTCGTCGAGCAGCAGCAATTCCGGGTCGGCGAGGAGAAGCCGGGCCAGCGCGGCGCGGGTTTGCTCTCCGCCCGACATGTCCACCGGCGGCCGGTCCCACTGGTCGTGCCCAAAGCCCAAGCCCGAGAGCGCAGCCTCGACCCGCTGGTCGAGCGCGTAGCCGTCCCTGACCGCGAACTCGTGCTGGGCCGCCTCGTACTCAGGCTCGGTCACCAGCCCGTCATGCTCGAGCCGGCGAAGGGTTCGCTCCAGCTCCTCCAACCGACCGGCGCCCGCTCGAACTGCCAGCCTGAGGCTCGGCGCCTCGATGAAGCTCGAATCGACGTGCGCCTCCTGCGGCAGCATGGCGATAGTCAGGCCGCGCTTGCGGACGACCTCGCCCCTGTCGGGCTCGTCGAGGCCCGAGACCAGCCGAAGCAGGGTCGTCTTGCCCGCGCCGTTGGGTCCCACGAGACCGATTCGGTCGCCGGCGGCGACGGCCGCATCCACGCGATCCAGGATCACGAGGTCGCCGACCTCGCGGGAGACTCCGACGAGTCGCACGACCGACATCAGACGGACCCTCGGACGGTCTCATCGGCCGCGCCTCCGGCGGCCGCATCGGCGAAGCCTCCGGCCCGGGCGGCCGCTCGACGGGCGGCCGCCGCCTTGCGCGTAGCCGCGACACGACGAACGCGCTCTTCTTCCGATCTGGTCCGGCCGAGCGCACCCTCGCCGTCGAGTTCGGTCCAGCGCGGGCCCCGACGTGCTCGATCGACCGTCCTGCGCCCGGCGGCGCCGCCCGGCAGCCTCTGGCACCACGAGCAGAAGTGCGTCGAACGGCCACCCACGACGATCCGGTGGATCTGCCGGCCGCAGCGCGGGCACGGTTCGCCGGTTCGCTGGTAGACCTGCAGGTGCTCCTGCATCGAGCCGTCACCCTCGGGTGCGGTGTAGTCGTCGACCGAGCTGCCGCGTCTCTCGACCGCCTCGGCCAGAACATCACGGAGCGCCCCGTGGAGCCGCGTGACGTGGTCCGGCTTGAGGGTGGAGGCGTCGCGGAGCGGGTGGAGCCGCGACCTCCAGAGAGCTTCGTCGGCGTAGATGTTCCCGACGCCCGCCAGGAAGTCCTGGTTGAGCAACAGCGTCTTCAGCCGGCCGCGGCGCCGGGCGAGCAGCGCGCGCAGCCGCCGCGCGGTGAACTCGTCAGAGAGTGGCTCCGCGCCGGTTGCCAGAACGCCCGGGGCCTCGCCGCGGACCGGCTCGCCCGTCGCCTCATCGCGCCGGTACAGCCCGATCCGCCCGAACTTGCGCATGTCGCGGAACCGCAGCTCCCGGCCGTCGGCCAGGCTCAAGACGAGGTGGACGTGGCGGTCCTGCGGAGAGCCGGCCTCCACGACGAAGAGCTGGCCGGTCATCTTGAGATGGATCGTCAGGACAGCGGTCTCTTCCGCGGCCGGGGCCGTCGGTGCCGCGGATGCCGCGGGTACCGTGGGGGCCGCGGCAACCGCAGCCGCAACCGGCACCGCCGGCGCGGGCCCCAGCCACACAAGGAGCTGCTTCCCGCGCCGGCCCACGCCCACGATCTCGCGCCCGGAGATCGCCGCCTCGAAGGCTGCGGGCTCGTGGCTGCGCAGCGTCGGCGGCCAGTTGGAGCTGGCCCCGGCGATTCGGGCGCCGGTCACCAGCCCGCGCAGGTCGCGGGCTATCGTCTCGACTTCTGGCAGCTCGGGCATTCTCCTAAGAGCGTAGCGGCGCACGGCTTCGGGTGCCGGGCGTGTCGAGACGTGGCGACCGACCGGAGGTCGGGAGGGAGCGCCGCGAACCGCCGTGTCAGGCGCGTTTCTCCGCTATACCAGTGGCGGTGGTGCTAAACAGCGAATGGCCCGCCACGGTAGCTCATGGCAGCGACTGGGCTTCCCCTGTTAGCCTCTGGCGGCTAACTCTGGTTGGCTCAGCTGCCCGAGCCAGGGCGCAACCGCACCGCTTGACTGGTCCCCTCAACTTAGTACTACCACCACTGGTAAACGGCGATTCTGTCAGCCCGGATTGGCTGCCGCGCGAGCGTGTCTACCGCCGTGGGCTCGCGCCACCGCCCGGGGCCGCTCGGGCGGCCAGAGCTGCGCTACCGCCCAGGGCTCGCGCCACCGCCGGGGCCGCTCTGCCGCCCGGGTCCGCGCCACCATCCCGGCCCGCCACCGCTCCCCCGCGCTCAGGCCAGTGTCGGCGCCACCTTCTGCTGAAGATCCTGGCAGACCTCGCGGGCCAGCTCCACGAACGCCATCTGTGCCTGGGAACGGTATCGGTCGCGGTGCCAGGCCAGGGTCAGGACACGCGGGGGAACCTCCGTCGGTATGACGACGCATCGGGGATCGGTTTCGTCGACAGTTAGCCGCGGCACGAGCGCCACGCCGATGCCGGCGACGACCAGCGCCTGGACGGTGGTGTTGTCGTCCGAGCGGAACACCCAATGGGGATCGCCGCCGTTGGCGCGGAGGTAGGCCTCTGCCGCGCTGGTGCTCCGGCAGTGGCGGAAACCGATCAGCGGAAGAGCGGCAATCTCGCGGGCCGTCGCGGCGCGATCCAGGCCTACAAGCGGCGAGTTGTCCTGGACCACCAGCACGTACGGGTCGCGGAAGAGTTCGACACCCTCGAAGGGGCCGTCGGAGAGCGGGTACACGGCGAAAGACAGATCGAGATCGCCCGACTCCACCAGGTCGAGCAGGCCGTCGTCGCTGTTGGTCTCCATCAGGCGCACTTCGACCTGCGGCCACGATGCGGTGAAGATGCCAAGCGTGGTCGGCAGAATCCGAGCCCCAACGCTCTGATACGTGCCGACGCGGAGCATCCCCGTCGCACCCTCCGCGTACGCCCGCAGATCGGCGCGCGCCGCCTGCATCCGGGCCACGATCGCGTCGACGTGGCGAAGGAGCAGCGCCCCAGCCTCCGTCAGCTGGACGGTGCGCCGGCCCCTCGCCCGATCGAGCAGCCGCACGCCGAGGAGAGCCTCCAGGGCGGCCACATGCTGGCTGACCGCGGACTGGGTGTACTCGAGCATATCCGCCGCTTCGTGGAACGAGCCGGACTGAGCTACGGCGCGAAAGCTCAGCAGGTGACGGAATTCGACGTCGGCCAAGTGATCAGTTGCCATAATCGGTAATTGAACAACATCGACTTGCTCTAATCAAGCCCCCAGGCTACGGTAGTGGCATGGAACTGATCATCTTCTCGCTGGCCACCGCCTTCGTGGGTGTCCTCGCAATCGTTTGCGGCGGCGACTCCCGTCCGTCCGAGCACGACCACATCCGCAACTGGTAGGCCGTAGCGCCCGCCTCGGCCGACCTCGCGTCTGCCCGGCGGCAAACCCGGCGGATCGCGCCCTCGGCGTGCGCCGGCGTCACCCGTAACTCCCCAACCCTGGCAACCCGCCGCGGCGCACGTCGGCGTCTGCGGTCGCCTGCCAGCCTGGTCCGGGAGTGCCCTCCGGGCGACTACCCCGCCACCACCTCGGCCGGGGCCTCGCCGAGCTCCGCGTAGATCGCATCCTCGCGAGTGAGCGGCTTCATGGACTCCCAGTCGTCGCCCACCTTGATGTCGACGGTGAGCGGCACGTCCAGCTTGAGCGCACTCTCCATCGTCTCGCGGACGATCGGCACGACCGCGTCCACCTCGTCGCGCGGCACCTCCAGCACCAGCTCGTCGTGGACTTGGAGCAAGACACGAGCCTTGAGCGGTCGCCCGTCGACCCGCGCCGCCCTCAGCTTCTCCGGCAGCCGGATCATGGCGATCTTGATGATGTCCGCGGCCGTGCCCTGGATCGGCATGTTGATCGCCATCCGCTCCCCCGCCCCGCGCAGAGCCGGGTTTGACATGCGCAGCTCGGGGATGGAGCGCCGGCGGCCCAGTAGAGTCGAGACCCAGCCCTGCTGCCGTGCCAGCTCCTTGATGTGGAGCATGTAGTAGCTGATGCCGCTGTACGTGGCGAAGTAGTTGTCGATGAACGCCTTCGCCTCCGCGCGTGAGATGCCGGCGCGCGACGACAACCCGAAGTCGCTCATGCCGTAGGCGAGGCCGAAGTTGACCATCTTGGCCATCGAGCGCTCGTCGTGAGTCACGTCTTCCGGGGCCTTGTGGAGGACGAGGGCGGCGGTCTCGCGATGGATGTCGGCGCCGCGAGCGAAGGCGTCGCGGAGATGCTCGTCCCCGCTTACGTGGGCGATGATGCGCAGCTCGATCTGCGAATAGTCGGCCGCGACGAGCGTGACCTCGGGTGAACCCGCCACGAAGGCGCGGCGAATGCGGCGGCCCAGGTCCGAACGGATCGGGATGTTCTGGAGGTTCGGATCGGACGAGGAGAGGCGCCCGGTTGCGGCGACGGCCTGATGAAAAGTGGTGTGCAGGCGTCCGTCGCGCTCGGAGACCAGCGCGGGCAGGGCTTCGATGTAGGTCGAGCGCAGCTTCGAGTAGAGCCGCCAGTCGAGCAGCTTGCCGATCATCGGATGCGCCGGCTTGAGCTCTTCCAGGACCGATGCGTCGGTCGAGTAGCCGGTCTTCGTCCTCTTGCCCTTGGGCAGGTTCAGCTCGTAGAACAGGATCTGCTCGAGCTGCTTGGGCGAGCCGAGATTGAACTCGTGGCCGACGTCGACATAGATCTCAGACTCCAGCCGGGCCATCTCGGCGCCGAACTCGACGTCGAGTTTCGAGAGCGCATCGCGGTCGATCGCCACGCCGGCGACCTCCATCTCCGCCAGGACGGAAATGAGCGGCATCTCGATCTCGCGGAAGAGGCGGTCCAGGCCGGATTCGACGAGCGCCTTCTCAAGTGGCTCCCGCACCGCCAGCGCGGCCAGCGCGTCGAGCCCGATCCGAACGGCCGGCGGCACGTCTCCGGCGGGCGGCAGCGTCACGTCCAGTCGCTCGTGGGCGACGTCGGCAATGGTCTGGCTGCGCAGCGAGGCATTGAGCAGGTAGGCCGCGATCTGCGTGTCGAACACGACGGGCAGCGGCTTCGTGGCGCCGCCGGCGATGTTCGCCACGACGAGTGGCTTGGTCTCGTGGCCCACGACGCGCGCCCCGGATTCGAGGAGAAGGTTCCCCAGTCGTCCCACCGCCTCGTGGCCTTCCGCCACCAGCACGCGACCGTCCGATCCCGCCAGGGCCAGGGCCACCGGCATGCCGTGCAGGGGGCGGGGATCGTCCATCAGCAGGGCCGCGCCTGCCTCGGCGCGACCGGCGAGCCAGCGCGATGCCTCGGCCGCGTCGTCGTCCGTGGCCTCGAAGCGGTCCATGAGCGTCGGGTCCGCCACCGCGGCTCGCAGCGCCGCGGCCAGATCCACCGGCCCGTCCGCGACGGGGACGACGCGTCTGCGCTCCGCGGCTGGGAGCAGCGCTGAGGCGAGGGCGGGGGCGGCGAGTCCCGTCGACCCGAAGTCCATCGTGAGTTGCAGTTCGCCGCCATCACCTACAAGGGGGCGGCGTCCCTCGCGATATGGCGGCCCGCCCGCGACCCCGGACCGCGGCGGTTCCCCCGGCACGCGTGCCGCCGGAACGCTGCCCTGCACCGAGCGGAGCGCCTCGGCCGCATCGACCGCCGACTCGCCCGTCAGCGGCGGCAGGCGATCGATCAGCGTCCGGAACTCGAACTCGCGGAAGAGCCGGACCACCTCGGCGCGGTCGTAGTCGGAGAGTCGGGCCGCCTCCAGGTCCAGCGAGATCGGCAGGTCTCGGACTATTCGGGCCAGCTCGCGGCTCCCGAAGACCTGCTCCCGCGCCTCGACGAGCTTCTCGCGCAGCTTGTCGGGCTTGACCTCGTCGAGCCGATCGTAGATCGCTTCGAGCGAGCCGAACTGCCCGACGAGTTTGGCGGCGGTCTTCTCCCCCACTCCGGGGATGCCGGGGATGTTGTCGGTCGGGTCNNCCGGCCGCAGCTCGAACCGCTCCCAGATCTTCGCCGGGTCGTAGTAGATCGTGGAGTCGACGCCCTGGCGCGTCGTCATCAGACGGGTGTGCTCGGTCACGATCTGGAGCATGTCCAGGTCGCCGGTGACGACCGTCGTCTCGATGCCCTGGGTGTCCATGTCGCGGGTGATCGTGCCGATCACGTCGTCCGCCTCGAAACCGGCCAGCTCGTAGACGGGAATCCGCAGCGCGGCGACCACCTCGCGGACCTTCGGGAACTGCGAGCGCAGGTCGTCGGGCATCGGCGCGCGAGTGGCCTTGTATGCGGCGTATTGCTCGTGCCGGAACGTGGGGCCGGGGAGGTCGAAGCACGCCGCCACGTACTCCGGCCGGACGTCCTGGATGCCGCGCAACAGGATGCTGCAGAACCCGAAGACGGCGTTGACCAGCTCGCCCTTGCTCGTCGTCAGGGGCGGAAGGGCGTGGTAGCCGCGGTAGATGAGGCCGTTGCTGTCGAGCAGCATCAGTCGGGTCATGCGGGCCTCGAACGAACCGGCGCCGGCAGCGGGCGCGCGCATCGGCTGGCGGCCGGATGGCTGCCGATCGTCTGCCGATCGACTCAAGTGTACCCGCGGCCCGTTCGCGGCTAGCGGCGCGCTCGGCCCCGTGACCGCCGCAAGATGATCGGCCCGAGCAACGCCGCGAGCCCCAGCACCAGGACGATGGCCGATCCGGCGAGAACGAGCGGCGTCCAGTCCGACCCGGGCTGCGACGGCGTCGCGTTCCACGGCGCGACGGGAGGCGAGCCCGGAGTGGGTTCGCCGGCAGTGCCGCCCGCTGCTACAGCCGGAGCCTCGGTCGGCGTGGTCTGGTCGAGAGCGGTCGACGGTTGCGGCGCGAGCGCCGGCGTTGACGGGACGGCGGAAGAGGAGGCCACCTCGCCGCCCGGGATTCCGCTCGCCGTCGGGCCGGTGGACCCGATCGCCTTGTCCGGAGCAGGCGTGGCCGCCGGCTCCGGGATCGCGACGCCCCCCTGAGAGTAGGCATTGGACGACGCGGCACCGACCGCCGGCGCGGCGGCATTGCGCGCATTGGATGACATCAACGTCGGCGCCGTTCCGAGCATCGATAGCGCGCTGGTCAAGACCAGGCCCGAGAAGCCCAGGGCCACGAGGGCACCGCCAAACGATCGTCTCCTGCCGATCGCCAGGAGTCGCGCCCGGACTCCACGGCGCGGGCGCAGTCTGGCGGCGTCATCCTCGGTCAGGGCGAAGCCGCGAGGCCGGGACTGGACGGGCAGCGCCGCGGTGGCTTTCGCGATCGCGCCGAGGTCGGCGTACAGGGCGGAGCACTCATCGCAGCCGGCCACCAGCTCCAGGGCACGAGCCCGTTCACGATCGTCTACGTCGTCGCCGTAGAGGCGGGCGATCAGCAGCTCGTCGTGCGTGGCGTGGTCGGCGGCAGCGGCGTTTGGCATCACGATCCTCAGACGATCTCAGCCACGGAACAGTTCCCGATCCGGGGCCAGGGCGTGCCGCAGCGCGAGACGCCCGCGGTGAATGCGCGACTTCACAGTCCCGATCGAGACTCGCATGATCCCCGCGATCTCCGCGTAGTCATAGCCATCCACGTCGAACAGGACGATGCAGTTGCGCTGCTCGAAGGGCAGCGAATCCAGGGCCTGGGCCAGGGCCCTGGAGCGCTCGATGGCGAGAGCCTGGCTTTCCGGTTCGGCCTCCGTCCCGGCCGGTGGCTGCCAGCTATCGTCCTCGAACTCCGGGTAGGGTTGGGCCGGCCGGCGGCGCCGAGCCCGCTGGATGTCCATGGCGGCATTGACGGCGATCCTGCCCAGCCAGCTTCGGACGTTGCCGCCCCGGAACGACTCCAGATTCCGGTAGGCGCTGAAGAACGCCTCCTGTACGGCGTCGGCGGCCTGGTCGCGGTCCGGCACGAGGCGGTAGACCTGGGCGAAGAGATGGTCCTGGTGACGTGCCACGAGCTGGTTGAAGGCGTCGAGCCGGCCGCGCAGCGCCTCTTCCACCAGGGCCCTGTCGATACCCTGGCCCTCTGTCTCCGCGCCGGGATTCCCTGCTGCCCTCGAATCGGTCACGACTCGTCCGCCAGCGCCTCTCTCGTTCGGAAACGCCTCGCCAGGCGGCCGCGCGGATTGAGCGGCGGCGGCGCGAGGATAGCACGGGGTAGACGGCGGCCGGCCCGCCCCTGGGGTTACGCCGGCGCGTCTCGTCCGACCGCGCCGGGCCGCCAGGCTGTACGATGCCCGCCGGGCCGTGCCGACGTGGCGGAACTGGCATACGCGCTCGACTCAAAATCGAGTGGCCGTGAGGTCATGCGGGTTCAACTCCCGCCGTCGGCACCACATCCCCCGAGGCCGCGCCATGGCACGCGGCGCAACGCGGTGCGGCGCGGCGATCCCGCCTTATCCCGAATCGGCGCCTAGCAGCCGAATCCGCCGCCACCGCCTCCGCCGCCGCTGCCGCCGCTGGGCGCAGCTGCGGGGACGCCGTCGAGGGAATGGGCCACGATGTCTTTGGCCTTGGCCCACGTCGTCTGGTTGATGTACGTGACGCCGGGGTTACCGAGCGTCGTCGGATCGAGGTTGATGCTCTTGACGTTCCCGCCGACGATCTTCTGCGCCATGCCCGCCCATTTCGAGATGTCTGTCAGCGGCAGATCGGTCTTGAACATGCTCATGTCTTTGATGAGCGAGGTGACCCGCGGCAGCAGGGCGCAAAGGTTGGTGATCGAGCCGCGGAGGGACTTCAGGACGAGCTGCTGGCGCAGGCTGCGATCGTAGTCCGTGGTGTAGATGCGAGTACGCGCGTATGCAAGCGCCCACTGCCCGTCCATGTGCTGCGTGCCGGGCAGGATGGTGAAAGCAATGTCCGTTCCGCCCGCGGTCGTCCCCCCGCTCCAGGTGATGGTCTGCTTGCCACCGGACTGGGCGGCATCGGCTTTCATGCGGTCGATCACGTCGGCCGTGTCAGGCGGAACCTGATATCCGTCGTGAGGCGGGCTCACGGCGCAGACCCTGTGCTTCGACTCCCATGTTCCGGCCGGTCCACAAGGCATGTCGTAGACCTTGGTTGGAACGTTGATGGTGATTCCACCCAGGTCGTCGATCAACGTGACCAGCCCCGAGATGTTGATCATGACGTAGCCGTCGATGGTCAGTCCGGTCAGCGTCGAGACTGCCTCCATCGTGGCCTCGACGCCCCGCGGAATGGCCATGGGATCGTTGGCCTGACCGGCCGTCGGGGACTGGTAGAACGGGAAGTTGTTGATTGCGCTGACCCCAGTGACAACCCCCCACCCGGCTTCTCCGGCGAGCCAGTTGAGCATGTAGGGCCATGTATTGCCCGGGCAGTTGTTGACGCTCTTGGCATAGTGCACCGCGATCGCCTGGGGCAGAGGGACGCACATCGTGTTCCGCGGCACGCTGATCATCGACGCTCTGCCCGATTTGATGTCGACGTGGAGCACGATCATCGTGTCCGGCCTGAGGCCCTGGGCGCGGCTTCCGGGCTCGAAGTCGACTCCCAGCAACAGGACGTTGAACTGCCCGTCGTCGGCCCAGGTCGTGGCTTGGTCCGACGGCTGGAAGCTGCGGAGCTGGCTGATATCGATGGTTCCAGCCGGGCCTATCGAGGGGCTGGCCGAGCTGCTGGCCGACGCGATACCCCCTGACCCGCTTGGATCGACGACCGAAACGTTGGGGTCGTTCGTGTCGAGGCCGACGGTCTGGCCGGGCGCGAATGTCGGTATCCCACACCCCAAGTCCTTGACGCATTGGACGCCGCCCTGCCACTGCATGTCGACGCTGGCGACGCCGGCGTGGACTGCGACCGTCCCCGAAACGATGATCGCGACGCCGATCGTGGCACCCCACTTCCGAGGAGACGGCGTCGTCCGGCGGCGCCTTCCCGGCTGCACTTCCTCCCCCCTGCCGGCCAGCAGGTACGAGTCTGCGACCGCCCACAGGTGGTAGACGAGGGCCACGAGGTCCAGGAGCAGCAGGCTGGTCAACCATGCTTGGTTGAACGCAGAGTCGAGGAGATCGCGCCGGTAGAAGAGCAAGATGAAGCCCAAAGCGCCCAGGACCGCCAGCGCCGGAATGGCGACTATCGCCCCTCGGCCGGGCTTGCCGGCGGCGGCCTGGCCCAGCCCGGGGAACAGCGCCGACAGCAGAGCCGCTCCGACAGGCGTTCGAAGTGGCGACGGGACCTTCATGCGCTTGATCTCTCCCTTGCCGTCCTGGCGGCCTGTCCGACGTACGTCGTGGCACGTCTGACCGTGCCCATTCTGCATGATCTCAGCCGAGGCGGCCGTCCCAGAGACGCCCGGCGGGTGTCGGGACGTTACGCCTAGCCCATAAGAACCCTTAACCCCGGCTCGGACGGGCGACCACGCCGACGGTTTGCGTTCAGAACCAGACGACTCCGCCTGAGGTCGCGAGCCCGACCAGAACCGTCACCAGCAGCCAGGTGCCGATGAGGAGAGAGGCGACGGCATACTGGAACCGAAACAGCCACATCCGCCAGGCGAGGTCGGATGGCAAACGGCCGAGCGAGGCGCGGGCAGCCAGCAGCGGAGGCAGGCCAAGGCGGCCGCCTTCAACCTCCGCCAGTGCTCGGTGATAGGCCAGGTGCACGGCCACCTCCGCGGGCGCCAGATCGGGGTCTTCGCGGATGGAGGCCTCGACGGCCGCCGTGTGGATCGGCAGACCCTCGCCGGCAGCTACGACCAGCTCCAGCTCGAGGCGCCTGCGACGATCCTCGGGGGTGTCGAGCGTCATTGCCGAGATCGCTTGACGGGCCGCAGGAATCCGACCCGCCAGAACCAGAGCGGTCGCCCTCGCCCATTCCGGGCCCGATCCCGCGCGGTGGATCTCCAGCCAGGCCCGAGCCGCGGAGGCGTTGCGCGGCGCCGACCCTCCCACCTCTCGGCGCCAGTCGTCCGCCGCCTGCCGGTCCAGCCACGAGAGCACGTCGAGGGCAGGCCATACGGCGCGGCGACTCAAACCGAGGGCCACGCCCAACGCCGGCGTGGGCAGCAGGACGAGGAGCGCGACGACCGCTCCGTGCACGCCCGCCAGGAGACCGATTGCCAGGAAGAGGAGCGGCCCCGCAACAGCGACCGCGAAGAGGAGTCGGCTCTCTGGCGCGCCGCGGCCCCGGATCTCCTGCTGCAGGGTCAGGTACGGGTTCCCCCCGGGGGCCGACGAGCCGTGGGCCTCGCCAACGCCGGCGCTCATGCAGGCCCCGCTCCGGCCGAGAGATCGAGACGGACGAGGCCTTCCCCAAGGCGGCGCCTCGCCTCGGCCATCAGCTCGGCGTCGTAGGCGACGCCGCCCCGCACTTCCAGCGGCAGAGTGCCACCGCCTTGCTGGGGGATGTGGAAGACGACGCGGGTGGCCCCGGGCCGTTCCTTCAGCATGGCTCTCAGTTCCTCCATGGCGACCACGATGCGACCCGTATCGGCGCCGCGCGTGAAGCGCACGTTCAGGATGCCGGAGTCCGGCGCCTCGAGGGGAACGGTCGGCGCCACGGAAGCACGGGCCGCAACGGCTCGTGCTTCTTCGGGGAGTGGCGGCTCCTCGCGATCCGGGGCTAGAGAGGCGAGGTCGGCCGGGGCAGGCACGGACGAAAGTGGCTCGCCGGGCAGGTGCGCAGGCCCGGCCGGGGACGCGGATACCGGGCGGGAGGCCGGCGGGCCGGAGGCCCGCTCGGTGCCGGGCGGCGTGCGGGGCGGCAGGGCCGTGACTCCCCCACCCCGCAACGGCGAGACTCGAACCGCGGGCGCAGGCCTTGCCGCGGAAGCTGGAGCGAGCGAAGCCGCGACCGGGTTGGCGGGCACGGTCGCCGGCGCCGGCGACCTGGGGTATCCGTTGCCGTTGCCATTGCCGGCGCCGCCGTCGTTGCCGAAGCCACCGCCGAAGCGCCGGCCCGATCCGCCCCGTCGATCCCCGGCCGCCACTTCCTGGGAAATCGCCTCCGGGCCGCGGGCGGCCGCCTCTTCCCAGACCCACACGGCGTCGGCGAGGAGCGACGCCTCCTCACCCCGATGATCGACGCGGCCCGCTACTAGCAGAATCGCTCCTTCGGCGAACGTCCCGCCCGCGGTGGCATACATCCGTGGGAAGACGACGACCTCGAGGGTCCCCTGCAGATCCTCTAGCGCGGCGACGGCCATCGTCTCCTTGTTCCGTGTGATCACGGTCCGCAGCCCTGTGACGATGCCGCCCATCACGACCCTCTGGCCGTCCAGCGACTCGTCCTTGAGGTCGCCCGAATACGCCGTGACGTACCGCGCCAGCTGCTCTGAGATCGCTCCCAGCGGATGCTCGGACAGGTACAGCCCGAGCAGCTCCTTCTCCCAGCGGAGCCGCTCCTGCGAGAGGGCCTCCGGAACCTGCGGCAGTGGCCTGTCGAGCGCTTCCGGCGACGAGCCGAGGTCGAAGAGGGCCGTCTGCCCGGTGGTTCGGTCGCGCTGGGCCGCCCCTCCGGCCGCGATGGCGTCGTCCAGGGCTTGGAGCAGCTGGGCGGCGTGCCCGAACCGGCTCATCGCCCCGACCTTGATGAGCGATTCGAGTACCCGCTTGTTGGCGAGCCGGAGGTCGACCCGGGAGCAGAAGTCCGCCAGAGAGTGGAAGTCGCCTCCGGCCTGCCGGGCCGCGATGATCGACTCGATCGCCCCCTCGCCGACGTTCTTGATCGCCAGCAACCCGAATCTGATCGCGTCGTCCTCGACGGTGAACTCGACGAGCGACCGGTGGATGTCCGGCGGCCTGACCTCGATCCCCAGACGTCGGCACTCGGCCACCGCGGCGGCGACCTTCTCTTCGTTGTCGCGGAACGCGGTCAGGACGCTGGTCATGTAGTCGACGGTGTAGTTCGCCTTCAGATACGCCGTCTGATAGGCGATGAGCCCATAGCAGGTGGCGTGGGCCTTGTTGAAGCCGTAGCGCTCGAACGGCTGGAAGGCGGCGAAGACGGCGTCGATCACGGAAGGCCTTACCCCTCGTTCGGCCGCCTGGCGCACGAACTTCTCGCGCATCTCGCGCATGAGAGCGGCCTTCTTCTTCCGGATGGCGTAGCCGAGCATGTCCGCTTCCGGGCCAGTGAATCCGGCCAGGGCCGTCGAGGCGGACATGATGTCTTCCTGGTAGACGAAGACGCCGTAGGTTCGATTGAGGTACGGCTCCAGGAGCGGGTGGAGGTACGTGACCTTCTCTTCGCCGTGCTTGCGCCGGATGTAGGCCGGAATGTTGTCCATGGGGCCGGGCCGGTAGAGCGCCACCATGGCCGCCAGGTCGAAGACGGTGGAGGGGCGAAGCTCGCGGATGTAGCGCCGCATCCCCGCGGACTCGAGCTGGAACACGCCGGTCGTCTCGCCCGATGCCAGCAGCTCAAAGGTCTTGCGGTCATCGAGCGGAATCCGCTCCAGGTCGATCTCCTCGCCCCGGTGCTCCCGGATCAGGTCGACCGCCTGGCGCAGGATGGTCAGGTTCGAGAGGCCCAGGAAGTCGAACTTGAGCAACCCCAGGGCCTCGACGCCGTGCATCTCGTATTGGGTCATGACCCCGTCCGAGTTCGTGGCTCGCTGGAGCGGCATCAGCTCGGTCAACGGCTCTCGCGAGATCACGACGCCGGCCGCGTGCGTGGACGCGTTCCTGGCGACCCCCTCCAGGTGTTTGGCGAACTCGATGACGCGATGGACCGGCGGCTCCTTCTCGTACATCTCCTTGAGGGCCGGACTGGTCTTGATCGCTTCGTCGAGGGTGATGCCGAGCTGGTTGGGCACGGCCTTGGCGATGCGGTCGCCCTCGCCGTAGGTCATGCCCACGACCCGCGACACGTCGCGAATTGCCGCCCGGGCCAGCATCGTGCCGAAGGTGATGATCTGGGCGACGTGGTCCTCGCCGTACTTGCGGCTGACGTAGTTGATGACTTCCTCGCGCCTGCCGTCCTCGAAGTCGACGTCGATATCGGGCATCGTCACGCGGTCCGGGTTGAGGAACCGCTCGAAGGGAAGCTGGTAGTAGATCGGGTCCACGGGCGTAATGCCGAGGGTGTACGTGACGATGCTGCCGGGCGCCGAACCGCGGACGGTAATGGCGATGCGCTGCTCGCGGGCGAATGCGGTGAAATCGGCCACGATCAGGAAGTAGCCGGCGTAGCCCATGCGGCAGATGACGTCCAGCTCGTAGTCCAGCCGGGCTTGGAGCTCCGGCGTGACGGTGCCGTAGCGGCGCCCCAGGCCGGCCTGGCATTCCTTGCGCAGCCACGACTCGATGGTCTCGCCCTCGGGCACGGGAAAGCTCGGGATCCGGAACTGGCCGAAGGGGAGCTTCATCTCGACCATCTCGGCGATTGCCCGGGTTCGCCGGATGGCCTCGAGGTTGTCGGGGAAGAGAGCCGCCATCTCGGAGGCCGACTTCAGGTAGAACTCGTTCGATTCGAAGCGCAGCCGTCCCGGCGTGTCGAGGTTGCTGCCGGTGCCCACGCAGAGCAGCACGTCGTGGGCTTCCGCCTGCTGACGGCGGACGTAGTGCAGGTCGTTGGTCACGACGTGCTGCAGACCCACTTCCGGGCCGAGGCGCAGGAGCTGTTCGTTGAGACGGTGCTGGGCCGGAAGGCCGTGATCCTGGAGCTCCAGGAAGAAGCGGTCCGCTCCGAAGATGTCGCGGTACTCGCCCGCAAGGCGGCGCGCCGACTCCCAGTCGTCCACCTCGAGAGCCTTGGGGATCTCTCCGCCCAGACAGGCGGATAGTCCGATCAGGCCTTTCGAATGCTTCGCCAGATGCTCGCGGTCGATCCGGGGCTTGTAGTAGTAGCCGTCGAGGTGCGCGTCGGTGACGAGGCGGCAGAGGTTCTGGTAGCCCTCCCAGTTCTCCGCCAGCAGGACCAGGTGGAAGGGCTGGCTGTCGGCCTTGCCTTCCTTGTCGAGCATGCTCCGCCGGGCGACGTACGTCTCGACGCCGACGATCGGCTTGATCCCCTTTCCCTCCATCGCCCGGACGAAAGCCACGGCCCCGTACAGCGCCCCGTGGTCGGTGATGGCCATGGCGTCGAACCCGAGCTTGGAGCCCTGCTCGGCAAGGTCGTTGACGCGGCCGAGCCCGTCCAACAGGCTGAACTCGGAGTGGAGATGCAGGTGGACGAAGTCGTTGGGGGCAACGGTCACGGGAGCTAATGGTAGCCCGTCGGGCCGCCGCCGAACGGTTACGGCGTCAGGAGACCGGCGCCGCCGGTCGCAACTCCCAGGTGGTGCCGTCCGGGGTGTCGTGGAGCTCGACGCCGGCCGCCAGCAACCGATCGCGAATGGCGTCCGCGGGAGCCCAGTCTCGGGCATCGCGAGCGCGCACGCGCTCGGTCAGCAGCGCATCCACGAACGGGCCTACCAGCTCGGCGGGATCGTGCAAGCCTTCCACGGCCATCTCTCCCAGGCACACGACGGCGCCCCGGAGCGTGGACCGTGCCGTGGCCAGGGCGTCGGATTGGTCAGTGTCCCCGGCCCAGGCCTGGATCGTCTCCTCCAGGGCCAGAATCGCCCGAACCGCGGCCTGGGCGTCGCACTCTTCGAGAGAGGCGTTGAAGACACGCTCGAGCTCCGCCACTTCTTCGCGAAGCAGGCGGGGCTGCGATTCCTCGACCTGGCTAGCCACGGGTGAGGCGTCAGTGCCGCCCGTAGCGCTCGCCGATCCGGTCTGCGAAGCCGCGCCGATCAAGTCGGCGATGAGCAGCTCCGACCCGGCCGCGAAGACCGTGCTGCGGCCGTTCCTACGGACCGTGACCGTACCCAAACCGAGCACCGAGGCCGTCCCGGCGTCCACGTCCAGCACCAGCGCGGTGTGCCCGTCGACGCCCAGGATGAAGACGCCCTCGGGCAGCTCCGCTTCCAGGACTCGCAGGCGCCGCTCCCCCAGGTAGCAGAAGCGCGTGTCGTGGTTGCCGCCCTCGGCGTTGTCGTAGTGGGGCACGACCGCCACCGGCAGGCCCAGCGGCGTCAGCAGATCCAGGCCCGGCAGCCAGCGCGGCGCCTCTCCAACCTTGTAGATCTCGTACACGGGGATCGTGAAGCGGCCGAGAGTCAGCGCCGCCGCGCTGGCCATCGTCACGGCACCGCCTTCCTCCAGCTTGCGCGCCAGCAGCCGCGGTATCTCCGAGCCCGACCATTGACGCAGCGCATAGGACGGGCTGCCGGGGCCCGCGAAGACCAGGCGGGCCTCGCGGATCCGGGTCACCGCCGTCTCCCGCGTCAGTGGGTCCGCGTCGGCCGACCGGAACGACGCGACCGCGAACGGCGCCCCGACGCTGGTGCGGAAGTAGTCCAGGGTCCGCTCGCTGATGTCGTCGGCGTTCTCCTGGAAACCGTAGGGAGTGTCGATCACGACGGCCGGAACCGGACGTTCGCCGAGCCTGTCGAGAACGGCCCGGTGGACACGGGCCATCGTCGGCGTCGTCTCGCCCGATCCCATGATCGTGAGGATGCGGGGCAGGCCGCTCACGTCGCCGCGTCTGCCGCTGCCGGTGGCGCGGTCTCCGCCCCCGAGAAGAACCCCTCACGCTCGGCGGCCAGGATCGCTTCCGTCAGCTCGGCCGGATGCTGGGCGTGGATGTCATGGTCGCCCTTGAACCAGTGAACCCGGACGGGCGCGCCGCTGACCACAGCCGCGGCTTGTGCCGCTTCGACGCCGGCCCGCTTTGCCGCGGTCCAGTCGCCCTCGCCGCCATCCACCGGAACGACCAGCGCCGGCACCCGAAGCGAACGCCAGAGATCGGCAGTGCGCTGGCCCCACATCGCTTCGAGGATGGCCTTGTGGTGCTCTCGGGAGAGCCATGGCGCGATGGTTCGATCGGGCCGAATCTCGAAGTTCCCCAGCGAACCCTGGAACCCTTCCTCCGGCCAGTCGGCGTGGTTGGTCCGGAAGTAGCCCTCCACCGCGGACAGGGGCATTCCGACGAGCGGAGGCGGCGCCAGGCGATCCCAGCAGATCTCCCACGTCGGGAAGGCGTCGCGCAGGTCGGTCAGGCCGCCGTCCACGAGAACGATGCCGCGCGTCAGGTCCGGATGGCGAACCGCGAAATCCAGGACGACGCTACCGCCCCACGACTGACCGGCGACGATTGGTTTGGCGAAGTCGGGGCCCAGCGCGGCGATGAGGGCTCGCAGGTCTTCCGAGACACGGGCGAAGTCGTAGCCGTCATCCGGTTTGTCGGAGTGGCCGTGGCCGCGGAGATCGACCGCCACCGCGACACGACCGGCGGCGGCGAGCCGCCGCCCCACTCCGTCCCAGAGCCGTGCGTTGGACGCGAGGCCGTGGACCAGCAGGAACGGCGCGGCCTTCGCGCCGGAGGCCGCCTTCGCGCCGGCAGCGTCGAGGTCGCCGTCAGCCGGGGCCCAACGGAGAACGCACAGCTCGAGCCCGTGTGCCACCTCGACTCGCTCGTCGCTCGGTTCGATGTGAGAGCCCAATTCTGTCTCCTAGCCTCGTCATCCTATTCTGCGAAGCAAGTCTCGCCCCAAGACGAGCCGCTGCGCCGCCGGGAGGGCGGCAGTGCCACCGAGTGAGTCGCAGCGTCCCTACAATCGCGACACCATGAAGACTCAGTCGAAGGTCCCGCCGTCGTTCGCGGGCGCGCACCGCCCCAATGACCGCAAGAACCTCCCAGCGCGCTCGGTTCTCATCGCGGCGGCCTTTGTCGCTGTCGTGGCCTTGCTCGTCGCCACCTGCAACTTCTTCCCGACCCCGCCCAGTCCGACCGCATCCCCGACCGGCTCGGGCGTGACGGCCACGGGCACGCTCGCCACGGCGCACGCCAGTCCGAGCGCGACTGCCCGGCTCGTGAAGACGATCACCCTCGTCGCATCGGTCGCCGAGCCGAAAGATGCTACGCCATCCGGCCTGATCTGGAAGGGCGTGCAGGACGCGGGTGCCAGGATCGGCGCGGCGACCTCACTCGTGGCACCGGTCTCCTACGCGGATCTCGCGGCCGCCGTCGACAGCGCCGCGTCCGGCGACCTTGCCGTCGTGGTCACGATCGGCCCGGATGCCGATGCCGCCGTCCGGGCCGCTGCCGTCGCCCACCCCGCCGCCCAGTTCTTCGAAGTGGACGTGGCGGTCTCGACGACATCGCCGACCAACGTTCATGGCATCGTCTTCGACGAGGCGCAGGTCGGCTACCTGGCCGGGTTCGTGGCCGGCTCGTTCTCCGGCGGCGGCAAGGTCGGTTTCGTCGGCGACCTGGCGGCGGATCTCCGCTCGGCCAACTACACCTCCGGTTTCCGGAGCGGCGCCTCGCAGGCCGGGAAGGGCATCGGCGTCTCCGTCGCATACGCCGGCACTCCCGACGCCCCGGACAAAGGCCGCACCGCGGCTGCCGGCTTGGTCAAGGCGGGAGTCGGCGTGATGTCGGCCCTGGCCGACCTCTCGGGGATCGGCGCCTTCCGTGAGGCCTGCGGACTCAAGGCCCGGCTCGTGGCCGTGGACACAGACGCCTGGCAGGTCGTACCGGACGTGCGTTCGTGCCTCATCGTCAGCGTCCTGAAGCGCTACGACGTCGCGGTTGGGAACGCGCTCCTCCATGCCGCAGCCGGTCAAACCGCGTCCACGGTCACGCTCGAGGACGTCGCGACCGGGGGGATCGAGCTCAGCGATTTCCACGCGGACCGGCCCGCCGGGTTCGACTCCCAGCTCGCCGGTGTTCTGGCCGCTCTCGCGAACTACTCCTCCGGCTCGCCGCCCGCGCCGCCGGGCGGCGCTTCCACGAAGCCGAACGGCTCGCCCAAGCCGTCGGCCCTGTGAGACCGCGCCGATGAACGCGGACGAGACGCCGCTTCCCCATGTCGCCCTCCTGGACGACGCCGCCATCGCGGAGCTGCTTCAAACGGCGCAACGGATCGCCGTCGTGGGGGCCTCCTCGAACCCGGCTCGACCGTCTCACGGCGTATTTCGGACGCTGGTCGAGGCAGGCTACGAGTGCATTCCCGTCAACCCGAACGAGACCGAGGTCGAGGGTGTCCCGGCAGTGGCCACCCTTACGGAAGCCGCCGCGGCCCGCCGCATCGATATCGTCGACGTCTTCCGCCGGCCTGAGCTGACCGAGCCGATCGCGCGCGAGGCGGTCGCCGTCGGAGCCCGGGCGCTGTGGCTGCAACTCGGCGTGGTGAACTGGGAGAGTGCCCGCATCGCCGCCGAAGGCGGCCTGGCGGTCGTCATGGACCGCTGCACCGCCATCGACCTGCGGCGCCTGCCGCGCGCCTGAGCCGCTCGCGCCCCGCGATTAGCCGCCCGCGCCACCGCGCTACCGCGCCTAGTGGACCGCGAAGCCGACGAAGACCAGCACGAACCCGGCCACAAGGATCAGGCCTCCGATCTGGGCGCGCCGGCGCATCTCCTGGGCCATCAACGTCGCCGCACTGGGGCCGTCATCGTGAAGGCGAGTGCCGCGCCAGCCCTCGTAGCGGGAGATGTTGGCCTCCTTGGCCTTCAGGTCCTGGTAGCGCGCCCACGGCCCTCTGGCCCGCAGGTAGCCGAACGCGATGAGGACCACTCCGAGGCCCCAGCAGATCAGGTTGATCGGCCCCATTCGCGCTCCCTTGCGGCCTACTCGGCTCGGTCGAGGCGCTCGCGCAGCGCCGCCTGGACCATTGTGGCGTTGGCCTGGCCGCGCGTCGCCTTCATGACCTGACCCACGAGGAACCCGGCGGCTGCATCCTTGCCGGCTCGGTAGTCGGCAACCGCCGCGGGGTTGGCAGCCAGCACCTCTTGGATTGCCTTGTCCAGCGCTCCCGCGTCGGAGATCTGGCGGAAGTGGCGCGCCTCGACGATCGAGGCCACCCGCGCTCCCGAAGCCAGATGCTGGGCGAAGACTTCCTTGGCGTTGGTGCCCGAGATGGCTCCGTCGGCCACGAGCTTCGCGAGCGCCGCGAGCTCCCCGGCGTCGACCTTCCCGGCCCCCGCCTCGCCCTTGACCAGACGCATGTACTCGCCGGTCACCCAGTTGGCGATCAGCTTGGCCGGCGCGCCCGTGCCGGCCGCCAGAGCGCCCTCGAAGAGGGCCGTGGCCGCGGCGTCGTTGACGATGACGCCGGCGTCGTATGCGGAGAGGCCGAGGTCCGTCCCGTAGCGACTCCGCCGTGCCGCGGGCAGCTCCGGCAGACGGGCCTTGATCTCGGCCAGCCATTCGGGCGATGCCACGAGAGGCGGCAGGTCCGGCTCCGGGAAGTAGCGGTAGTCGTTCTCNNNGGCCGGATCGAGACGTTGGCCTCGACCCGCATCTGGCCGTTCTCCATCTCCGCGTCGGAGGCACCGATCGTCTTCATCAGAAGGCGCAGCTCCTCGGCATAGCGGCGAGCCTGTTCGGCCGTCCGGATGTCGGGCTCGGTGACGATCTCCATGAGCGGCATCCCCGATCGGTTGAAGTCGATCAGGCTGACGCGCCTCGCCGGGCGCCCACCCGGCGCGCTGTCTAGCTCGGAATGGATCAGGCGCCCGGTATCTTCCTCGAGGTGGGCCCGGTTGATGCGGACCGTGAACGGACCTTCGCTCGTGTCGAACGTCAGCCGGCCGGCGGACGCCAGAGGCAGCTGGTACTGGCTTATCTGGTAGCCCTTCGGCAGGTCCGGGTAGAAGTAGTTTTTCCGATCCCAGCGAGTGGTGGGCGCGATGGCGGCTTCTATGGCGAAGCCGGTTGCGATGACGTACTCGACGGCGGTCTTGTTGATCGTGGGCAGGACGCCCGGCAGCCCCAGGCAGACCGGGCAGCAATGGCTGTTCGGCGCTGCCCCATCGATCTCGGTGGAGCAGCCGCAGAACATCTTGCTGGCGGTACGGAGCTGGCAGTGGATCTCGATGCCGATAACGGCCTCGTAGCGCTCGAGCGCCCCTGTTCCCGCCTCCGCCGCCATCGCCGTCACGCCTGGCCCGTTCGACGCTTGACGAAGCGCTCGATCCGAACGAGCGCTTCGCGCAGCTCGGCCTCGCTGGTGGCGTAGCAGCAGCGGACGTGGCCCTCGCCGGCCTCGCCGAAGGCCGTGCCCGGCACGACGGCGACGGATTCTTCCCGGAGCAACTCCTCGGCGAAAGCGTCGCTGGTCAGGCCCGTGGAGGTGATCTGCGGGAAGGCGTAGAAGGCTCCCAGCGGCTCGAAGCAGCGCAGGCCGATGGCATTGAACCCGTCGACGAGCAACCGACGCCGCTTGTCGTACTGGCCGACCATGCGCGCAACGTCGGGCTCACCGCTCTTGAGGGCCTCCAGCGCGGCGTCCTGGGCGACCGTGGGGGCGGACATGATCACGTACTGGTGGACCTTCAAGATCCCTTCGAGTATCTCGGAGGGGGCGCAGATGTAGCCGATCCGCCATCCGGTCATGGCGTAGGCCTTTGAGAAGCCGCCCATCAGGACGGTCCGGCGCCGCATCCCCGGCAGCGCGGCCATGGTCCGCATCTCGTAGCCGCCGTATACCAGGCGGTCGTAGATCTCGTCGCTGTACACCAGCAAGTCGTTGCGAACGGCGATCCGGGCGATCTCGTCCTGAACCTCGTGCGGCAGTGCGGCGCCGGTCGGGTTGCAGGGGTAGTTGAGCAGGAGGGCCTTGGTCCGGGGCGTGATGGCGGCCTCGACCTTGGCCGGGTCCAGGGCGAAATCCTCGTCGATCGTGGTGGTCACGCCGACCGGGACTCCGCCGGCGAAGATGATCGCCGGCCTATACGACACGTACGAAGGCTCGTGAGTGATCACCTCGTCGCCCGGGTCGAGGGTGGCCCGAACCGCCACGTCGAGCGCCTCGGAAGCGCCGACGGTGATGAGGATCTCCTCTGTCGGGTCGTAGCGGACCCCATACAGCCGCTCGATGTGGTGAGCGAGGGCGCGGCGCAGCTCGATCGTCCCGTAGTTGCTGGAGTAGTGCGTGCGACGCGAGGCCAGACTGTGGCGGCCGGCTTCAATCACCTGCTCGGGCGTGTCGAAGTCGGGCTCGCCCACGCCCAGGCTTATGACGTCGGTCATCGTGGCGAGAATGTCGAAGAAGCGGCGTATCCCCGAGCGCGGGACCTCGTCGACGCGGCGGGCCAGAACGCGGGTTGAGAGCGGCGGGCGCGTCGGTTCCGAATCGGAGTTCAGGATCGAGGGATCGGTTGTGAGACGGCTACTGGTGGGGGTCGGCTGGCTGGTCATCGTGCGTCCTCAGGACTGGTCGCCCGAGCCCGTTGCGGGGGCGCCTTGCGTTCGGCGCGCCTTCCGCTCGAGCGGGCTGGGCGTGGTGGGATCGTCGGTCAGGTGCAGCTCGGCGGGCTCGAGGTCCCGCCAGGTTGCTCTGGCCGTGATCGCCTCGTACGCACGGGCCAGACGAAGCATTCCGAGCTCTCTCCACGGCGCCCCAACGAGCTGGAGGCCGACAGGGAGCCCATCCGACAGGCCGGCCGGGATCGACATCCCCGGCAGGCCGGCCATGTTGACCGGCAGGGTGCAGGCGTCGGACAGGTACATCGCCACCGGGTCCTCGAGCCTGGCGCCCATGGGAAACGCGACTGTCGGGCTTGTCGGCGCGCATATCGCGTCGAAGCCGGCCGCCCAGACCGCGTCGAAGTCCGCCTTGATGAGCGTCCGCACCTTCTGCGCCTTCACGTAGTAGGCGTCGTAGTAGCCTGCCGAAAGGGCGTATGTGCCGAGCATGATCCGACGCTTCACCTCGGGTCCAAAGCCGGTGCCTCTCGTGCACAGGTAGTCGGCGATGTAGTCGCCCGAGCTTCTGTCGGCAAAGCCGTACACCACGCCGTCGTAGCGGGCCAGGTTCGAGGAGCATTCGGCCGGGGCGATGATGTAGTAGGAGGCCAGACCGTAGTCCGTATGCGGCAGCGAAACCTCCTCGATCCTCGCGCCGGCGGCCTCCATGGCCGCGACGGCCTCGCGAACGCGGCCGGCCACTCCCGGCTCCATCCCCTCCACGAAGTACTCGCGAGGGAGAGCCAGGCGCCGGCCCTTCAGGTACGAAGCCGCCTCGTCGTCGCTCGAGGGGAGGTCGAGCAGCTCGTCCGGGACGGGAACCGGAGCCGAGGTGGCGTCGCGCTCGTCGCGGCCGGAAACGGCGTGGAGCAGGATGGCCGCGTCGCGGGCGTCGCGGGCGAGCGGCCCGATCTGGTCGAGCGAACTGGCGAAGGCCACGATCCCGTAGCGGCTGACGCGGCCGTACGTGGGCTTCAGGCCGACGATGCCGCACAGGGACGCAGGCTGGCGGATGCTGCCGCCCGTGTCCGTCCCGATGGAGACCGGGACGTGGTAGGCGGCGACGGCGGCCGCCGAGCCGCCCGAGCTGCCTCCCGGGACGCGAGTGAGGTCCCAGGGGTTGGCGGTCGGTCCGTAGGCGGAATGCTCGGTGGACGAGCCCATCGCGAACTCGTCCATGTTCGTCTTGCCGAGGATCACGGCGCCGGCCTGGCGGAGTCGGGCGGTCACGGTCGAGTCGAACGGGGCGACGTAACCCTTCAGGATCTTGGAGCCGGCCGTGGCCTGGCCGCCCTTCACGGAGACGAGGTCCTTGAGTCCGACTGGGACTCCGCACAGCGGATGGAGGGCTGCGACGCCAGAGCCACCGGGGCGCCGGGACTCGGCGATGCGCCTGTCGGCGGCGTCGGCCTGAGCGAGAGCGCTCTTGCGGTCGATGGCCAGCCAGGCATTGAGGGCGTGGTTCTGCCGCGCCGCCGCGGCAAGATGGGCCTCGGCGAGGGCGCGCGAACTCACCTCTCCGGTGCGCAGCAGGCGCGCCATCTCATGGACGTGGAGGCGGGTCAGATCCGTCAAAGCGCTGCCCCCGGCGCCGCCATCTCGTCCTCGGGTCGTTTCGAAGGGGCGATCCTCTTCATCACGCTCCCCCATCGCCGCCGAGGATCGCCGGCACCACGAAGTGGTCGCCGCTGCGTTCCGGGGCATTGGCCAGGACGTCGTCCACCGCCAGAGAGGGCTGCACCACGTCGTCGCGCAGGATGTTCGCCAGCGCGATCGTCTGGGCCGTGGGGGGGATGTGCTCCGTGTCCAGGGTCGTGAGGATCGTGTACTGGTCGAGGATGTGGTTGAGCTGACCCTCGAGGCGCGCCAGCTCGGCCTCCGCAAGCCCGAGGCGGGCTAGGTGGGCGACATGCTCGACATCGGCACGGGACAGATTGGCCATGCTCGGGATCATACCGGACGTGGGCCCTCCTGAGCGGTCCGGTGGGGACGGCGGCTTCGTTGGCCGCGCGCTCCCGGTTTCCGGCAAGCAGCGCACAGCGGTACAGTTCCTCCTTCCCCACCAGGGCGAGGAGGGACCGTGTGACCGATCTGGAGATCCGCCCAATGATGGCGGCCGACATCGAGGCAGCGGTCGCGATCTACCAGGCCGGCGGCTGGGGCGAGCGGCGCGAGTACCTCGAATGGCAGCTCGCCAGCCCGGCTATGCGGCTGCTGGTCGGTGTGCGCGGTGGCGCCGTCGTCGCGACCGGCATGGCCGCGATCAACGGCCCGGTCGGATGGATCGGCTCGATCTTCGTGGACGTATCGATGCGCAGCAGGGGCTACGGGCGGGCGCTGACCGAGGCCGCCTGCGCCTTGATCGACGCCGCCGGCTGCCGGACCCAGGCCCTCATCGCATCCCCGTTCGGCAAGCCGCTCTACGACAAGATGGGTTTCCGGGTGGACGAGTACTACCAGATTCTCGAAGCCGAGCCGCTGGCCAACGCCCCGACTCCCCCACCCGGCCGGATCCTGCGGCCGATGCGGCCGGATGATCTGGGCCGGGTCCACTCGCTCGACCGGCAGGCCACCGGCGAGGACCGAAGCCACATCCTCGACTCCCTCGCCAGATCCGGCTGGGTTGTCGAGTCCGGGGGCGAGCTTGGGGGATTCCTGGTGTCGATCCTGCCCGGCGGCGGGACCGTCGTGGCCCTCGAGATCGGCGACGCCGTCTGCCTGCTGGACCAGCTACGGCACCTTGGGGTTGGGCGGACTGAGACGGTTCATGCCGCCGTCCCGCAAATCCACGAGTCTGGCTGGCGCGGACTGGGGCAACTCGGCTGGAGGGCGGCCTTTCAGACGCCCCGGATGCTGCGCGGCCCGGAGATCGATTGGGAGCCGACGCTGATCTGGGGCGTCCTCAGCTTCGCCTTCGGCTGAGAGGCGCAGGTGGCGATTCAGGGGTTCGAGATCCGAGCCATGACGGCCGACGACGTCGGTCCGGCCATCGAGCTGGCGCGGGCTCAAGGCTGGCGCGACCGGACTCGCTTCTACGAGTTCGTGATGCGCGTTCCGACCTGTCATCCACTCGTCGGAATCGCCGGCGACCGTCTCGTGGCCACCGGACTCGGCACCGCCAACGGGAGTGTCGGCTGGCTCGGCGCGATCGCGGTCGAGGCGGAGTTCCGCCGCCGCGGCTTCGGCCGGGCCATGACGGATGAGTCGATTCGGCGCTTGAGGGCAGCCGGCTGCGAGACGCTTTCGCTCGAGGCGACCGACGCGGGCCGGCCGATGTACGAGCGGATGGGCTTCCGCCTCGTCTCGTCGTACCACCAACTGCAGGCCGACCATCTGCCCGAGAAACCGGCGCCTCCGCCGGGCACTCGCGTCAGAAGGCTCGGGCCGGCCGATCTTCCGGACGTCTTTGCCCTAGACCGGCAGGCGACCGGTGAGGACCGGTCCGCGCCGCTCGCCGCCCTCTCCGAATCGGGCGGCTGGGTTCTCGAGGACGAGGCGCCGGCAGGGGGCGGCCTGCGCGGCTTCCTGCTGCCCGCGGAACGGGCCTACGGAGCCACCGTCGCGCCGCGGTTCGAGGATGGGCTCTTCCTGCTGGACCTGCACCGCCACGTCGCCCCGGCCGATTCGCACGTCCGAGCCGGCATCGCTCACGAGCACGATGCCGCGTGGCGGGAGCTTCAGACCCGCGGCTGGCAGGAGACATGGCGCGCACCGCGAATGATCCTGGGTCCCGATGTCGCGTGGCGGCCCGACTGGATCTGGGGTCAGATCAACTCGGCAATGGGCTAAGACCGCGGATCCGATCGAGCCGACGCGATCGTAAGCCGGGCCTGGCTACGGGAAAGTGGCGGACCCAATCGACGAGTCGACGAATCCGCTGGCGGTCACAAACGCCGAGAAGCTGTGGCTGCTGCCGTCGTCCGGGATTGAGGCCGACCACGACCCGGGGAAAGCGCCACCGTCCACTTGCCAGAAGGGGGTTGCGCCGCCCGGGTAGCCCGCGCTGTTCGTGATGCTGCAGGTGATGGTGACGGTGACGGTGTCGGATGAGCAAGAAAGGCTGGGCGTCGCCAGCTGTGGTGTCGGCGTGGGTGTGGGTGTGGGCGTAGGCGTTGGTGTAGGCGTAGGTGTAGGCGTAGGCGTAGGCGTCGGCGTAGGTGTAGGCGTAGGCGTTGGCGTGGGAGGCGGGGTCGGGGTCGGGGTCGGCGTCGGTGTACGTGTGGGGGTCGGTCGCGGGGTCGGAGTCGGCGTTGGGACGAATGGAGTCGGCGTTGGGCCGAATGGCGGCGGCGTTGGGACGAATGGAGTCGGCGTTGGGACGAATGGAGTCGGCGTTGGGCCGAATGGCGGAGGCGGATCGTATGGCGGCCCCGGCGGACCGAAGGGAGTCGGCGTTGGGCCGACCGGAGGCATCGGGCCGACCGGAGTCGGCGTGGGCGGGCCGCCGCCCGGGCGAGCAACCGGACCGCCGACGACCGGGCCGGCCGCGGCCGAAGGACTCGCCTCCGGCGGAGCTGACCCGGCGACTGAGGACGTACTGCCCGCTACGCTTTCCTGAGCTGTGGCGCCCGAAGGGACCGACGCCACGAAAGGTGGGCCGTCGGGGCTGAACGAGTCGACCCCACGAGCGGCGACATTGGGCTGGTTACCTCCGGGCCACGTGAAGACGCCTTCCACAGCCAGGATGCTGCCGACCATCAGGAGGCACATCAGCACCACTGTCAGAGCCGTCCGGAGATAGGCCGGAGGCCCCGAGTAGGCTCGGTAGCGTGTCTCGTCGGTACCGGCAGCCCGACGGCTGACCCTAGACAAGGTTTGCCTCCGCAGCACCATGCGGGAAGAGGGAGTGAGCCTACGTGGTGCCCGGCCGGGGAGCAACACTCGGCGCGCAGGCCGGCACAGGCGGCGCGGCCCGGGCAAACTGCCGACTCGAACGGGCGGGAACCCCCATCCTGCCGGGTACTATCCGGATTGGGCGTCTGGCCCTACTCCTGACCGGCAAGCAACCGCCGGAACGCATCCTCGTCCAGGACCGGTACTCCGAGCTCCGTGGCCCTCTCGAGCTTCGATCCGGCATTCTCGCCCGCGACAACGTACGAGGTGTTCTTGCTGACCGAGCCCGCGGCATGGCCGCCGGCAGTGCGAACGGCCTCTTCCGCAGCGGCGCGGTCGAAGGTCCGGAGCGTGCCGGTGACCACGACGGTCTTGCCGGCCAGCGGACCCGCGGCGGCGCCACTCCCCGGCGCCACTCGCCTGGCGGGCGGCAAGGCGACCACGCCCGCAGCTACCAGATCCTCGAGCACTGCGGCCGTCTCCGGGGCGCCGAAGTAGCCCGCGATCGCGGAGCCCACCACCGCACCCACGCCCGGAACCTCCTGGAAATCCTGGGCCGGCACTCGCGGCAGCTCCCGCGCCACCATTGCGGTCCACTCGGCGGGTTCAATCCCCTCGGCCGGATAGCGCCCGGCGATCCAGGCCGCCAGATCGATCGCCGTCTGTTCGCCCACCTGAGGAATGCCTAGGGCGTTCAGGATGCGCGCCAGTGGCCGCCGGCGCGACCTTTCGATCGATGCCTTCAGGTTCTCGGCGCTCTTGCGGGCGAAGCGGTCCAGGCTCACAAGGTCGTCGACCGAGAGCCGGTAGAAGTCGCCTCGCTTCTTGACGAGCCCACGCTCCAGGACCTGCTCCAGCACGGCCCAGCCGGCACCCTCTATGTCCATCCCGCCGCGGCCGGCGAAGTGGGCAAATTCCTGGGCCAGCCGCGCCGGGCATTTCGCGTTGGGGCAGTAGTGGCGGACGGCGCCCTCGTCGCGGACGACCGGTGTCCCGCAGACCGGGCACGTTGCCGGCATCTCGAATTGGCGCTCGGCCCCGGTGCGCCGCTCCGGAATCGACCGCACGACCTCCGGAATGACGTCGCCGGCCTTCTGAAGCACGATCCAATCCCCGATGCGCAGATCTTTTCGCCGAACCTCGTCCAGGTTGTGGAGCGTGGCTCGGGCGACCGTGGAGCCGGCGACTTTCGCAGGACGCATGTGCGCCACCGGGGTGAGCGTCCCGGTCCGGCCGACGTAAGGCACGATGTCTTCCAGAACGGTCTCGACCTGCTCGGGAGGGAACTTGTAGGCGATGGCCCAACGCGGGGCGCGCGCCACCATTCCGAGCTGCTCTTGCAGGTCGAAGCTATCCACCTTGACCACGACGCCGTCGGTCTCGTAGGGCAGAGCGTGGCGCCCCTCGCGCCATTCCTCCAGGAACCGGATGACGCCCTCGATCTCCAGGCCTTCCGCTCGATCCGGATTCACCGGCAGCCCCAGGATCGCCAATCGGGCGAGCGCCTCGGACTGGCTCCGGACCGTCGGGCGGCCGTCTGGACCGTCCTCGATGAGCTGGTAGGACCACGACGAGAGGCGCCGCGCGGCGGTCACGCGCGGGTCCTGCTGCCGCAGCGAGCCCGCGCCGCTGTTGCGCGGGTTGGCGTAGGTGGGCAGCCCGGCCTCTTCGCGTTCGGCGTTGATCCGGGCAAACTCGGCCTTGGGCATGAAGACTTCGCCCCGCACCTCGGCAGTCACGGGTTCGCGCAGCCGCTCAGGAAGGACGGAAATGGTCCGCAGGTTGGCGGTCACGTCCTCGCCCGTCGTCCCGTCCCCGCGCGTCGCTCCCTGGACGAATCGGCCGCGCTCGTAGCGCAGCGAGATGGCCAGGCCGTCGATCTTGAGCTCGGCCACGTAGCGCAGCTCCGGCGCTGGAGCAGGGGCGGCCGCCAGCCCCAGGCCACGACGTACCCTGGCGTCGAAGGCGCGCAGCTCGTCCGCGTCGAAGACGTTGCCGAGCGAAAGCATCGGACGCCGATGGACCACTTCGCCGAACGCTCCGGTGGGCTCGGCCCCAACACGCTGCGTCGGCGAGTCGGGTGTCACCAGGTCCGAGAACGCGGCTTCGATCGCCACCAGCTCGCGCATGAGCTTGTCGTACTCGGCGTCGGAGATCTCGGGCGCGTCGTGCTGGTAGTAGAGCTCGCTGGCGCGTCGAAGCGCTGGCACCAGTTCGGCGTGCCGAAGCGCGGCAGCGGCGGCGCCCAGGGCCCGGGCAGCCTCCACGGCATCGTCCGACACCGGCAACCCATCCGCCCGTTCGATCGACTCGGTCACTCGACCGTCCTCCGTCCCGCACGCAGTCTCAGGGAAGATTCTCGCCGATCCAGCCGCGGCCCGGGAAACGGCCCGGGCGCGCCGACCAGTTCCGGAACAGAGGCTCGGACGTCAGCAGCTAGGCGTATTCCCTGGCCTGCTCATCGTATCAACCGAGCAGCTCCAGGTTTGCGATCGACGCCAGCAGCGTCTTGACTCCGCCGCCGCCGCCGAAGGCGACCGTGACCTCTTCGTCGTTACGGGTCAGCTTGGAGGTGACGACGATGCCTTCTCCCAGGCGTGGGTGGCGGATCCGGTCGCCGTCGCGGAATTGCCGCTCCCCGGGGATGCGGGGCCTCGCTGCCGCGGAGGGTCGGGGCGGTCTCGGAGGTTGAGCCAACGGTGCGGCGCGCGGCGAGTCCAGGCTGCCCGACGGCGCTCCCGCGGCGTATGCCTCGCGGCGCGCCCCCAGGTCTCGCGTGGGGCGGAACCCTTCCCCGGCACGCGGCGCTCCCGGCTGACCGCTGCCGGCCCGCCAGGCCCCTCCGCCGGTCCGAATCGGCGTTCCGAAGCGGCTGTTCAACCGCCGCCCGAAGACCAGGTCCGGGTCGACCTGACCGACGTCGTCGTCGAAATCGCCGGCCCGGTCCAGGCGGGGGCCCGACATGAGGGCGGCCGGGATCTCGAAGAGGAACCGGCTCGGAACCGAAAGGCCTCCGCTTCCCCAGGTCGCCCGACGGGCGGCATGGCTCAGGAACAGACGCCGCTTGGCGCGGGTGATGCCGACGTAGGCAAGCCGCCGCTCCTCTTCTAGCTGTTTCTCGTCGTCGAGCGAGCGGCTGTGGGGAAAGACACCCTCCTCCAGGCCGGCGATGAAGACGACCGGGAACTCGAGCCCCTTGGCCGCGTGGAGTGTGATCAGAGTGACGGCGTCCGCGCCCGCTTCGTACGAGTCCTGGTCGGCGACCAGGGCCGTCTCCTCGAGGAAGCGGTCGAGGGCGTCATCGGGCGTGAGATCGTCGTAGCGGGTGGTGACCGAGCGCAGCTCCAGCAGGTTCGCCCAGCGCTCCTCGCCCTCCTCCGATCCGTCGGCCAGCATGGCCCGATAGCCCGTCTCCTCGAGCACGGCGTCCAGCAACTCGGGCAACGGCAGCAGTCCGATCCTGGTCCGGAGACGGGTCACCAGGCCGGCGAAGCCTCCGAGAGCGCTCCTCGCCCGCGACCCCAGCGTCTCTACGCGGCCATCGGCCGCCGCCCGTATCGCCCCCCAATATGTGGTCGCAGTCTCGACCGCAGCGCCGTCGATCGCGGCGCCCTGGCCCGCACCGACGACGGCGCCCTCGACCGCGCCCGCCGCAACGAACCCGCGCAGCTCCTCCAGGCTCTTGTCGCCGATCCCCCGCGCCGGCACGTTGAGAATCCGCTCGAAGCTGACCTGATCCGTGTCGTTGCGCAGGATCCTCAGGTAGGCCAGGGCGTCCTTGACCTCGCGCCGCTGGTAGAACCGGGTGCCGCCCACGAGCTGGTAGCGGATGGCGTAGCGCAGGAACGCCTCCTCGATCGCCCGGCTCTGGGCGTTTGTCCGGTACATCACCGCGATGTCGCCGCGCTCCCAGCGCTCCGCGTCCTCGTCGGCGCGCCGGGTCAGGACCGAGCTGCGCCCACCGGTCACTTCCTCGATCTGGCGGGCGATCCACTCGGCCTCCTCCTCCTCGTTGTAGGCCTCGAATCGTTGGATCTGCTGCCCGCCGGCGTTCTCGGTCCAGAGCTTCTTCTCCTTGCGCGAAGAGTTGTTAGCGACCACCGCGTGGGCAGCGTCAAGGATCAGCTGGGTGGAGCGATAGTTCTGCTCGAGCTTGACGACCGTGGCGGCCGGATAGTCCCGCTCGAAGTCGAGGATGTTGCGGATGTCTGCACCGCGCCAGGAGTAGATCGACTGGTCGTCGTCCCCCACCACGCATAGGTTGCGATGCGCCGCGGCCAGGGCCTTGACCCACAAATACTGAGGGCGGTTCGTGTCCTGGTATTCGTCGACGTGGAGGTATCGCCACCGGCCCTGGTAGCGCTCCAGAACTTCAGGCGCATCCTGGAACAGGCGCACGGCCTCGAGCAGGAGATCGTCGAAGTCGAGAGCGTTTGCGGAGCGCAATCGCGCCTGGTAGCGCTTGTACAGGCGGGCAATCTCCCGCTCGCGGTGGGTGTGAGCGTTCGCGGCGACGAAGTCGGCGTCGAGCATCTCGTTCTTGGCCCGCGAGACTGCACCGAGAATCGCGCTGGGCTTGTACTCGCCCGTCACCGGGAGGTCGTCCTCGCGCAGGATCTGCTTCATCAGCGCCTGCTGGTCGTCCGAGTCGTAGACCACGAAATGCCGGTCGAGACCGATGGCCGATCCGTCACGGCGCAGAACCCGGGCGCACAGGGCATGGAACGTGCCCATCGCGACCTCGCGACCCGCCTCCTCCCCCACCAGACCCGTGATGCGACCCCGCAGCTCGGCGGCTGCCTTGTTGGTGAAGGTCACGGCCAGGATCTGCCACGGGCGAACGCCCTTGACGCCGACCAGGTACGCGACGCGGTGGGCGAGCACTCGGGTCTTGCCGCTGCCCGCCCCGGCCAGGATCAGGACCGGGCCGTCTGTCGTCTGAACGGCGCGTTGCTGCTCGGGATTGAGCCGCGCCAGGATGCGGGCGGCCAACGCGTCGGCGGCCGCCTCGCGCTCGGCCAGGGCGACCGGCTCGGGTGCGAACGGAGACGGCTCCAGCGGCTCGATACGCGGCCCGTCGAAGGCCTCCGGCGGGGCCTCGTCGGGCAGGGGCGGCGGCTCCTCGGCCAGGAAGGCCGGCACGGCCTCGACCGGATCTGCGGCCGAACGGTCCGCCGGCGTGTCCGAACCGCGGTGGAGTGACCGCCCGGCGGTCTCCTCCGGGCCGTGCTCGTCAGCCTGGCGCTCGTCGGTCGATCTGTCGCTCACCGTCGAATTGTAGAAGGGCCGAATTCGTCCCGGCTCACGAAGATGCGGGACGCCGCTACGGCGCGGTCGACGGGACGCTCGGGGCTTCGATCTGGATGGCCGGTGGAGCCTCGATCGGCGCGACGTTGTTGAAGTTCGACATGACGATTTGCACCGCCGCGGCGCCGAAGCTGGGGTCGGTGGTGGTGAACACCATCCGCTCGACGAAGAACCCGTCGTGGAGGATCCAGAGGTTGAGACTCCCGGTGCCGAAGGAATGGCCGCTCGAACCCAGCTTGTCGTTTACAACGTCCGGCGTCAGGTCCACCCGAATGTGGTACGCCGCACCGGTCGGCTCCTGTTCGGTTCCAACCAGGACCGGGCTGAGCCGCGAGTCGGCGGCGATGGCGACTATCTGCTGGACCAGGTATGCCGGTCCGCTCGGCAGAGCCGGATTGATTGGCAGCGTCGAGTCCTGCCCGAGGGTGTAATTGGTGGCTCCGGGCGGCCGCGAGTAGGTATAGGGGCTCACCACGATCAGCTCGCCCGACAGGTCGGGGAGGCCCGGCAGGGCGCCGATGATGTGGGCCGTCTTGTTGACGAGGTCGATGTCGCCTTCAGCGTGGGTCTTGTCCAGCGGGATCGGGATGGCCGTGAAGAGCGGCGTCGGCGTCGGCCCGAGCGAGCCGGACGCGGTGGGCTCCGGGGTGGGTGTCGGGGTCGGGGTGGGCGTGGGCGTCGGGGTCGCCGTGGGCGTCGGCGTGGGCGTCGGGGTCGCCGTGGGCGTCGCCGAGGCCGACTGCGAGGGGCCGGCCGACTGCGAACCGCTGGCGGCTGCCGACGGAGACGCACTCGAACTCGGTGAGGCGGCAGGCGAGGATGTGTCTGCAGCGCTCGCGACCGGGGTGTCGGAAGGCGCCGGCGTCGGAGTCGCGGCCTCGATTCCGAAGTTCAGCTGCCCGCCGGCGTCGAGGATGAAGTGCACCGACTGCAGGTTCCCCGGGCTCGTCGTGGCGGACGAGGTCCCGGCGTTGACCGCGTTGGCCGGGGACATCGCCGTCACGGCATTGGTCAGGATCTGATGGACGTCGGAGAGCGGCGTCGAGGCGCAACCGGCGGCAAGAGCCGCGACGGAGAGCAGGCCGGCCGCTAACGTGGCGATCGACTTCCGACGAAACACGTGACTCCTCCAAACCAGATACCGGCCCTGGACTGTGCTCTCATGGTGCCGGCGCGAGGGAACGCCTCGCGAGCGGCCCTCGGCAGTTTAGCGGCTGCAGTCCGTTTGAAACCTGAAAGCGCCGCAGAGACCTCCGGCACGAGGGCTCGGGCCCGCTGCAGAGGGGGCTCCGTAGCCCGGTCCGTAAATCGCGGAACCCCGGGTGGCTTGCCCGGGGTTCCGAAGCTCTTCAACGTACCGAGACCGAAGGCCTCGTTGGCGCGTTAGGGAGCGGTCGTCTCTACCTGGCTGGCAGGCGGCGCGGTGATCGTGACGGGCTTGTCGTAGTCCGTCACGGTGACGATCACATCGAGATTCCCGATCTTCGCCGAGGCTGCTTTGACATCAATCTTGGCCAGCCGGTTGCCGTTCTTGTAGACCCAGATGTCGACGGCGGCGGAGTCGATCGTTATGCCGGCGGCAGCGGTCGACTCGGCGCTTGCGGCGGCCCCCGCGATCTTGCTGTTGATCAGGTCGAGCGGGACGGAGATGGTTATGTGATACGCATCCTGGCCCCCGATCTTGTCCACGCCGACCAGCTTCGCCGTGGCGCCGGCGTCATCGAGGGCTTTGCGGATCTGTGCCACCTGATCCTCGACTCCGGCCAGGCCCGAGGGCCCGACCGTCGGAACGGAGACGGCACCGCCCGTGAGCGAGCTGCTCAGGTCTCCCACGCTGCTCTTGGTGTACTTGCCGCTGGAGAGCCCGGGCAGATCGATCTTGTAGTACAGAGCTGCGTCCTTGAGGATGACGTCGGCGGGGAACGTCACCGTAGAGCCGCTCGAGCCAAGCGACACGGTTGCGGCCAGGTGGGCGGCCTGGTTGGCCAGGTCGACGTCGCCTTCGATCTTGGAGCCGTCCAGCTTCAGATCCCCCGTTAACACGGACGAAGTGCCGCCGCCCAGGCCCGACAACCCATCAGACTTGATAGTGCCGTTGACCTCGATCTTGAGGTGGAACGACTTGGTATCGGGCCCGCCGGCAATCACCGCGCTGATGATCGAATTCGGGTCGCCAGGGTTGACGCCCGGGCCGCCCGATCCGCCCATTGGGGCCAGGCCGGCCGGCCATGTGGCCGAGCTGCTTGCGCAAGCGCTGGCAACGACGACGAGCCCAGCAAACAGGGCTAGAGCCCTTCTGGGAAGACGATTCACCGTGCCACCTCCTCTGGTGTTTGTGCGGAGCAAGATTGGCCGTACGCCGTGGCCCTGTCAACCGAGACGTCGGCACCCCGGATCGTTGTGTTGAGCTGCCATCAGAGAACCCAGGCGGGATTCTCGAGGCTCCGATGACCCAGCTGCACGGGCCAGGACCCGGCGGGCCACGTCGGAGTGCCGGACGCCTCGCAGACGACCGCGGAATCTTCTCGCCGTGCAAGAAGAGAGACCCCGGGCGTGCGCCCGGGGCCTCGATTTCGGTGGTGCGTGGAGGTTAGAAGTCCATGTCTCCGCCGCCGTGGTTATGGCCGGCGCCGGCAGAATCCTTCTTCTCCGGTAGGTCGGTGATCAGAGTCTCGGTCGTCAGAACCATCTTGGCGATCGAGGCCGCGTTTTCGAGAGCGGAGCGGGTCACCTTGGCGGCGTCCACGATCCCCTTCTCGAACATGTCGCCAAACTCACCGCGAAGCGCGTCGTAGCCGAAGCCAACCTTCATGCCGCGAACCTGATCGACGATGACCTCGCCATGGGCGCCGGCGTTGTCGGCAATCTGGCGGATCGGGTACTCGAGGGAGCGGCGGACGATGTCCACGCCCACCTGGGCGTCGGCATCGGCGAGCTTCATCTTGGCCAGAACGGCCTGGCAGTGCAGGAGGGTCGCGCCGCCACCGGCGACCATCCCTTCCTCGATACCGGCCCGCACGGTCGAGAGGGCATCCTCGATGCGGTGCTTCTTCTCCTTGAGCTCGACCTCGGTNNGTGGTGTCCTCGATCTGGGCCTTGATCTGGGCCATCCGTGCCTTGATCGCCTCAGGTGCGCCGGCGCCGTCGACGATCGTGGTGTCGTCCTTGGTGGCGACCACGCGGCGGGCTTCGCCGAGGTCCTCGACAGTCACCGAGTCGAGCTTGCGGCCGATCTCCTCGCTGACGACGGTGCCACCCGTCAGGATGGCGATGTCGCGAAGCATCTCCTTGCGCCGATCACCGAAGCCTGGGGCCTTCACGGCAAGAACCTGGACGGTGCCGCGGAGCTTGTTCACGACGAGGGTCGCGAGAGCTTCGCCGTCGATGTCCTCGGCGATGATCAGAAGCGGGCGACCGATTTGAACGGCCTTCTCGAGCGCCGGCAGCATGTCCGGAACGGCCGAGATCTTCTTGTCGGTGATCAGGATCTTCGGGTTGTCGAGGACCGTCTCCATCCGGTCCGCGTTGGTCACGAAGTAGGCCGAGATGTAGCCGCGGTCGAACTGCATCCCCTCGGTGTATTCCTTCTCCAAACCGAGAGACTGGCCTTCTTCGACTGTGACGACGCCGTCCTTGCCGACTTTGTCCATCACTTCGGCGATGATGTCGCCGACTTCGGGGTCGGCAGCCGAGATCGTGGCAATCGCGGCGATCTCCGCGCGGGAGTCGATGGGGCGGGACTGCTTCTTGATCTCCGCGACGACTGCCTCGACAGCCTTCTCGATACCGACCCGGATCATCATCGGATTGGCGCCGGCGGTGACGTTGCGGATGCCTTCGTTGATCATCGCCTGGCCCAGGACCACCGCGGTGGTGGTGCCGTCGCCGGCGACGTCGTCGGTCTTGGTGGCGACTTCCTTGAGCAGCTGAGCACCCATGTTCTCGAACGGGTCTTCCAGCTCGATGTCGCGGGCGATCGTGACGCCGTCGTTGGTGATCGTCGGCGCGCCGAACTTCTTGTCCAGGACGACGTTGCGGCCCTTGGGGCCGATCGTGACCTTGACGGCCTCGGCCAGGCGGTCGACGCCGCGCTTGAGGGAACGACGAGCGGTCTCGTCGAAGACAATCTGCTTTGCCAAGTCTGTCTTCCTCCGATTTCCTCCGGCCGCCCGGGAAATTACTCAGGGGCCGGTTTCAGTTACATAGGTCCGGGGCGATCCGGCGGCTCGACCGGCGGTCTTCCGGCCGACGCTCTGGCGCCTGACCGGGCCGCCCGCCCTCGACCGGAGCGGCCATCGCGGGCCGCTGCCCGTAAGTCCTCGACGATCGCGCGCCATCGGTGGCGCCTCATCGCTAGTTCTCTACGATGGCGAGGATGTCCTTCTGGCTGACGATGAGGAGTTCCTCGCCGTCCACCTTGAATTCGGTCCCGGCGTACTTCTGGTACAGGACGCGGTCGCCCTTCTTGACGTCCATCTTCTCGCGCGTCCCGTCATCGAGGATCTTCCCGGGGCCGGCAGCGAGGATCGTGCCCTCCTGAGGCTTCTCCTTGGCCGTGTCCGGCAGGACGATTCCGCTCTTGGTCATCTCTTCGCGAGGAGTCGGCTTGATTACGACTCGATCGCCGAGGGGCTTTAGCTTCTTGCTGGTCGCAGTGGCCGTTGCCAACGCGTTTCCTCCTGAGTGGGGCGGCACAGTAACCGCCGTCGTGCCATGGATGTGGGTGTTCGGGGCGCCGACACGCGGCTGACAACCACGTCCTGATGAATGCCGGTCCGGTCTCCGCCCCGCTCCGGGGCCGATCGCGCCACGCCCGATCGGGCGTTGCCGGATGCATTAGCACTCTACCAATGAGAGTGCTAACAGCCTAATCACGGCCGAAGAGCCTGTCAAGCGCGCCCGGCCTCCCGCATTGGAGGAAGGCGGCCAAGGCGGCGGCCTCAGACGGTACGATTCGGCACGAGGAGGTCGCGTCGATGGCCGAGCCAGAGACCGCTAGTGAGACTTCTCGATCGTGCTGAGGATTGTGTCGATCCCACCGCCCAGAAACAGAATGGCACTGATGGCCACGATCGTGATCAAGGTGAGGATCAGCGCGTACTCCGCGAGCCCCTGCCCCGCCTCGCCACTCCTCAGCGAACCGCGAGCCATCTGCTCTATCTCCTGCGTGACGCCCTGGCAACCGAAAAGGCGCCACGGGCATGGCTCGGTGATGCTACGACGGCGGGCGCTCCTGCGCGGAGCAGGGTTCGGGAGGTGCCAAATGGGGCCTCCCAGCGGTCGCAGAACCCCGTGTGGGCGACGGCCGATGCCACCGTCCAGCCGCCGCCCAGGTCGATCGCCATTCGGGCAGGCGTCAGACTGGCGAAGAGGCGGGCCATGCGCTCTCGAGATTCGTCGTTGGCGCGTTGGAAGCTCGCCCTCCCTCTGGGACTGGCGCCCGGTCCGTCATGGTCATCTCCTGTGGGCTGCTCCCGAGCCTGGCCGGTTGCCGGACGGCGGGCGTCAGCTCGAGGAGTGGCCTCGGAAAGTGGCGTCGTAGGTGGCGATGAGGCCTTCGCCAGTGCTATCGGGGATTGCGCCACGTTGCTGCGCCGGCCACTCCCCGGTGCGGGACCCATTCCGGTGAGTTGCGCCGGCCGGGGAGATGCCTGGACGTTGGCGGTTCCCCAGCCGGGGTCCGCGGCCAAACAGGCAGGCCGCCCGAGCGAGCCCGAGAGGACGGCCTGCGTCGCCACGTCGCATGGGTTGCCGATGCATACTTGATGGGCCGCAGTCACGGTGTCCCGCGGGCCGCACGCATGGGGTGCCTCGATCCTATGGCCGCCATCGATCCAGCGAATCTCGGCAACGCCATCGTTCACCTTGCTGGTGCCGCTCGTTCGCTGCCTGCGCGCCCTCCGATGCCGGTCGCGTACATGGATCCGGGTACCGGCAGCCTCCTGATCCAGGCCGCCCTGGCCGCCTTGCTGACGATCCCGTTTCTCATCCGTCGCAGGATCGGCGGGGGAATCGACTGGCTCCTACGCAAGGCTGGGCGGCGCCGGCCACCTCCCGACGACACGACTCCCCAGGCGTGAGGGACGATCCGGTCGGCGGCGCGGCCCGGCCAGAGGTGCGGGATTCGGTCGGCGCCAGACGCTCCGAGGGCAAGCCAGTCCACAACCCCGGCTCGCTCTCCAACCCCGCCTCCTTCCGCGACCCGAGCGGGGCCGTCTTCACGCGGGACGGCGTCGTGTACCGCCAGATCCACGCCACGTTCGCCGAGGAGTGGCGACGCTTCATCGACTCGGGCCTGTACGAGGACCTGGCCGCCAGGCGCCTCGTGGTCAGGCATGAGGAGGCGGATCTAGGGCTAGCCCTGGACGGGCGGGCCTGGCGGGTCATCCGTCCGACGCAGATCGACTTCATCTCGTACCCGTACGAGTGGTCGTTCAGCCAGCTCAAGGATGCCGCACTGGCCACACTCACCCTTCAGGAGAAGGCCTTAGCGGCCGGCATGACGCTCAAGGACGCCAGCGCTTACAACATCCAGTTCGTCTCCGGCAAACCCATCCTGATCGACAGCCTCTCTTTCGAAACCCGAGCTCCCGGCTCGCCCTGGGTGGCCTACCGCCAGTTCTGCCAGCACTTCCTGGGACCGCTGGCCCTCATGGCCTACCGTGATCCCCGCTGCGGGTTGCTGTTGCGCGATTTCATCGACGGGCTGCCGCTCGATCTCGTCTCCCGACTGTTGCCGGCTCGAACCCGCTTGAGGTTGGGTCTGGCGGCCCACGTGCATGCCCAAGCCCGTGCCCAACGACAGGGAGGCGGCGCTCAGGCGGCACGCGCCAGCCGGGTGCGAGTCTCCGACACGGGTCAGCTCGCCTTGCTGGACAGCCTGCGCCGGACTGTCGACGGCCTTCGGTGGGCACCGGCCGGGACGGCCTGGGCCTCCTACACGACGACGACCAGCTACACGCCGTCGGCCGCGCGGGCCAAGGCGGCGCTCGTTCGCGAGCTGCTCGCCGACTGCCGGGCCGCAACTGTGTGGGACGTCGGGGCCAACACGGGAGCCTTCAGCGCGATCGCCGCGGCGGAGGGACGGCAGGTGATCGCATTGGACTCCGACCCGGCCGCCATCGAGCGACTGTACCTGCGCGTCAAGAGCGGCGAGGTGAAGGGCGTTCTGCCACTCGTCATGGACCTCGCCAACCCGAGCCCCGCGCTTGGCTGGGACCTGCGCGAGCGACCGTCTCTTCTGGACCGAGCCGGCGATTCGACCGTGCTCGCTCTGGCGCTCGTCCATCACCTGGCCATAGCAGGCAACGTACCGCTTCCCAACGTCAGCGCCTTCTTCGCGGCTCTCGGCTCCGAGTTGATAGTCGAGTTCGTGCCCAAGGACGATCCCCAGACGGCGGGCCTCCTGGCGAGTCGGGCCGACGTCTTCCCCGACTACACCCTCGACGGTTTCAAAGCCGCCTTTGCCCGAGACTTCCGGCTTGTTCGGGAAGTGGCCATCCCCGAATCGCGTCGGGTCCTGTTCTCGATGCGGAGGACGCCGGCATGACGCCGCCGGTGAGCGACCCTGAGCGCCGACTTCGATCCCAGATCCTTGGGCTCGTCTACCCGCTCGAACTGCTGTTGGTGTTCGTACTGAGCAGCGCCTTCGCGTGCGGCATCAGCCCGTACGCCGTCTTTCGCACGATCGCCCTTACGGTGGCGGGCTTCCTGATCATCGGTCTCCTGCTCCGCCTCCTGCTCCGCGACATGCACAGGGCCGGCATCGCTCTGCTGCTGGTATTCCTGGCTCTGGCCAGCTGGCCGCTCGGTCTCCAGGGGGGGATAGTCGTGATCCCCGCCGTTGTCATCGCCGTGCTCCTCGACAGGCTGCCCCGGCGGCGCATCACATGGGGTCAGTTCTCCGAGGCCGGCTCGAAGTTCGGGGCCATTCTCTTGACGCTCGTCTTGATCCAGGCCGGGATGTCCGGCCAGCTCGGAACCGCCTTCGCCGACTTGAGCCAGGGCGGCGGCCTGGCCGCCGACAACGGCCCGCTGGTCTCGCCGGAGCAACCCGACATCTACGTGATCGTCATCGACGGCCACGCCCGCTCCGACATAATGGCCTCCCAGTTCGGACTCGATGAGTCCGGCTTCCTGGCCGATCTGGAGACACGCGGTTTCGACGTCTCCGCGGACAGCCACTCCAACTACCCCGAGACGGCCCTGACCTTCGCCTCCATGCTCAACATGGCCTATCTCGACCAGATCCCGGCCATAGCCAACGTCAAGAGCGGAGACCCGGCAAGCACGGGCCAGTATCGAGAAGTCATCTCGAGGAACGCCGTCTTCAAGCTCGCGCACGAGAAGGGCTATCAGACCCTCGCGACCGGCTCCGGATTTGATCAGGTGTCGATCAGATCGGGGGACGTTTACCTCGACGGCGGCCAGATGAACATCTTTGAAGCGACCCTCGCGCGGATGACCGTGGTGGGGGACCTGATTGACACCTTCGCACCGAGCTTTGCCGGCGACCAGATGAGAGGCTGGGTGGACAGTCAGCTCAACGAGATCGCCGCCATCGCCCGGACTCCTTGGCCTCGACCCCGACTGGTCTTCGGCCATGTCACGGCTCCCCATCCGCCGCTCGTCTTCGGTCGGGACGGTGAGCCACTGCCGCTCCAATTCGGGGTGGCGTACCGGTTCCCCTTCGTCGGTTCGGCCGACGATCCGGCCGAGATAGCCCGCTACCGCGATCAGGCTGCCTACGTGGACAGCCGCACGATCCAGGTGGTCGATTCCATACTCGCCAATGCGCGCCGGCCCGCGGTCATCGTGCTGCTCTCGGATCACGGTTCACGCATGGACCACGCCGGTGCCACGAGCCACAGCCCGGAGGCGACCTGCAACTTCTTCGCCGCTCTGACGCCCGGCCACCCCGAGCTGTTTGGCCAGAGCCCGACACCGATCAATCTCTATCCTCAGTTGTTCAACACGTACCTGGGCCTGAATCTGACGATCCGGCCCGACCTGCGCTTCAACTCGACATGGGAGGCGCCTCTGGACCTCCACGAGCTGCCGGCCGACACGAAGCCGTAGGCGATCTCAAGCCCCCGACCGCGGGACGGCCTTATGCCTGGGAGTGACTCCGGAAGGTGGCGTCGTAGGCCGCGACGAGGGCATCGCCAATGCTGTCCGGGCTGGTGCCGCGCTGCTGCGCGAGCCACTCCCCGGTGACGCGGACCCATTCCGGGGAGTTGCGCCGGCCGGAGAAGACCGCTCCGGATCCGGGGGCGCGCGCCGCCCCGGCCGGGTGGCGCGGCACGCCGGGCGGGGCCAGGTATGGGGCGTCCGTTTCTATGAGAAGCCGCTCCCCGGGGACGATCCGGGCCACTTCCGCGGATGCTTCTTCCCCGCGCCTGAAGACCAGGCCGCTGAACGAGATCGCCAGGCCCAACTCCAGTGCGGCCCGCGCGTAGTCCAAGGGACCGGAGAACGAGTGGAGCACCGCGGACGGGCGATCCCCAAAGGCGACACTCGCCGCCCCTCCCCCGAAGCCCGCGGCGCGTAACTCGCCGATGAGCGCGTCCTGGGCATCGCGCCCACCTACCGCGGAGCGGCAATGGAGGATTGCCGGCTTGCCCGAGTCCAGGGCGAGGCGCAGGTGGCGTCGGAGGTTGGCGAGCTGCGCCTCCGGCGGGGAGTGCATCCGATCGAAGTCGAGCCCGGTCTCCCCTATCGCCACGACTCGCGGGTCTGCCGCAAGCCGATTGATCGTCGCCCAGTCGGCGTCCGTGGCGGCGGTCGCGTCGTGAGGGTGGATCCCGGCGGCCGCATCGATCCAGTCATGCTCGACTGCCAGCGCGAGTGCGGCCTCGGACGAACCGGCGTCCCACCCGGGCACGAGCAAGCGCTCGACTCCGGCCTCACGGGCGGCAGCAAGCACTGCCGCTCGATCCCTTTCGAACGCGTGGGCCTGGAGGTGCGCGTGGCTGTCGATGAGCCGCACGCCCGCCGAGCTCCCCAAGCCCGCCACGCTCGTCCCGCCTCTGCGGCCTAGCCGGCTGCCGGAGTGGCGGCTTCAGTCTCGATCCGCGGGAAGAGCGGTTCGGCCGTGGCCAGCCGGCCCGGCTCGCCGGCGTGCGCCCCCCAGCGCAATTCGTCGAGGAGACTCGGTCCACCGGTGCCGTCGGCCCCGTACGGATACGCGTAGCCAAGCTGGGCCAGGGCCCGAGGGGTTGCCATGGGAATGAACGGCGCAACGGCCAGCGAGATCAACCGGCACGCCTCGACCAGGTCGCCCAGAACTGCCCTCAATCGAGCCTCGGCATCCGCGTCGCCCGCTTTCACCGCCTTGGCGAGCGCCCAGGGCTGCTCCGCATCGACCAGCCGATTCGCGGCGCCCACGAATTCCCAGACCACGCCCAGCGCGTCCTGAAGCAGGCAACCCTCGAGTCGCTCGCCATAGGTCGCCAGAGTCTCCGCCCACGCCTTCGCCAAGCCCGCATCGGGCCCGGGCGCCGGTCGATTACCTTCGAGATAGCGGTTTGCCATCGAGACCGTTCTGTTGAGCAGGTTGCCGAAGTCGTTCGCCAGGTCCGCGTTGTAGCGTCGAACGAACGAGTCCCAGGAGACATCCGTGTCGCGATCGAAGGCGACCTCCCGCAACGTGACGTACCGCGCGCCGTCGGCGCCGAGCGTTCGCACCACGTCGATCGGGTCGAGGAAGTTGCCCTTGCTCTTGCTCATCCGCTCGCCCTGGGCCAGCAGCCAGCCGTGGATCCAGACGTGGTGTGGCGCCTCGAGCCCGGCGCTCCAGAGCATCGCCGGCCAGTAGATCGTGTGGAACCGGGCGATGTCCTTGCCGATGACATGCAGGTCCGCCGGCCACCACTTCTCGAGTGCCGCAGGGTCGTCGGGGAAGCCGGCGCCGGTGACGTAGTTGACCAGGGCGTCGTACCAGACGTAGATGGTGCCCGCGGCCGGGTCCCAACTGCCGTCCGGCCGTTGCGACGAGGTCCCGTCCGGCATGACCGGGAATGGGATCCCCCACGTCGCTCCGGCGCGACTGATCGAGAAGTCGTCCAGCCCTTGCCTGATGAAGCCGAGCATCTCGTTGCGCCGGTAGTCCGGCTGGGCGAAATCGGGATGCTCCTCGAAGTGGCGCTCCAGACGCTCCTGATAGGCAGAAAGACGGAAGAACCAGTTGTGTTCGGAGAGCCACTGGAGCGGCACCGTCGGGTGGTTGGGGCAGTGCGTACCCTCGGCTGTCTCGACCACGTCAGACCGCGCCTTGAAGCCCTCGGCCGGGCAGTACCAGCCCTCATAGGTGCCGAGGTACACGTCCCCATTGGCATATGCCCGGCGAACCATCTCCTGGGCGGAGCGGATGTGGTCCGGATCGGTCGTCCGGATGAACCGATCGGGACTGATCAGAAGGGTATCTTCGGCCGCCCGGAAGAGCGCGACGTTCTCGTCGACGAAATCCATGGGCGACTTGCCGAGCTCGGCTGCCCGCTGGGCGATGTTGACGGAATGCTCGTCGGTTCCGGTGAGGAAGCGGGTGTCGTCGCCCTTCATCCTGTGCCAGCGCGCGATGACGTCCGCTCCGATCACCTCGTACAGGGTGTGCAGGCCAGGCTTGTTGTTGGCGTACGCGATGGCCGTGGTGATGTAGAAGCGATCGGCGGGGCTCATGGCGCCCGATGGTATCAGGCGGTGCGACGACGGGTCCGTCGCGGGCGATCGAACCCGCGGCGTAGACTCTGTCCATGCCGCCGTCTCGATTGCCCGATCTGGACCGCGAGACCGAGCGACGCCTGGCCGCCGGCCTCTACAACGAGGTGTGGCGGCTCATGGAGATCGCGAAACGGCGACCGGAACAGGACGACGAGATGCTCCACGCCGCGCACGCATCCCGATACCACTGGGGCAAGATCGGACAGTCGGTAAATGTGGCTCGCGGCGAGTGGCTCTGCTCTCGCGTGTATGCGGTGTTGGGCCGGCCGGAGCCGGCCGTGTGGCATGCACGCCACTGCCTGGACCTCCTGACCGAGTTCGGGAGTGGCGAAACCTGGGACCTGGCCGCGGCCTACGAAGCCCTCGCCCGGGCACATTCCGTGGCGGGCAACAAGGCCGAGACGAGGACCTGGCTCGCGATGGCGAACGAGGCGCTGAAGGCGATCGCCGACCCGGACGATCGTCGACCGATCGAAGCGGACCTGGCGACGATCAAATAGCGCCCGGCGGCGTGGCGGCATCGCGGGCCCGGGGTGTTGCCGGTGCCTCTCCTCGTCTAGAGTGACGCCCATGCTCGCGACGCTTCTGGTCATCGTTCTGGCCGGCCTGGCCGGCCCGCTGATCGCCGCCGGTCCGCGTCCGCTGGTCCCCACCGTCATCGGCGAGATCGTGGCCGGGGCAATCCTCGGACGCACCGGATTCGGCATCATCGATCCGTCGACCCCTGCCAACAGCTTCCTGTACACGCTCGGCTTCGCGATGCTGATGCTGGTCGCGGGCTCTCATGTCCAATTGCGTGGACCGACCCTTGCCTCCGGGGCGCGATCGGCCGCCATCGCGTTTGCCGTCGTCGTCGCGCTGGCAGTGCCGCTCGGCATCGCCATCGGGATGACCGTTGCGCCATCGGCCCCCGTCCTCTTGTTCCCCGTGCTCCTTGCCGGCAGCTCGGCCGCCGTGGCATTCCCCATCCTCAAGGAGCGCGGTCTGCTCGGCCCCCAGATCGCCCTGCTGATCGCTTGGATACCCATCGCTGACGCGACGACCGTGCTCCTGATGCCCCTCACGCTGATCGGTGCCTCCAAGATCCCCACCGCGCTTGCCGGCGACGCGTTCATCGTGGTCGCCACGGTCGGCGCGCTGGTCCTCGGCCTCCGCTTCGAGGGCAACCCCTTGGCGATTACGCTCCGCGATCTGTCGCGGTCGCGCGAATGGGCACTCCAACTGCGAATCGCCCTCCTGTTGCTGATCGGGCTTTCGCTGGTCGCCAGCGAGACCGGCGGCTCCACGCTGCTGGCCGGGTTCGGGGCCGGCCTCGTGCTGGCGCGACTCCAGGAGCCGGAGCGCCTGGAGGTCCAGCTGTCGGGCCTCGCGGAAGGCTTCTTCGTCCCCGCGTTCTTCGTGCTGCTCGGCTCGCAGCTCGACTTCCGTGCGTTGGGCGCCGACCAGCGGGCCGTCTTCCTTGCCCTCCTGATGGCCGCCGCCGCCATATCGATCCATCTGGTCGCAGGTCGGGTGGCAACGCCTCGATCGTGGTCCTTCTACGGCCTTGCCGCCTCGGCCCAGCTCGGGCTGCCGGCGGCGGCCGCGTCTCTGGGTCTTGCCACCGGCTCGCTCTCGCCGTCCATCGCCGCCGCCATCGTGGCAGCCGGCTGCCTCACCGTCCTTCCGGCCTCGATCGGCACGCGCCGTCTCGCGGCGACACTCTCCGCGGAGGCTGAGCCCATGGCCGCGCCTAACCCTGCCTCGGCGGCGCCGGCTAGTGGCGGAAGTGCCGGACTCCGGTAACGAGCATAGCCGCGCCGGCCTTCTCGGCGACCTCGATGACCTCCGCGTCGCGCACGGAGCCACCCGGCTGAGCGTAGGCCGTCACGCCGGCGTCCAGGCAGACCTGGACCGCGTCGGGGAACGGGTAGAACGCGTCCGAGCCGCAGGCAGCGCCCAACAAGGAGTCCGGACCGTGGAAGGCGATGGCCTTGGCCACGGCCTGGCGAGCGGCGTCGACACGGCTCGTCTGACCCGAGCCCAAGCCGATCTCCATGCCGTCCTTGACCAGCACGATCGCATTCGAGACGACACCGCGGCACAGCCGCCAGGCCAGATCCAGGTCTCGCTTCTCCTGGTCCGTAGGCGCGCGGGAGGTGACCAGCTTCCAGGTCGCGGGGTCGTCGGGCAGGACGTCCGGCGCGGTTACGAGGACGCCGCCACCGGCCACTCGGATCGAGCCGAGCGGATCCGGTGCCGGAGCCGCCTGGGCGCTGCCGAGGATCGGGTCCTCGAGCAACCGCAGGTTGGTCTTGCGGGCGAGTATCGCCAGGGCCTCTTGCGAGTAGGAAGGGGCCACAACCACTTCCAGGAAGATCGCGGCCAACCCCTCGGCCGTGGCGGCGTCCACTTCCCGGGTCAGGGCCACGACTCCACCGTACGCGGAGACGGGATCGCCGGCCAATGCCGCCTGCCACGCTTCCACGAGGGTCGCACGTTCCGCCGCGCCGCACGGGTTGGTGTGCTTGACGACGACGCAGGCCGCGCCACGCAGCTGGCGGGCGATAGCGTCCGCGCCCGACGCGTCCAGGACGTTGTTGTAGCTGAGAGCCTTCCCCTGCAGGATGCTCCCGCCAAGGGCGAATGGGCCGGCCCACTTCCCCGTCCCGGGGCGGCGGTATCGGGCGGCCCGCTGGTGTGGGTTCTCACCGTAGCGCAGCGTCTCGACCTTCTCGAAACCCACGACCAGTGTCGGCGGGTACGGATCGGCCGAGCCGGGGAGGCCGGGCTCGTCGGGAAGCTGCACGCCCGAGGCCACCATTCGTCCCGGCAGCTCGGCGGCGATGCGGGCGTCGTAGGCGCCGGTGTGGCGGAAGGCCTCGACGGCGAGCGCCGACCGCAGCCCCTCCCCCACCCGTCCGCTCGCCTCGAGCTCTTCGAGTACGGCTCCATACCGTGCCGGCGACGTCACGATGGCCACCGAAGCGTGGTTCTTGGCCGCCGCCCGGACCATGGAAGGTCCACCGATGTCGATCTCCTCGACCACCTCGTCGAAGGAGATCCCCGGCTTCTCGGCCGCCGCGGCGAATGGATAGAGATTGACGACCACCAGATCAAACGGGTCGATGGCGGCGGCGGCGAGCTGCTCGCGGTGGGAGGCCAGCCGCCGGTCCGCCAGGATCCCGCCGTGGACCCGCGGATGGAGCGTCTTGACGCGCCCGTCGAGCATCTCCGGGAAGCCGGTGACCGCGGCCACGTCCGTGACCGGCAGGCCCGCCGCTCGAAGCGCGCGAGCAGTGCCGCCGGTGGAGACGAGCTCGAAGCCGAGGCGCACCAGGCCCGCCCCGAACTCCGGCAGGCCCGTCTTGTCGGAGACCGAGAGGAGCGCTCGCCGGGGGACGGGCATCGTCTCCGCCGCGCGGGCGGCATCGATCCGGATCGTTCGACCGTCCGGCCCGATCGTCAGCGCGCCGGCGAGGGCCAGGCCGACGGCTCGCGGGAGGAGCCTGTGCTCGACCGCATGGATCCGCTCGAAGAGCGTCTCCTCGGTGTCGCCCGGGAGAACCGGCACGGAGTCCTGAAGGACGATGGGACCGCCGTCCAGCGAGGCATCGACGAAATGGACGGTCACGCCGGTTACCTTCACGCCGGCCGCGAGCGCATCGCGGACCGCGTGCGCGCCGGGGAAGGCGGGCAACAACGCCGGATGCAGATTGAGGAGCCGGCCCGCGAAGGCCGCCAGCATCGCCGGCCCCACCACTCGCATGTAGCCCGCCAGCACGACCAGCTCCGGAGCGACGGCCGCCAGGGACTCCGCGAGGAGGTGGTCCTCCTCGGCCCGAGCCGCGTCGTCGCCGCGTGGCGCCGCCGGTACCAACAGCGTCTCGATCCCCTGCTCCACGGCCCAGTCCAGCGCCGCGCACTCGCGATCGGCGAAGACCAGCGCTATCTCGGCGTCGAGCGCGCCGCGCGCCGCCACGGCGTGCAGGGCACGCAGGTTGCTGCCCGTTCCCGAGACGCCGACCACGATGCGATGCGCCACGCTGCTCCTCCTCCGCCAGTCTCCCGCCAGAACCGTCACGACTCCAAGTAGCGCGGACCGCCCGCGTCTGCCGCGGCGACCTCGCCGACGTGCCAGGCCTCGAGGCCGTCGTCTTCGAGGCACGCGATCGTTTCTTCCACGGCGCCGGCCGGCACGACGCAGACCATCCCCAGCCCGCCGTTGAAGGTCGAGCGCAGCTCCGCATCCGAGAGCCCGCCCGCCGCGCCCAGCAGTCGCATGACCGACGGCATCGGCCAGTTGCCCGGATGCACTCGCGCGCCAAGCCCCTCCGGCAAGACCCGCGGCACGTTGCCGGGCAGCCCCCCGCCGGTGATGTGGGCAACGCCGCGCAGATCCGCGCCTGCGTCGGTCAGACGCCGCCGCAGGCGCAATATCGCCTGAGAGTAGATGCGAGTCGGCGTCAGCAGCAGCTCGCCCAGGCTGCGTCGCGCCGTCTCCGGCTCTGGCGTCGTGTCGGGGCCGAGAATCCGGCGGACCAGCGCCGCATAACCCTCGCCCAGGTCCAGGCCCTCATCGACCACGATCCGCCGCACGAGCGAGAATCCGTTGGAGTGGAGTCCCGACGAGGCGATCCCGATCAGCGCATCGCCGACCCGGGCCGTGGTCCCGTCCAGCATCCGGTCGCGCTCGACGACCCCCACACAGAAGCCCGCTAGATCGAACTCGCCCGGCTCCATCAGGCCCGGGTGCTCGGCCGTCTCGCCGCCGATGAGCGAGCATCCGGCCAGGCGGCAGCCGTCCGCGATGGAGCCGACGATCGCCGCCACGCGCTCCGGGAAGACGCGTCCAACCGCCAGGTAGTCCAGGAAGAAGAGGGGCTCGGCACCGGCGCAGACCAGGTCGTCCGCGCACATCGCTACCAGGTCGTGCCCGATCGTGTCGTAGACGCCCAGGGCCATCGCGATCGCCGTCTTGGTGCCGACGCCGTCCGTGGAGCTGACCAGCACAGGTTCGCGCATCCCCCCGGGCAGGGCGATCGCGGACGCGAAGCCGCCCAACCCGCCGATCACCTCCGGGCGTCGAGTTGCCTCAACCGACGCCCGCATCAAATCCACGGCCCGCTCGCCGGCGTCGATATCGACGCCGGCGCCACGATACGCGTCCCACGCGCCGCCGGACTTGGCGCCGCGGCCCTCACTCATGGGGATTCTCATGGGGTTTCTCGGCCGCGCCTTTAGCTTCGCCCAATGAGACCGGCTCGCCATCTGCGTCTTCCAGAACGAACTTGTGGCGGGCCGTGTCGTACGGCACCGGCACGGGATAGCGCCCGTCGAAGCAGGCGAAGCAGAATCGGTCGTACGGCAGGTCGAGCGCCTCGAGGACCCCACCGATCGAGAGGTAGCTCAGCGAGTCCGCACCGACGAACTCCCGGATCTGCTCCACCGAGTTGGTCGAGGCGATCAGCTCGGTCTCGATCTGGGTGTCGATGCCGTAGAAGCAGGGATGGTGGATCGGCGGCGAGCTGACACGGAGGTGGACCTCCGTCGCGCCGGCCTTTCGAAGGAGGGCCACGATCTGGCGGGTGGTGGTGCCGCGCACGATCGAGTCGTCCACGACCACCAGGCGCTTGCCGGCAACGACGTCGCGCAGCGGGCTGAGCTTGACGGTGACGCCGCGCTGGCGCATGGCCTGGCTGGGCTGGATGAACGTCCGACCGGAGTAGCGGTTGCGGACCATCCCTTCCCGATACGGCAGCCCGGAGCCCTCGGCGTATCCGGCGGCCGCCGGCGCCCCGGTGTCCGGCACGGGCATGACCAGGTCCGCCTCGACCGGCGCTTCGCGCGCCAGAGCGACGCCCATCCGGCGACGCGACTCGTACAGGTTGCGCCCGAGCATGTAGGAGTCCGGCCGGCCGAAGTAGATCAGCTCGAAGACGCAGAGCTGCTCGTGCCCCTCCGCGAACCGCACGGAGACCGGCTCCTTCCCCTCCTCGAGGACGACGATCTCGCCGGGCGCCACGTCGCGGATCACGACGCCGCCTGCGACCTCGATGGCCGCCGATTCGGAGCTGAGGAGCCAGCCGCCCGAATGCGTGCCCTCCGGATCGCCCGGCTCCGGCTCGAGCCGGCCCAGGACGAGCGGCCGGAAGCCGAACGGATCGCGCACGCCGATGACGCGCTTCTCGTCCAGGATCGCCAGCGAGTAGGCGCCCTTCACCAGGGGCAGGATCCGCTTGAGCGCCTCCACCGTGTCGCCGGTCGTGTCGTCGGCCAGGAGAGCAGTCAGGAGCTCAGTGTCGGTCGAGGCGGAGAGACGTGACTTGCCGCCCTCCAGGTGTGAGAGCAGCTCGCGGGTGTTGACGAGATTGCCGTTGTGCCCGATCGCCAGGGCGTGACCGTGGCCCAGCCGGAAGGTCGGTTGGGCGTTCTCCCAGACCGTGGATCCGGTCGTGGAGTAGCGGCAGTGGGCGATCGCCAGAGAGCCGCGCAGGCTCGGCAAGCGCCGCTCGTCGAGGACCTGGGCGATCAGGCCGAGGTCCTTGTAGAGCATCAGTTGCTCGCCATCGCTCACGGCGATCCCGGCCGACTCCTGGCCACGGTGCTGGAGGGAGAAGACTCCCAGGGCAGCGATCCCCGCGGCGTCAACGCCCGGCGTCACGGCGCCGAAGATGCCGCACACGCTAGTCGCCCGCGTCCGTGGCGGCGGGTTGGACGGCCTCGGACTCGTGCGCCGCCTCGTGCACCGCCTCGTGTCCCGGCCCGGGCTCCACGCCGAGGGCGCGGGCCAGGCCATGGTCCCAGGTGTGGCGCAGACCTGCCAGGGAGACGTCCAGCGCATCGGCCACGCGCGAGCCGCGCTCCTCGGCCGCGCCCGTGGCGCCCTGCCCGGTCAGCTCGATGCGCAGCCGGTCGCCGCCCACGGTGCCGAGCGTCTCGGCCGCCAGGCCGAACTGGCGGGCCAGCAGCTCGATCGCGGCGGCCTGGCGCGGACGGCACGACAGCACCAGGCGGCCCGGGCTTTCGCCGAAGAGCTCGATGGCCGGGGAGCCGGAGACGCCGAGCTTTAGACTCGCGCCCAACCCGCTCCACATGCAGCACTCGGCGATGGCCACTGCCAGGCCGCCGCCGGAGACGTCCTGGGCCGAGGCCACCAGGACCCGCCCGATCGCCTCGCGGATGAACGACTGCAGGGCCGCCTCACGGTCCAGATCGACACTCGGCGGCGCGTCCTCCGAGGATAGTCCGGCCAGGGCGGCGTACGCGGAGCCGGCCATGCCCGGCGCGCTGTGCCCGATCAGGACGACGCTGTCGCCCGCGGTCGTAAACGGCGGCCGGACCAGGAATGAGATGTCGTCGAGCAAGCCCACGACGCCTATCTCGGGCGTCGGCGAGATAGCCCCGCCCGGGTACTCGTTGTAGAGCGAGACGTTGCCGCCGGTGACCGGGACGCCGAGGGTGCGGCAGGCGTCGCCCATGCCGCGGACCGCTTCCTGCAGCTGCCAGAAGGCCTCCGGCCGCTCGGGGTTGCCGTAGTTGAGGCAGTTTGTGATGCCGAGCGGCCGCGCTCCGGTGATGCTGACGTTGCGGGTGGCTTCGGCCACGGAGAGCTGGGCGCCCAGATACGGGTCGAGGGCGCTTACCGTTTGGTTTCCGTCGGTGGTAGCCACGAGCGCCTTCTTCGTCCCCTTGATTCGAAGGACCGCGGCCCCGTGCCCGGGCCAATCGACCGTGTTGCTCTGGACGCAGGCATCGTATTGCTCGTAGACCCACTTCCGGCTCGAAAGGTTGGGGCTGCCGAGCAGGGCGACCAGGACCGCGGCCGGATCCATACCCCGCTCAGGGAGCCCATCCTGGGCCGTCAGAGGGATACCCGGGGCCGGCGCCTGGCGCCGTCGCGTCGGCGGCGTGGCCAGGCGATAGTGGACGATGGCCTCGCTCGTGAGGGCCTTCGCGGGAACGCGTGCGATCTCCTTCGCGCCGGGGTTCGGCAGGCCGCCCGCGCCGATGCCGCCCTCCACGATGACGATATCGCCCTCGGTGGTGACGCGGCCCACGAGAGCGATCGGGATCCCCCACCGCTCGCAGACCTCCCGCACGGCGGGGTAGTTCTCCGGCCGGCAGGTAGCCAGCATGCGCTCCTGCGATTCGGAGATCATGACTTCCCAGGCCGCCATGCCGGGCTCTCGTCGCGGGATCGCGTCCAGGTCCATCAGGATGCCGGTGCCGGCTTTGTCGGCCGACTCGGACGATGCGCAGGTGATTCCGCCTGCGCCCAGATCCTGGATCCCCTCGACCAGGCGGCGGTCGATGAGTTCCAGGCTGGCCTCGATCAGCAGCTTCTCGGCGAACGGATCGCCGACCTGGACCGTAGGTCGCTTGTTGGGATCGGAATCGGCGAAGGTGGCCGAGGCGAGCACGCTGGCCCCGCCGATGCCGTCGCGGCCGGTCGTGGAGCCGAACAGGACGACGTAGTTGCCCGGCCCGGGGGCCTCGGCCAGGATCAGCATCCGCTCCTCGAGCAGGCCGATGGCCATGACATTGACCAACGGGTTGCCCTGGTAGGACGGGTCGAAGACGAGCTCTCCGCCCACGGTCGGGACGCCGACGCAGTTGCCGTAGCCGCCCACGCCACGCACGATCCCGTCGACGAGGTGGCGAGTCCGAGGGTCGGTGGGGTCGCCGAACCGGAGGGCGTCCAGGACGGCAATCGGCCGAGCGCCCATCGTGAAGATGTCGCGCAGGATCCCGCCGACTCCCGTCGCGGCACCCTGGTAGGGCTCCACCGCGGATGGGTGGTTGTGACTCTCGATCTTGAAGGCCACGGCCAGGCCGTCCCCGATGCGGACCACTCCGGCGTTGTCGCCCGGACCGGCCAGCATGCCGCTGCCGCGTGTTGGAAGGGTCTTCAGGAGCGGTTTGGAGCTCTTGTAGGAACAGTGCTCGCTCCACATGACGCTGAACATGGCCAGTTCCACGTGGTTGGGGTCGCGGCCGAGCTTGCCTCGAATGGCGTCCAGCTCTTCGTCGGTGACGCCCAGCTGCCTGTGGAGCGGCTCCGGCCGCGGCGGCTCTGCCGGGGAGGGCCGGGTTGTGATCACGTCGCTCATCGCCGGGCCTCCACCGCTGCCGCCGCCTTCGCGGAAGCCGGTCGTCCGGCCGCTTCCCATTCCATGGCGCTCTCGACCAGCGAGCGGATCAGCTGCATCCCATCGTCCGAGCCCAGGATCGATTCGGACATGCGCTCCGGATGGGGCATCAGCCCGGCCACGTTGCCGGCGGCGTTGCAGACGCCGGCGATGGCCCGCAGCGAGCCGTTCGGGTTGGCCGGGTCGTCGGGGTCGAGGGCCGGCGTACCATCGCCGCGGACGTAGCGGAAGAGCACCTGGCCGTCCCGCTCCAGCTCGTCCAGCGTCGCCTCGTCGGCGTAGTAGCAGCCTTCACCGTGGGCGATCGGGATGTGGATGGGCCGCCCCGTGGCCGCTCGGGTGAACGGCGAGTCCAGGCGCTCCGGCTTGATGGCCACCATCCGGCAGGCGAACCGGAGAGAGCGGTTGCGCAGCAGCGCGCCGGGCACCAGCCCCGCCTCGGCCAGGACCTGGAAGCCGTTGCAGATCCCCAGGACGTGGCCACCCGCAGCCGCGAACTCGGAGACGCCGCGCATCACCGGGGAGAAACGGGCGATGACCCCTGCCCGGAGATAGTCGCCGTAGGCGAAGCCGCCGGGGAGGATGACGGCCGAGACGCCCTGCAGGTCCGGCGACTCGTGCCAGAGGGTGATCGGATCCACGCCCGCCACGGACAGCGCGTTCAGCGCATCCACGTCCGAATTCGAACCCGGGAAGGTTACGACCCCGACCTTCACGCCAGCGTCGTCTTCGTCGAATCGGTCGATGAGGTCGCTTCGAGCAACTCGATCGCATAGGCCTCGATGAGCGGGTTGCTCAGCAACTCCTTGGCCAGGCTCTCGACAACCTGCCGCGCCTCCGCCTCGGAATCGGCGGTCACGGTCAGCTCGGCCCGGCGACCGACCCGAACCCGAGACACGTTCGTGACGTTCAGGTGCGGCAGGCTCAGCTCCACTGCCCGGCCTTGCGGGTCAAGGATCCCAGGCTTGGGCAGCACGTTGACGGCGTAGCGGAACTCGCTCATGGGGCGATTACGTCCTCCTGCAGATACCGCGCGAAGCTGGCCTCGGTGATCCGCTCGAACGCCGCCACGTAGCGCTCTCGCGTCCCGGCGACGATCGCCGCCGGAAGCGCCGGGCCCGGGTAGGTCTTGTCCCACGCCTGGGTCTCCAACCAGTCGCGGACGAATTGCTTGTCGAAGCTGGCCTGGGCCCTCCCGGGCTCGTAGTCCGAGGCGTCCCAGAAGCGGCTCGAGTCGGGCGTCAGAACCTCGTCAATGAGTATCAACTCACCTTCGGCGAGTTGATACTTTCGGGGTTCGGCTTCGCCGATCGCCCGCGTGCCCGACTCCTGCGGCACCACTCCAAGCTCGAACTTGGTGTCGGCGAGCAGGATGCCGGCGTTCTCGGCAACGTGGGCACCGCGCCAGTAGAGCTGCAGGGCGACGTCGCGGACTCTCTCGGCCAGCTCGCTTCCGATCAGGTCGACCACGGCGTCGAAGCCGATGTTCTCGTCGTGCCCGGCCTCGGCCTTGGTCGAAGGCGTGAAGATCGGCTCGGGAAGCCGGCCCGATTCGAGCAGTCCCTGCGGCAGCTTGATGCCGCAGATGGCGCCGGTCCCGAGGTAGTCCTTCCAACCGGAGCCGGCAAGGTATCCGCGCACGATGACCTCCAAGGGCAGCACCGTGGCGCGCCGGCAAAGCATCATCCGGCCTCGCAACTCCCGCAGGCCGGCCTCGTCGGTGAAGCCGGCGGGCAGATCCGCCGGGTCGGTCTCGATGAGGTGGTTCGGGATCAGGTCGGCCGTCCGCTCGAACCAGAAACGCGACAGCCCGGTCAGAACCCGACCCTTGTCCGGGATCGGCGTGGGAAGGACGACGTCGAAGGCGGAGAGACGGTCGCTGGCCACCAGCAGCAGGCGGTCGTCGACCTCGAAGAGGTCGCGCACCTTGCCCGATCGGACGAATCCGCCCGAGCCGGCGAGGCTGTGACCGGCGGCACGAAGATCGCCGGGTCGCTCGGGCATGGAAGGCGCGTCAGGGAGTGGCATCGGCGGCGTCCTTTCCGGCGGGTACGAGTCCGTCCAGTCGGGCCAGTGCCGTCGCCACGTTTCGCAGGAAGACGCTCTCGTCGAAGCATGCGGCGAGGGCCTCGTCGGAGATGCCGGCGGCGACGACGGGGTCGGCGGCCAGGACGTCGCGAAGCTGGCGGCGCTCGTCGGCGGCCTGCATCGAGTTGCGCTGCACGACGGCATAGGCCTCCTCGCGAGACATCCCGGCCTCCTCGACCAGGGCCAGCAGCACGCGGCTGCTGCAATGCAAGCCGAGACCTCGCTCGATGTTCTCGCGCATCCGGTCCGGCCGGACGACCAGCCCCTCTATCAAGCCGCGCGTCTTGACCAGCATGTAGTCGAGCAGGATCGTGGCGTCGGGAAGCAGCACGCGCTCGGCGCTGGAGTGGCTGATGTCGCGCTCGTGCCAGAGCGGCTGGTTCTCGAGGGCCGCGGCGGCGTAGCCGCGTAGCAGGCGGGCCATCCCGGCGATCCGCTCGCACAGGATGGGATTGCGCTTGTGAGGCATCGCCGAGCTGCCCTTCTGCCCCGCCCGGAACGGCTCCATCACCTCGCCTATCTCGGTGTGCTGGAGGTTGCGGATCTCCGTGGCGATCCGCTCGAGGCTGCCGCCGGTGATGGCGATGGCCGCGACGAGCGCCGCGTGGCGGTCGCGCTGCACGATCTGCGTCGATATCGGGTCGCGGTGCAGCCCTAGATCGGCCAGTACGTCCTCTTCCAGATCGGGGTCGAGGTGGCTGTAGGTGCCGACAGGCCCGGAGATCTTGCCGGTGGCCGCGTCGTCGGCCGCGGCGGCGAGCCGCGACCGGTCGCGGTCGATCTCGAATGCCCAGCCGGCGATCTTCATGCCGAGTGTCGTCGGCTCGGCGTGGACCGAGTGAGTCCTGCCCATCATCACCGTGCCGGCTTCCGCTCGGGCGCGGGCGACAAGGGCCGCGATCAGGCCGTCGCAGTCGGCTACGAGGCGCCGCCCGGCGGCCTGGAGCTGCAGGCCGAGCGCCGTGTCGATGACGTCGCTGCTGGTCAGGCCGAGGTGAAGGTATCGGCCTTTCTCCCCCACCGTCTCGGCGACCTGGCTCACGAAGGCGATGACGTCGTGGTCCGTCGTCTTCTCGATCTCGGCGATGCGGCCCACGTCGACTCTGGCGCGACCTTCGATGGCGCGGAGCGCCTCTACGGGAACGGTGCCGCGGGCGACCTGGGCGCGAGTCACGGCGATCTCGACCCGCAGCATTCCTTCGAAGCGGGCCTGGTCCGTCCAGAGAGCGCCCATCTCGGGCAGCGTGTAGCGCGGGATCACGAGGTGGCCCCTACGTCCGGGCTCGTCGGCGTCCTGCCGGCTGGCTTTGGCTGCGCCTGCGGCCCCGTCTGTCCCGTGGCACTGCCCCCAGTCCAGGCCTTCTCCGACACGGGGTCCGGCGTGGCGGCCCGCGTGGGCGCGGCGGGTGGCAGCTTGCCCGCGATGTCGTGGCGGCGCTGCATGCCCTGCCAGCCAATCAGCGCCGCGGCGCTCTCGGCGTGCTGGCGAGCGGCGTCCATCGTGGCCCCGAGCCCCACTGCCGAGAGGACGCGCCCGCCGTTTGTGCGGAACTGCCCATCCGGCCCGCGCACCGTGCCGGCGTGGAAGATCGTCGCGCCGGCACGAGCCGCCTCTTCCAACCCGGAGATCACGTCCCCCTTGCGCGGCGCATCCGGGTAGTCGGCGGCCGCCATCACGACCGCCACGGCGGCTTCGCCGGTGGTTGGTAGGACGTGGCCGGCGAGTCCCAGGCCGGCCGCCGCGGCGGCTAGGTCGCCCAGTGCGGCTCCCAGCAGCAACGGCCCTAGAGGCACCGCGAGCCGGGGCAGCAAGGCCTGCGCCTCGGGATCGCCGAATCTCGCGTTGCACTCGATCAGAACCGGGCCTTCGGGAGTGAGCATCAATCCCGCGTAGAGCGCGCCGCGGAACGGGGCGCCTCGCCGCGCCAGCTCGGCCAGGATTGGCAGATGGATCGCCTCGATGAGGTGGACGCAGAGGCTATCCGGCAGGTCCGGGACGGGGCTGTACGCACCCATGCCGCCGGTGTTGGGGCCCTTGTCGTCGTCGAGGAGCCGCTTGTGGTCGCGCGCCGGCGGCAACGCCAACGCGGCATGGTCGTCGCAGATCGCGATGAGGCTGGCCTCGCCCCCGAACAGCCGCTCTTCGAGCACGACCACCGGCTGGGCCGCCGCGGCCGCTCCCCTCGCGGGAAGGTTCGCAAAGAGCGCCCGCAGCGCGGCCTCGGCGCCGGCGTAGTCGTCGCAGACCGTGACCCCTTTGCCGGCCGCCAGGCCGTCCGCCTTGACGACGACGCCGCGGGACCCGGGCGCTCCGGCCAGCTCCCGGGCAAAGTCGAGGGCGGGCTCGAGGGCCGTGAAATCGCGCCCACGGGCCATCCGGACTCCGGCTGCCGCGGCCACGTCCCGACAGAAGGCCTTGCTCCACTCGATCCGCGCGGCGGCCCTGCTCGGGCCGAAGACCGGCACGCCGGCGCCCGTCAGTGCGTCCGCGATTCCGGCCGCCAGCGGCGCCTCCGGACCGACGACGACCAGATCCACTTCCTCGGCCGTGGCGAGGCCGACGACCGCGGCCGGGTCCAGCGGCGAGACGGCAGGGAAGCAGCGCACCTTGGGCTCGGCGGCGATGGCGTCGCTGCCGGGGGCCACGATCAGCGCCGTCACTCCGGGCTCGCGAGCGAGGCTCCAGACGAGGGCATGCTCACGGCCACCGCCGCCCAGGACGAGCACACGGGCCGGTCCGCGGCCCATGGAGCCCTGGTCCGGGGCGGGCTGCAGGCTCATCGCTCTGCCGGAGCCGTTAGCCGGGCGACTTCCGGGGCCGCCGCCGGCGCCACGGACGGGGCCACTTCCGGTGGGCGGGGCCGCAGCGGCCGGGCCCTCCGTTCTATCGTCTGGTGTCGCTCCGGCCCGACCGAGACAAGGCAGATCGGGGCGCCGGAGAGCCGCTCGACCGCGTCGACGTACCGCCGGGCATTCTCCGGCAGGTCGCTCATGGAGCGGCAGTCGTGCAAGGGCTCGGTCCAGCCCGGGAAACGCTCGTAGATCGGCTTCGCGCGGGCCAGGATGTCGGCGTCCGAAGGCCACCATTCGACTCGCTTGCCGTCGACTTCGTAGGCCATGCAGATCAGGACTTCGTCCAGACCGGACAGGATGTCGATTTTGTTGAGCATGATCGAACTGACGCTATTCACGGCCACGGCATAGCGGAGCGGCACGGCGTCGAACCAGCCGACCCGGCGCCGACGGCCGGTGGTGGTGCCGAACTCGCGGCCCCGGTCGGTGATCCCCTCGCCGATCGCGTCGGTCAGCTCGGTCGGGAACGGTCCGGCCCCCACGCGCGTAGCGTAGGCCTTCATCACGCCGATCACTTCGTCGACCTGGAGCGGCCCGATTCCTCCGCCCGTGCACGCTCCGCCCGCTATCGGGTTCGACGACGTCACGAACGGATAACTGCCGTGGTCCAGGTCGAGCAGCGCCCCCTGCGCGCCCTCGAACAGAAGGTGGTCACCTCTGGCAAGGAGCTCTTGCACGAGCTGCGTGGTGTCGGCCAGGTGTGGCTCCAGTTGGGCGCCCCATTCGACCGCCTGGGCCACCAGTTCGGCGAGATCGAAGCCGTCGACGCGGTGCTGGCGCTGGAGGGTCGCGTTCTTCTCGGGCAGGATCCGGGCGAGCTTGCTGCGCAGGGCCGGGCCATCGAGCAGGTCCTCCATCCGGATCCCGATCCGCCAGGCCCGGTCGGCGTAGGCAGGCCCGATGCCGCGCCGCGTGGTCCCCACCGCCGCGTTTGCCAGGCGAGCCTCCATCGCCCCGTCCAGGGCGACGTGGTAGGGCATGATCACGTGAGCGTGCTTGCTGACGCGGACCCGATCCACCTCGATCCCGCGGGAGGCGAGCATCCCCAGCTCGGCGATCAGCGTGGCCGGATTAACCACGACGCCGTTGCCGATGATCGGGGTGATGTGCGGGTAGAGCACGCCCGACGGAACGAGGTGGAGCTTGAAGACCTCCTCGCCGAGCATGATGGTGTGGCCGGCGTTGTCGCCGCCCTGGTAGCGGACGACCGCGGTGACGTCCTCGGCCAGGAAGTCGGTCGTCTTGCCCTTGCCCTCGTCGCCCCACTGCAGGCCGACGATCACGGTCGCGGTCAACGGTTGTCCCTTCGCGGTTCAGCCCGGCGGAGCCGGCGCACGGGTGCCCGAGAAACCAAAAGGCCCTCGGCCGACCGGCCGGGGACCTGGATAGACTGCCCCTCCGTTGGAGCTTCGGCGGCTCCCGGGGGAGCGAAGGTGGTGGTTCGTCTCACGGGGCGAACTGCACGCCTTCCTGGGGCAACGTGCACTCCTTGGCGATGTTGTCTCTGGAGCCCCGCGGCGCTCGGCCTTGGGTAGTCCGAAGTATAGCAGCCCGATTGGCCCGACCGGAGCCTGGCGCCGCCCTCAGCCCGACTACTCGTCCGCGCTCGAGAATGGCGTGGCCTCGGCCGTCGCCGCGGTCCGCGAAGCCAGAGCCGTCGCCACCGCTTCAGTCCCGCGTGCCCGCCACTCCGCGGCGATGGCGGCTGTGGCGGTCGCGCCGACCCGGCATGCGCCGGCTGCCAGCATGGCGAGCATCGCGTCGAGCGTCCGCACGCCGCCGGCGGCCTTTACTCCCACGCTGTCGCCGACGACGCGGCGCATCAGGGCGATCTCGCCCGCCTCGGCGCCACGGGGTGAGTAGCCGGTACCGTTCTTGACGAAGGCCCCTCGGGCCTCCACGACGACTCGACACCCGGCCTCGACCTGCTCCGGGGTCAGGTACGCCGTCTCCAGGATCACCTTGACCGGAGTCGGGGCAACCGCGTAGCAGATGCCGGCCAGCTCGTCGCGGACGAAGCCGAGGTCGCCGCCTCGAAGAGCGCCGATGTTGACCACGACGTCCAGCTCGACGGCGCCCTGATCCGCGGCCAGCAGAGCTTCGCGCTCCTTGATCTGCGACGTGTGGGCCCCGTGCGGGAAGCCGATCACGGTCCCGGGACCGACTCCGGTTCCCCGCAGCCTCTTCACGACCAGCTGGAGGTCGGCCGGCCGGCAGCAGATTGTCGCCGTCTGCCACTCGATGGCGACGTCGATGGCCGCCTCTACGTCGGCCCGGGTGAGTTCGGGGCGGAGGATGGAGTGGTCGATGCAGCCCATCAGCGTCGCCTCGTCGATATGCGACAGGTCCAGCGGCGCCCGATTTGCGAGTCTGCGGGCTATTCGAGCCATCGTCTCTCCAGTTCAGTGGATGTTTGGACACTCACGACTTGCGCGCGACTGCGAGTCCGTGGCCGCCGCCGGCGTCGATCGCCAACACGGTCGATAGACCGGATGGCAGTGTCGTCTGACCGGATTCGTTGCCGCCCCACGCGACCAGCGTCCCGTCGGACTTGAGGGCCAGGCTGAAGTTGCCGCCCGCGGCGACGGCCGTGACCCCGGCCAGGCCGGATGGGATCTCCGTCTGGCCGGAGTCGTCCGTGCCCCAGGAGACGACCGTTCCGTCCGACTCGATGGCCAGGCTGTGGTAGTAGCCGGCCGAAATCCGCTTCACGCCGCCAAGACCGGCCGGGACCTTGACCACGCCGGTCGATTGATCGGTCACCGACGTGTCGCCCCAGGCTACGACCGTTCCGTCGGACTTCAAGGCCAGGCTGAAGTCGTAGCCGGCCGAGGCTTCGCGGACATCCTTGAGCCCTGCCGGGACGCTGACTTCACCGTTCGCGTTCCCTCCCCAGGCCACGACGGTTCCGTCCCGCTTGACCGCCAGGGCGTGGCTGCCGGCGGCCGAGATCTGGACGACATCCTTGAGCCCGGCCGGCGCCGTCGCCTGGCCGTATGTGTTGTCGCCCCAGCCGATGACCGTGCCGTCCCCCTTGAGGGCCAGAGAGAACGCGCTCCCGGCCGATATGGCCACGATCCCCGTCGCTGCGGCCGGGATGCTCGTCTCGCCGACGTCGTTGGCACCCCAGCCGACTACCGTCCCGTCCGACTTGAGGGCCAAACTGAACTGGTCACCGGCGGCCACGGCCACGACGCCGGTCAGACCGGCCGGAACGTCGACCTGGCCATAGCTGTCGTCGCCCCAGGCCACCACTTTCCCCGACTGTGTGGCTGTCGCGCAAGCACAAGACCCGACGGCGGTCGCCGTCGCCGGAGCGCCCACGGTGGCAAGAGGGCTGCTCATGCCCGAGCCGACAGGAGTGGGTGTGGCGCTGCCCGAAGAGCAGGCCGCGCCAAGCAGAAGCGCGGCACACAGCGATATGGAACGGCCGAAACGAGACATGACTCCCCGCCCAGTGATCAGTTCGGCCTCCTCCGAGACGCGGCCGCGGCGCGACGGTCGCGGCCCCTGGCCAGCATAGCGCGGACCCTGCGCAACGTCGCCGGAGGCCGGCCGAACGCGGGCTCAGCTGCCCGCGCCGCCACAGTCTCGGACTTCGGACCAGATCATCTGGCCCTTCTGGCTCGAACCACCCACAGCGGCAGCATCAGTAGTGCCGCGAACCAGACGACCAGCCACCACTTCGGAAACATCGGGAACAAGGCCACGGGCAAGGTGACCACGAGCATCACGGCATACGCCGCCGGAGGGCCGTATCGCCTCATGGACGGCCGCCTGATCGCTCGCCACACGAAGGTCGAATTGCCGCCCCGCACGAGATCCACCACGGCCAGGACGACGCTCGCGGCGGCCGTGCCGGCGAAAAGCCAGAGTCCCACCCCGGCGGTCGGCGGCACGAGGTAGCTGGAGTGATCACCGGATAGAACGTCCTGGAATCGCAGGATCGCCCCGTAGGACGCCGCCGCGAATGCGACCAGGATCGCGATCTTCGCCCCACGCGCCGGAAACGCCAGGCCGGCGAGGCTGACCACGACCGCCACCAGCGTCGCGAACGGAATCAGCAGGTCCGCCGTGGTCAGCCCCCCGGCCGAGCCGCCCCACGAGATCCCCGTCCCGTCGTTGGGGCCTGACCTCGCGTACCACGGCACGAAGAACGACCCGATGAGAACCGAGGCGGCTCCGATCTCCAGGAGCGCGAGGAGGCTTCGGTCCCCCCGATCGACCGTCGAACCTTCCTTCGGGCTGTCTCCGGCCTCGATCTCCATGGCCATCCCCTCCCGCTGAGTGCTAGGTCCGGCCGCGACGCTAGGGTTTCCCGATCTTCGAGAACGACCGGGTCTCACTTGACTATGCGCGATCGCATAAGCCACGGATGACCCGCGGTTGATCGGGCGTGAGTAGGGTTCGGGCACCCGCCGTCACAGAGAGGCGCCGTCATCGAGCGGCGCATGAAGAGGAGTTGGGACCGTGAACAAGGTCCTTCTTACCGGTCGTCTGACTCGCGATCCGGAGCTACGATCGCTGGCCAGCGGTTCATCCGTCGCCACCTTTGCGGTGGCCACCAACGAGTTCCGCGGCAATGGCAAGGAGCACGCCGAGTACCACAACGTCGTCGTCTGGGATCGTCTCGCCCAGGTCTGCGGCCAGTACCTCGGCAAG
>PLMA01000068.1 GCA_003141455.1 Chloroflexota bacterium | reverse complement strand
CCGCGGCCGGCGAAGTGCTTGACGGTAGCGACGATGCCCGCGTCCTGGTAGCCGCGGACCGTTGCTTCGACGTACCTCGCGCAAACCTGCGGATCGTCGCCGAAGGAGCGGACGCCGATCTCAGGGTTGAGCGGGTTGATGTTGACGTCGCAGACGGGGTGATAGAACTGAGTCACCCCGATGTCGGCCATCTGCTTGCCGAGGGTGTAGGCCACCTTGTAGGCGAGATCCACGTCGCCGATGGCGGTCATGGCCATGGGGGGCGGGAACTGGACGACGTGGCCGGAGGTGTAGTCGTTCTTGAAATCGCCCTCCATGTCGATGGTGACGTGGAGCGGAATGCCCGACGGCCGGGCCATCGCGATTTCCTGCAGCCGGTTGAGGGCGACGGTGAGCTCTTCCGGTGTCACGCTCACGCCGAAGCTTTGATCGTCGAAGTAAGTGTGGGCGATGTCGAAGTAGTCTTTGGGCTTCTTGAAGGTGGGATCGATCTGCGACCGGCCCCAGTACTTGTTCTTGCTGGTCTCGAGCGCGTAAGGCTCCAGGCACACGCCGCCGGCGTGCAGACGGGTGATCTGCTCGATCCCTGACGGCGTGAGGTAGGCCCCGCGCCAGGTGAAGGTGAGGACCTGGCCGCACTTCTCCGCCAGGCTCATCTTCGACAGCTTCGCTTCTACGAAACTGTCTCGCTCTTGCGACATCGCTAGTCTCCTCAAGGGCTGCGTACAAGGGGCTGAGTATGTTTCGGCCGATCGGCCCGATCCGCGAGGACGCGCTAGCTCACACTGGTCAGCGTCGAGTGGTCGAGGGTGCCGGACCTGATCAACCTCGGATTACGATCTCCGCGCTGAGGCCCTGGAGGTGACGGCCCCGTGGCTGGGTCCTCTGGACCGCGGCCCGACCCCGGCATCGGCGATTGGGCGTACTGCTATGCGAGCCATGGTCAGGGCGGGCGTAGTATACGCGGCCACGGGCGGGTCGGGCGACCATGGACCTCCTTCCCGGCCTCGCGCGGCCGACTACCGGTCGGGCCGGACCGGTGCGCAAAGGCTGGCCGTCGGTTGGCACGACGATGAGCGCGCGGACCTGCCTGTCCCCCTGTTCAGCTTCCGGACACGGCGTTCGCGGGCGAGTTGCGCACAACGGGCGATGGTCGGATTCTTCAGGGCTCTTTCAGCGCCGGATGACTACCCTGCGCTAGTTCCTCCTTCGAACGCCACGCAGAAGACGCCAGTGACGGGGCGTCTTCTCCAGATCAAGCGGCCTGGGCCTCCCTCCCCGGGCCGCTTGTCTTGTCCGGGCCGACGAGCGAACTCCCCGAGGGGCGCTCGATGCGGACGCCCGGTTAGCGCCGCGGAAGCCCCTGCGAACTGGCCGGACCGGAGCCGCGGCGCTGGCGCACGAGCGTTTCTATCTCCGCCCGAAGCCGGCGCCCGAACGTAGCTCGCTGCAGCCACTCCAGGTAGTCCAGATCGTATCGGGCGATCTCGCCCAGAGACCAACCGGCATATCGACCGAAGTCCAGGACGGCTCCGGACGGGTGGCCGGGCGGTGGCCCGACGCGATTGGCGTCCGGAGCTGAAGCGGTGCCGAACGGGGTTTGTATCGGCCCGGCCGGCGCAGGTTCCGTTGCCGTTGCCGACGCGGCCGCGCCGGAGGGCCAATTGCGCGTGGTCGGCGCCTGCCGGCTGCTCTCCTCGGCGGCGCGCGCGGCGTCGTAGGCCGCTCGCCGGGCGGGGTCGCCCAGCACGTCCCACGCGTCGTTCAGCGCGACCATCCGCGTCGCGTCACCGCCAAGATCCGGGTGGTACTTGCGCGCGAGCACTCGATACGCGGCTCGAACGACCTCCGGTTCCGCGCTCGGCTGGACCTGCAGCACTTCGTAGGGATCGCGCATGGGCGAGATCGTACAGCCTCGCCAATGCCGAGACCGCCCGCCGCGCGACCGCCGGTCGATGAGACAAGGTGGCCCCTCCCCGAACCCGGGAAGGGGCCAGTTACACGTACAGAATCTGGTGAGCCGGGAGGGACTCGAACCCTCAACCTAATGATTAAGAGTCATTTGCTCTACCGTTGAGCTACCGGCCCACGGCCGCGAAGGATACAGCAACCCCAGCCATCGGTGCCGGCCGAGCCCTCCGATCTCATGGCCGTGGGCCGTTATTCGCCGCCCAGTCGCCGGAGATTGGCCCGCTCTCCCCGTCTCCGCCGAACGGACTACTTTCAATGGGGACCGTCGGCGCCTACAGCCCTGACCCTGCCTGGGGCTACGATAGGTGGCGCGACCGAGGCCCGACGCAAGGTCGGAGGATGATCGCGCCCCGAACAGGAATACGTGTTGCAGACGCTGGCGGAATCGGATCTGCGGCTGCTCAAGCGACTCGGAGCCGGCCTGGCGATAGTCGATCCGGCCGGCAAGATCGTGCTCTGGAACGATCACGCGGCGCGGATCATCGGGATTCCGTCGCGCGAGGCACTGGGCACGCCCTGGACTGATCGCCTGACGCTGATCAGGGGTGACGATACCGGCGGCGACACGCTCCGCCAGGAGATCCTTCGGCACGAGGGCTGGCACGGCCCGCTCCAGGTGCGGATCCGCGACGGGAAGACGATCTGGCTCCGAGTGCACATACAGCAGCTCAGCCTGCCCGAGTTCCGCGGCAAGCCCGGGGTGGCGGTGCTCTTCTGGGACGGCGAGGGCTCCGATCAGGGGGCTTCGGGCCCCGAGGCTGCCGAGCTGCCGTATCGGGACCTGTTCCGTCACTCACCCGAGGCCTTGTTCCTGACGGATCTGACCAGCGTCATCGTCGACGCCAACGACGCAGCGGTGGCCCTGCTGCGAGCAACACCCAAGGAGCTCGTAGGCAAGGCCCTTGTCGGCTTCTTTGTCGGGCTTACGGAGAGCGGCTATGAGAAGGCACGAGCGGAGTTGCTCGCAGCCGGCTCACTCGTGCGCAGCGTACCGGTCCAGCCCCTCACAGGAGACCAGTTCTCGGCCGAATTGATCGTCTCGCTCGGAGCGCCGGCGGCCGGGCTTGTGCTGGTTCGGATGCGCGACCAAAGCGACGACGAGCAGCTGGATCGGATGCTGAGCGATCTGGCCGTGCTCACTCCGCGGAGCGAGACGCTGCTCGAGGTCCCGGACGTCGCGGCGCGTGCGGTCGAGATCGTCGCCGCCACGTGGGGCGCGAGCGCCTCGCTCGCCATACTCGACGACGCCGATGGCTTCTCACTGGCAGCCGGATCGAGCACGCCAGAGGCGATCCGAGCCACGCTGAGCGGCGTCGACCCGACCCGTTCGCAGCTGGCCCTGCTCGTTCGCGAGGCTCGGATCCCGTTCGAGATGGATCTGGGAGCCGCAGACTCCCCAGCCTGGGCTCGACGCGCCCGGGCCCTGGGGTTGGCGTCTATGCGCGCGATCCCGCTCTGGCATGACGACGAGCGCATCGGTTCGATGGTCCTGCTGTGGGCCGGCGAGCCGCCGAACCCCCTGGACGCCGCCCGGATGGAACAGATCGGCCGCCGCGTCGGCCTGGCCATCGGCAGCACCGCGACGCGTCAGAAGGTGCGCCGAGATGCCGAGCTTCAGAAGAGCCTGGCTGGATCGGCTCGCATCGGGGGTGTCGTCGTCGAGCAGATGACCGACTCGATCGTCACGACCGACGGGGCCGACCGAGTCACGGCCGTCAACCCGGCCGGCGAGCGCCTGTATGGGTTCTCGGAAGAGGAGGCCGTGGGGCGCCGGCTGGACAAGGTCATCGAACAGCTGCGGCTCGACGGGTCGCCGCTCGGCACGGACGCGACCGCCGAGGCCGCCGTAATGGGCTTCTGGCACGGCCGCGTGGTGCACCGCCCTCTTGTTGGCAGCCTCTCGGGCCGGAACATCGTCGTGGACCTGTCCCTCACGATGTTCCGAGATGAGCGGCACGAGCTCGCCGGCGCGATCGCAATGAGCCGCGAGGTGACGACCTCCGCCCACCTGGAGTCCGAAGCCGCGGCCCTCAGCTCGCTGGCGGTAGCAACGGGGCGCGCGAGGACCCGGCGCGAAGTCGCCGTAGCGGCATTGGAGCGCCTGTCCGAAGCGACGATGGCCGACAGCGCCATCATCGTGACCTGGGGCGACGGGGACGGCACCACGATCGAGGCAAGTCGAGGACTCAGCCGGGAGCTGCTCCATATCATCCGCGACGCCGATATCCCGGACCTCAGCTCCGCCCTCGAAAGGCCCGGCGAGATCATCGCCTTCGAGAGCCTGGGTTCTTTCCGTGGCGGCCGCGACCTGGCCTCCCTTATCGGCAAAGAAGGCCTCGTGACCGGCTTCCTGGTTCCCCTGCGTAGCCGCGACCAGTCGATGGGCTTCATGGCTCTGGGGGCACGCAATCCGGCGTGGGGTCGGCCCAGCGACGCGGTCATCTTCCAGGCTGCCGCCCAGGTGGTCGGGGCTCTCGAGAGCGTTCGACTCATGGAGCGCCTCGAACGCGGGCTCGAGCAGGAGCGACGCCTGACCGCTCAACTGGAAAAGCTGATGAGCCTGACCCTGCTTCCGCGCGGCGACATATCCGAGGAAGCGATGGCCCAGCTGCTGCTGGAGCGGATCGTCAGCGCCCTTGGAGCAGACGGCGGATTCGCGGTCCTCGAGAACGCCGATCGCTTCAAGGTCGTTGCGTCGTTCCACACGCCGGCTGACATGGCGGCCGTGGCCGAAAGCCGGCCCGCGAGCTCCTTCTCATTCTGGCAGCGGCTGCTGACGGACCCGGGCGGCGGCGCGTACCGCGAGCGAACGGCCGGGAGCTTGTCGACCCAGCCGGATCGCCAGCCGATGGTCGACCGAGGCGTGACGTCGCACGCGGTCTTCCCGGTCCGGGAAGGCGACCGCCTTCTGGGCGCGTTCTTCTGCTACTTCTCGAGTCCGAACGAGGCAACAGACGCCGACGACCGGAACGTGGAAGCCGTCGGGCGGATCATCTCGATCGCCTACTCCAACGTCCGGATGCGCGAGGGGTTGGCTGAGGCAGCGGAGCACGAGCGCCGGCTGACGGCCGAGCTGAGAGCTCTCCAGGAGCTGACGCTGCTCGGGGCCTCCACGGACGATCTCGGGCGACTCGCGCAGGAGACGATCGAGGCCGTGGTCGTCGCCACCGGCGCCTCCGGCGGAGGCTACATCCTGGTCGATCCTTCCTCGGCCAGGGTCGATCCGATCACCTGGGTCGGAGATCCGAGTCTGAGCTGGGCCGCTTTCAGTGAATCTCCGCGGGTGCCGGGCGACTGGCCACCGTTCAGCGAGCTCCAGACGGACCAGGGGATCTACCTGTCGCAGCCGGACGATTCCGACCAGGACGCCGGAACGGCCCGTGCGCAGGCCGTCCTGCCTCTCCGTGTGGACGACAGGCTGGCGGGGGTCCTCCACCTGGAATGGGCCGACCGGCCGCTGGGACAGCAATTCGACGTCCACTTCCTGGAGCCGATCGCCCGGATCTGCAGCATCTCGCTGGCCAACTTCCGGCTGCGTGCGGAGCTGCTGCATCGGGCCGCGGCCCAGCGAGCCCTGGGACATCGACTGGACGCACTGGATGAACTGACGCGGATCGGCGAGGAAGCCAGCTCGTTCGAGGAGCTGGCTCACCGTACGGTTTCCCTGGTCCGGGAGGCGCTCGACGCCGGCGGCGTCTGCTATCTGCTCATCGAAGTCGGACGCCATTTCGAGACCCACGCCGTAGCGGGCGAGACTGGTGCTTTTCGGCTGTGGCTGAAGGGCGTTCCCGCGAAGGACGCTCCCGGCGGCAGCCTGCTCCTCTCGGGCGCAAGCAGCGTCCTCGGCGACTTCGTGGCCGGCCAGGTGGACGAGAGGGTCTTGCCTCTCGCCGCCGCTTCGGGCTTCCGCTCGTTCGGCGCGATCCCGATCCACGCAGGCGAGGAGCTGGCCGGCGCCCTGCTCTGCTTCTTCGAGCAGCCGGTGGCTTCGCTCCCGCTGGATGAGGCGGCCCTGGATTCGGTCGCCCGCATCACCGCCATCGCCCTGGCCAACTTCCGTCTGCGCGAGCGGCTCGTCTCGTCGGAGGAGCGATACCGCACCCTGTTCGAGGAATCACCCGACGCGCTCCTCGTGTCCGCACTCGACGGGACCGTCCTGGACGCCAACGAGGCCGCCGTCCGCCTGTACCACCTCCGGCGCGACGAAGTGCTCGGCCGCTACTTCGGTCAGTTCATCACCGCCGACGAACGGGAGATGGCTCGCCGCCGCCAGGTCGTGTGGGCCCAGGGACGCGGCACCTTCCAGGACTGCGGGAGGCGACCGGACGGTTCCGAGTTCCCCGTGGAGATAGAGGTTCGGGTCGTGGACCTGGGCGGCCAGCGCCGTTTCCTCCATCTCATCCACGATCTCTCGGACCAGGACCGGCTCCAGCGGGAGCTGCTCCAAGCCCAGAAGATGGAGGCACTCGGCCAGCTCGTATCCGGCGTTGCCCACGAGCTGAACAACCCGCTGGCCGCGATCATCGCCTTCAGCCAGCTGATGCGCAGCGACGAGCGTCTGCCCGAGGACATGAGGCACGACGCCGGACTCCTGGTCCAGGAGGCGGACCGAACCCGCCGCATAGTCCAGAACCTTCTCGACTTCGCCAGGGCTCGTCCGCCGGAGCGACGACCGACCAGCATCGGTGCGCTCGTTCAGAGCGTTCTCGAGCTCCAGTCGTACGCGCTGAACGCCAATCAGATCCAGGTCAAGGTCGACATCCCAGCCACTCTGCCGGAGGTTGATCTAGACCGAGCGCAGCTCCAGCAGGTGTTGCTGAACCTGACCATCAACGCCATCCAGGCGCACAAGACCACCGATCGCAAGGCGCCCGCACAGCTCTGGATCAGCGCCGCCGTTGTCAAGACCCGACCCACAGCCGGGGCCGTCAAGGGCGAGCGGCCGGCGGACGAGCCTCAGCTGGTCCGCATCACGATTCGAGACGACGGCCCCGGCGTCCCGGAGTCGGCCCGGGCAAGGCTCTTCGACCCGTTCTTCACGACCAAGCAGCCGGGCGAGGGAACCGGACTGGGTTTGTCGGTCTCATTCGGCATCGTAGCCGCCCATAACGGCCATCTCTGGTACGAGCCAGGGCCGCGCGGCGTTGGCAGCAGCTTCGTGATCGAGCTCCCGACGACCGCGCACAACCTGGAGATCGGCCAGCCCCAGGCGAAACAGGCAGCGGCCGCGATTCCAGGCGCGGGAACGGGGCCGGGAGCGGCACCACGGCGGGGACTGCCGGGCGCTCCGGCAGGCACAACCCGGGCCGCTTCCGAATCGGCCGCGAACTCCGGGCTGGCCACGCCAGCCACGGCCAAGGCCGCGGGCAGGGCGACAGCCGCGGCCAGGGCCACGGCAAAGGCAACGATCACGGCCGTAGCCAAAGTCGCGGCCAAGGCCACAGGCAAGAAGAAGGCCACGGAGACGACCGTCGACGAGCCCGCCAGGCCCGCCTCGACGGACACCCCCGTTGCCCCGCCGACCACTGAGTCGGGCGACGTTGCTCGGCCGGCAGATCCGCAGCCCGACCCCTCTCCACGGCGACCGCTCATCCTGGCACTGGACGACGAGCCGTCTATCCGCTCCTTCCTGCGCAAGGCACTGGTGGTGGCGGGGATGGATTGCGTTCCTTTCCCCGATGGCGCGCAGGCTCTGGATGGGGTACGCGAGTCCGACTTCGACGTCATGCTCATCGATCATCGAATGGCCGGCATGAGCGGGACGGAGTTCTACGAAGCCGCGATCGAAGTCCGGCCGGAACTGGCACGAAGAGCGGTCTTCATGAGCGGAGACGTACTCAACCCGGACCTGCGCGGCTTCGCGACCCAAAGGGACATTCGCCTGCTCGCCAAGCCATTCGACATCGAGGCTGTCATCCAGGTAGTGCGCGAGGTTCTCGCCGCAGCCGAGCGGTAGCCGGCCGCCCTGGAAACTCGACCTGGCCGCCTTCGCCGCTGTCGCCGCCTAGGCGCCTCGGCCGCCTCCGCCGCCCGCACCGGCCGGTCCGCCTCGGTCGCCGGCGAGCAATGCCAGCAGCGCGTCCGCCGCGGCGAAGGGGTCCAACTCGTGCGACGCCACGGCCCTCAGCAACTCACCGGCCGGGGCGCTCCCGCCCGAACCATCTCCCGCCGCGTCGGCGAGGCCACCCGGGGCAATCGACGCATCCGCGGCAGACTCATCCTGGGCCGCCTCGAGCGAGCGTACCCGCTCGTGCAGCCGATCCACGAGCACCGCCCAGACCTGCGCTTCGGCTCGCTTGAGGCGTGCCCGCGAACCCAGCGAGTCGCGGGCAGACGAGCGGTGACGGTCGATCGCGGCGAGCAGCCCGGCCACTCCCTCGCCGGTAGCGGCGGTCGTCACGAGCACCTCTGGGTTCTTGGGCGCCGAACCTCCCAGCGACGCCTCCCGGGAAGTGACATGGGAGAGCATTGCCTCAAGCTGCCCGGCAGTTCGATGCGCCCCAGGCCTATCGCCCTTGTTGACGACGACGATGTCGGCCACTTCCAGCAGTCCCGCCTTGATGGCCTGTATCTCGTCGCCCATCTCGGGTGCTTCCACTACGACCGTGGTGTCGGCCGTGGCGGCCACCTCGACCTCACTCTGGCCCGTCCCGACCGTCTCGACCAGAACGATGTCGAACCCGACCGCGTCGAAGACGGCCGCGGCGGCCGCGGTCGCGGACGAGAGCCCGCCGGAGTGGCCTCGCGCGGCCATCGATCTGATGAAGACGCCGTCGTCGGAGGAGTAGGCCTGCATCCGGACTCGATCGCCCAGGACCGCGCCGCCCGTGATCGGGCTGGATGGGTCGACGGCCACCACTGCGACCGGGCGGCCGGCCCGCCGCAGTTCGGCGATGAGCGCCGCCACGAGCGTGCTCTTGCCCGCCCCCGGTGGTCCGGTTACGCCGACGATCTGGGCGCGCCCCGCCATCGGGTAGAGGCGCCGCAGCGCGGCCTCGGCAAGGGGCGTTCGGTTCTCTACGGCCGTCAGCAACCGCGCCAGCGATCTCCGATCACCGGCCAGGGCCGCATCGCACAGAGCTCGGGCGCGCGCCGAAACCGCTGCCTCGCCACTCGCCGGCGCGCGGGTCTCGGCCACGCCGGTCAGCGCTAGTCCCGCGGCCGGGCGTTGGCGCGCAGGAATTCCGCGACCTCGTGGATCGTGGTGCCCGGCCCGAACACGGCAGCCACGCCACTCTCTTTGAGCGCCGGCACGTCGACGTCGGGAATGATCCCGCCGGCCGCCACGAGCACGTCGTCCATCCCCTTCTCACGCAAGAGCGCGCAGATCCGGGGCACGAGCGTCATGTGCGCGCCCGACAGGATGGACAGCCCCACGACGTCCACGTCTTCCTGCAGCGCCGCGGTGGCTACCATCTCGGGCGTCTGGCGCAGCCCGGTGTACACGACTTCGAAACCTTCATCCCGGAGGCCGCGGGCGAGCACTTTGGCCCCGCGGTCGTGGCCATCCAGGCCGGGCTTGGCAATCAGCACTTTGATCGGGCGCTCAGTCATGCGGCGAATGATAGCGGCGCCGCAGCAGCGGGACGGCTCCTGGCCCGGCATCCCGACGGCGCGAGCGCCTCACATCCCGGACGATTCTCTAAAGACGAACTGCGCACCGGCCACCATGGACATGTAGACCTCCGGATCGCTCATGTCGACCGATCGCTGTTTGGCCCGAACGGGCTTCTGACACTCGGAGCAGAGGAAGGCGCGCCGACCGTCCGGCATGGTCCCTTCATGGCGGTCGGAGAAGAACACGCTCCCGATCGCCGTCTCCTCGCCACAGGAGACGCACGGCTCCTCGTGAGGATTGTCTTCCAGAACGTTACCCACTTCTCGATCCCTTTCCAACGAGGGGCCGTGGCGCCATTCGCGCTCGGCTAGACCCGCGGTACGGCCCTCTCGAGGTGAGCCATGAACTCGTCGCGTGTTTCCTTCGTCGTTCGGAAAGTTCCCAGCACACCGCTGGTGACCATCGTGGCACCGCCCTTCTGAACGCCACGCATGGCCAGGCACAGGTGCTCCGCTTCTATGACCACGCCCACGCCGTACGGGTTCAGCCGTTCCTGCAGGAAGTCGGCGATCTGCTGGGTCATCCGCTCCTGGACCTGCAGCCGCCGGGCGTACATCTCGACCACGCGCGGGATCTTCGAGAGCCCGATGACCCGACCTCGTGGCAGGTAGCCTACGGCCGCGGTGCCGAAGAACGGCAGCATGTGGTGCTCGCACAGCGAGTAGAACGGGATCCCCTTGATGACCACCATCTCGCTGTAGCCGACATCGAAGACGGCGCCGTTGATGAGTCGATCGGGATCGACACGGTAGCCGCAGGTCAGCTCGAGCCACATGCGGTGCATCCGCTCAGGGGTCCGGACCAGCCCCTCGCGCTCCGGATCCTCGCCGATCTCGAGCAGGATCTCCCGCACGGCCAACTCCACGGGGTGGACCGACGGGACCGGTTCGGCGGGCGCGGCGGCGCCGAGATCGGCCGGTTCTTCCTCGCCCCGCTCGATCGACTCCACCATCCGCCGGACGTGCGCCTCCAGGTCGAGCTGGTCGTTCCACGGTGGCTGATCAATCGGCATCGATGGCTCCCTTGCGCCGAATCGTACGCCGCGGGCGCTGCGCGGTCACTTCGAGCCGTAGCATACGTCTATGACCAAGCGATCCAGGGGCAGCGCCGGGCGGCGCCGGAGCCTGTCCGCGGCAGCTCGGTTCGAGGAGCTGGTATCCGGCGCGCTGGACACCATCCCCGAGCCGTTCGCCCGCGCCCTGGACGAAGTGGCGATCGTCGTGGCCGGCGAGCCGACGCGGACGCAGCTCCGGGAAGCGGGTCTGGGTCCCGACGAGGGACTCTACGGCCTATATGAAGGCGTGCCGCGGACGGAGTACGCCGCCGACTGGGCCTTCGTGCCAAACAAGATCACGCTCTTCCGCGAGGCCCTCATCGAAGACTTCCCGGATCCCGATGAGCTGGAGCACGAAGTCTGGGTAACGGTCATCCACGAGCTGGCCCACCACCTCGGGATCGACGAGGGCCGGTTGCACGACCTGGGAGTCGACTAGGGCAGGACCCGAATCTGGTGTCGATTCTCGGCCGGATGCAACCGCGGGCCCTCGGTCGGCATCTGTATAGGTAGAGGCGCAGAGGGAGGCACATGGAGCGAGCGCTCGTCGAGAGAGCCCGGCGGGGTGTCGGACCCCCAGGGGCCGACACACGCGATCGCGATGCCTTCGATGCCCTCGTCCGTAGCCGGGTCGATGCCGTGTACCGCACTTCCCTCGCCATCCTGGGCGATCCCGCAGACGCCGCCGACGCCACTCAGGAGACCTTCGTGTCGGCATGGTGCCATCGCGACGCGCTGCGCGACCCGGACCTCTTCGACGCCTGGCTGTGGCGGATCAGCCTGAACGCCTGCCGGGCCCAGCTTCGCCGGCGAGGTCGAACCCGCATCCGCGAGATCCGGCTGCTCGATCCGCTAGATGATCGAGAACCGGCTTCACCCGAGCGATCGCTGGCCGACCGAACCGCCGATTCGGACGCCTTCGATCGAGCCTTCGGCGGCCTTTCGGTCGACGATCGGGCGGTTCTCGTCCTCCATCACCTCCAGAATCGACCGGTCTCGGAGATCGCTGCGGTGCTGGGCGCACCCGAAGGAACGGTCAAGTCCCGACTCCACCGCGCCCGAGCGGCCCTCGAGTCGGCGCTCGCGAGGGAGTCGCGATGAGCGGCCAGCTCCCCCCGATCGACCAGGATCTGCGAGCGCATCTGGCCCGTCGATCCGCGGGCCGGCTGCCCGAAGGTCTTGCGGACCAGGTGCTCCAGGCCGTCGACGCCGCGCCGGTAAAGCCCAGGCACTCCTGGCGGGCCTTCTCGCCCCGATCCGGACGCGCTGCGCCGAGGACACTGCTCGCCGGTGCCAGCGTCGCTGCCGTCCTGCTTCTAGCCGCGGCGCTGGTGGTGGTTCCGCGGTTCCAGGTGACGCCGGCCGCGTCGGGGCTGGCCGGCTACCCCGCCGATCGCGCGCTCACCACCGCCGAGCTGGCCGCGCTCATGGCCGGTCCGGCCCTGCCGACGAATACGGCCCTCGTGGCAAAGGTGACGATCAACCCAACAACCTATGTCTGCCCGAACGACCGCTACAAGACTCTCGGTATGGTCGAAGGGATGGGCGCGCAGGTCTGCGTGATGGGCACGTACAACGCGTTCGACGCCTACGACTCGAAAACCACCGCGACCTTCGCCTTCCGGTACCTCGCTCCGGGTTACCTGGGCCTCCTGGGAGCGATCGTGTCGCCGCCTGAACTCGGGGCGGGCTCCACCTCGAAGCTGGCGTTCCGGGCCTCCGAGCAGTGGCCCAACGAACAAAGCGGCAAGCCGTTCCTGGTCGAAGGCTGGTTGGGCAGCTCTGCTCCGCCGCAGTCGGTGGGTAGCTACGCGATCGGCTGCACCCAGCCGCTGTTCGGCGCGGGCGACCCGCTCGATCCTGCGGGCCCGGACAACACGTGCAAGACGACCTGGCTGGCGGGCGATGCGAGCACGGTGCCGTCCTGGGAGATCACGGGCGCGAAACTCGGTGTGTCCGTCCAGGGCGGTCACGAGGTGGGGGCCGGAGGGGCGCGCTTCTACGACTCGATCCCCAGCGACTCACCGGTCAAAGGCGTTTACGTCGTTCGCTCGCAAGCGAGCGCTGTGAGTTGCGACCTCCCCTCCTGCGGGGACTGGGTAGTGATGGCGAAGGTCGCCGACGTCTCTCTGCCCCAGGCGACCGCAACGCCGCCCGCCTCGCTCGCCGGCTACCCGGCCGGCCGAGCCCTGACGGCAGCCGAACTGGCCGCGCTCATGGCCCGCCCGGCTATGCTCCCGAATGCGCCTCTGGTCGCCTCGGTCACGATCGACGCGAACACAGACGTCTGCCCGATGGACCGCTACCCGACGATCGGGGTGGTCGAAGGGATGGGCGCGCAGGTCTGCGTGATGGGTGCCGGGGTGTCGACTTACCTGTCCACGCCGAAGGCCGCCGGCGTCTTCGCCTTCCGCTACCTCGGGCCTGGCGTGCTTGGCTTTATCGGCGAGATCACGCCGGCCCCGGCCCAGATGGCTTTCCGCGTGGCCGACGAGTGGCCACTTCAGGGCAAGACGTTCCTCGTCGACGGCTGGCTGGGCGCGGAGGGGCTCATGGAGAGTTGCGCCCGGCCGCCCACCTCGGGCGAGATCCTCCTGCCGGACGGCGAAGACTGCCCTTACGACGACTGGCTCAGCGACGACTCGACCGCGCCAGGCATCCAGGCCGACCACGAGTACAGCCCGCCGTCACCATTGCCCAGCTACGATCCCTTATCGCTGCGAGGCAATGCCCGACACGTCGGCGCCGGCGGCATGCGCATCATCGATTCGGTCGACCACGCGGCGCCGGTACACGGCGTCTACGTCGTCCGCTCCGTGACGGAGGCGTGCGCCGGCGACCCGCCGCAATCGTCCAGAGGGTGCGGCGCGTGGCGAGTGTTCGCAAAGCTGGCAGACGTCTCGGCACCGGTGGCGACCCCTGTCCCGACGCCGTCCCCCACCCTGCCCGCCGCCACCCCGCCAGCCGGTTACCCGGTCGATCGAGCCCTGACGGCAGCCGAGCTGGCGGCGGTAATGGCCGGCCCGGCGCTGCCGGCCAATACGACCCTGGTCGCCGCCGTCACGATCGACTCCAGCGAGTCCGGGGCGCCCGGCTGCGTGCCCACGATCGACTCCGGCACGATCGGCCTGGTCCACGGCATGCCCACGCGGATGTGCGTATTTGGTGGCGGATTCTCGCCGGCGCGCGTCCCCGGCATCTTCGCCTTCCGGTACCTGGGTCCGGGCGCGTTGTACCTGATGGCCCAGATCACGCCCGCTTCGTCCTCACGGCTGGCGTTCCACGCCACCGAGGCGTGGCCCTGGACAATCAGCGGAGACACCACATTCCTGGTCGGCGGCTACCTCGTGCGCGAGCCCGCCGGGTCACGAATCACCGACACGCCAACCGGGCCGATGCCCGCTAGTAGCCTCACGCCCCAGCCTGTTCAGGTGGACGACACCGCGGGCATAGACTCGACCGACCCGTCGCGATACGGCGTGTTCCTCGTGAGGTGCTTGCCCGTGTACACCCCCACCGACAGCAAGGGGAGCCACGGCGATGGCTTCGCATACCACGTCATTGCGCAGGTTGGTGACATTGCGTTGCCCGGCGCCTCCGCCACGCCGCCACCGTCGCCCACGCCCACGACCGCTCCTCCGGAAACGCCCATCCCCTTCCCGACGGTATCCCCCGTCGCCGCCCCGACCGGCCTCATGGGCTCGGGCAATCGTCCCCTGACCGCGGCCGAGTTCGCGACGCTCTGGGCCGCCGACCCGGCACACCTCGCCGGCCGGATCGCCATCGTGAAGGGGCCGGTCCCGGCCGGATTCAGGTGTCGACCAACCGTCATCTACGAGTCGTCACCATCCCGGACGTGCTACGCCAACGTGGTCGACGGCCAGATTGCCCCCGAGGGATACTGGGCCATCCGGGTCGGCTCGGACGGCATGCTCTCGGCCGTCGGCGAACTGTCGACTCCGTCGAACGGCTTCGTCCATTCGCTGCCGAGCGCCATGGCGGCCTGGAAGGAGACAGGTGGGGGCAGTCGGCTCTTCTTGGTGGACGCCTGGATCGGTGGCATGGCAGCGGACGCCTGCGACGTGATGGGCCAACCGTGCTACGAGGTCTCCTGGCTCGCGCCGACCTCGGAGAACACGGGACTTGGCTCTACCCCGGATCATCCGCAGCTGGAAGTGCAGCCGGGCGCCTACCACATGTTCGGGCCGGGCAATGTGGGAGGCGGCCCCGCGATCCAGGGGATCTTCCTGGTCCAGGGCAACTCGGGCGCGGGCATGGTTCTGGCTCGACTTGAGGTTGGGATCCCGTAGCCCGTCATCGCGACCGTGCCCGGGCTTGGCGCGTGGCGGTAACATTCGGGTACAACCGTCGCCAGCCGGGCTGCTGGTCCAGCCAGCCACCAGGAGTGGGATCGAATGCCGGGCTTCACCCCGTTCACCAGCAACTACCAGGATCTCTCGAGCAACCAGGGCTACCAATTCGAGTTCCGTTGTGACGTGTGCCAAAGCGGCTACAGGAGTGAGTTCCAGAAGAACCTCCTCGGCATGGGCTCATCGATCCTGGGCGGAGCAAGCAGCTTCATGGGAGGGCTGTGGGGAGCCCGCAACGCCGCCGGCGCGGCCCAGGAGATAACCGACCGCGACGCCCGCGACAAGGCTCTGCAGAAGGCCTCCAACGAGATCATGCCCTTGTTCCACCGCTGCGTGCGATGCAACAACTGGGTCGACGAGACCTGCTTCAACAAGGCCCGCGGCCTGTGCGTCAACTGCGCCCCGAACCTGGCCGCTGAGATGGAGGCCGAGCGCTCTTCCGTCGAGGTCTCGCAGATGCGCGACGCGGTACGCAACACCACGGTCTTCTCGGGCGACACGAGTACCCGCTCGACCGAATGCCCGAGCTGCGGCAAGCCGGTCGGCTCGGAGAAGTTCTGCGGGAACTGCGGAACGCCCCTGGGCGTCGCCAAATGCGCCAAGTGCGGCGCCGAACTCGCCGCCGGCACGACCTTCTGCGGGAACTGCGGCAACAAGGTCTCGTAGCGCGGGCGGCGGCCGGTCGGCCGAGGAAAGCCGGTCAGCCCGTCAGCCGGTCAGCCGGCGGCCGGTCAGCCGGCGGCCATCGTCCCGCATATCGTGCAGAACCGGGCGCCTGCTGGAAGCGGCGCGCCACAGCCCGAGCACGGGCCCGCCGACTGAGGAGGCGGCGCCACGGGCAATGGCATCGGCGCGGGCGGCGGCGGAGGAGCGCCAGCCCCCTGGGCCGCTGGCGGCGGCGTCCCGGCCGTCCCGGCTGTCCCGGCCCCTGCTGGACCCGCGCCGGCAGGCCCCGCGGTACCGGCCGCGGCCGGAGGCGGCGGCAACAGGGACATTCCACACGACGGGCATACGACCCAGGCGGGGTCCTCCACGATCTTGCGGCAATTCAGGCAGCGCTTAGGAGAGAACGGCTCGAGCACGCCGCAGAAGGGGCACGCGGCCACCGCCCTGTCGATGAACTTGCCGCAGTACGGGCACGGGTGCTTGAAAGTCGGCATCGTCCGCTCCTATCAGCCTGAGGTGCCCGAAGGCTTCGACTTCTCGCCCGAGTCGGCGTCTGGGACCGAACCGCTCGCGTCCGGGGTCGCGTCGGAGGTCGCCTCCGTGGCCTCGCCACTTTCCCCGCCCCCACCGCCGTCACCGCCATCTGCGGCCTCGGAGATCTGCGACTCCTGAGCGGCGCGGCCGGGCCACTCGGCCGCCTCGTCTCTGACCGTGGCATGCCAGCGGGCCAGATCCGCCACGGCGGCGGACCAGCTGGCGGGATCGCGATGCACGATCCGCGCCACGAACCGCCCCCGAGCCCAGGCGAGACTCGGCAGGACCCCGAGCGCCAGCCGGTAGTGCAGGTACTGCGGCAGCAGCAATTGATCGGCCGAGAGAGCCATAGGCTCGCGCAGAAACCGGCAGTCGACGAGCGCCTCGCTGATGTCCCGGACCGCCTTCTCGCCGGCGATGCCGAGCTTCTCGGGCGGCTCGCCCTTGTACTGCGCCCGGGGCATGACACGGAAGAAGTACGTGGCGTGGGCGCCGGCCGTGACCAGCTCCAGAGCGACCAGGTTGCCGGGCATGGCGATGAGGAACCAGATCTTCGGATCCTGGCCCCCAGGCGCAACCGGCGACATGGCCACCCATCGCGGCGCCGCGGTCCCGGCCGAATTGCAGAGCGACCTGTAGCTGTCCGCGAACGTCGGCTCGCCCAGCACGGCCGTCTCGACGATCGGCCAGCCGGCGCCGAAGACCTCTGGCCGGGTCGGCCGGCCGTCGACCAGTGTCTCCGAGGCCTTCTGCCGCACTCCGAACGGCGCGTCCGGCATCAGCTGCTCCACGAAGCCTGCGGCGTCGGCGAATGCGCCGTCCCGCAGCTTCTGCAGCGTATCGTGGAGGCGGATCGTTCCCTGGCCCACTCCCCGCAGCATGAGGGTGCCCGGCTCACCGTCGATGGCCACGTCCCCCGGACCGGGCATCTTGACGCTGGCGATCGAGGCGCGGCGGTAGTGGATCCACGTGAGGCGCTCGTCCACCGGGCACACCACGAAGCCCCACGGATGGACGACGAGCTGCCCCACGCCGGTCGTGGCCGTCATCGGCCCGTCCGGACCGGGTCCGAGAGGGTTCCCGGTGGGCATCCACGCGAATTCGACCAGTTCGGCCGGATCCTTCGGCACATTCACCAGACCGTCCGAGAGCCGTTGCTTGAGCCGGAGCTCACGCAAAGTCCGAACGAGCGGCCCGAGGCGGTCTCCAAACTTCTCGAGGATCCAGCGCATGGCGTCGGGCCCGTCGCCCAGAACGAGCATCACCATGGACTGCTGGATCGCGATAAGGCTCAAGTCGCGGTAGCCGGCGCGAATCGGACGTGCGCTCCCCACCTGCAGTGTCAGGCCGGTCGAGTCGAGGCTCACGGTCGCCGGTTCGGACGTGGCGTTCGGACCGGCCGGCCGCGCTTCGCCGTGGATCTCGATGGTCGCGGCCTTCTGGCGGCCGCCTTCACGAGCCGCATCGCCGCCGCTCCGGACGTCCCGGGCGTCGCGGCCATCCAGACGCGCCCCTCGCGGGTCGCGAGCGTCGCGGCCCTGCTTACCGCCCAGGCCGAGCGCGCTGACCAACCCCTGGAGCTGTTCCGGCCCGAGGCCGCCGGGAGGGCCACCGCCGAACGCACCACCGTCTGCCATGCCGCCATCGTAGCCGCATGCAAGCCAGCCCGGGAGGCTGCACGGCACGGCTTTGGATAGCCCACCCGAATGGTCCGGGCTTCACGCCGGTCCGCCGGCCACAACCCAAAGTGCTTGCGTCCTTGCGCAAGCTGTTGTATATTCGACGGGTGCTCGACGTAAGCGATCTCGATACTGCCAGGCAGCGCAGCGCGGCGGTGGCCAGGGCTCTGGCCGACCCAAAGCGCCTGTGCGTTCTGCAGTCCCTCGCGGCCGGCGAACTCTCGGTTCGTGACCTGTCCGACCGTGTCGGATGCAACGTCCCGAATATGAGCCAGCACCTCGCGGTCTTGCGGAACTCAGGATTGGTCCTGACCCGTCGAGACGGCAACGCGATCTACTACCGCCTCGCGGATCCTCGGATCCTGGAGGCGTGCCAGCTGCTCCAGTCCATCGCTGGCTGACGCGCCCCGCGCGCCCGCCAGCCAAACGCCTCAGGGAGGACTATCCGCCAGATGGCCGAAGTCAAAGCAGTCACAGACGAAACATTCGAGCAGATAGTCCTCAACGCCGAGCGGCCGATCATCGTCGACTTTTGGGCCTCATGGTGCGGACCGTGCCGCATGGTTGCCCCGGAGCTGGAGAAGATCGCGACGAAGTACGCCAACGCGATCGACGTAGTCAAGATGGACGTGGACGCCAATCCGGCCGTCTCACAGGCACTCCAGATCATGACCCTGCCGACGATCGCCTTCTTCCGCCCCGGCCAGCAGCCGATGGCGGTCGTGGGAGCGATGCCGGCCGAACAATTCGAGGCAAGATTCGGGCTCTCGGAGTACGCTAAAGCCAATCCGAGCTGAGCCTCACCGCTCAGCCACAATCGAATACCAACGCGGGGCCTCCCCCTCGGCCCCGTTCCTTACGACCCCGGCCTACCCCCTCAGGCCGGGGTCGTGCTTTGTCCCGCCAGACGAGCCGGCGAGAGGCCCGCGCATGCCCCCGACTCGACCGCGATCAGTTCATGCGAGGGCGCCGCTCCACAGCCTCACCGGCGAGACGCCACGCGGTCTCGAACCACGCCCTTGCCCGATCCAGCGTGAACGCGTCGGCAGCGGTCGATGCCAGCGCGACCCACTCCGCTCCCCGTTCGGATGGAAACGTATCGGGCGTTTGAAGCGCAGCCAGAACGATCTCGGGGCGGAGGCGGAAGCTGTGCCCGCCGCCTTCTCGGACGGCGAACACGATCCCGCCTCGGACGAACTCGACGGCCGGTCCGGACTCGCGACGCCCGATCCCCTCGAGCTCGTGGGCCAGTCGATCGATGGCCGCAACCTGGTCCTCGGCGCGGCCCAAACCGCTGGACTGGCGCTCGTCTGTCACGTATGCAACTCCTAGCGGCGAAGTCGGTGGCGGGCGTAGAACTCGCCCGATGCGGCGTTAGCGACGGGCGGCGGCGAGGATGGCCCGGAGATCGGGCTCGTGCTCGGCGTAGTGCTCCGTCGTGTTGCCGATGAGCGATTTCAGGTGTTTCGCGTCCTTGAGCCAGCGTGTCTCCGGTACCACCGTCAGATAGCCGCGGAGCTCGCCCGGGAGTTCGGAGAAGCGGCGCCGCAGTTCAGCCATCGGCAGAGCCGCCCACTCGGCCTGATAGTGAGCGTTCAGAACGTCGCCTTGGTTGTCCCAGTCTTTGCCGATCGCCTCGAGCCTGTCGAAAGCCGGGCTGGCTGGGTTCACCGCCAGCTCCTTGGCGATGTTGAGCCACCATTCGATCCAGACGCCAAGATGCGCCATCAGGTCTCGGCCGGTCCAGCCGTGGGCGCCGTCCAGCGGCTGCTCCAGCTGTGCATCGCTCAGGTCGAGAAGTGCCTCGAAGGGACGCCAGGTCTCGCGCTCTTCTTCGAGGAAGGAGAATCCGTCGGCATACATGCGCCGATGGTATCGCGCCGAGGGCGATTCCGAACGGTGAGCTCGCCAGCCGGCGATACGTGCGCCGTGGCCATGACCCGGTGCGCCGCCGCACCAGACTTACTGCCCCGCCCGGCAACCCGTCGGGTCATTGCAGATCCGCTCTGGTTGACTAGCTTTTGGGGTGGCTGCCGATACCGGTGCACGAAGAGGCCAGCGGCGTCGGACACGGGCCGGGGCTATCGCGACATCCGCTCTTGAGACGAACGCGGTTCGTACAAGGAGGCCGCAGGACCCGACCACGACCCGAGCAAGCACGCAATGCACATTATCCGGCTTGGACCTCTCGATCGGCGGCCGGCATCATTTGCTCAGTCCTGGGGCGCCAGAAACGGTCCGTCCGGCCAGCCGGGCGGGCCGTTTCCAGTCTCGGCCGGTGCGGAGGCGGGGCTGCGCGACTGCGGCACCTGGAGATGTCGAGGCCGCAGCTGGCTCCGGCACGCGGGCTCCGGCACGCGGGCGCCGCCGCGCCGGCGAGGCCCTAGCTGCGCGGGACCGCCGTATCTAGGCGGCCTCGTCCCACGGCACCGAAGCGCTCCAGATAGCGCAAGACGACGCGCGCGGCAAGCGTCATTTCGGGATCGCGATCGATTGTACGGACGATCCAGGCCACGTACGACGGCTCCATGCTCGCCACGTCGCCCAGCGTGTACCCGGCGAACTTGCCGAAGTTGAGGCGCGTATCCATGGCATCGGCCAGCCTGGGCAGGTCCGCCTCCAGATTCGGCCCGGGGCGACGGTGCATCGGCCCCGTGGGGGTCGAGGCTCGGGGCGGCTCGTGCTCTTCCACGGACCTGGGCCGGGGCGGCAAACCCGGCAGCGGGCTGCGATCCAGTTGCGACAGCGTGGCGTTGCGCGGGCGCAGCAGCGCACTCGTGTCGATCCGGGCCGTGACGGGTCGCGTTCGGGGCCGCGGCACCCACCCGGGGCGGCTGAACGGAGGCGGTGGCGGACCGTCCGATGCTTCGTGGGCACTGTTCACCCAGGCCGCTCGCGCCGCCGCCTCCCGATGGATGCGCCGCTTCTCCGGGTCGCGAAGCTCCTGGTACGCGGCGTTGATCTCCGCCATCGTCCGGTTGGCGAGCCGCTCCCGCGCCTTGTCGCCGCTCGCCACGTCCGGGTGATGCTCGCGCGCGAGCCGCCGCCAGGCGACCTTGATCGTTTCAAGGGTCGCGTCTAGCGGCAATCCAAGAACTGCGAAGGGGTTGCGCGGCATCCCACCAGTCTACCGGGCCGGCGGCAACGGGCCGTGGCAACGCTTGACAGCCAAGCGCGGGTGGCGTCCCCTACCCCCATGACAACGAAGAAGCGAACGCGACGCAAACTCCGCCTTTTCCTGGGAGCTGCGACGGTCGGCGTGGCTGCCTACGGCGCCGCCTACCGATTCGCGCTCCGATACCGCGAGCGTGTCGGATTGCCGCATCGCAGTCCCGTCGAAACGACGCCCTCGGAGTTCGGGTTGGCGTATGAGCCCGTCGAGATCCCGTCCTGCGGCCTGCGACTCGCGGGCTGGTTCGTTCCCGCGGCAGACGACGACGCGGGCGGCCAGCCGCGCCGCGCGAGGTCCGCGACCGTGGAGAGCGGCGCCACGACCGCCACGCCCGGCACCGCCGGCCCAAGACCCGGCATCGTCGTCGTGCACGGCTGGGAGTCGAATCGAGGCCGAACCTTCGCCCACGTCCGCTATCTCCACGCCGCCGGCTTCCATTGCCTGGTCTTCGACGTCCGCGGCCACGGCGACAGCCCGCCGGAGACGCTGCCGATCAACGTGCCGGAGTTCGCGGACGACACCATCGCGGCCGTTCGATGGCTGACCGCCCGGCCGGAGGTCTCGGTCGCGGGCGTGCTGGGCCACTCGATGGGCGGCGCCGGGGTCATCGTGGCCGCGTCCCGAGAGCCGCTCATCCGGGCCGTCGTCAGCCTCTCCGCCCCCGCGGACCTGGTCCGGATGACCCGCAAGACCTTCACGATGGCCGAGGTGCACATCCCCGAGCCGATCGCCGGGCCCCTGGCCTTGATCACGGCCGGAGTGCTGATGGCCCCTCGCCGTCATTCGATCGATGACGCCAGTGCGCTCGTCGCCGCGCGGCGATATCGAGGCCCTCTGCTGCTGATCCACGGCGCGGAGGACCACGGCGTGCCGGTCGAGCATCTCGACCTGATAGCGCAAGCGGCGACCGAAGTTCGCGGGCCGGACGACCCGCCGGTCGAGACGTTGGTTCTGCCAGAGTTCGGTCATCGCTGGCTCTACGAGGCGCCCGAGTTCCGCCGTCGAGTAGCCTGGTTCTTTGCCGAGGCGCTCGGCGGGCCGGTCTCTCCGAAGGTCGCGGCACAGCGCGCCGAGGCCTGCGCCGTGGAACGCCCGCTGGATCCGGTCTACGGGTTCGGGGCGCTGCCGGCGAGGGTGCCACTCGGCTGATCGGCGCCTGCCCCGCCACAAATGCGCATCAATGGAGGCTTCGATGGACACCTGGCAGGCGATCGACATGATACGGACGGTCCGGAAGTTCGAGGAACGCCCGCTCCTGCCCGAACATCTCGACCGCATCCTGAACGCCGGCCGACGAGCCGGCAGCTCCAAGAACACCCAGCAATGGGACTTCATCGTCTGCACCGACCGCGCCCACCTGGTCGAGCTGGCCGCAGTCGGGCCGTACGCCGCCCATCTCGCCGGAGCAGCCGCCGCGGTGGCCCTGGTCGTGCCGGACCCCGCGACTCACGAGGCCCCGTACTCGATCATGTGGGACCTGGGCCGGGCGGCGCAGAACATGGTCCTGGCCGCCTGGGAGCTCGGCATCGGCAGTGTTCCGGCTACGGTCTACCGGCAGGACCTGGCCCGCGAGCTACTGGGTTTCCCGGACGGCCACTGGTGCGAGTTCATGCTCTCGTTCGGCTACCCCGAGAACCCCGAAGCCCTGACCTGGCCCAAGCGCGCCGGCGGCCGCAAGCCCCTGGAGGCGATCGTCCATCACGAGCGCTGGTAGTCAGACCAAGAGCGTCCAGTGTGGTGGACGAGGACGGTAACCGTGGCGAACGAAACCAGCGAGATCGTTCTGAGCATGCACGACCTTCGTGAGGTCACCAGCTACGCCGCTGAGAGCGCACAGGAAGTGCTGGAGATCTTCGAGAGAGCACACCCGGCCGACTCCCGCACTCGCGACGCGATCGATGCCGCATGGACGTTCGCCCGAGGCGGCAAACGCGGGAAGACACTGCGCGACACCGCGTGGGCGGCGCTAAAGGCGGCCCGAGATGCAGACACCGCGGCCGCGGGCGATGCGGCGCGAGCAGCGATGTGCGCGGCATCCGCTGCGTACCTGCATCCACTGGCCGACGCTCACCAGGTGAAGCACATTCTGGGGGCAGCGGCCCATGCGGCGAGAGCGGCCGAGCGGATGGCGCGCGACGATCGAGATGTCGGTGCCGACTACATCGAGCAAGCTCGCCGGCGCGCGACACCAATCGTCGTTGACGTGCTCAGCCGTTACCCCGCGGCACCGCCTGGCGGAGGGCGCGTCGGGGAGCTGCTTCGCGATCTGGATGAGGCCCTCCGCGACCGGAGTGATTGATTAATCGATGCGGTGCGAGTTCATGCTCTCGTTCGGCTATCCCGAGAAACCCGAGGCGCTCACCTGGCCCAAGCGCGCCGGCGGCCGGAAGCCCCTCGAGGCAATCGCCCATCACGAGCGCTGGTAGCGCGGGTCGGTGACGCCTGCGAACCGCCTCATCAATCGAACCCAGACGAGCGACGGGACTGCGAGTACTACCAGCAGGGGCGAAAGAACGAGGAGCGCCACATGCGTCAACTTGTAGTACTCGACGGTCACGCTGATCAGCGCATCCCACGCCGCGCTGCCGTGGAGGCCGCTTGCACAGCCTTCGTAGAGAGTTCCGCCAAACGGGTAGCTCGGGCAGGGTATCAGTCCCCCGTTCGATACGGACGGCAAGGTCGCGACCAGCTGCACGATGGGGAAGAGCAGCACCCCGATTACGTACGTGACGACTGCCATAGCCGTCACGTCGCCCGCGCCGTCATACCGGCGACCGCGGACCCGAATCGAAAGCATCACGGCTGCCAGGCATGCCGCCAGGATGAAGTCGATCCAATCGGTGATGAGCCCGGGGCCCGGTTGCCCTGTGCCAATCACCGTCACGATTGACGCAACGGCCGCAGCTATCACGAAGGCAAGGGCCGTCCCGTACAGCCGCGTTCGCGAGTTCGGCAATTCCTCTTCCTCGCCCAGGACACGACGCACCGAGCCTACCATCCGGCATCCCATGCCACTGTCGGCCGGCAGACAACCTAGACCGTGACGAGCGACGCCCCTCCTCGACTGCCGCTCAGGGCGCCGTGACGGCAGGCTGCCGACAAGCCAGCCGGAGACTACTGGCCTTCGGGCAGTGGCTCCAGGATCACGACCGCCGTTTCGGAGGACCGCAGGGTCGCATACGCATCGACGTCGTCCCCTACGGCTCGCCACCCGGCCCATAGGCGTGCGCGTTCATTTCCCTCCGCCGCGCGGGCGCGCACCGCGCGCGATCCATCAGCCAGGTCGACGCTGGCGATGGGATGCGCCTGGAGGTTGAGCCACCAGGCGGGCTCGCCATCTGCCCAGCCATTCATGGCCAGGGTGACCAGGTTCGGCCCGTCCTCGTAGTAACCGAGGATCGCGATGCGCTCCCGGCCCGTGCGGCGCCCGATCGTCTTGAGGCGCATCGTGCCCCACTTGTCGACCTTCGGACGCCACAGGCCACGTCTGCCGCCGGTCAGGCGATAGATGGCACGGTGGACCGCCCAAGCCAAGCGGACGAACCAGCGCGGCGGGAGTCGCGGGGTCTTGTTGGGCCTTACCGACATGTAGCGGTCCTCCCTCTGCGTGCAGGATCTAGTGGTTCCGGCAGTCCACCCAGACGATAGTTGCGACGGTGCCGTTGTCCCCGGTCGGCAGCCACGCCACAGCGAAGCGGACCCCCTTGGTTACCTGCGTGTTCGGGAGGCAATCGGGCCAGCTGTCGGAGTGGACAGCGCCGCCACTGTCGGTCCAATTCACCGCCGACCTGAAGCCGTAGCCCATGTTCCCCACCTGACAGGTGGCGACACCGATGCCCGTGTAGCAGTCGGCGGTGTAGTACGCCACCTGGCTGGAGCTGTCGCTACCGACCCTATATCCGGCGCCGAACGCACATGCCACGACTACGGCCACGACCAGCGCCGCCCACCACTTCCTCGACATTCGTTGCCCTCCCCCAGAGCGGCTGAGGCGCCGCGAATCGACGATGACTGAGGTGCCCGGCGGCGTCAAGGCCCCCGACCGGCTACTCCCAGCGGAAGGTACGCGCGGCCACGGCCAGGCAGACGACAAGCCAGCCGGTGAGGATCGCCACGTCAACCCCGAGCGGGGCCACCTGGGTGCCGTTGACCATGACCTGCCGAAGAGCGTCGCCCAGATAGGTCAGCGGCAGCAGGCGCGCCACGCCCTGGAGCCAGCTCGGCATGAAATCGAACGGGAAAAAGATGCCCGACAGGAACATCAGCGGCATCTGAACGACCTGCACGACGCCCGTGGCCTGCTCTTCCGTCTTGAGGAACGACGCCAGCAGGAAGCCGATTGCCAGGAAGGCGCCCGCGCCCAGGAGGATCAGCCCGGCCATGGCCGGAACGCTGCCGACGATCTGGATATTGAACGCGGCTATCCCTATGCCGATGATCAGCACCCCATCTATCGCGGCGACCCCCAGTCGCAGCAGGATGTTGCTGGCAACTAGCTTCCAGCGTGGGAGTGGCGTCGCGCCGATCCGCTTCAGGATCCCTTTCTCGCGTTGCTGCACGAGCGGGATTGCCGCGAAGACGCCGAGTTGCATCAGGGCCATGGCAAGGATGCTGGGCACGAGATAGGCGACGTTGCTCAGGTTCGTCGACGAGAGCGGGAGCTGTTCGATCTTGACGATCTCCGAGCCGTTCGCCAGCTGCAGATTGAAGCCGTTGGCGATCTGGACCACGATCCCCTGGATGACCTGGGCGGTCTGGCTTTTGCTCGGATCGACGTAGAGCTGGATCGCGATGCTCGCCGCTTGTCCGGACTTGGCCGAGTCGACTGTCTGCTGCAGTCCCTTGGGCAGGACGATGACCGCCGAGATGTCGCCACGCTGCATGGCCGCCTTCTCGTCATCGAGGGTGCCGACCTTGAGGTCCAGGAGCGAGACGCCGGAGAACGCCTGATGGACCTTGGCGGAGTCGGTCGTGTTATCCAGGTCGACGAACCCCGCGGAGACCTTGCTGTTGCCGGCTCCCGAGAAGAGGACTCCGAAGAGGAGCACGAACATGACCGGGAAGAAGAAGGTCCAGAAGAGCGCCGCCCTGTCTCGGACCAGGCTCTTTATGTTCGCGACCGTAAGCAGTAGGAGGGTGCTCATCATCGGCTCCTAGTCGCGCAGGGCTCGACCGGTCAGGTCGAGGAAGACGTCCTCGAGGGTGGCCTGGCGGATCCCCAGGTTGTGAGGCTCCACGCCGAGTCCATCGGCCAGCGCGAGCAGAGTCCCGATGGTGCCCGGCACGTCGAGCGAGTAGAGGAGCGTCTGCCCGTCCTCCTGGCTGGACCGCGTCACTCCGTCCAGCTTGCTCAACCGATCCATCGGGAGTTGCGGCGTAGTGTCGAAGAAGACCGCCCGCTCCTTGAAACGCCGCCCGATGAGTTCCGGAACCGTTCCCATCTCGAGGATGTGCCCGTGATCCATGATGGCGACGCGGTCGCACAACTCGGCGGCCTCTTCCATGTAGTGCGTCGTGAGCATCACCGTCTTGCCTTTGGATTGGAACCCCTTGACCAGGTCCCACAGGGAGCGGCGCGCCTGCGGATCCAGACCGGTCGTCGGCTCGTCCAGGAAGATCAGTTCCGGATCGCTGACCAGGGCGAGGGCGATCGAGAGGCGCTGCTGCTGGCCACCGGACAGGTTCATCGATCGAGCCGTGGCGCGGTCGCCCAGGTCGACGGCGTCGATCAGCTGCTTGGTCGGCAGATGATGCTCGTAGAAGCTGCCGAACAGGTCCAGCAACTCGGTGACCGTGAGCCGCGGGTACAGCGACACCGTCTGAAGCTGGACCCCGATGCGCTGCTTGATCGATTCGGCATGCCTGGTCACGTCCATCCCGAAGACCGTGACCGCCCCTGAGTCCGGTTCGCGAAGGCCCTCGAGGATCTCGATGGTCGTGGTCTTGCCGGCCCCGTTCGGACCGAGCATGCCGAAGACTTCGCCCCGCGCGACCGTGAAGCTCACCCCGTCGACGGCTTTCACGTCGCCGTAGCACTTGCACAGGTCGGCAACGCGGATGACCGGCTCGCCGCTCTCCGTCATCTCACTCCCCTGGCTTGGGCCTGGCCGACGTCCGTGCTGGCGCCGGTCGGCTGAGGACGACTGTAGCGACCCCGGGCCAGGAGGGTCGTCCGCCTTGCGAATGATCGCCGTCCGGTCGAGCGAAGGATCGGACGCGGACAGTTGGCCTCCAGGGCCCGCGTTGGCGCTCTACCTTGGGTGTTCGAGCAGCATCTCGGCCGAACGCGAGCCCAGCGTGGCGAAGCCGAGCCGCCCGTACAACCGGATCGCCCGGGTATTGTCCGCATAGACGCCGAGGTAGACGAGATCGAAGCCGCCGGCCACCGAATCACGGGCCAGAGCCCGCGTGATGAGGCTGCCGAAGCCGTGGCCACGCCACAGTGGGCGGGTTCCGATCGACGAGAGATAGCTTGCCCCGTCGAAGGAATAGCGCTCCCCCGTCGCCACGGGCTCGCCGTCGATTCGGAGCAGGTAGGCGTGGAAGCTGGGCTGTTGCAGGGTCAGCGCGATCTCCGCGACCAGGTTGGAGTGTCGCGACTCCGGAATGTGGAACGACTCGCCGATGACCCGCGCCAGCGCCTGCGCCAGGCCCGGTCGGTCTTGCGCCGAAGGGCAGTTCCAGCTCTCCAGCACCGCCCCACTGGGAAGCGGCGCCTCGAGCCGACCGTCGGGCTCCCGCACCAGGACCATGTCGAAGCCGCCGCCCTGGTTTACGAACCCGTTCGCGGCAAGGCGCGCGATCAGGTCCCTCGGCGTGCTGAGGTCGGGAATCGCCCACACGTAAGGTTTGCGGCCCAGCGCGGCGAAGAGCTCGTTCGTATCCCTCAGCCGGACGTCGAAGGCCCTCGCGTCGTCCGGCCAGCGGACGGCGGTCAGTCGATTGAAGAAGGGCTCCTTCTCGCCGGCCGAGAAGAGCAGCACGGCATCGCCCAGGTCGCGCCAGCCGCGACCTGGGATGGCGACGGCGCGCGCGGGATGTACTTCCAGCGCGCGCAGGGTCTCCTGGCTCAGCCCGAACCATGGAGCGGGGCCGGTGGGCAGTGGCACAGACAAACCTTAGGCGATGGGACGCTACCCAGCAGAGACCGCACGGCGGGATCGCGTCCCATTCCTGGCGCCCGACGCCGGGCTTCGAACGGTAAGCCGCTAACATATCGACGCGCCCGGCGGCTCGGCAGGCTACCGACGTCCCGACGCCGGCGCCAGTTCACGGGAGAGAGATGCGCGCGCTGACACGTCGCGTCGGCTTGGGGCTCGCGGCCAGGGGCGACGTTTCGGACGTCATCGATTGGACGAGGCGCGCGCGCGACGCCGGACTCGACTCCTTGTGGATCCACGACTCCTATTACGAGAGAGATGCCATCACGTACGGCGCCGCTGTCGCCGGCGCCCTCGCCAACGATTCGGAGAGCTCCTTCCGGCTGGCACTGGGCGCCGTGAATCCGAACACCCGCCACCCAGTGGTGCTGGCCATGACCGGTTCCGCCCTGGACGAGATCCTGCCGGAACACATAGTCATGGGCATCGGGACCGGACTGCCGCTGCGGCTCAAGCAGATGGGGATCCCCTACTCCCCGGACGAGGCCGTCGCTCGCGTCAGCTCCACCCTCGACCAGCTCCGCGCCCTCTGGGCCGGCGAGCGCCTCCCTTCCGCAACGCCGGGCCTGCCGCCGATCCAGCCGATGTTCCCGCCGGTGCACCGTATCCCGCTATTCGTGGCCGCGTACCGCAAGGAGTTCGTGGAGCTGGCCGGCCAGAAGGCCGATGGCTACCTCGCTCGACCATGCGAGTCCGTCCCGTCTCTGCGTGGGATCCTGGACCGCCTGGCTGCGTCGGCGACCGACGCCGGCCGGGACCCGGGCGACATCGAGACGGCCGCCTACCTGCTCTCGCTCGTGGACAAGACGCGGAGCGAGGCGCTGAACCGGGCCAAGCGCGAGCCGTTCGTGATCTACATGATGTCCATCCTCGGCGACGTCTCGATGCACCGGGCCGGATTCGATCTGGACCTGCGAGACCGGATCGCCACCGCATGGCGGGCCGAGGACTTCCACGAGGCCGGCAAGCTCATCCCGGACGAACTGCTCGACGCCTTCATGCTGTGCGGCACGCGCGAGGACGTGGCCGCCCGGGCCATGGACTTCCACTCCGAGACGGGACTCGATCTGCCGCTGCTGCAGCCGGTCGTGCAGGACGAGACCCAGATACTCGAGTTGATCGAGGCTGCGAGGCTCTACGCCGCGCTACCGATGCCCGCCGCCGGGCGCGAGGGCGTAGCGACGGGCGTAGCGGCTGCGGTCGGGCGCGAGGGCGCGCGAGACGGCTCCGGCGCGTCCGAAACGCTCACCGACACCGGAGCTCACCGCGCCGGTCTGGCCGGCGATCGCCGGCTCGGCCTCTTCGACCGTGCCGGCCGTCGTCTGGGCGCCGCATATGAGGTCCTCCGGCCGTTCGCCTACACGGCCTCCGCGATCCCGGTCCTCGCCGGAGGGGCGCTCGCCGCGGTCGACTCGCGGTTCTGGTGGCCGCCGTTCCTGGCCGCACTCGCCGGCGGGATGCTCCTTCACTCAGGCACGAACGTCATCAACGAGGTCTACGACGTCCGCAAAGGGATCGACACCATCACTTCGCCCCGGATGAGCCACGCGGTACTCAAAGGCCGGGTCAGCGAGCGTGGCGCGTACGCCTTTGCCATCGCGCTCTTCGTTGCCGCGATCGCAGTCGGCGGGTACCTGGTGTGGCTCCGCGGTGCCGCCATCGTGGGCCTGGGGTTGCTCGGCCTGGTCGCCGGCTATACGTATACGGCGCCGCCGTTCCAGTACAAGTACCGGGCCCTGGGCGTGCCGGTCGTCTTCGTCCTGATGGGCCCGATCATGGTCGTGGGCTCCTACTACGCCGTCACCGGCCTGTGGGATTGGCACGCCCTCGTTCTGTCGCTGCCGGTTGGCCTGCTCGTAGCGGCCATCCTCCACGGCAACGAGTGGCGCGACATCAGCGAAGACACACGGGCCGGGATCAGCACCCTCTCCAGCCGGCTCGGGCGCGACTGGGCTCACTACGGCTACCTGGGCCTGGTGATCGGGGCATATGTGACTCTGGGTTTCGCAATCGCGATGAGGTGGCTTCCGGCCACCACCGTGATCGCGGTCTTCTCGCTGCCGTTCCTTGCCCAGGTGGTCCGCTCGGCTGAGCTGGGCGCCGCCGGTCAAGCTCGGGCGATCGCCATGATCGATCTGCAGACTGCCAGGCTCCACTTCGCCTTCGGGGCGCTGCTGGTGGTCGGGCTGCTCCTTGCGCGGCTGGTGCCCGGGTGATTCGAAAGGGCACGCACGCCCCGGACCGGCGTCTCGACGCCGCATTGGCGGTCGGATTGGCGGCCGCCGTGCCGGCATTTGCCGCGACCTTCCGCGGCCCGCGCGACCGATTCTGGAGTCGCATGACGGCGACCGGCCTGGCGCTGGGCGGCCTGGCCCTGCTCGCCAATCCGAAGCTTCGACGGACGCATGTCGGTCCTTGGGAAGTAGCTCTGGGACTCACCTCGGCCGCAGCCCTATACGGCACCTTCAAGCTCGGGGACCGTTTCGCGCGACGCTTCGTGCCGGGCGGCGACGACCAGATACGCGACATCTACTCGCTGCGCGAGCTCGCGCCAAGGAGCGATACCGCGCTCCGCTTGGTGACGATCATCGGCCCGGCAGAGGAACTCTTCTGGCGGGGTCTGGTCCAGGAGGCCCTCATGCGCCGCTACGGCCGCTGGACCGGCGCGGCGATGGCGGCCGTGGCCTATTCGGCGGTCCACGTGACGACGGGCAACTTCACCCTCATGGGCGCGGCCGGAGTGGCCGGCGCTCACTGGTGCTTCCTCTACGCGGCCGGATTCCCGATCGGCGCGCTCGTGGTCAGCCACTGCGCCTGGGACGTCTGGATCTTCCTCGTCCAGCCCACGGGCGACGTGGCGGCCGTGGCCGCGGGACAGCTCCAGGGAGCCTAGAACCCCGCCTCAACGGGCGAGGTCATACCGCCAGGCTAGTTGCTCCAGCGCTCCAGGGCCCGAGCCCACTTCTCGGCGGTGCGGGCCGCGGGGAGTCGCTGGCGGTGGACTCGTCGCCTCTCCAGGTCGTCCCGGATGGGGCGAAGCATGCGCAGCCATCCGTCCAGGCGCGGGAACGACAGTTCCTGAACGGCGACGACCTCACCTACGACTCCACTCTGGAGATCACGCCAGATGATCTCGACGCCCTCTCCGCCGATCTCGAGCGAGGCCTGCGTGGCCGGCCCACCGAGGAACTCGCTCAGGGTCAGGAACCGCGGCCACTGGGACGCGACGTCCGGGTCGGCAAGGGCGTCCATCAACCGGGTGAGGATCCACCACATGCCGTCGGATCCGAGCTTGATGCGCTCGTCCCCCAGGGCGAAGAGGTGGCCGTCCCCTCGATCGTCCATCTCCAGCACCAAACCCGTCGGCGAGCCGGGCAGCGAGAACGAGAAGGATTCCACCGGCGAGACGGAGATGCGAGGATCGTCGGGGAACTCGAGGGCAGCCCCCGGCGAGACGCCGACCACCTCGAGCTGCTCGCCACGCCGCCCTGCCTTGTGCAGCAACCCGCGCACTACTCCCGCTACATCCTCGTCGGTGAGCGGAGATGCGTCGTTCCAGGTCGCGTTGGAATCGATCTCAAAGAGCCGGGCCAGGCCGTTGCCGTCGGCGGGCCGAGTGACGATCTTGACCGTCCTGCCGTCGACTTTGTACTCGAGTATCTCGTCGGTAGCCGCGATCTTCGTCAGCGCCACGGTATCTCCTCGCTTGTCCGCCCGAGCGGTCCCGTCGGAGCTTCTCGCCGCTCTTGAGGTCCGCACTAGGCAGCGTGAGGTCTTGCGCACCCGGCGATCGCTCGTGATCCTGCCGCCGGAGAGCGCCCGGGAACCGACCCGGCGTTCCAATTCTACCCCGTCCGGAGGCCCGAGTGGGACTTTTGGCGCAGTTTCCCCAGGACTATCGGTTCCCAAGCTGTGACGGGCAAGGCGGCAAGGTATCTAGCGACCCCGCGGGCGCTCGGGCGTCAGCCGGCGTCCGGCGCGCCTCGTGGCCTCCGGCCTATATACTCGGGTGGCCCCGCCGGTCGCCCTCGACCGGCGACCTCTTTCTTCCGAGGAGCCCCGTCATGGATCCCACAGCCGAGTCAAACGTCGTCCCTGCCTCCGCGGTCGTCCCGGCCGGCGCTCACCCGGCCGACCTGACCCCGGCCGAGATCGACGACCTGGCCTCGGCCGGGAAGTACGCTGAGATCTCCAAACCGTACCTGTCCCCGATCCTCGGCCGCTACTACGAGCGGAACTGGAGCCACGGCGAGGGCCACATCCTCTACGACTCCGCCGGTACCGGGTTCCTGGATTTCGCGTGTGGAATCGCCACCACGTCGCTGGGCCACCACCATCCGGCGGTTACGGCCGCGATCAAGGATCAGGCCGACAAGCTGCTCCACATCTGCAACGCCCTCGGTTACCTGGAGCCGGTCGGGCGGCTGGCCGCGATGCTCGCCGACGCATGCCCGGCGCCACTCGACACGGTCTTCTTCGGCAATTCGGGGGCGGAGGCCGTCGAGGCTTCACTCAAGCTCGCGCGACGGGTGACGGGCCGGCCCGGCATCATCGCCTTCCGAGGCGCGTTCCACGGCCGAACGTTCGGCGCGGCCTCGGTCACGAGTTCGAGCATCAACTATCGGCTCGGCTACGAGCCTCTTCTCCCGTCCGTATATCTGACCCCGTTCCCCAACGTGTACCGCTATTTCGGCGGCGATGAAGAGGCTGCCACCGCCGGCGCGATGGGCGCCCTTCACACGCTCCTGGGGCACGAGATCCCGGCCTCGTCCGTGGCCGCAATCATCATCGAGCCGATCCAGGGCGAAGGCGGTTTCAACCCCGCTCCGGCCGCGTTCATGCGCGAGCTGCGGTCCCTGTGCGACCGGCACGGCATCCTGCTCATCTGCGACGAGATCCAGTCGGGGATCGCTCGCACGGGTCGCATGTGGGCCTTCGAGCACGCCGGCATCGTGCCCGACGTCGTGTGCGTGGCCAAGGCGCTCGCCAACGGATTGCCTATCGGCGCCATCGTCACCCGCCGCGAGCTACAGGAGCGCTGGGGAGTGGGAGCGCACGGAACCACATTCGGAGGCAATCCCGTGAGCTGCGCCGCCGGCGTTGCCGTCATGCGCACCATCGCCGAGCAGGGCCTCGTCGAGAACGCCGCCGCCCGTGGAGACGAGCTGCTGGCCGGCCTGCGGGAGCTCATGGTGAACGACGACAGGATTGGCGACGTGCGAGGCCCCGGGTTGATGGTGGGCGTCGAACTGGTCAAGGACCGCGCCACGCGCGACCCGGACACCGAAACCAGCGAGGCGCTGATTCAGGCCTGCGCCGATCAGGGCCTGCTGGTCCTGAACTGCGGCACGCACCACAACGTGATCCGCTTCCTGCCGCCGATCGACGTGACCACCGAGGAGATCGCCCGAGGCGTCGACATGTTCAGGATGGCGCTCCAGTCGATCCCGCGGGCCGACTGATCGCTCGCAGAATCGTCGACGCCCGCGGCGGTCATCGCGGGCGTCGGCTGTAGCTCGGCGGATGAGGGCACTCGGCCTTGTGACAGGACCTCCGGCGAGCCTGGATGCTGCGCTTTCTCAGCGGTTCTTGTCGAGAAAGGTCATCACGTCTTGGAGGCGGAAGCGCCGGTCGCCCCTCTTGCAGACGCGATAGAACGGGAGCTCGCCCCGATCGCCCAGGCGCTTCACCGTGTTCACGTGCAGGTGGAGCATCTCCGCCACTTCGCTCGCGGTGAGCATCGGACCGAGCTCGTTCGCGGCCATGACAGCCATCGGTTTCCTCTGGGTCTGCGTCGCTGATTGTGCGTTTAGGTTGCTAGAGTGCCCGGGCCCTAACCCGACCCGAAGCGACGCGAACCGTACAGAGTCCACACAACCGCCACAAGCGGTACTTTGGACTGGCGGCATCGGTACCGGAACCTTCGTCGCCGAAATGGCTCAGGTTAGCTCTAGGTCGCCGACGCGCTGGGGACCGGGGAGGCAGCGGCGCCGGGCGACTCCGAGGGAGGAGCCGAGGCGTTCGACCCGGCGGCCGGAGAACCGGACGCGCCCGGGATCTCCGATGCGCCGGGCGATCCGGAGGGGTTCGGGCCGGCGGACGGTAGCGCGAGCGTGGGGTGGCTCGAGGCGGCTGCGGAGGGTCCGAAGATAGCGTCTCGAGCCGCACCGTAATCGATCCAGAACGCGGAGTCGTCGGCAGTGATCGACGACGCGTAGGTGAGTGCGTCCCCGGCCGACGCGGAAGCTGTCACTGCGTCGAGGTCCTCGCCCAGTTTGGTGCCGTCCGAGATGACCTGGGTCACGGCCGAGTTGGCCGCTGCGCTGACGCTGGCAGAGGCCCTGGCGTCGCCCCAGTCGGCAACCGCGGTCAGGTCGTTCATCCAGCTCCGCATGTCCTCGCGGAGTGTCTTGTAGGCTGCCTGCTGCGCCGTGAAGTCATTGACCGCGAGGCTGACCTTCTGCCTGTCGGCTTCGATGGTCGGCTTCCATTTGGTCTCGATCTGCGTCCAGTGATCCTTTGCGGTAGGCGAGTGCGGGCCGAAGCTGATATAGGCCCAGACGATAGCGAAGAGCACGACGAAAGCGGCGAAGAGCGGTATGTACGCCTTCACGTAGTCGTAGCCGCTGCGGAGCATGGTGCTGCGACGGGCTCGAGCCAGACCGCGGCGCCTCACGCCCGGAGTGGCGGTGTGATGGCGGCCCGCGACGGATTCCTCGGACTCCGCCTCGTTCTCCATTTCCGGTGGCGGCGTCGGGCGAGTGGGCGCCTTTGCGGACGAGCTGCGGCGGCCGGCAGGCGCCGCTCGGCCACGGCGGTTCTGTGGAGACAAGATGGATCCTCCTGATGAGGTCGGGGCAGCTCGTGCGCCGCTGACCCCGCCCTTCGCAACCCCGGCGAACGGTTCGGACGCGGCGTCGGAAGTCTATCGTGAATCCGGCCGGCGGCAGGGCGCCGTCTTGGGCCGCAATCTCTCGAATCCCTTTCGTTCCCAATTCGCAACCTTTTCAACCTTGACCTGGAGCCACTACTAATCAACACTCGGGTTTCCGCGACGGAACGGGGCTCCTGCGTAACGGGGCAGGGATTCCTGTCGCTTGCTCGGCCGTAGCCCGCGGCCGGCGGCCAGTTCTACGAGGACGGCGGACGAGTTGAACGCGAAAGGCGGAAGGCAGGCCCTGGGGCTGTATGACCCTGCGTTCGAACACGACGCATGCGGTTTCGGCTTCGTCGTGGACATCGCCGGCCGTCCGTCGCATAGGACCGTTCGAGACGCACTGACCGTCCTGGTCAACCTCGAGCATCGCGGCGCCACCGGTGCCGAGAAGAACACCGGCGACGGCGCGGGAATAACGATTCAGATCCCCCACCGCTTCCTGGCGGACGTGGCGGCCAGGTCGGGCGTCAGGCTCCGCGGCAAGGGCGGCTACGGCGTCGGCATGGTCTTCCTGCCGCAGGACAAGGTCAGCCGCGTCGAGTGCTTCCGCCTCTTCGAGCAAGTCGTCGCCGACGAGGGTCTTCGCATGCTGGGTTGGCGCGAGGTCCCCACGGACAGTACCGGCCTGGGCACCAGCGCGAAGGCCAGCCAGCCGCTCATCCGCCAGGTCTTCATCGATCGGCCCGAGCGCCTGGTGGAGGGCCTCGCCTTCGAGCGCAAGCTGTATGTCGCCCGCCGGCTCGTCGAGAAGGCCGTCTCGCGCTCCTCGATCCCCAACCGGGGCGATTTCTACATCCCCTCGCTCAGCTGCCGGACGATCGTCTACAAGGGGATGCTCAACGCCTCGCAGCTGCGAACCTTCTACCCGGACCTGGCCGACGAGCGCGTCGAGAGCGCGATCGCCATGGTCCATTCCCGCTTCTCGACCAACACCTTCCCGTCCTGGCCAAGAGCCCATCCATACCGCTACATCTCTCACAACGGCGAGATCAATACCCTGCGAGGCAACGTCAACTGGATGCACGCCCGCCAGTCGCAGTTCAGCTCGAGTCTGTTCGGAGATGAGCTGACCAAGGCGCTGCCGGCGATCGACGTCGAAGGCTCGGATTCGGCGATCTTCGACAACGTCCTGGAGCTTCTGTACCTCTCGGGCCGCTCGGTGGCCCACGCCCTGATGATGATGGTGCCCGAGCCATGGCAGCACCATGAGTCGATGGCGCCCGAGAAGAGGGCCTTCTACGAGTTCCACTCCGGCTTGATGGAGCCGTGGGACGGCCCCGCTTCCATCGCCTTCACCGACGGCATCCGCGTCGGTGCCACGCTCGACCGCAACGGCCTGAGACCTGCCCGCTACTACGTCACCGCCGACGGCCGCGTGGTCATGGCGTCGGAGGCCGGTGTTCTCGACATCCCGCCCGATCAGATCGTGGCCAAGGGGCGCCTGCAGCCGGGCCGGATGTTCCTCGTCGACACGGCCGAGCAGCGCATCGTCTCCGACGAAGAGCTCAAGCATCGGGTCGCCACAGAGCAGCCCTACGGCGAGTGGGTCCGCGAGTGGCTCGTCAGGCTGACCGAGCTGCCTCCTCCGCCACGCGTCATCGAGCCCGACCACGAGACCGTCCTGCGCCGCCAGGAGGTCTTCGGCTACACGGCCGAGGATGTCCGGATCCTGATCAACCCGATGGCCATCACCGGTACGGAGCCGGTGGGGGCGATGGGCGACGACGTGGCTCTGGCGGTGCTCTCCGAACGGCCTCAGCTGCTCTCCTCGTACTTCAAGCAGCTCTTTGCCCAGGTCACGAACCCGCCCATCGATGCCATCCGTGAAGAGATCATCATGGCCACGGAGATGGCGATCGGTCCGGAGGGCAACCTCCTGGAACCCACGCCGGAGTCCGCCCACCAGCTGGAACTGCCCTCGCCGGTCCTCTCGAACGAAGAACTGGAGAAGATCCGGAACCTCGCTACCGGCGACGCGCACGGCTTCAAGACGATCACCCTTCCGATCGTCTACCGGGTCGCCGATGGTGGCGCCGGCCTGCGCAAGGCCATCGAGCAGCTCCGCGACCGCTGCTCGGAGGCGATCTCCGAGGGCCACAACATCATCATCCTGTCGGACCGGGGCCACGACATCGACGAGGCGCCGATCCCGTCGCTCCTGGCCGTCTCCGCGGTCCACCACCATCTCGTCCGGTCCGGGACCCGGACTCGGGTCGGCCTCGTCCTGGAGTCGGGCGAGCCGCGCGAGGTCCACCACTTCGCCCTGCTCATCGGATACGGGGCGAGCGCCGTCAATCCGTACCTGGCCTTCGAGACCGTCCACGACCAGGTCCGCCTCGGGATGATCGCCGGATCGGCAGAGCTGGCCGAGAAGAAGTACCGCAAGGCGATCGCCAAGGGGATCGTCAAGGTCATCTCCAAGATGGGGATCAGCACGACACAGAGCTACCACGGCGCCCAGGTCTTCGAGGCGCTGGGGCTCAACCAGGACTTCGTCGACGAGTACTTCACCGGCACCCCGACGCGGATCGGCGGCATCGGAATAGACGTCGTCGCCCGCGAAGTGAAGATGCGCCAGGACCGAGCCTACCCGCCCAAGCGACCGATCTATCACAAGCAGCTCGGCGTCGGAGGCAACGTCCAGTACCGCGTCGAGGGCGAGAACCACCTCTTCAACCCGCTCAGCATCGCCCAGCTCCAGTTCTCCACGCGAAGCGGGAGCTATGCCGCCTTCAAGGAGTACTCGGAACTCATCGACGACCAGTCCAGGGGCCTCTGCACCCTGCGCGGGCTGATGGACTTCAAGCCGAACCATCGCCATCCGCTGTCGATCGACGACGTCGAACCGGTCGAATCGATCGTCAAGCGCTTCAAGACGGGTGCGATGAGCTACGGCTCCATCTCTCGCGAGGCCCACGAGACGCTGGCCATCGCCATGAACCGCCTCGGCGCCAAGTCGAACACGGGCGAGGGCGGAGAGGATCCGGCCCGTTTCGAGACCATGCCCAACGGCGATTCGCGAAAGAGCGCGATCAAGCAGGTAGCCTCCGGTCGCTTTGGCGTGACCAGCGAGTTCCTGGTGAGCGCCCGCGAGATCCAGATCAAGATGGCCCAGGGCGCCAAGCCGGGCGAGGGCGGCCAGCTCCCCGGCCACAAGGTCTACCCCTGGATCGCCAAGGTCCGCCATTCGACTCCGGGCGTGGGCCTGATCAGCCCGCCACCGCACCACGACATCTACTCCATCGAGGATCTGGCGGAACTGATCCACGACCTGAAGAACGCGAATCCTCAGGCCCGGATCTCGGTCAAGCTCGTCTCAGAGGTGGGGGTCGGGACGATCGCCGCGGGTGTCGCCAAGGCTCACGCGGACGTCATCCTGATCAGCGGCCACGACGGCGGGACGGGAGCTTCCCCGCTGGGATCGATCAAGCACGCCGGACTTCCGTGGGAGCTTGGTATCGCCGAGACGAACCAGGTCCTGCTCATGAACGACCTGCGGTCCCGCGTCGCGCTCGAGGTCGACGGCCAGATGAAGACTGGCCGCGACGTGGTCGTCGGCGCCCTCCTCGGAGCCGAGGAGTTTGGCTTCTCCACGGCCCCGCTCGTGACCCTCGGTTGCGTGATGATGCGGGCCTGCCATCTCAACACCTGTCCGGTCGGGATAGCGACTCAGGACCCGGAGCTGCGCAAGCGCTTCACCGGCGATCCCCAGTACGTGGTCAACTTCATGACCTTCGTGGCCCAGGAAGTGCGCGAGCACATGGCTCAGCTGGGTTTCCGAACCTTCGACGAGATGGTCGGTCACTCCGAGCGGCTCGAGATGCGTCGGGCCATCGACCACTGGAAAGCCCACAACGTGGACTTCAGCCGGATCCTCTACCAGCCTCAGGTTCCCAAAACGACCCTCCGGACGTGCCAGATCAGCCAGGAGCACAACGTCGAAGTCTCTCTCGACTCGACGACGCTGATCCCTCTGTGCAAGCCGGCGCTGGAGCTTGGCGAGCGCGTCGAGGCCGACCTGCCGATTCGCAACGTCAATCGCGTCGTCGGCACCACGCTGGGATCGGAGGTTACGCGCCGCTACGGAGCCAAGGGCCTCCCGGAAGACACGATCAAGCTCCATTTCCGCGGCTCGGCCGGGCAGAGCTTCGGAGCGTTCATCCCCAAGGGGCTCACCCTGACGCTCGAGGGAGACGCCAACGACTACCTGGGCAAGGGCCTGTCGGGCGGCAAGATCGTCCTCTTCCCGCCGCGTGAGTCCAAGTTCGTGGCGGAGGACAACGTCGTCACCGGCAACGTGGCCTTCTACGGGGCCACATCCGGCGAGGCCTACATCCGCGGGATCGCCGGCGAGCGCTTCTGCGTCCGCAATTCCGGCATCCACGCCGTGGTGGAGGGCGTGGGCGATCACGCCTGCGAGTACATGACCGGCGGCCGTGTCGTCGTCCTCGGCAAGACCGGCCGGAACTTCGCCGCGGGCATGTCCGGCGGCGTGGCCTACGTCCTCGACGAGAGCGGCGAGGGCGGAGCAGCCGGCGGCGGCTTCGAGCGGGTCTGCAACAAGGAGATGGTGGAGCTGTTCCCGCTCTCCGACCCCGCCGAGGTGGCGCTGGTCCGGCGGCTGCTGGAGCGGCACGCGGAATACACCTCCAGCACCCGAGCCAGGGCGCTTCTGGACGACTGGCAGACCACGGTCAGCCGCTTCATACGCATCGTCCCGAACGACTACCGGCGCGTGATCGAAGCCCAGGCCCGCATGCGCGAACGCGGTCTGTCGGAGGAGGAGGCCGAGATGGCCGCCTTCGACGAGAACGTCCTGGACGCGCGCCGAGTGGCGGGGAACTGACCGTGGGCAAGCCGACGGGATTCATGGAGTTCGGGCGGGAGCCGGCCCACGTCCGTGCGCCGCTGGAGCGAGTCAAGGACTGGGCCGAGACGCATCCCAGCTACGAGGAGAAGACCCTGCGAGACCAGGGCGCTCGGTGCATGGATTGTGGCATCCCCTACTGCCACTCCGGCGTCCTGGTCAACGGGCTGGCGATGGGCTGCCCGATCCACAACCTGATCCCCGAGTGGAACGATCTGGTCTATCGCGGCCAGTGGCGCGAGGCGATCATCCGCCTCCACAAGACCAACAACTTCCCGGAGTTCACGGGTCGGGTCTGCCCGGCGCCGTGCGAGGGGTCGTGCACGCTTGGCATCAACCAGCCGCCGGTCACCATCAAGACCATCGAGAACGAGGTCATCGAGCGAGCGTTCCTCGAAGGCTGGGTAGTGCCCGAGCCTCCGCTTGCCCGGACGGGAATGAAAGTTGCGGTCGTCGGCAGCGGCCCGGCCGGCCTGGCCGCGGCGGCGCAGCTAAACCGCGCGGGCCACGAAGTGATTGTCTACGAGCGCGACGACCGCGTCGGCGGCCTCCTCGTCTACGGCATCCCGAACATGAAGCTGGACAAGTCCGTCGTGGAGCGGCGCGTCCAGCTGCTCGCCGCGGAGGGGATCAAGTTCGTCACCGGCGTATCGGTCGGCCGGGACGTCGAGCCCGAGAAGCTCGTCTCCGACTTCGACGCAGTCGTGCTGGCAACCGGCTCAACCGTCCCGCGCGATCTGGAGGTCGAGGGACGCGAACTCGCCGGCGTCCATTTCGCCATGGACTTCCTGGTCGCCAACACCAAAGCGCTCCTGGGCAATACGGCGACACCGATCTCCGCCGCCGGCAAGAACGTTGTGGTCATCGGTGGCGGCGATACGGGCACCGACTGCGTCGGCACGGCGATCCGCCAGGGCGCCAGGAGCCTCGTCCAGCTCGAGATCCTGCCCAGGCCGCCCGAGACTCGAGCCGAGGACAACCCGTGGCCGCAGTGGCCGAAGGTCTACAAGCTCGACTACGGCCAGGAAGAGGCCGCCGCCCTGTGGGGCGCCGACCCTCGGCTCTACTGCGTCAATACCCGCCGCCTGATCGGCGACGCGGAGGGCAGGCTCAAGGCCATCGAGACCGTCGAGATCGAATGGGTCCATTCCCCCGGCGCTCGGCCGGAGATGCGCGAGCTGTCCGGCACCGAAAAGACTCTCGACGCGGGCCTCGTCCTCATCGCGATGGGTTTCGTCGGCCCCGCTCCCGATCTGCCGGCGGCCTTCGGCTGCAAGCTGGACCATCGCGGCAACATCGTCCACGACGACGACCTTATGACCACCGTGCCGGGCGTCTTCTCCGCCGGCGACTGCTCCCGCGGCCAGTCGCTGGTGGTGTGGGCGATCAATGAGGGCCGCCGGGCTGCCCGTGGCGTGGACAAGTACCTGATGTTCGGGGAATCCGTCCTGCCCGACTACTAGATCGAGCCCGGTTTCGCCGGATCGACCGACAGCAGGACGAGAGAGGCCCCATCCGCGGACTCCAGGACCAGCATCCGCCCGTCCGGGGACCACCAGCCCGGTTGGATCGTCGAGGTCACGCGATCGCCAACCGTTGGGTGCTCAGCCACGAGCCCCGCCGACGAGAGGTCCATCAGGGTCGTGCCGTCCTCCGCGACTATGCGCCGGGCGGCGCCGGTCAGATCGCCCGCGAGATGGAGACCCGTCGGCGACTCGGCCTGCCATTCATCTCCCGAGGCGGCCGTGACGGCGAGCGGGTCCAGATCGACGAGCTTCAGCTGTGAGCCACTGACCGCATACAGCGTCTCGGAGTCGAGCCAGCCGAGGAACCGGGTGCCGGGCAGCGTTTCCACGGGCTGCCCGCCCAGGTCCACGATCTCCAGGTCCGCGTCGGACTGAGCCGCGAGCATGGTCTGGTCGGGGCTGAACGCCATCTCGCCGCGCACCGCCGGCGCAGTGGCAAGGACACGCCCGCTGCCGAAGTCGACGACTTGCACCGGCCCCTTCCAGCCGTGCAGTTCCGCGTCCATGGATTCACAGGAGAAGTGGCCCAGCAGCGCAAGCCGCCCGTCCGGGGACCAGCCAAAGGGCGAGACCTTCTCGCCGGCCCGAACGTAGTGGCCATCTCGATACCAGTCCACGAGCGGATCTCCGGTGCATCCGGGCTGGGCCACGATGATCGCCGCCGAGCCGTGGCCGTTGGCCACGACCCAGCCGTACCAGGGATAGGCGCCGGACTTGGCCTGAAACTTGTCGGTCAGGGCGTAGACGTGGCCGTCGCCATCGATGAGATGGCCGGCATCCAGCCAGTCCTCGCCAGGTCCGAACTCCGAGACGAGCTTCCCGAACCTGTCGTACACGCGGCTGCCCGATGGGCTCGCCACCAGCAGATGGGCCCCATCGGGCGCCCAGGCGAAGGCAGAGTATTGGTCTCTTGGCAGACGCGCCACCACGCCTGTGCCGGCGGGAGTCGGCAAGTCACTCCCGGTCGCTGTTCCGGTCGGCCCCCCTCCGCCACCTCCACCGGTCGCCGGCTGGCCGCCGGCCCGGATCACCCCCAGGGCCGCCATGGCAACGATGGCCACGAGGATCGCGGCCGCGGCCACCGCGACGGTGCCGCGACGCCGTCGCCGCAGGATCGACCCCAGACCGTCGCGCGGCGGGTTCATCGCGGCCGCCTACTGCGGAGGCGCCGGCGACGGCGACGATCTGAACGTGGCCGCGGGCGCCGCGTCCGGGACGCCCTGATAGCTGGCCGAACCGATCAAACTGACCTTGCCCAGCGGCCAGTATCGAAGCCAGGCCCGGCCGATGACGCTGGATCTCGCGATCGGACCGAAGACCCGCGAGTCTTGCGACGCCTCCCTGTGGTCGCCCAGGACGAAGAGCCGGTCCTTGGGGATGCGCCAGCTCGCCTGGCCGTTCAGTGGTGTCGTTGGCTGTCCGTCGAACACGTACGGCTCATCCAGCTTGACGCCGTTGACCCACACCGCGTCGTCGTGGACCTCTACAAGATCTCCGCCGACGCCCACGACTCGCTTGATGAATGGGATGTCCTGACCGTCCTCCCGGTAACCCGCCGGCGGCTCGAAGACGATGACGTCGCCGCGCTTGTAGTCGCCGAAATTGGGCGAGACCTTGTCCACGAGCACGTACTGGCCGGGCTCGAGGGTGTGCTCCATCGAGACCTGCATGATCTGGTATGGCTGCGCCACGAAATGCTGGACCAGCAGGAAGATGATGACGGTGAGGGCCACCGTCTCCACGATCTCGAGGAGGCAGCCACGCCAGCGTAGGTTCATCCGGAACGGCACCCCTCTGCAGGTCGCGGCAAACCGCGCTGAGTGGTCGAGTCGAGAGGTCGCGCCCGAATCACAGCCGCGACCGGCCTAGAAGGTAGCACCTCCTGAGGTTTCGGCGGAGTCACCCTCGCCAGAGAGCACCAACCGTCTCGCCGGGCAACCCTGCGCAGTCAATCGGCGTCGCGGGCCGAAACCCGGCCGTCTCGCCGGGCAGCCCTGCGCGTCGGCCAGCGCCGCGGTCCGGAATCCGGCCGTCCGGGACCCGGCCGTCCCGCCCTCGACGGGAGTTCCCTGTATCGTCTCATCTGTGAGCACCATCATCGAGTTCCGCGGGGCGTTCCGACACGTTGCCAGCGACGGCGATCGGCTTCGCAGTCGGAGTCGAGGCACGTGGTACTGCCGCTGCGGCCAGGAAGCCGTCGTCGAGCGCGCCAACCCGAAGTGCGAAACCTGCGCGGGCGGAGGCAACTGCGGCCTCGATTGCACCCTCAGCCGACTGGACTGCCCCGCCTGCGGCCAGTCCGCCTGAGCCGCGCCCGCCCGTCTGAACCATCGGCTGGTGGCGTGCTAGGCGTCCTCGGGCGACTCGGCTGGAGGCGTGTCGGGCGGGAGCGTCGCCGGCGGAGAGCCCTCCGGACCGGCCGGTGGCGGGTACGCACCCGGTGGCGGCCAGTACGGCCCGGCCTGGGGCGGGTATCCGGGCTGGGGCGGGTACGCACCCGGTGGCGGCCAGTACGGCCCGGCCTGGGGCGGGTATCCAGGCTGGGGCGGGTATCCACCTGTTGCCGGCCAGTACGGCCCGGCCTGGGGCGGGTATCCAGGCTGGGGCGGGTATCCGGGCTGGGGCGGGTATCCGGGCCCAGGTGGGTATCCACCTGTTGCCGGCCAGTACGGCCACACTTGCGCCGGGTATACCGGCCATGGAGCGGGGTACTGAAGCGGGCTCAAGACCACAGACCCGACAAGTCGGTCGTGGATGCCGCGGCGGGCGCTGTTGGTGACGGTGGTGAGCAGTAGCACGATCGACCATATCGCGGCGGCCCATGACAGCAGGGTGTATTGAAAGCCCAGGGCACGGGACAGGCCTCCCGAGTAGCGATAGCTCGAGCCAAGCCACTCGTTCGTCGGAGTCTTCGTAACCCAATCTACGAGGTAGAACAGTGGGATCAGCGAGACGATCAGGCCAACGCCATACAGAACGGACCACCTGATCGAGGCCTGACTCAGGGTCAGATTCCGGCTGCTCGATCGGTCCACGACCCGGATCTTTAGGAGTCTCTGGAAGGGGGTGGCGCCGCTTCCGACCCACGACCCCACGAAGTAAGCCGCGTTCAACGCCACGTAGACTGCGACCCAGAAGACCAGCAGGCCGACGTTCTCCTTGAACAGCGGCGCGGTGACACCATCGAACGGGAAGGAGCTGTAGGTGTCTACCTGGTCCAGCGCCTCCTGGTTCAGGCTGATGGCGCCCGTCACGAGGGCTCCGATGAAGGGGATGATGCCGAGCAGCCCTACGAGGAGGTTGTCCAGGAACCACGCCCCGATGCGGTAGCCCACCGTGGCCAGCCGCGTCCCTGCCGGCACCGCGACCGATGGATCCGGCGTCGCGTTCGCCGGCACCGCCCATCCGCTCACCGACCCACCTCTCGACAAACCAGCCTGGAAGAGTTGGCGTCCCCGGCGGGAATCGAACCCACGACCAACCGCTTAGAAGGCGGCCGCTCTATCCGCTGAGCTACGGGGACACCGATGCTTGTTGGACACCGCGACTAGCGTAACCCGCTGCGCCGGGCGAGGCCAGTCCGGCAACTCCCGCGAGAAGTGCGACGAAGCCGCTCGCCCGGGCGGTTCCGGAGGGCCGGCATATGGCGCGATAGTCCTGTCTGCGGCCGGCGCAGTCGGTGCTAGACTCCGTCTTCTTCGCGTTCACCTACGCGCCTGCGGTGCCCTGGAGGTCGTATCGGTGTCGTCGCTGCCGCTCGAGTCCGAACGAACGGTCATTTCGCCGGCATCCGGCGAGCGGTTGGACGCCCGAATCGAACCCTTGCCCCGCGTTCCTGCGTTACGCCAGCCAACGCTCGTCTCATCGAACGTACAGCTGGCTCTCCAGCTGCCGAGCGAGCTGCCTCACCTGGCGATCGAACCCGAATGGAAGGACCAGCAGCGGCTCTGGGGCCACAGCTTCCACCCGATGTGCTCGTACCTCGCGAGCTTTCCGGCCGGCCTCGTGCACTCCTTCATCGCCCGCTACACGCGCCCCGGGGACGTGGTCCTGGACCCGTTCAGCGGCCGAGGCACGACCCCCCTGCAGGCCTGCGCCGAGGGACGGGTCGGTGTCGGCAACGACCTCAACCCGTTCGCCCATATCCTGACCGCGGCCAAGGTAGACCCGCCGACGAAAGCGGACGTGAAGACCCGCCTGACGTCGCTGCGCCTGGCTTGGGCCGCCTCCGCCGGCGAGTGGAACGGGCTCGCCGAGGGCGTCACCGCTAACCCGGGCTCGGACGAGATCCTGGTGCCGGGCCCCGGCAGCCGGTCGGCCGGCGGCTCAGGATCGGTCGGACGCGACGCGCTCGTCCCCGCCGAAGTGGCGCTGGCCTTCCACCCTCGAACGCTCGCCGAACTGCTCTACCTTCGAGCAGGCCTCGATCCGGACGATCGAACCGACCGCTTCCTCCTCGCCACCCTGACGGGGATCCTTCACGGCAAGAGCGCCAGCTACCTCTCCGCGGTGATGCCGAACACCTTCAGCATGGCTCCGCGGTACGTCCGCGACTTCGTGGCCCGGACGAGCTTCCACTCTCCGGAGCGCGATGCTTTCGCGCTCCTCGACGACAAGCTACGCCGCCTCTACCGCCAGCCGGTACCCAGAACCCGCGGTATCGCCCTGCTCGGCGACGCCCGCGACGCGGGCATTCGCTTCCACGATGCGCTCAGTGCCCGCGGCCTGCCGGAGCGGGCCCGTCTCGTAGTGACGTCGCCGCCGTACCTGCGGGTGGTGAAGTACGGCTACTACAACTGGCTGCGACTGTGGCTGCTCGGCTACGACGCGGCCGCGATCGACGACCTCCTCGACGACGCCCATCACCGCGACGCCTACCTCGTCTTCATGCGCGAAGTCCTGCGAGGACTCCGACCCGCGCTGGCCGACGACGCTGTCATCGCTCTCGTCATCGGCGACGTGGAGCTGGACCGCGGCCGGCCGACGGCCGGAGGCATCGGCCTGGCCGAGTCCGTCTGGGAGTTCGCCGCCGCGCCGGAGGGCTACCGCCTGGCCGGGATCGCCCTCGACGACGTCGCCGCCGGCCGCAAGATGACCAAGCTCTGGGGCGACGAAGCGGGCCAGGCCACCAAGCTGGACCGAATCCTGGTCCTGGCCACGAGCGAGGCGGGGCGCCGGCGTGCCCTCAACGGCGCCACCCTCCCGATCGACTGGGAGTGGCCGCCACGCTCGCTTCGGGCTCTCTGAGGCTCCACGCGGCCGTCGCGACAGTCGTGGGCCGCGGCCCATACAATCGCGCCATGAAGTTGATGTACGAACCCGGCGACCTGGCGGCTATGGATCCGCTCGTGCTGATGAAGAACCTGGACCACGTTCGCATGGCGAGCCGGCGCTTGAGCTACGTCCTCCAGCAGCAGGTCCACCTGTACACGCCGAAGGCCAACGAGATGCGCGATCGGATCGACGAGTACGTCGAGGCTGAGCGCCAGATCGAAGCCGAGATGGCCCGGCGCCAACTCCGCGCCTGAGGCGCGGCGCCCGGGGCCCGGCGCGGCAAAGGAGCCGCAGCCTGACCTGCCGCGGCGCGCGCAACTTGCTAGGGCGAGCCTGAAGACGTGGCGAATCGAAGCTCAGCCGGCCGCTGCCACCAGGACCTGTGCTCGCCCCGCGTCGTCGCGTGCCTCGTCGCGCGTTTCCGAGGGCAGGGGCATCGGGGCCACCACGGCGACCAGCACGCGACCTCGTCGTTCGGATTCCTGGCGAGCGACCTCGACCACCAACCCGGCAAGGCGCGGCATCTCTGCCAGACCGAAGGCGATGCCGTGTTCGGCCAGCTCCGCGAAACCCCACCCGTGGTACAGGCCGCGCCTCGCGACGGCGCACATCTCGTCGTAGAGCTCCGGCCAGCCCGCGCGCCTGCGCCGATGGCAGAACCGGATGAAATCGACGGCGGCGTCGCTGGCGCCGGGTTCTTCATGCTGCCCGCGCAAATCCATAAAGACACCGCTCCTCTTTCGCGACATGGAATCCCATCCCGGTGACGGCCCACAGAATCGGTTCAGGAAGAGATCCGTTCCCCCGCGCTTGACTCCTCCGCGGCGGGTGGATGCATGCTAGGCGGATGCCACGGGGCCGGGAAGGGGTTTCTCCACCAAGAACTCCACCTTCTTTTCCACAGAACGGCCGTTCGAAGACCGTTTGTTCGAGCCTCCCGACGCGGCGCCGTCGAAAGCTCGTCGATCGCCCTTGGAAGCCCCAATACGATCGATCCGCTCACCCGCGAGAAGGCCCGAAACGGCCGGTCGCGTCTGGCGCCGTCGCGGCCGATGAGACCGGAGCGCCCGCCCGGAGAAGCCGCGTGGGCAAACGAAAAGGCGGAGGCTCGAAGGCCTCCGCCTTTGTCGGCGAGTTGGAGTCAGTTGACGTGGATGACGACGGTGCCGGCCATCATGTCGTGCCAGCCCCGCTTGCGCGGTTCGAACGCGACCCAGATCAGACCGAGATACAGCACCCAGCCGCTGACGATCATGCCGATGAACCGGATCACGGCCTGACCGCCTTCGATCGGACCCCCGTCGACCTCTCTGACTACTCTCAGGCCCAGGGCACTCTGGCCGAAGGTCGCTCCACGCTTCCACCACAGGTATGGCATGTAGCCAATCGCCACGAACGGCAGGGCGATCCAGCCGACGATGACGACGATGAGACACAAGATGATCAGGGCGGTCAGGATGAAGCCGTCGATGATGTAGGCCAGGAGGCGAATCCAGAAACCCGCGTACCGCGGCGGATAGCCGTAGCCCACAGGAGCACCGTACGGCGGCGGATACGCGCCGGAAGGCGGATACGCGCCGCCCTGCGGCGGGTAGCCGGGAGGCAGCGGGTATGACCCCGGTGGCGGATAGCCAGGAGGCGGCGGGTATGACCCCGGTGGCGGA
>PLMA01000001.1 GCA_003141455.1 Chloroflexota bacterium | reverse complement strand
GTTCCGCCCGACATGGCCGTCACGTACAAGTAGACGCACTCGGCTCGCCGCTTCGCCCGGATGCCCATCTAGCCCTCTCCAGGCTCGCCGTCCCACCAGTCAGCGACGGGTCGAGGGAGGGCCCAAAGCCCCGGGGGTCACCGTTTCTGCGACAATTACCGGGTGAGCGAGTTCACCAGGGCCCCCGCCGACGTCCTGACCACAGGCATCGCAGGCCAGCCGTTCGAGGACGGGCTTTGGGCCACGATCGAGTGGTACGAAACCGCCCGATCGTCGGCGTCCGCGCCCAGCGCCACGTGATGGGGATCAGGGGGACGAGCCCAGCCAATTCCGGCACCACGCCCGACTCTCAGCTCGTCTACCATCGCATCTCGCCGCCCACCTCATGGTCCAACGTCAGCTTGACCGAGTTGTGGGCCTTCCGGGACCTGTTCGGGATCCTGGCCCAGCGCGACATCAAGGTGCGCTACAAGCAGACGCTGCTCGGCATCTTCTGGGTTGTCCTCCAGCCCCTCGCGACCGCGCTCATCTTCGCTGCAGTCTTCGGGGGTTTCGCGAAGCTGCCGTCGGACGGGGCACCGTACATCCTCTTCGTGTTCGCTGCGATGCTTCCCTGGAACCTGCTCGCGGCAGGCCTGACCCGGGCGGGGAACAGCCTCATCGGCGATGCAGGCCTCATTTCCAAGGTCTACTTTCCGCGCATCATCATCCCGATTGCCAGCCTGTCCGCCTGCCTCCTGGACTTCGCGGTCACCTGCGGGGTAATGATCGTCCTGAGCGCCTTGCTGGGAACCGGCCCATCGTTGACGTGGCTGGCCGTTGCCCCACTGACCGTCCTGGTATTCGTAGTGATCCTCGGGACGAGTCTCTTCTTCTCGGCCCTGAGCGTTTACTACCGCGACTTCAAGTACCTCCTCCCGTTCGCAATCCAGGCGTGGATGTACGGATCGCCGTTGGTCTACGCAACCTCACTAATCCCGCCGAGATGGCAGGTCCTATATCACCTCAATCCCATGGCCGGGATCATCGACGGGTTCCGCTGGGCCCTCCTCGGGGGTCGGGAGTTCCCGGCTACCGGGCTATTGATGGCCGTGCCTGAAGCCCTCGCCATATTCCTCGTGGGCCTCTACGTCTTCCAGCGAGTCGAACGATCCTTCGCGGACGTCATCTGATATGGCTCAGTACGCGATCCAGGCGCACGGGCTTTCGAAGGCCTATCGGATCTCGCCCGAGCGCGGGCCAGCTCAGTACCGGACGTTACGAGAAACACTAGTGGAGGCCTCGCGGCGGCCGTTTCGCCGGCGGTCAGAGCGCTCTGACATCTTTTGGGCCCTGGATGACGTGTCGTTCGACGTCGAGCAAGGGGAGGCGATCGGATTCATCGGCCGGAACGGCGCAGGCAAGAGCACGCTCCTCAAGCTGCTGTCGCGGATCACGCGACCCACCCGAGGAACGGCCGACATCTACGGCCGCATGGGTTCGCTCCTCGAAGTTGGGACCGGCTTCCACCCCGAGCTGTCCGGCCGAGAGAACGTATACCTGAACGGTGCCATTCTCGGGATGTCCCGCGCCGACATCCGTCGCCGCTTCGACGAGATCGTGGCGTTCGCCGAGGTCGAGCGCTTCTTGGAAACACCGGTCAAACGCTACAGCAGCGGCATGTACATGCGCCTGGCGTTCGCCGTTGCCGCGCACCTACAGCCGGAGATCCTCGTCGTTGACGAAGTGCTGGCCGTTGGCGACACGGCTTTCCAGGCGAAATGCATCGGCAAGATGGAGGATGTTGCGAGCGAGGGACGGACTGTCGTGTTCGTGAGTCACAACATGGCTGCAATCACGCAACTCTGCTCGAAGGTAGTTCTCCTCGAATCCGGCGTCGTCGCTGCATCTGGTTCTCCGGACCAGGTGATCGCCCGATACCTTGGCAGCGGCAATCAACAAGGTAGAGCGGACCTGAGCAGGAGGAACAGGCCTGCCGAAAGCGGAGGCGCCGCTTTCGAGTGGGCCGAAATGCGCAACGCCGACGACGAGATCTGCCAGGACTTCTCGATTGGAGATGACGTCAGGGTCGCATTCGGGCTGCGGCTTGCACCGACTAAGCCTCGAACCAAGCTCGTCCTGGCCATCAAGGCAGCCGACGGGACGCCAGTTGCCCTCATATCGCAAGACGACTCGGGGTTCAGTCTTGGGAGCGACCGCGATTCCTGGAACATCTCGGTGGATTTCGAGGACATCCGCCTATACCCAGGTTCATACCACGTCACTCTCTGGGCAACGGACGGCACCAACTCTGAGGAGTTCGACCGCGTCGAGGATGCTCTCGTGTTCCGCATCGTCGACGGCGGCAGACTCACGATGAGGCACCTTCCCCGATACGCCGGCATCATCTTCCTCACGCCACGCTGGCGCAGTCGACCCGGCGAATTGGCCATCCAAGCCAGCGCTGGCCCAGCAGACAAGGGAACCGCGCATGGCTGAGCCCTCCGTCGTCGCCGAGCGCCGTCGGGGCGATGTGGCCATCCAGCCCATCTCCAATGCCGCGACACCTCCGGGAGCCAGACGTTTGCGATGACCGATAGACTCGACGCCTACGTCAACGCTCCGCTCCCAATCGAGCGCGAACTGCGCTTGTTGTTTCGCAGGGGCGCGCGCATCACGATCTTCGACATCGGCGCTTGCGAGGGCGAAGACTCGGTACGCTATGCACGCCGCTTCCCACACTCCACGGTCTACGCGGTCGAGCCGCTACCGGCGAACGTCGCGCGCATACAGGAGACCATTGCCCGCTACGGGACGACAAACGTCCGAGTCTTGCCAATCGCATTGTCCGACCTCAGGGGGAAGGCCAGGATGTTCGTGTCGGCCGGACGCCCTCCCGCGGTTCCCGCGTCTGACGACTGGGACTACGGGAACAAGTCCAGCTCACTACTCGAGCCGGATCGCCATCTCGAGATCGTTCCCTGGTTGCATTTCGATGAAGTGATCGAGGTCGAAACGCGGACCATGGCGGACGTGTGTGCCAGCAATGCCATCGAACGAGTGGACTTCATCCACATGGATGTGCAAGGCGCCGAGTTGAAGGTTCTCGACGGCCTTGGTCCCTTGCTTGAGAAGGTCACAGCGATCTGGCTCGAAGTGGAGGCCGTGCCCCTGTATCGGGACCAGCCACTCAAGGACGACGTCGCACAATACCTCCGGGCGCGCGGCTTCGAGATGTTGAGGGACACCGTTGATGACATCAGCGGAGATCAGCTCTGGGTTCACAAACGAGGAATGGCGAGACGAGCTCGATTGCTGGACGCGACACGGAAAGCCAGGGCCGTGCCGAACGTCACGGACCCAGTCGTCAGCGTTGTCCTCCCGGTCTACAACTGCCCGCGCTATGTCGGGGAGGCGCTCCAGAGCATTTTGGCCCAGACGTACACCGGCTTCGAGCTGATCATCATCGACGACGGATCTACAGACGAAACGCCTGACGTTCTACGCCGCTACGCGGATCCGCGGATTCGTCTCATCACCCAGGCGAACCGCGGTCTGGCCGGCACGCTCAACCGGGGAATCGAACTCGCTCGTGGCCGCTACATCGCGCGCCAGGATCAGGATGACGTCTCATCGCCTGAGCGCCTGTCCAAACAGGTGGCATTCCTGGAGGCGCACCCGTCCTGCGCCCTGCTCGGGACATGGGCCGAGATATCGCGGGGGAACGTGACGACCGATCGGGCTCACAAGCACCCGAGCGACAACGCAACCCTGCAATTCGAATTGCTGCTGAACAATCCGTTCGTCCACAGCTCGGTGATGATCCGCAAAGCGGCGCTCGAGCAAGTGGGGGCGTACAGCACCGACCCGGACAGGCAGCCGCCGGAGGACTACGAACTCTGGTCGCGGATCGCCCGGCAGTTCGAGGTCGCGAACCTTCCCGAGATCCTGCATGCCTACCGGGAGATCGAGGGAAGCATGTCGCGAGTCGGACCCTCACCGTTCATGGATCACCTGGTCACGATTGGCGCGGAGAACATTGCCTGGGCCGCGGACCTCGAGCCCACCGATCCACAGGTCGTCAACATAGCCGCCCTCGTTCACGGTGCGGGCCACCGCGTGCAGGGGCGGCCAGATTTCGTGGAGATGCGCCAGATCCTTGCGCGCGCCGCCATCCGGGTGGCACCGGGAGAAAGCGAGCGATTCGTACGCGAAGCCCAGCAGCGTATAGACTCGCTGCGCCACCGATCCTGGGAACGCCGGTACGGCCACGGTTGGCGATGGCAAGTTGCGCGGGTCACATACCGGATTGCCCGCATAACCAGGGGATCATGAAACGGACGCGTGGGACAAGCCCGTGAAGTGCTGCGTGATTGGCGGCGCGGGGTTCATCGGGACTCACGTCACGCGCCTGCTGGCTGAGTCGGGACGGGACGTTGTTGTCCTGGACAACCGTGGCCAACCCGGCACGCAACTCCCGGCTCGCGTCGGCTTTGTCTCTGGAGATTACGGCGACCGTTCGGTCGTGGAACAGGTGCTGGATGGGGTCGACGAGATTATCCATCTCGCTTATGCCACTGTTCCCCAGACCAGTTTCGAGGATCCGATCCACGACCTCCTCTCCAATCTGCCGGAGACAGTGCAGCTTCTGCAAGTAGCCGGAGAGGTGGGCGTTTCGAAGTTCCTTCTCGTGTCCTCCGGTGGGACCGTATACGGCGTAGCGTCGTCGCTGCCGATCCGTGAGGATCACCCGACGAATCCGATTTCGCCTTACGGCATCACGAAGTTAACCCTCGAGAAGTACGCAGACATGTTCTGGGCGGTGTCGGGCCTGCCCATCGTCGTCGTTCGGCCCGCCAACGCTTACGGCGAAGAGCAACGGGTCGTCGGGGGGCAGGGCTTCATCGCGGCTGCGATGCATTCTATCGTCCGCGGCGAGGAGTTCGGCGTCTTCGGACCGGAGGGCACGGTCCGGGACTACATTCACGTATCCGATATCGCCAGCGGCATCGTGGCCGCGCTGGACCACGGCGAGATTGGCAGCACGTACAACATCGGCAGTGGTAGGGGCAGGAACAATCTCGAGGTACTCAGCGAGATCCAGCCATTCGCTTCACGCGATGGGTTTCGAATGCTGATGAGGACGCTCCCCGGGCGCAGGTTCGACGTTCCGGCCAACGTGCTCGACAGCCGTAAGCTCACGGCCGTGTCTGGCTGGCAGCCCAAGGTCGACTTTACGTCGGGCATAGAGCGAGTCTGGAACGCCGCGCTGGGCAATCGGCGCGGATAGCGACGATGCGCATCCTGCTGGCGTGCGAGTTCTACTACCCGTCGGTGGGTGGAGTCCAGGAGGTCATGCGCCAGGTCGCCGAGCGGTTGGCCGCCCGCGGGCACCGTGTCACCGTCGCAACGAGTTGCCTGGCTGAGCGCAAGAGCCGCGAGCTAAACGGCGTGACGATCGTCGAGTTCAAGGTATCCGGCAACGCGGTACGGGGCATGTCGGGCGACATTGAGAGCTATCGCCGGTATGTCCTCGAGAACGACTACGACGTCCTCATGATCAAGGCTGCGCAGCAGTGGACCTTCGATGCGCTGTTGCCCGTGCTCGATCAGATCGGCAAGCCGAAGGTCTTCATCCCGTGCGGCTTCTCGGGGTTGTACGAACCGGAGTACGACGGGTACTACCGCGAGATGCCTGAGGTGCTGGGCAAGTTCGACCATTTGATCTTCTACGCGTCGCACTATCGCGACATCAACATGGCCCGCAACCACGGCTTGTCGAACCTCTCGATCGTGCCGAACGGCGCCAGTGAAAGCGAGTTCGGCGTTCCGAGGGACCCGGCGTTCAGGCTCCGTCTGGGAATCGACGAGCAGTCCTTTGTCGTCCTCACGGTGGGCACATTCACCGGCGACATGAAGGGACATCGAGAGTTGGCTGATTCGTTTGCCCTGGCGCGGTTCGACCAAAGGCCGGCCGTCCTGATCTTGAACGGCAACGTGATACCTCGGCGCTCGCAGGGTGGAGTGCGAGCGCTCCTCAGGGCCCCCGTCTCGAACTTGCGCAGGGGTGCCCGTCGGTTGCGGGGGCTCGTGCGTGGGATGCCAGCTCCGCGCGGCGACACGCGAGAACCGATCGCGGTCCTGGTTGCACGAATCAACCAGGCGGCACCGGGCCAGGGGGCGCTGATTGTTGATCTGCCTCGTGCTGAGTTGATTCAGGCTTACCTCAACAGCGACCTGTTCGTCTTCGCGTCGAACATTGAGTACTCACCGCTGGTGCTCTACGAGGCCGCCGCCGCGGGTCTTCCGTTCTTGACCGTACCGGTGGGAAACTCTGCTGAGATCGCCGAATGGACCGGCGGTGGCGTCGTCTGTCCAGCACCGCAGGACGAGCGTGGCTATACGAAAGTCGATCCCGCGGTCCTGGCCGAGAAGATCACTAGCCTGGCCGCGAGCCCTGAGATGCTCGCGACCCTCGGTCATGCCGGTCGCCAGGCCTGGTCGGAACGATTCACGTGGGACAAGATCGTCGACAGATACGAGGCGATCTTCGTCGACCTCGTCGGGAAGGGTGCCTCGTGAAGATGCCTATGAAATCCCTGCTTCGTCGCCCAGGGCCGCCTGAACTGAGCCGGGAGAACCCCGCCATGAATGTGGCCGCGTCCGAGTTCGAGGTCGACGCCTGGGCGATATCGCAGTTCGTCATGCGCAAGCTGGTGCCCGTCGTGGGTTCACATCCGTTTCCCCTCCACGAGCTCATGCTGATGACCGGCGCCGTGTGCCGTCTCGAGCCTCGAGAGATCTTCGAGTGGGGCACCCACATCGGAAAGTCGGCGCGAATCTTCTACGAAATCACTTCGCACTATCGTGTCCAGGCAGACATCCATTCCACGGACCTCCCCGACGACGTCGAACATCGCGAGCACCCACACGCCGACCGCGGCAGACTGGTTCGCGGACTGTCGCGCGTATACCTTCACCAGGGGGACGGGCTCACTACCTCGCTGGAGCTGTGGCGCGCTGATGGCCGGAAGCTCAGGCCTCTGTTCTTCGTTGATGGCGACCATTCGCACGAAAGCGTCCTGCGGGAGCTGACCGGCATCGCGAACGAAGTTCCTCACGCAGGCATCCTGGTTCACGATGCGTTCTACCAGTCGGCGGAAGCCGAGTACAACACTGGGCCGTATCGGGCGATCGAAGAGGTCGTGGCGGTGTGGCCGGGCCGATACCGCAAGGTGCACTCCGGGCTGGGTTTGCCGGGGATGACCCTCCTTTACCCCGCTTCACCGGCGAAGTAGGCCTGACAGCTTTACCTAGCCCCTCCGCTCTCGACCGAGGGCTCGAGCAGGTCGCTCCTGAGACTAGCTATGCTCCCCGGCTTGTGGCTTCTCACGAGCGTTGTGTGGAGAGAACGCGCGCGATCCGCCACTTCAAGTACCTGGCCTTTACGATCGCCCAGCGTTTGAGTCTGCGATCCCATCGGTAGACGGACGGGTGGTTGCGACGCATCTGGCGACGCAGCTCCGAATCGTGCGCCATCGCATCCGCAATCATCGTCCCGCGCCGAACTCGGTACTCGAACAATGGCTCCGGGATGCGTCGGGCGACGTACCCGCGCTCCACCGCTCCCACCCAGAAATCCCAGTCCTCGTAGCCGTAGACCATGTTCGCGTTGTAGCCACCGACAGCTTCCCAGACCTCCCGCCGATAGAGCGAGCAGTAGTTGAGGTGACTGGCAGCGGGCAGTATCGTCGGACTAAAGTCAGCCGCCCGGATGACGTCGTTTTCATCGCCGAATCTCTGGACGTCCGTGTACGCGATTGCGACGCCTGGCTGCTCCTCCAGCAGACGGTGCGTGCGTTCCAGCATCGTCGGCCCGATCCGATCGTCTGCATCCAGAGGCAGGATGTATGAGCCACGGGCTCGTTCGATTCCGGCGTTTCTGGCACGAGCCAGACCCGCGTTCGCCTGACGGACGGCACGAATGCGCCTCGTCGGATGGTGTTCGGCGAGTTCGTCAGCCACCAGCCCCGTTGAGTCAGGGCTGCCATCGTCGACGATCACGACCTCCCAGTTGGTGAAGGTCTGGGCGATGACACTCTCTACTGCCTCGGGCAGAAACTCGGCCTGCTTGTAGCAAGGGATGATGACCGAGATCGCGGGGACGTCGGTCCGCTGTGTGAAGATGAACGGCAGTTCTTCATGCGCCGCTCGCGCCACATGCCCTCGGTAATGGGCTACGTCGAGGCGACGCCCCTTGCTGAACTCCCGGGCGAGGGAATTCACACTGAGCTCGGGATGGCCATCTACTCGGTTGGTCCAGGCCGTTTGGACCAGGTTCGCGGGAATGCTCAGCGCTACCGACTGCGCGTAGCATGCCAGACGGGGCAGGCGTTCTCGGAAATCAACCGCCCGGCCCGCCAGAACGCTTTCGAGGGTGTTCGGGTTCCGGTAGGACAGGGACTCGAGAAGAGGCAAGAGGTCAGCAGTCCGGTACATGGATGAGGAGACTTCGATGGGGTAGCCGAAGTCGTGCTCCATGTCCGGCCAACTGAACCTGACGAGCCCTGGCCCCGCGGACTCGAAAGCCGGCAAGTTCTGTGGCTTGTCCATCGTGTAGCAGTACGTCGTGTTGCGACCAAGTCGGTACGAGAATCCCACACAGGAGCGGTCGTTCGCCAGGATCGACATACCCGTCGCCAGCGAGGCGTCCCCGACAAAGAGAGTGTCATCGACTACGAAGAGGACGAATGGAGACCCGGCAACGAGCTCGACAAGGTCGGTCTTGAAGTCACTCTCTCGCCGAAACTCCACGTTGCGATGATCGAGACCGACGATCCGGTACTGTGCTGCAAAGAATGGCGTCGAGGCCGCGTAGAGCACGGTTACCCGGGCCTGGCCCAGGTCGCTCACGCTGAGATCGAGAGACGCCAGGGCAGCGTCTAGCTGAAGTGGCCTGTCCTTGCTGAACACGACGCAGGCAATCTTTGGATTGCCTGGCTTGCCTCGGGCCACGAAACGGCCATCCGGAGCCACGGTCACTGCGTTGGTACCCGTCGGCGCCGCACAGCCTGCGACTCCAGAACGCTTGATGCCATGCCGGCGTACGTCTCGGCCAGGCCAGCCTCGAGCGTCGTATGGGGCGACCAATCGAGCTCGCGTCGCGCCTTACCAATGGCGAGTTGACTGTGCCGGACATCGCCAGGACGAGGCGCGATGAAGACAGGGGGTTTGGAGTAGCCAGCGATTGCCGACAGTGCCCCATGCAGTTCGAGTACGGAAACGGCTCGCTCCGTCCCGATGTTCACGGTGATAGAGCTGGTCGCGTTCATAGCGGCGACAACGGCATCCACGACGTCGCCCACGTACACGAAGTCACGGGTCTGCTGGCCGTCACCGTGGATCTCTACAGGCAGACCCGACTTCATTCGCTTGGCAAAGATGCTGACCACCCCACCCTCGCCATCGGCTCGCTGGCGAGGCCCGTAGACGTTTGCCAGGCGGAGCACCGCCCAGACCATCGAGTCCGGCGCCAGGAGAGTCAGGTAGCACTCGCCCGTCCACTTACTAAGGCCATATGGGCTCAGAGGCACGATCTGATGGGCCTCATCGCACGGAAGGTAGCGCGGCTCGCCGTACAAGGCGCCTCCGGTCGTGAGATAGACAAAGCGCCGGCATCCGGCGGCCGCAGCGGCCTGCAGCGTCCTCGCCGTTCCGACTATGTTCGAATGGGCATCCAGAACGGGGTCGCGGACAGACGAGGCCACGGAGACCTGAGCGGCGCAGTGCACGAGGAGTTCGCCCTGCCACTTCGCCAGCAAGGGCTCCATTCTCGAGTCCGCCACGTCGCACTCCTCCAGCAGCGCCGCCGACGGAACATCGGACCGGGAGCCGGAGGCCAGGTTATCGATGACGAGGACTCGATAGCCGAGCTTCATTAGGCGGTCCACGACGTGGGACCCAATGAACCCGGCGCCGCCGGTCACTACTGCTCTTGGCGGCGTCTTCGAAGCCACGCTCCACTACTCCAGCGAAATGCGGGCGAAGGACGCGGTCGGCCCTCCTCTTCCTAGATCTTGACACGTCTGTCAGCACCCCGTCAGCGACGATCACGCCCAGCAAGAGCAGGCCGGGACCTCGCGAAAGAAGCCCTGCCACCGTAGCCCTGCGCGCCCAGATCCACGCAAGCCTGCCGTTGCGGTTGCGTCGCGCAAACACCAGACGTATCCACCAGTCTGAGGCCGAACTGGCATTGGGAGAAGCGCGCGACCGCAGTCGGGCTTCT
>PLMA01000019.1:65458-81583 GCA_003141455.1 Chloroflexota bacterium | reverse complement strand
CCGGGCCACTGCCGCTTGCCGGGACGCCGTCTCGCGCTCTTGCCGTCTCGACGAGCCTGGCCGACGCAATGCGGTCCGGTCTGGCCGTTTCCGCGCTGCTCGAGCTGGCGGGGGAGCTGGCCAGGGCGAACGAGCTGCTGCCCGCGGCCCAATCGGTCGCCCCGGAGCTGGCCGGCTTCATGCGGGCGCTGGGAGAGCTGCTGAGGCGCCCGGTCGGCCTGTCGGGCTCGGGGCCCACGCTGTGGGCGCTCTACCCCTCGTTGCCCGGAGCCAGAAAGGCCGCCCGGGCCGTGCGTCTGGGGATGCTCGATGGCCGGCTGCCAGCCATCGGGACGAGCGAGGCTTTCGTCGTCGCCACGGCGATGGCCGCTCACCCGGACGACGCCCTCGCCTTGGATCACGGCCCGATCACGGGTCGATCATCCGATGCCAGGCGTCCCCGCACGGTCCACAATGGGTTCGGCGGCGCGGCGCCTCGCACGAGCGGTTCGGCGGCCGAGCCTCACTCACCGAAGGGAGACGATTCTCGATGAGTCGACAGGCGATCTCGACAGCGGCCGCACCCGCCGCGATTGGTCCCTATAGCCAGGCCATCGCGATCGACGGCTTCCTGTTCTGCTCGGGCCAGCTGGGGCTCGACCCGGTCACGGGAAAGCTGCTCGAAGGCGTCGAGGACCAGGTCGAGCGGGCACTACTCAACCTGGAGGCGGTGCTTGCCGCGGCCGGCATGACCACCGCGGACATCGTCAAGACCAACATCTTCCTCGTGGACCTGGACCATTTCGCCGTCGTCAATACGATCTACGCCAGACACATGGCCGAGCCCGCGCCGGCCCGAAGCACCGTCGAGGTGGCCGCTCTCCCTCGCAACGCCCTGGTCGAGATCGAGGCGATCGCGCGGCGGTCGAGCTGACGGCCGTGGCCGAACCATCGACGGCAGGCACGCGCGGATGGACCGTTCCGTGCTACCGTCCGGTGCCATGAGCCAGCCCCCAGAAGGCGTCCTGCCGGTCGTGCTCGCGGCCGGCCTCGGGACGCGCATGAAATCGAGCACACCCAAGGTCCTGCACGAACTGTGCGGGCGCCCGATGCTCGCCTACGTCCTGGACGTGGCGCGTGAGGTCAGTGGCCGGCGTCCGCTCGTCGTCTACTCTTCGGCGACGGCGGCCGTCACGGACATCTTCGCCGAGGAGGCGGACTTCGCCCTGCAGGAAGGGCCTCTCGGCACGGCCGACGCTCTGCGGGCCGCCATGGCAGCCGCTCCGGAGACCGCGGCCGAGATCCTGGTACTGCAGGCGGATGTGCCGCTGGTCCAGTCGGATCTGCTGGCTGAGATGATCGACCTGCGCCGGGCGCGCAATGCCGCGATGGCCCTGGTGGCCGTCCACAGCGCCGAGCCCGAGGGGCTTGGCCGCATCGTTCGCACCGACGACGGCGGCCAGGTGATCCGAATCGTGGAGGAGAAGGACGCCTCACCCGGGGAGCGCCAGATCGAGGAGATCAACGCCGGCGTGTACGCCTTCGACGCGGCCTGGTTGCGACGCCGGATCGGGGATGTCAAGCCCTCGCCCGTCTCCGGCGAGTTCTACTTGCCGGCCCTGGTCGAGCTGGCCCGCGAAGATCGCCTGCCCGTGGTTTCGCTCGACGTGGAGGACGATGGCACTCTGGTGGGCATCAACGACCGCTCGCAGCTGGCGGCTGCCGAGCTGGAGATGCGCATGGTCATCAACGAACGCCATATGCTCGCCGGCGTGACCTTCGTCGATCCGATCCGGACGTACGTGGACGCATCGGTGGAGCTGGCCCGGGATGTCGTCCTGGAGCCCGGCGTGATCCTGCGCGGCAGCACCCGAATCGGCGAGGGGACGCGCATCGGAGCGGGTTCCCAGATCATCGATACCGTCATCGGCCGCGACTGCTTCATCTGGGCGAGCGTGCTCGAATGCTCCGAGGTGGAGGACGAGGTCCGGATCGGGCCCTTCTCTCATCTTCGGGCGAAATCCTCGATCGGGCGCAAGGTGAGGCTGGGCAACTACGCCGAGGTCAAGGCGAGCCGTCTGGAAGCCGGGGTGCAGCAGCACCATTTCAGCTACATCGGCGACGCCGAAGTGGGCGAACGGACGAACGTCGGGGCCGGCACGGTCACCTGCAACTACGACGGAGTCCGGAAGCACAAGACGAAGATCGGCAAGCACGTATTCTTGGGCTCGGACACGATGCTCGTGGCTCCGCTGGAGTTGGGCGATGAGGCTCGCACAGGCGCCGGATCCGTGGTAACGAAGAGCGTGCCGGCGGGGATGCTGGCCGTGGGCGTGCCGGCCCGGCTCCGCAAGCCACGCGAATCGGGTAACGATCCGCCTCCAGACAAGGCTAAATGAGCGATCTCGTCGTCGAACTCCTGGTCATCCTCTTCCTCGTCCTGATCGAGGCGGTCTTCGTCGCGGCCGAGATCGCCCTCATCACGATCCGGCGCAGCCGCGTCGAGCAGCTGATCGACGAAGGGCGCATGGGCGCTCGCCGGGTTCGCCGGGTGATCGAGGACCCAAGTCGGCTGCTGGCCGTCGTCCAGATCGCCGTCACTTTCGTGGGGTTCCTCTCATCGGCCTACGCGGCGGTCAATCTCACGACGCGGCTGGAAGGCCTGTTCGTGCACGTCCCCGTCCTGGACCAGGTCGCGGGTGGGGCTGCGCTGGTCGTCGTCACGACCCTGCTCGCTCTCTTCTTCATCGTCTTCGGAGAGCTGGTGCCCAAGACTCTGGCGCTGGCGCATACCGATCGCTACGCCATCGTTCTTGCCGGGCCGGTCGAGCTGCTCGGCCGGATCCTCGGCCCGGTCGTCTCGGTCCTGACCTGGGTCACTCGAGTGATCGCCGGCGGGTTCGGCACGGATGTGCAGAAACGAGCCCAGATCAGCACCGAGGAGCTGAAGCTGATCGTGGAGAGGGGCGGCGAGGAGGGGATCCTCGAGGCGGAGGAAGAGCAGATGATCAGCGCGGTCATCGGCCTCAGCGATCGCCGCCTGCACGAGGTCATGGTTCCGCGGACGGAGATGAGCGCCTTGTCCGCGACGGCGACCCTCGACGAAGCGATCGACACGATCATCGCCGAGGGCCACAGCCGCATCCCGGTCTACGAGGGAACGATCGACAAGGTCGTCGGGATCCTCTATGCGAAGGACCTGCTGCCGTTCCTCAAGGGCGAAGACAAGCGACCCGACCTGCGGACGCTGCTCCGTACGCCGCTCTTTGTGCCGGAGTCGATGTCGATCGACGACCTGCTGCACCAGCTCCAGCGGCGCAAGGTCCACATAGCGATCGTGCTCGACGAGTACGGCGGCACGGCCGGCCTGGTCACGATCGAGGACCTGCTCGAGGAGATCGTGGGCGAGATCCAGGACGAGTACGACGTCGAGGAGCCGATGACCGTGAAGCTCTCCGAAGACGAGGCGCGGATCGACGGTCGGGCCTCCGTGGACGACCTGGCCGAGCTGTTCGACTTCGACCTCGAAGGGCTCGAGGACTCAGAGGAGTACGACACGGTCGGCGGCCTGGTCTACCACCGCATCGGCGGCGTGCCGCAGCCCGGCGACAAGGTCGAGCTCGAGGCGCAGGCGCTCACGCTGACGGTCGAATCTACGGACGGCCATCGGGTGGGCAAGGTGCTTGCGGTCCACCATCGATCCGGCGACGACGAGGGGGAGCGGTAGCCCGGCGACGATCGACCGCAGCCGATGCTGGCGCCTAGGCCTTGATCACGCCGACGATGATGGCGCGCAGCGACTCGAGCGCCTCCGCATCGACCACGCCCGCGGCGTCCAGCTCGGCGAGGGCGCGGTCGCGGTGCTGGTGGGCCTGGTCGCGGGTGTAGTCCCGGCCGCCGAGCCTCTCGATCAGGGCGACCGCTTCGGCGACCTGGCCGTCAGCGGGCGTGTCGGTCCGCCAGATGGCCTCAAGCTTCGCCCTATCTTCGGGCCCCGCTTGTGCGAAGGCGTAGATGACCGGCAGGGTCATCTTGTGCCGGGCCACGTCCGTTGGCTCCTTGCCGGTAGCGGCCTGCTCGCCCCAGATCCCGAGCAGATCGTCGTTGAGCTGGAAGGCGATCCCCAGCGCCCAGCCGAAGGCGCGATACCGGGCGATGACCGATTCGTCGTCGGTCGCGAGCAATGCCCCGGTTTCCACAGAAGCCGCGATGAGCGCCGCGGTCTTTCGTCCGATCATGTCGAAGTAGATCTCGACCGACATGGGCTCGGACCGCTCGCTGGCCCAGATGTCGAGGTACTGGCCCTCGCACAGCGCGACGCAGGTGTTGTCGTACAGCCGCATCAGTCGCAGCACCTTGCTGTCGGAGAAGCCGAGTTCGGTCAAGCGGTGCAGCGCCACCCGGCTCATGGTGAAGAGCATGTCGCCGGCGTTGATCGCCTGGGGGATGCCGTGCAGTGCCCACAGGGTGGTCCGATGGCGCCGTTCGGTGTCGCCGTCCTCGATGTCGTCGTGGACAAGGCTGAAGTTGTGGCCAAGCTCCACGGCCGCCGCGCCGGGCAGTGCCTTCCGGTAGTCGCCGGCGATCGAGGCGTAGGCAAGCAGCCCCAGCAGCGGCCGCATCCGCTTGCCCGACGAGCCGCTGCCGTCCAGGCCCAGGTGGTACCGCAACATCTCGTACAGGCCCGCGGTCGATGCGTCCCGGTCGGAGACGAGGCGCAGGATCTCCTCCTCGGTGTCGGAGATCAAGCCGGCGAAGCTGGTGTGGGTCTGCACGGGCCGATCATAGCAATCCGCTTTCAGAATCCGGCGAGGTCTGGCGTCGAAGCCACCCGAACGGCCAGAGAGCGCGACGAAGTGGTCCCTGAGAGGGCGCGGGCTATCGTCCGCGGCCAGTCATGCCGTCAGGCGGGCCTGACGAAGGCCGATCCGGGAAAGTCCGGCTCGGCGTCATGCGGACCCATCGGGCCGCCCTCACGCATCTTGGCCGAGGCTTCATCCACCACGACGTCGGTCAGCTCCATGCGCGCCAGGTCGTCGTCGGAGGCGGGAGCGTAGTCGTGGGGCGGGCGCCGCCCGGGGAAGTAGCGCTCGGTCATGGCGTCGAGGACGCGGCGCTTCTCCGCCAGATCCGTGATCTCGCGGCCACGGCCGAAGGCGACCACGCTGCGGTAGTTGGCCGAGTGGTCCGGTGCCGTCTTGGAGGCGACGAGGTCGTCGAGGCGCGTCACGGCCACGACAACCTGCCGGCCGTCGCGGAGCAGCCGGAGCATGGCGTTGCCCGGCGAGCCGTGGAGGTAGATATGCCCGCTCTCGTAGTGGTACAGGAACGGAACGAGTCTCGGCTCTCCGTCTTCGACGCAGGCGACATGGGCGACCAGGCCCGCGCGCAGAAACTCCTCGATTCGGTCCGGCACGGCACGGTCGGCGTGGCGGCGAATACGGGTCCGGTCGGTGCGAGGTCCGGGAGTGGTCGGGCCGGATGGCGCGGCCGGCTCCCCGTCGTGGCGGCCTGTAGTCTCGTCCATCATCCCAGCTTAGCCGAGCGACGTACGCGAGGCGTGGTAGCGTGACCACGTGCCCACACCGCGCCTGTATGTGACCGACGCCATCGTCCTGACCCGCTTCGACTACGGTGAGGCGGATCGGATCATGACGCTCTTCACGCCGGCATTCGGCAAGTTCAAGGCGATCGCCAAGGGTGTGCGACGGACGAAAAGCCGGCTCGGCGGTTCTCTCGAGCCGCTGGCCGAGTTGCGCGTGGCTCTGGCCCGCGGCCGGACTTTCGACGTCGTGACGCAGGTGCAGGTAAGCCACGCCTGGCTGCACCTGCGCGACTCGCTGGAGTCCACGGCCACGGCCTGGTATCTCGCCGAGCTGGCGGACCGCTCCCTGGAGGAGCGCCACGAAGCCGAGGGGCTGTACGCGCTGCTCCGCCACGCGTACGAGCTGCTGGACGCGGGGATGGACGCCGGCCGAGTGGCTCGCTGGTACGAGATGCGTCTCGCCGACGAGCTGGGCGTACGGCCCGAGGTGGATCGCTGCGTCGAGTGCGACCGAATGCTGGACGCGGACGAGGCGTTCCGGTGGGTTCCGCCACTCGGCGGCGTGCTGTGCTCTCGCTGCCCGGGCCCGCCGGCCGACCGCGCCGGCTTGTCTCTCGAGGCGCTGAAGCTGCTCAAGGCCTACCAGCGGCTGGACGTCGAGGCGCTGGCGAGCCTGCGCCTCCCGGCGGCCGTAGAGGCCGAGGTGGAACAGGCGATGCGCGATTTCCTGCGTTACTCGCTGGACCGCGACGCTCGCTCGTTGCCGTTTCTGGACGAGGTCCGTCGGGGTTAGCTCTTCGGCGACGGCCGGGGCCGCCTGAGCGCCCGCCGCTTGGGCGCGCGAGCCTGCGGCTCCTCACTCCCGCCATCCGCCACCCGGGATTCGGCGAGTCGCTCGCGCATCAAGGCCTGTGCGTCCTCGACCGGTATGACCGCGTCACGGCCGAGAACAAGATCGTGGTGGTTGACCCGCAGCATGACCCGGGCAACCGGCGATAAGGCGTGACGGACGACGTAGTCACCGGGATCGTTCAGCTGGACTTTCAGCGTTGCCGGCCGGCCGGGGCGAAAGGCCGGGTCGCTGACCGTTGCCACCTCGTCCCAGCGGACCGGCCCGTTGCCGCCGACGTATTCGAACCCCTCCGTCCCCACGACGAGAGTCAATGGATTCCGAAGGCGACGGGCGGCGGCCAGGGCGGCCCGAATGCTGTACAAGCCCAGAACCACCCCGCCGGCAAGCTCGGCCAGCCCGAGCACGGCGCTCCCACTCGCGAGGTCGCTCTGGCCCAGGAACAGGCCCAGGATGCCGAGTAGGACGAACGCGAGATAGACGAAAGTGCTCCCCAGGGCCTGGCGTCGGTCGGCGTAGATCGATACCGCAGTGCCGAGCACCGGGTGCTCCACGGAGATCGAATCGATCTGCGGGCTTGTGGTCACGGGCACTCCTTCGACAATCGGCGCTGCGCCTGGATTCGCGCCAACATGATGACGGCTGTACGCGGGGCGCGCGCTCCGGTGTCTCGCTCGTGCGAGAATTGCGCCCCGAACGTTACTGGCGTGTTCGACGTTCGACCGCCACTCGCCCGACTAGCTGATCGCCGGGGGTTCGACCGCATGCCAGCGGCCGAACGCCCGCGCCGGAGGAGACAACAGTGACCGCCGCCAAGCTGACCACGCCGGCCGACGACCCGGGACCGTCCGTGGCCAACCTCGAAACCATCGTGTCGCTGTCGAAACGGCGCGGCTTCATCTTCCCCAGTTCGGAGATCTACGGCGGCATCAACGCCGTGTGGGANNATGGTCCAGGAGCGCGACGACATCGTCGGCCTGGACGCCGGCATCATCATGGCGCCCCAGGTGTGGGTCACCTCCGGCCACGTGGCCAACTTCAGCGACCCTCTCGTCGAATGCTCCACTTGCCGTCGCCGTTTCCGCCTGGACGAGCTGCCGGGCTGCGAGAACCTGACGTCCACGGAACTCCGCGACCCGGCGATCGTCGAGCGCCTCGGCCTGAAGTGCCCCGTGGACGCCGGCCCGCTGTCGCCCCCACGGCAATTCAACCTGATGTTCAAGACCCATATGGGTCCGGTCGAAGAAGAGGGCAACGAGGTCTACCTCCGCCCGGAGACGGCCCAGGGCATCTACGTCAACTTCCGAAACGTACGCGAGACGAGCCGAAAGAAGCTGCCGTTCGGCATCGCGCAGATCGGCAAGGCCTTCCGCAACGAGATCAGCCCGGGCAACTTCGTCTTCCGGATGCGCGAATTCGAGCAGATGGAGATGCAGTACTTCGTCAAGCCCGAGACCGCCGCGCAGACTTTCGAAGACTGGATGCCCAAGCGGCTCGCCTGGTACGTGCGCTACGGCGTCATGCCCGAGCGGTTGCGCTTCCGCGAGCACCGGCCGGACGAGCTGGCCCACTACGCCAAGAAGGCGGTCGACGTCGAGTACCGCTTCCCGTTCGGCTGGAAGGAGCTGGAGGGGATCCACAACCGCGGCGACTGGGACCTGGGCCGGCACCAGGAGGCGACCGGCGAGAGCCTGGAGTACTTCGACCCCGCGACCGAGGAGAAGTACGTGCCCTGGATCGTGGAGACTTCCGCCGGCGGCGACCGGGCGGCCTTCACGTTCCTGATCGACGCCTATCGCGAGGAAGAGGTCCGTGGCGAGAAGCGCGTGGTCCTGGGTTTCAACCCGGATCTGGCGCCGTACAAGGTGGCGGTCCTGCCGCTGCTCAAGAAGCGCGNNCGCCAGGACGAGATCGGCACGCCGTGGTGCGTCACGATCGACGTCGATTCGCTCGAGGACGGTAAGGCCACGATCCGCGACCGCGACTCGATGGAGCAGGTCAGAGTGGACATCTCGCAGGTGAAGCCGATCGTCATGGAGCGCCTGGCCGGGGCGAGGGGCTAGAGACGGAGCGCGTGGGCCCGACCGGAGCCACGCCTCAGGCACCGATGCGACGATCGTGACGCCACGACGACCTCAGCGACTGGCAATCGTGATCCCTCTTCGGATCGCGGGCCGCCGGTTCTGGCTGTGGGGCCTCGTCTTCAGCCTGGCGAGCGCCGCCGTCATCTGCAACTCTCCGAACGTTGCGTTCGTCGACTTCCCCCAGTTCTGGGCGGCTGGCCGCACCGTGGGGAGTCCAGATCTCTTGGATCCGGCTCGCCACGGCGCCTGGGAAGTGCTCCACGGCATAATCCTGGACTTCTTCCCGTACCCTCCGGCCACGGCCTGGCTGTTCGCTCCATTCGCCGCGTTCTCGTTGCCGGTGGGCTTCTGGCTGCACGCCCTTGCGATGACGGCTCTGGTGGGAATCGGCGGGATCCTCGGAGCGCGGCTCTACGGGCTCGACGACCGCGTCGGCATGATGGGGGCGTTTGCCTGGGGGCCGTGCATGGCGTCGGTCTCGTTCGGCCAGAACGCTCCGTTGGGGCTCGTCTTCGCACTCCTGGCGATCGAGGGACTCCGCCGCGACAGCTACGTGCTGGCCGGCCTGGGCGTGGGCCTGCTCCTCTACAAGCCCACGCTGGCGATCCCGCTCCTGGGCCTGATGCTGCTGAGGCGGCGCTGGCGGGCGCTTGGTGTTGCCGCGGTCGTTGGCTGCGGGTGGTACGTCCTGAGCGTCGGCGCCACCGCGGGGGATTGGGCCTGGCCGGGCCAGTTTGTCGCCGGCCTGGGCGACTGGTACCACAGGACGACTGCGTTCAACCCGGCGAAGGCAACGTCGATCTCCGGCGTGCTCATCGGCTACGGGGCGCCCGCGATCGTCGCCTGGGGTATTTCGCTGGCCGTCGTCATCCTGTCGATTCCGCGTCTGCTGAAAGCGCCAATGGTGGAGGCGGGCGCGGGAGCATGCCTGCTCGGCCTGGCCGTCAGCCCGCACTCGCTCAACTACGAGGCGGTGCTGGCCCTCCCGGCGATCCTGTGGATGCTCGGCGGAACGGGGGCCGGAATCTCTGAGCCCGCGCGAACGCGGCTCATCGTGGCGGTGTACGTGGCCGGGCTGGCGCACCTGATATCGACCTGGGCGGGTCTGAGCAGCGTGGGCGTTGCTGTGCTCGCTCTTACCGCGATCTGGATCTCCGGCTGGCAGCGATTCGAGACGACTCCCGGCTCCCCAGCAGACCCTGCTCCCGCGCAGATGATCAGTGTGCCGTTACCGTCTCCGCCTCGGCCGCAGGGGCGGCGCAACTTCGTCTTCCGGATGCGCGTAGGACGAGATCGGCACGCCGTGGTGCGTCACAATCGATGTCGAATCGCTCGAGGACGGCAAGGCCACGATCCGCGACCGCGACTCGATGGAGCAGGTCAGAGTGGACATCTCGCAGGTGAAGCCGATCGTCATGGAAGCCTGGCCGGGGCGCGAGGCTAGGGTGGAGCACGTGAGCAAGGTCGAGAGCCGCTGATGGCCGAGAGCGGGCGCTCGGACTCACGGGACGCCGCCTTCGAACGCGGCGTCGCCCGACCGACGCGAGCGCCGGCCTGGCCTTTCCGTACCAGCCTCGGGCCGCTCTCGCTGACGCCGAAGCGAGTCCGCCTTGTTTGGTTCGCGCTGGCGGTGATCGCTCTCCTTCCGATCTTGTCCGCCCCGTACAGCAAGTGGGGCGATTGGTCGGCCTTCTGGTCGGCCGGAGGCACCGTCGGGACTACGAGTCTCGTGGACTCGCACCTCCACACGGCCTGGCAGACGGCGCACGGCCTCCCCGGAGACGCGTGGCGCTATGCGCCGTCCTTTGCGTACCTGTACTGGCCCGCGTCTCTTCTCCCTATCGGACTGAGCTTCGCGATCAACGCGGCCTTGATGTTGTCCCTCGTGGTGGTGGCGGGACTGCTTCTTTCCAGGATCTTCGATCTGCCCTCGAATCTGGCGGTCCGGTTGGCTTTCGCCTGGACGCCTGTACTTGCGGCTGTCGACATGGGTCAGAACGCTCCGCTGTCTGTCGTCCTCGCACTCTGGTCGATCGACGCGCTACGCCGGGACAGCCGGACGGAGGCCGGGCTCGCGGTCGGGCTGTTGATGTACAAGCCCACTCTCGGTCTGCCGATGCTGGGCTTCCTTCTGCTCCGAAGATGCTGGCGATCGGCTTCGGTGGCGTCACTGGTCGTCGCGGCAGGCTACGTCCTGAGCGTGCCGGCCGCGGGAGGCGACTGGCAATGGCCGGTGGCCTGGTGGAATGGCATGCAGCCCCTGATCGCCCACGACCTGGCCTTTAACGCCGACAAGGCCATCAGCATCCCCGGGCTGCTCGGTCGAGTCTCGGGCCTGCCGTACTGGCTGCCCTTTGCCGGTGGCGGCGTCGTCGCGCTGATTGCGTTGCGCGGGCTGGTCCGCGCGCCGATGGTCGAGGCTGCGAGTGCGGCCTGCCTCGTTGGGCTCGTCGCAGGGCCGCGCGTATGGAGCTACGAGGCCGGCCTGATGCTGCCGTTGCTGGCCTGGGCCGCTGCGGGCGGCGTGGCCGAGCCGTGGCGTACGCGCCTCGTCTTCCTGGGGATCTCGATGGGCATCCTGTGGTGGATCTCACCGCTCACGGTCGTCAGCGGCGTCGCCTTGGTCGTGAATGCGGCCGCGGTCTTGTGGATATGGCGGTGGCGGCCGTTCGGACCCGACCCGCTTGTGGTAGCGGCGGCCTCAGGCTGACTACCAGCGGACCGGCGCGGGCTCGGAGAAGCTCGGCTGAAGGGCCGCCCGAATCAGTGTGCCGCGGCCGTCGCGGCGGCCACGGCCGCCGGCGCCCCCAGCTCGCCCCGGAGGTAGGCGTCGATGTTCCCCGCGGCCTTCTTGCCATCGCCCATGGCCAGGATGACCGTTGCCGCTCCACGGACGATGTCGCCGCCGGCGAAGACGCCCGGCATGGAGGTCTGGAGGTTGTCGTCGATCTCGATGTAGCCCCACTTGTTGATGCGCAGGTCCGGGGACGTGGAGGTCAGCAGGGGATTGGACCGCGTCCCGATGGCTACCACGACCATCTCGCACGGGAAGACGAACTCGGATCCGGGGATCTCGATCGGACGGCGCCGTCCTGAGGCATCCGGCTCGCCCAGCTCCATGCGGATGCAGCGGAGGCCGGAGACCCAGCCGTTCTCGTCGCCCAGGACTTCGGTCGGGGCGGTCAGGAATTCGAAGCGGACGCCTTCTTGCTCGGCGTGGTGCACCTCTTCGACCCGGGCCGGCAGCTCGGTTCGGGAGCGGCGGTAGACGCACACCGACTCGTTTGCCCCAAGGCGCCGCGCCGTGCGGACGGAGTCCATGGCTACGTTGCCACCACCAACGACAGCCACGCGCTTGCCGCGCAGGATCGGCGTGTCCGAGTCCGGATCGTAGGCGCCCATCAGGTTGACCCGGGTCAGGTACTCGTTGGCCGAGTAGACGCCCTTGAGGTTCTCGCCGGGGACGTTCATGAAGACCGGCAGACCGGCGCCCACGGCGACGAAAACGGCGTCGAACTTCTCGCGCAGCTCAGGCAGGGTGTAGGTCTTGCCGATGATGGAGTTCGGCTCGATCTCGACACCGTCGGCGACCAGCCGATCCACTTCCTTCTGGACGATGTCCTTGGGCAGGCGGAACTCGGGGATGCCGTAGATGAGCACGCCGCCAGCGGCGTGGAAGGCCTCGAAGATGGTGACCTTGTGGCCGCGCTTGGTCAGCTCACCCGCGGCTGTGAGCCCGGCCGGCCCGGATCCGACGATGGCTACCGACTTACCCGAAGGTTCGGGATTGGCTCGCGTGAACGCGTCGGTGTGGGTGATAGCCCAGTCGGCGACGAAGCGCTCGAGATAGCCGATCGCGACCGGAGCGCCCGTCTTGGCACGCAGGCAGACCTGCTCGCACTGCGTCTCCTGGGGGCAGACCCGGCCGGTGACGCAGGGCAGGGCGTTGTCGCCCAGCAGCGAGTCCGCCGCACCCTTCACGTTCCCTTCGCCGAGCAAACGGATGAAGTTCGGGATGTTTACGGCGACCGGGCAGCCTTCGATGCAATAGGGCTTTGGGCATTGCAGGCAGCGGTCGGCCTCGATCACGGCCAGCTGCTCGGTGTAGCCGAGGTTCACCTCGGCGAAGTTGCGAGCCCGGGCCATCGCGTCCTGCTCCGGCATGTGGCCGCGCTCTATCTTCATCCGCTCCTTCTTGGGGAGCGGCTCGCGGCCTTCGGCGGCGCGGGCTGAGAGCGTCAGGTCGTCCATCAGTGGGCCTCCGCGTGCGAAGCCTGCCAGCGTTCCAGGGCGGCCTGTTCGAAGACTCGATATGTGTTCAGCCGATCGGCCAGCTGGCGGAAGTCGACTTTGTGACCGTCGAACTCGGGGCCGTCGCAGCACGCGTACTGGCTCTTGCCGTCGATCGAGACGCGGCAGCCGCCGCACATCCCCGTTCCGTCGACCATGATCGCGTTCAGCGAAACCGTGGTCTTGATGCCGTACGGGCGGGTCAGCTCGGAGCATGCCCGCATCATCGGCACCGGGCCCACGGCAAAGACCTCGTCGATCCCGCCGGCCTCGCACAGGTCCTTGAGGGCCTCGGTCACGAAACCGTGGCGGCCATAGCTGCCGTCGTCGGTGCACACGACCACGTCGCCCGCTGCGCGCAGCTCGTCTTCGTAAATGACCCATTCCTTGGATCGTCCGCCGATGACGCTCGTGACCTTCACACCGTTCCGTGCCAACGCCTGCGCGATGGGGTAGACGACCGCGGTGCCGACCCCGCCCCCGACGCACACGGCGTGGCCGCTCTCGAGCAACTCCGTCGGCTTGCCCAGCGGCCCGGCGATGTCGGTGATGGCGTCGCCCACGCCCAGCGCCGTCAGCTCGTGGGTGCTCTTACCGATCGCCTGGATGACCAGCGTGATCGTGCCGGCCTCCTTGTCGACGTCGGCGATGGTCAGCGGGATGCGCTCCGCGCCCGGTCCGCGCCGAACGATCACGAACTGGCCGGGCTGGCGAATCTCGGCGATCCGCGGCGCCTGAACGACGAGGCGGGTTACGTTGGGCGATAGCTGCGCCCTGCTGACGACGGCGTGCATCTTGCTCCGGTGGGGGTGATGACAAGATTGTGTGCTAAGACACTACTCAATTAACGCCAATCGTGCGCGTGGCGAAGGTCCCTCGGCACGCTCGCTCTGTACCATGCCATGGGGCCGAACGTCACATCCGCGGACCCCGATAGGGTGGCAGGAACGCCGGCCCGCCGGGCCGGCCGGCAATAGGGCAGGCTGACTCGCGCCTGTACAATCACCGTAACATCGTGCGATTCCGTCGCTCGGGCGCTTCCCCGCCGCCCGCGGCGCGACAAGCCCCGTATCCAAGGAGAGTGACACACCCATGGCCGACTCAGGCTCCAAGACCTACAAAGCCGCCAAGCGCTACATCTACGCGTGGGGCGGCGGCAAGGCCGAGGGCAACGGCGGGATGAAGGATCTGCTCGGCGGCAAGGGCGCCGGCCTGGCCGAGATGACCAACGCCGGTCTGCCCACTCCCCCCGGCTTTACCATCACCACCGAAGCCTGCAACGACTACTTCGCCGCCGGCAAGAAGCTGCCGGCCGGCCTGTGGGACGACGTCCTCGCGGCGGTGAAGGTTGTCGAACAGCAGACGGGCAAGGGTCTTGGCGATCCGAAGAACCCGCTCCTGGTCTCGGTCCGCTCCGGCGCCAAGTTCTCCATGCCGGGCATGATGGACACCGTCCTCAACCTCGGCCTCAACGAGACCACCCTGCAGGGCCTTATCGCCATCACCGGCAACGAGCGCTTCGGCTGGGACGCCTACCGCCGCTTCATCTCGATGTTCGGGCGGATCGTTCTCGACGTCCCGACGCGCACCGCCAAGGCCAGGGACGGTTCCAACGTCGAGTACAACCGCTTCGACGAGGCTCTCGACGCCGCCAAGGGGAAGCACGGCAAGGGCGCCAAGGACACGGACCTGAGCGTCGACGACCTCAAGAAGGTCGTGGTCGCGTACAAGAAGATCGTCAGGGACACCCTCGGCCGTGACTTCCCGGACGATCCCAATGAGCAGCTGGACCTGGCCATCAAGGCCGTCTTCGCCTCCTGGTTCGGCAAGCGCGCCAACGACTATCGCAACAGCCAGAAGATCGCCCACGACCTCGGTACCGCGGTCAACGTCGTGACCATGGTCTTCGGCAACATGGGCGACGACTCCGGCACCGGCGTGGCATTCACGCGAGACCCGAACACCGGCGAGAAGGCCCTCTACGGCGAGTACCTCACGAACGCCCAGGGTGAAGACGTCGTCGCGGGCGTCCGTACCCCGGCCAAGATCGCTCAGCTGGCCCAGGACATGCCCAAGGCCTATGCCGAGTTCAAGAAGATCGCCGAGAAGCTCGAGAAGCACTACAAGGACGTCCAGGACCTCGAGTTCACGATCGAACGCGGCCGCCTGTACATGCTCCAGACCCGATCGGCGAAGCGCACCGCGGCCGCCGCGGTAAAGATCGCCATCGACATGGTCAAGGAGAAGCTGATCACCCAGGAGGAGGCTCTGGCCCGCATCGAGCCGGCCCAGGTCGACCAGCTCCTGCGCGACCAGTTCGATCCCAAGGCCCGTGCCACCGCGAAGCGCATGGCCAAGGGCTTGAACGCTTCTCCAGGAGCGGCAGTGGGCAAGGCCGTCTTCCACGCCGACGTCGCCGCTGCATGGGCGGCGAAGGGCGAGAAGGTCGTCCTCATCCGCGAGGAGACGTCTCCGGACGACTTCCACGGCATGGCCGTTGCGCAGGGCATCCTGACCGCAAAGGGCGGCGCGACCTCACACGCCGCCGTCGTCGCCCGCCAGATCGGCAAGCCGTGCGTCGCCGGCTGCTCCGAGCTGGAAGTCAACTATGCCGCCAAGACCGCCAGCGCCAACGGCGCCACGGTCAAGGAAGGCGATTGGGTCAGTCTGGACGGCTCGTCGGGCGAGGTCTTCGTGGGCGCGCTGCCGACGGTCCACGCTCGGTACGAGGACCAGAAGGACCTGCAGACGATCCTCGGCTGGGCCGACAAGGTCCGCCGCCTGCAGATCTGGACAAACGCCGACAAGCCGGAGGAGGCCGCCCAGGCCCGCTCTTATGGTGCCCAGGGCATCGGCCTCTGCCGCACCGAGCACATGTTCCGCGAGGGCCCGCGCCTCGAGATCGTGCGCAGTGCGATCCTCGTAGCCAACGTGGCCACTCGGGCCAAGGCGAAGCTTGCCGCCGGCGACAAGCTCACGTCCGAAGAGAAGGCCGCGGTCAAGCAGTTCGATGCCGCCATGGCGAAGCTCGAGGTCCTCCAGCAGGGCGACTTCGAGGGAATCCTGGCGGCCATGTCCGGGCTGCCGGTCGTCATTCGCCTCATCGACCCGCCGCTCCACGAGTTCCTCCCGAACCTCGAAGATCAGCTCGTCAAGGTCACCAAGGCCGGCGACAAGGCCAGCGCCAAGGACAAGGAAGTGCTCGCGACCATCAAGTCGATGCACGAGCAGAACCCGATGCTCGGTCTCCGCGGCTGCCGCTTGGGCTTGATGATCCCGGACTTCGTGAAGATCCAGACCAGGGCCATCCTCAACGCGGCCGTGGCCGTGAAGAAGGCCAAGAAGGATCCGCGGCCGGAGATCATGATCCCGCTCGT
>PLMA01000019.1:0-65420 GCA_003141455.1 Chloroflexota bacterium | reverse complement strand
GACGACGCCGAGGGCGGGTTCCTTCTCAAGTACGTCGAGGAGAAGATCCTCCCGTACAACCCATTCCAGTCGCTCGACCCGGTCATCGTCAAGGAGATGGACATGGCCGTGAAGCTGGGCCGCAAGACCCGACCCGATCTCAAGGTCGGCATCTGCGGCGAGCACGGCGGCGACCCGATGTCGATCGGGTTCTGCCACCAGATCGGCCTCAACTACGTTTCGTGCTCACCGTTCCGGGTGCCGGTGGCCCGCCTCGCGGCGGCCCAGGCCGCCCTCAGCGGCGCCGCGGAGCGCGACAAGTAGCCGCTCCTGCGCACAACTCCGAACGCCCGCCGGAAACCCGGCGGGCGTTTCGCATTGCGGCCTCGCACTGTGCGGTGATCCGCCCCATGCAACTAGAACCCGACGTCGCGATAGCGGCGGCGGAGAGGCCTACGATGCAGCCGATTTCCCTCGGGCGCGAGTGACGGCGCGCTCATCGCAAACGGCTCGGGACCCCCTGCCCGGGCCGTTTGCTCTGTCTGGCTTCGAGAGTCGCCGGGGTCGGCGGCCGCCGTGCCGGTCAGCCACAGGCGGAGCGCCCCATGTTCCCCGTTCTGTTGACGTGACGAGCATGGGTCGTCAGGAGATCAGAAGGCCAGCCCCGACGGGACGGGCGCGATCCTAGCCGGTCTGGAGCGTCAGGAGGTAGCTGGTCGTACCGGCGGTGGAGGTGATCGCGATGCTGTATATGCCGTCCGGCCATGGCCATGGCTGCGAGCGCCACGCATTCGGGATCGAAGTCGAGGCGGGACCAGCCGAGTCCGCCGAGGGCGGAATCCAGAACTGCCCCGACCAGATGGGCGCGCCCGCTCCGATAGCCTGCGGGGCCGTTGCTGTCGCCCGGCCGCTGGCGGCGGCCCCTGAGCTCGAGGCGACCTGGGCGGCCGGAAGCGGGGTCACCTGGGCGTAGGCCGGGAACCCCGCCGGGGGCATGTTCGCCGGGTGGTCGGGGCCACCGATGTACCCGACCGTCACGCTCGTCACATGGATGTCGTGAGGCCAGGTGACGGCGAGTCCGAAGACCTGGAGCCCGGGGCCGAGGGTGATGGTCGTGTAGCGCGGTGGACCGGCTGCAAACCAGCTCGTGAACGGCGTGGGCGTCGTGGCGCCGGACGGCAACTGGGCCACGTCCAGCATCATGGCGGTGCCGTATCCCCAGCCGTCGTGCGGATCGATGGTGCTCAGCACGGTCCAGTCCACGGCCGACCAGCGCGGATCGGCGGCGGTTCCCGCGCCGCCTTGCTGCGCCGCCTGGCCCGCACCGGGGACGGGCCAGCCATAGTCCCACTGGGGCACGTCGGGCCAGCCGACAGGGGACCGCAGAACTGTCGGCGCTGGTGTCTCGACCTGCGCCGCCAGGTCGGCCGGCACGGTGCTCTGCACGCCGGTCGGCGCCTCCGTCGGTGCCACGCTCGAGCTATGTGGGGCAGGGACCGAGGACCAGGGTTTCAGCAGTGTCACGGCCAGGAACAGTGAGCCCACGATGACGAGGAGAACCTCCGAGCGGAGGCGACGCCGCCCGCCAACACGCTGTGGCTCGGTCTCGTCGTAGTCGCGGTCGTAGTCGTAGTCGCGGCCGCGGCCGCTCAGCGACGCGACGTCCTTGGCCGGGCTCCGTCTCCGGACGGTTCGGAGCGGCTCGATCTGGACTTCGGGGTAGTCGACCAACCGGCCTTCCGGCGAGTCCTGCGGGTTCGAGTCGACGGGTTTGCTACGGGGGATCCGGTCGCCCATCGCGGTTGCTCCACGCTAGAGAGTCGAGTGGGCTCCCTGCCTTGCGGGGCGGCCACTGGAGCGGTCGCCGCAAACCCGAGGATCGTCCGTCAGGGATCGTGGCGACGCAGCCTTCCGCAACGGATGCTACTTCGCCGATCGGCGGATCCCGCGGGCGCCGGGCAGGCGTCCCGCACCTCGCCACGAGCTGAACGACTCATCCCTCGCCCGCCGGCCCGTCGGCCAGCTCCGTTTCGAGCATAGCGGCCAGTTCGCGGGCGTTGGTCGAGCCATAGTTGGCGTAGCAGTTGTTCATCAAGATGTGCATCTCACGCGCCTGTTCGGCCGCCTCGCGGATGCGTGGCACCCATTCGGCGAGCTCCTCCTCGCTGTAGAGGTAGCGGAACCGCTCGACGACGGGAATGCCGCTCGCCTCCCACGTCTCCACGCGACGGCCGTGGAAGCGGACCAGGGCCATCTCCGGCGAACTGACAGCGACGATCGGCGGAACGCTGCTGCGCAATCCCTGCGGCCCGTCGACCATCACGAACGGGATGGCGTTGTCGGCCAGGAAGTGCAGCGTGCGTTCGCGGTTCTTGTCGTTGAACCACGTCTCGCTGCGGAACTCCACGGCCGATCTGATGCCCCCCAGCCTCTGGCGGGCTTCCAGGATCGCGTCCCTGCTCTCGCCGGTGGGGAAGAACCAGCGCGGGTACTGGAGGAGCACCGAGCCCAGCTGGCCGCTGGCTCTGAGTGGCTCGAGGCCGGCCAGGAAGAGTCGCCAGATCTCGTCGCGCAGGTCCGGCGGCAGGTCTCTGGCATACAAGCGGGGCTTTGCGGCGAGCACCTCGGGGAGGGCGGCGCGAACGTCCTTGGGCAGCCGTTTCGGTTCGGTGGGCTGGCCGGTCATGAGGGCGTACGCCTTCACGTCGAAGACGAAGTCCGGGGGCGTGCGTGCGACCCACGCTTCCGCGACTCGCGTGGAGAGGAGCGCGTAATACGTCGCGTCCACCTCCACGATGGGAAAGGTGCCGGCGTAGTAGGCCAGGCGTTCCTCGGCGGACTCCGCGCCCCGTGGATAGAAGACGCCCGGGGCGGTCATGGTCGGATCGGTCCATGAAGCCGTGCCGATGCGGATGGTCGCTCCGCCGGATGTCGTGAGCGGCAGGCTGGCAGCCCGCTCCACGGCGATTGCCCGCTCGCCGGCCACGTCCGGTCCTGGATCGTGCGGGTTGGAGTCGGGGGTCTCCGTCGGCAGAGTGGGCATGGGCCCAGATTGCCTCATTCGGACCGGAGATGTTCGCCCGCTGGGCGTTGGGCCGGCCCGTCCGCCTAGCTACACGGATCCTGCCTTGCGAGCCGGGGGCGTCGTGCGAGGTCGGCGAGACGGCTTGCTGCTCGACGGAAGAACTCCGCCAGGCTCATCCCGCACGGACTCGCCGTTCCGCTTGTCCGGGGGTGACCACGGCCGTTGGTTATCCCCCAGTCGGTACGGAGTTCGTCGGCGTGCTCTTGTGCAAGTCGCAGCGGTGCTGAATCCAGGTCGTATGGATGCATCCGCTCCTCCAATTCGCCCGGAGCATCGATGCATCGCCGGCTGGACAGTACTACCCGTCTCATTTCTCGCACCTAACCATACGATCCGTTCATGAGGGTCTGGGGCGGGAACGCGCACCGGATCGCGGGCGGGGCGAAGGCGCCGGATCGCGGCCACGGTAGAGGAGATGGCGGCGTTGCGTCGCTCATCCCGATGGGCCGGCGGGCCGCGGCCTTCCCCCCAAGGAGGCCCCGGCCCGACGACGCGAGAAATCAGCGGCCGCTCACGACCTCCACGTGCACCAGCGATCGATCCGTCAGATTGTGTTCCAGGCGGGCAACGTAGCCGAGCGACCAGAGCTCTCGGTTGAGCGCCCTTTCCAGGTCGCCGATCCGTGTGCACGCGAGAGCGCCCCGAACCAGGGCGACACGGATCATCGGATCGTCAAACGAGGGCACATCGGTGCCTGCGTGAACGGTCAACCCACGGCAACCGTTCTGATACCACGGCACCGGGCCGATCTTCCGCGGGCCGGGTGTAGGGCGGCTCGGAGAAACGAGTGGCATTCGATCCCCTGTTCTAGGACGGGGAAGTCAAATAGCAGTGTACTCAATGTCCCATCTCCACGCACGCCCGAAACGCGTTTGGCGAGCCGCAGCGTCGTCAACGGCCGCGAGACCGGCGTGGAATGGTGCGTCCGGTCACCAGGCCCAGCTCGGAAGCGCCTCGAAATGAGGGGTATGTCGCGGTCTTGGGGATCCCGCGACTAGGAGACCGCCAGTGCCTCGCGCATGATCGCGAACGCCTGCTCGTGCTGACCCGCAGCAGCCAGGGCGTCGGCCCAATCGCGCAGGGCCTTGCGGACGAGGCTCTTGTTGCCGAGCTGTCGAGCCAGCTCTCCGGCGCGGCGGTTCGCCTCCAGGGCGGCCTCATTCTCTCCGAGCGCGGCCTGTGCGCGGGCCAGTGTGAGCAGCGCCTCGACCGATGCTGTCACGTTGCCAGCGCGGTCGGCGATGGCCAGAGCCTCTTGGGCACTCGCCGCGGCCCGGTCTGCGGCACCGCCGGCCAGCGCGATCCGTGCCTGCGTCTCAACGACGTGCGCAAGCCACCAGTCGTCTCCCAGCGACTCAAGTTTGCCGTGGGCCGAAGCGGCGAGCTCGGCCGCCTTGCCCATGTTGCCGAGCGCCAGGAACGAAAGGGCCAGGTCGTTCTCCAGGCTCGCCGCATCGCGATCTGCCTCGACCCTCCGGTAGAGCTCCAGGCTGGCGATGCCGGAGCGCACCGCGGCTTCGAAGTCGCCGGTCTCGCGATAGCTGTAGGCCAGGTCAAACAGATAGTGGGCCCGTCTGCGGTCGTCGAGAGAGCCGGCCAGACCGCGGACCTCCTCCAGGTAGGCCAGGGCGGCGCCGTGATTGCCCTCGCGAGATTCGTTGCTCGACAGCGCCATGACCAGGCGAAGCTCGAAATCCGGCTCGACCCGCATGCCGGCTCGGACCCTACTCAAGATGGTCTGGAGAAGCGCCTTCGCCTCGGCCCCGTTCTCTTGCTGGTATTGCGCGGCCGAGAGCCAGTACTCACTCAGCGCCGCTTCCGGCTCCCTGTTCGCGGAATGAAAGATCCGGGCAGCCTCGGCCGCGAATGCTGTGGCCTCGCGCCCTTTGCCCACACGGATCAGCGCCTCGGCCAGGCCGCTCATGAGCTCCGCTCGCGCCTCGCGCGTGACTGCGGACTCCAGCAGATCGCGGTAGGCGGCGATCGCGTCATCCCACCGCCCGGAGGCGAGGGCCAGATCGGCCTCGAGGCGCGCCCAGGCGGCGGGCTCGTCGTTGATCAGCTTGCTGGCCGGGATGCCAAGCCTGTCCGAGAGGTAGTTGAGAGCGGCCATCGACGGCCGGCTGAGGCCGTTCTCCAGGGCGCTCACGTAGGCCTTGGTGTAGCGGCCCTCGGCGAGCTGCTGCTGGGTCAGACCGGCGGCCAGGCGGGTCCGGCGAAGTCTCTCGCCTATCTGTCGGGCGAGCGGGGAATCGTCCACTCGGGGACGGGTGCGACTGACTCTTGCCATGACAAGCAGTGTACGCCCTGTCTCATCCGAGGCGCACAGCAATGGTGCGTGCAGGCTCCGGTGTTCATAAATACTTGACCGCGTTGGCGACCGCCCATACGATTTCAGCGCCGACGGGCCGTTCGGGCCTGGGCCACCGGCGGGCGATTCCTGAAAGGAGTCGTCAATGTTCGCTCGCCGTATCAGCCTTCGTAAAGTCGTCGTCGCTTGGATCCTGGGGGTGGCTCTGGCGTTGATCCCACTGGCATCGGCGCTGGCCGGATCGACGGGGACCACCTACCCTCACTGAATCGATACTTCACTTGCACTGATGAGCGAAGCCGGCCAGCGGCCGGACTTGCCCACCGGTAATTCACCAGCCCGCCCGTGTCTCGGAGCCGGGGCGGCCGTCGGCAGACCAGGCTCCACCGCTGCCTGGTCGCGCCGGGCGCCTACGGGGGATCGCCGGGCCGGCTAGCCACGAGCGGGAAACCTCGACCGATCAGGTCGCGCCGCACCTGACCGGCGCTCCTGAACTCGATCGCCTCGATCCCCATGGATCGGGCGACGGCCACGTTGGCGGAGCTGTCGTCGATGAATACCGTCGACTCCGCGACGAGTCCGAACCGACCCAGGAACTCTCGGAAGATGGCCGGATCGGGCTTGCCGATGCCAACGTCACCGGATATCAGGATGCCGTCGAACTCGTCGAGGAACGGGAAACGGCTCCGGGTCGCCTCGAATGTCTCCCTCGACCAGTTGCTGAGCGCGTAGACGGGTACGTCCGCGCGACGCAGGTCTCTCATGACCTCGACGGTCTCGGGGAAGTCTCCGCCCAACATCTCAAGCCACCGGGAGCGGTAGGCCTCGATTGATTCGGCTTGACCCGGATGCTCCCGAATGAGCTCGGTGACGCCTTCTGCGAAGGGCCGGCCGGCATCGAGCCTGGAGTTCCACACAGGAGTGCAGACCTCCGACAGAAAACGCTCCATCGCAGCCTCGTCGGAGCCGAACACCTTCCGATAGAGGTAACGAGGGTTCCAGTCGATCAAGACACCCCCGATGTCGAACACCACCGCGCCGCCCGCGCGCTTCACAGCTCTCTCTCGACGGTTCGACGCTGACCAGCGGGGCCCAGCACCGTCTCCAGCCGTTCCACGAAGGGAATCTGAGCCTCCTTGATGCGTTGACGGGTTTCCTCGGGGCCGAACCAGGCGACGCGGTCGATCTCCGGGAAGCGCTTGACTCGACCGGTGAACGGCGGCCACGGGATTTCGATCATATTGCTCGTCGCCTGTGCCGGATCGAGATCGCCCTCGGCGGCCCAGGCGTACACGATCTTGCCGCCCTTCTGGCGCACGGAGCCGAGATCGAGCAGCTGGCCCGCAGGTACTGGATGGCCGGTCTCTTCCTGGAACTCCCGCCTGGCCGTCGCTTCGAGGTCCTCGTCAGCGGGTGCCCGCGCGCCCTTTGGAATGGACCAATTGCCAAGGTCCTTGCGGCCGAAGAACGGGCCTCCGGGGTGGCCGAGGAGCACTTCGAGACGCCCATCTCGAAGCCGGTAGAGGAGGATGCCGGCGCTGGTTCGGATCGCCACTGCGGAAGCGTACGCGACCAGCCCGGCGAGAGTCGACCGACGCCCGCAGGAGTCCCGGCCAAGATGAGAAGGAAGTACACGCGGCGATGGGAAGGTTGACGCGTCTGTGGCCAGGGTCACCGGCTACAATGGCGCGGTCACATGCCGGAGCTGGGGGTGCGGCCGATACTGGTGGGCAGCCCGGCTGACCTTATCGCGGCGCGGGAACGGTAGGTCGGAGGGATCGCGAATGACGACGAGGTTCGGCTTCTGCCCCAACTGCGGAGCCCCCTTGACAGAAGCCGGGCAGAGATTCTGCGCCGCTTGCGGTTTCACTTTGCCGGCCGTCGCGGCAGCGCCCGCGGGGATCGCCGCGGCCGCCGCGCCGCCACCTCCTCCGGTCGGCCCGCCGCCACCTCCTCCGGTCGGCCCGCCGCCGCCGGCTCCCGCCTGGGCAATGCCTCCGGCCGCGCCGATCGGGGCCGCGCCTGCGAAATCCGCAATCAGCCCCGCGATGCTTCTGGTCGGTGCCCTGGTCATCGCCGCCATCGTCGCGGTCGGGTTCCTCGCAACGAACGGCTCCAAGGCCACGCCGACCGCCGGCCCCGGCCACAGCGGCGGTCTGTTCGGTAGCGCTTTCCCAAGCCTCGACACCGTCGCGACGGACACCCCCGTCGCCGCTACCCCAACCCCCGGTGACGTCGGCAGCTCCATGACCGTCGAGCCCTCAGCCTTCAGCTGCTCGGACACAAATACCCAGGTAACAATGGCCGTCTGGCTGGCCGCCTCGACGAAGGCATCGGATCAGGTCGTGGCCGAACTCGACGGCAAGAAGGGCGACCTGTCGGCGGTCAGCGACAACTTCGAGATACAGTCCGATGGTCGCTGGCTTTCGACCGAGACCGAGTCAGCCTCGAGCTTCTGCGACGGTCTCGCGGCCGGCAAGCACACTATCCGCGTCCTCGACGAGCAAGGCAACGCCCTGGCACAGACGTCGTTCACCAACACGGGCGGCGCCGCGACTCCAGCACCGACCCCAACTCCAGCCCCAACTCCCGGCGCCGGCGGGGGCTCACTCACGGTCCGGCCTTCGACCTTCAGCTGCACGGACACGAGCACCCAGGTCACGATGACCGTCATTCTGCCGGCCTCCGTCTCGGGGTCGGCGGAGATCACGGCCATCCTCGACGGACAGCAGAGCGGCACCGATACGGTGAGCGCCAGTTTCACCAAGCAGTCCGACGGCAGCTGGCTCTCGGAGGACGCCGACTCGGCATCGAACGTCTGCTCCGCCTACGGGGCCGGACAGCACACCTTTGGCATCATGGATGCCCAGGGCAAGACGCTGGCCAGCGGCTCGTTTACGGCGACGCCGTAGGAGGCGAGCCTTCCTCGTCGACACTCCGGATCCTCGACGCTGTCTGCCGCGCATAGCGGCGATCGCAGGCCGCCCCGTCGGCTGGCTCCGTGCTGCTGCGAGGTTGGCAGCGCACGCCATCCGATCGTTTCCGCCCGCGACCGGCAGGGCGCCCGGTTGCCGTCGCGGCGGCGCGCAGGCAGGGAAGACGGCACAATGACGCCTGTGGCGCCGCTCGGGCGGCCCCGAAGGCGCGAAAGGAGCCCGCACGATGCTGCAGAGGCGAGGCCTCGGCCGGAGCGGCCTGGAGATCACGGCCGTCGGATTCGGGTCGTGGGCGGTCGGCGGAGGCGGTTGGGCCTTTGGCTGGGGGCCCCAGGATGACGCCGATTCGATCCGGGCAATCGTTCGCGCCGTCGAGGGTGGAGTGAACTGGATCGACACGGCCGCCGCCTACGGGCTTGGCCACTCCGAGGAGATCGTGGGCAGGGCGCTGGCGACGATCCCTGCGGGCGATCGGCCGTTTGTCTTCACCAAGTGCGGCCTGGTCTGGGACCCGGACCGCCCCATGGCTCCGCCTCGGCGAGTCGCTCAGCCGGTTTCGCTGAGGCGCGAATGCGAGGCGTCGCTGCGGCGGCTCGGAGTCGAGAGCATCGATCTCTACCAGCTCCACTGGCCCGACGAGTCCGGGGTTCCGCCGGAGGATTCTTGGACCGAGATGAGCCGGCTCGTGGACGAGGGCAAGGTGCGGGCGATCGGCGTCAGCAACTACGACGTGGCCCTCCTGGAGCGGTGCGAGCGCGTTCGCCACGTAGATTCGCTGCAGCCGCCCTTCTCGCTGGTGGACCGTAGATCGGCGAGCGAGCTCATCCCGTGGGCCACCGCTCATGGCACCGGCGTAATCGTCTACAGCCCGATGGCCTCCGGGATCCTGACCGACTCGTTCTCGCGCGACCGCGTCGCGGCTATGGCCGACGATGATTGGCGCGCCGGCTCGTCCCGCTTCACCGAACCGGCCCTTTCGCAGAACATCGCTCTTCGCGACGCCCTGAGGCCCATCGCGGCCCGCCACGGGACGACGGTCTCGGCGGTTGCCGCGACCTGGACGCTCGCCTGGCCCGGAGTGACCGGCGCCATCGTCGGTGCCCGGAATCCTGAGCAGGTAGATGGCTGGCTGCCCGCCGGCACGCTTGCCCTCACGTCGTCTGACCTGGACGAGATCGCCGCTGCTGTTGCGTTCACTGGGGCAGGCGAGGGACCCGTCAGGCCGGAGATGTGAGCCCGCGCCGGTCGACCCCGGCCCTCGATGCGAGTCCTATCACCGTCCGGGCACGGATGCCCGGAGGAGGGTGACGGACTCCCCGGTCGCCCGGACTAGGTATTGCCCGGCCACCGCCGCCACGACGCAGGTTTCGAAGCGGGCCAGTCGGGCAGTCTCTCCTTGGCAAGTAAGCTCGGCAGTGCCGTCGATCGCAGTGAGGATGTGAAACGTCAGGCCCCGCGTGTCGCAGGCCAGCGGGTCGGTGGCGGTAGCTCGGGCCAGCTCGACATCGAAGTAGGGCGAAGCGATGGCCGGCACCGCGCCGGTCGCCATTCCAAGCTCGGGGCGCGTCCGATCCTCCGGTCCGACGGCGCGCGCCACCTCGACCGACTCCTCTATGTGGAGCTTGCGACCGTCCGACTGCGGCCTGCCCCAGTCGTAGGCGCGATACGTCGTGTCGCTGGACTGCTGGATCTCGTACAGGAGGAGGCCGGGGCCGAGGGCGTGGATTGTGCCCGCCGGGATGAGCATTGCCTGACCGGCCTGGACCGGAACCTCCGCCGCGACGTCGAGGACTCTGCCGTCGCGAATAGCGGCCGCCAGCTCGTCGCCGCTTGTCAGCGGTTTGACTCCTGCGAGGACCCTGGCGTCCGGGCTCGTTTCGAGGAAGTACCAGGCCTCGGTCTTGCCGAACTCGCCGGGCCCGACCATCACGCGGGCCTGGGCGTCGTCCGGATGGACCTGGACCGAAAGCCAATCGAGGCAGTCGAGCAGCTTGACGAGGAGCGGGAATCGCGATCCGAATCGTCCCGCCACGGCCGTTCCCAGAAGGTCCGGGCCGGCTCGTTTGGCCAGCTCGTCCAGGGTTTGGCCCCTCTCCGGCCCCGCTACCACCTTACTGGGGCCGTACGCCACCCACGCTTCGCCGATGGGCGGGTTCGCGGGGCGCAGTCTCTGTCCGCCCCAAACGCGCTCGTGATATTGGGGCTCCATGGCGAGCAGGCGCTGATTCAGCGACGCCACGTGTCTCCTCCAGGTGCTCGGAGCAATAGGGTACACACCGCCGTGACCAGGGGTCCGTTGGTGGCGCTCGGTTCCGGGCCGCGTCCCTGCTTCCGCTCCGGAGTTCGCGGTCAGACGATCGGTTCGGGCTTGCCGAAGAGGTAGCCCTGACCCAGAGAAACGCCGAGGCGGACGAGCTCGTCCAGCTCTCCCTCCGTCTCGATCCCTTCGGCGATGAGCTCGCAGCTGGCGTTGAGAGCGAAGTGCGCCATTCCGGCCACCATCGCCTGGCGGGCCGGGTCCGTGTCGACGTGACGGACCAGCGACAGGTCGAGCTTCACGAACTGCGGGCGTATCTCGAGGATGTGGCGTAGTCCGGCATAGCCCGCTCCGGCGTCATCCACGGCCAGCCGGGCGCGGCCTCGGACGAGTTCCAGAGCCGCCAGGAGCGCCCGGTAGTCGGCGATCTCCACGTGCTCGGTGATCTCCAGGATCACGTCGCGGTCGGCCCGCTCGAGCGCTGAGATCAGCGGGACCACGGCCGTCGCCAGAGCCGGTGAGACGTTCAGGCTGAGCCAGGTCCCGGGCGGAAGCGAACAGGCGACCTCGAGTTGCTCCCAGAGGCAGGCGGTCTCGAGGCGGATGCCCATCCCGGCCGCGTGGGCCTCCGCGAACCGTTGGTCGGGGCGCATCCCATCGTGGAACCGCGTCAGCGCCTCGAAGCCGATGACCTTGCGAGTCTGGAGTTCGACCACAGGCTGGAAGACCGGCGTGAAGGCGCGTTCGGTGATGATCGAGTCGAGCTGCGAGCGGACATCGGCCATGCGCCAGTGGTCGGCCAGCATGGGCCCGAGCAACACGGCGGACACAACACCGAACTCGCTCATGGTCGAGAGACGGTCAGCCAGTCGCTGGGCATCCTCTCGATTGGCCGTCCCCATGGCGACGACTCCGACGATACGGTCGTCCCAGCGCATCGGCGCGAACGCCTCCGCGCGCAGGTGCCGAGTGACGGCGGTCGCTCCGCGTGGCGTGTCGACCCATGCCCCCGCGCTGGCGCAGGCCCTCAGATGGGTGGCTCTCTCCAAGGCGAGCGGTTCGTCGACCGCCTCTTCGTGCCGGAAGTCGCCACCCAGGGCGAGCGGCACGGCGCCGCCGAGCGGGGCGAAGCCGTAGACCGCCGCGCTGCCGATGCCGTCCAGCCGGAGGGCCTCGGCGCAAATCTGGGCTGCCATCGCCTCGATGTTCTCCGCCCGCTCGAGCCGCGCAAGGGAGAGCATGGTCTGGGCGCGCTCCTCGACCTCCCCCGTGAGCCTGCGTGAAGCCCATCGCTCGCGGACGATGAGCAGCCTCTGGCGCGCGATCGAAAGGACCACCACCAGGGCCGTGCCGACTATCGCCGGATCCACGCCGGGGGGGCGGGTTCGCGGCATCGCGGCTACGGTCACGCATAGCAGAATGGCACCGATCGGCAGCCAGTCGGCCAGCGCGTGAGTGACCAGCTCATACCGCCTACCGCCGCCGACCTCTTCGTTCCAGGTCATCCAGCCGTAGGCGACGAGCAGCAATCCAAAGGAGAACAGGAGACTCGCCAGACCGTTTCGACCCAGCCCACGGAAGGCCAGGTCCAGCCACACGATCCACGAGAGACCGATAACGGCGATTCCCGCGATACCGCACCACACGCCGTTGAACCCGGGCGCGCTCCGGAGCGCAAGAGCGGCGATGATGGCCACTCCCGCGCTCGCCAGTAGTCCCACCGCAAGAATCGGAATGAGCAACTCCGTGGTGCCACCAGGGCCGGAGGGGCTGGCCAGCCACAGGGTCAGCATCAGCGTGATTCCCGCGAAGAGCACGATCGCGCCGTCCAGCCCGGCAGATGCGATCGCTCTCCTGTCCAGGCGCCGGTACAGGGCCGGGACGATAACGGCCGTGGCCCGGACGGCGCCGCTTGCGAAGAGCAGATTCGCCATGATGATGGCCGCTGAGTTGCCGATGGCAGGTCCCAGATCCAGCGCGACGAAGCCCGCCCCCGCGAGGGCGATGGCCTGGGCGAGCGGGCGATACGAAAGGACCGAGATTCCCGACCGGCGGCTGAGCGTTGCCATCGCCCCAACACCTGCCCCGGCTGCGACGAGACCCTGGGCGTTTTCGAAGACCGCGGCGCGTCCGGCCACGTTGGCCAGGTCCGCGGCACCCAGGGCGGCCGTCATCATCGCGCCGAGAAGGAGAACCAGCCCCGGACGATCGAGCCGTCCGTGCCTGCCCGCGCGTGGCGGCGTCACGAGGGCTTCTTTCGTGACCGGGAGGAGACCACCGTGACGAAGCAGCAGGCCGTGGCTCATGACTGTGCCATCGAGCGCCGGCAGCGGCGAGCGCCGCGACAGGAAGTCCCCGGGGGCGCCGGAAACTCACACAGGCCGCCAGCGCCGGCAATTGAGCCGGCGGGTCCGCAGAACCGGGCCGACGCGAGGTAGCGATGATCTGGGAGCATCTGGCGATGCCGCCGTCTTCGGGTACCCGCGAACGTCGCGAGCGACGGGTTGGCCCCCAGTGACCGCGGAGCAAACGCTCCCCGAGGGCGCCATCGCCGGAGTTATCGGATCAAATGGCACGCGACTGAGTAGCCCATTTAGGGGATATGGAGTCGTATGGCAGTCAGCCCGAGGGGCGCGCGGTCTCCGTCTAGCGGCTGGGGCGCCGCCGCCAGGGTCCTTTGTGGCTACGCCGCAGAGCCTGCCGGAGCGGGCCCGTCTTCCCGGCGCCGCTCTACGACCGGGTGAAGCAGAATCGCACCGACGACGTAGCAGAACACCCCAAGCAGCAGGGCCGCTCGCGGTCCGGCTCCGTAGCCAAGCCAGTTGTTGACGGTGTCCATGACGGCCGCCCCGCCCACGGCCAACGCGACGGTGCCGGCCGAGGCGGTTGCCACATTCGAGATGCCCATGTACCGCCCGGTCGACGCCTTCGGCACTATGTCGCTCATGAGCGCCCAGTCGACGGCCAGGAAGGCTCCGGCCGAGAGTGCGAACAGTCCCGCCCCCAGCATGGCGATGGGCAGGCTGGGGGCGACCGCTCCGAGTCCGAGCCCGATCGCTCCCATGACGCAGGAGCCGTAGATGATGTTCTTGCGGCCCATGCGATCGGAGAGCCGGGCCGCCGGGATGACGGCCACGGTGAGACAAGCGGCCACGATCCCGAGCAGGATGATCTTGGTGTCGCCCGTCTGCTGCGCGTCAAGGCCGAAGACCTGGGCCAGATAGAAGGTGCTCAGGACCGGATACAGCGACGCGCCGATCAGGATGAACAGTCGCGAGCCGACCAGCCACATGAAGCTTCGCTCACGCAGAATGTCGAATCCCCAGGCCTCTCGGGCAATCGCGAACCACGATCGTCCGTTCCGTTGCTTGACGCGCGTTCCTTCATGGACGCCGGCGACGACACCCAGCATGGCCACGAACTCGATCACTCCGATCGCCATCGTTCCGTAGAAGAAGGAGTTCGGGTCTGTGCCGCTTTGCCGCACGGCCAGAGCCGCGGCCCCGTAGCCGAGGAGGTTCCCGAGGGCTGAGAAGAGCCCCAGCAACCCCGAGGCAAGTCCAACCTGGCGCCCCGGGACAAGGTCCGGCACGTAGCCCTGAAACGGTCCCTGGGCGAAGTTAGAGCTGAACTGGAGGAGAGCCACGAAAGCCCCGATGGCGGCCACGCTGTTCGACGTCGCTATTCCGTAGAGGAAGACCACGTCGAGCGTCGCCCCGATGAAGATGTACGGCTTGCGCCTGCCCCAGCGGGTGATCGTGTAGTCGCTGATCGAGCCCACCGTCGGCTGGACGGCGACGGCGATGACCGTTCCGACGAGGGCGATCTGGAGGGCGCCGATCCCCTCGGATCCCTTCTCGGCCAGATGAGCGAACTGAAGACGCCCGTTGACGATGTCGAGGATGCCGCTCCAGACGGCCGAAATACCCAACCAGTAGAGCGAGATCCGCATCAGCTGGGTCAGCGGAAGGGACCGAGTGGGGCGACCCTGTTTATCGTGCGTGGGCGGCAAGGAGTCGGATGCCGAATCGTCGACGATCGACTTGGATCTCGTGACGGCATCGAGCACCGGCCTGCGCCTCGGGTTGTCGGCCCGATCCGTTCACCACCCGGCCCACCTCGCGCTCGGCTCGGGTTCGCCCGGTCGGATCGGCACCGTGTACGGTGCCAGTATCACCGGTTGCGCGCATGTCCGCGAGCCGACACCTGATCCGCTGAACCGCTGGTAGGCTGAGCCGGAACTGGCTGTGGCGGCGAGCCCAGCGAGTCGGCGTTGACGGCCGGTCGGCTACGTGGATGGCGACCGGCCCAAGTGGAGGAGGCGAGGCCGTGCGCGGCTCGAGAGCGGGGTCGAAAGATGCCGGAGTGGCTCCGAGCTACTACCTCTCCCTCGGCGACTCACTGGCCACCGGCGTACAGCCCATCGGCCTCGAGGAACGGCAGTTCCGGACGACCGAGGGATACGCGGATCAGCTGCTCTCCATGGCCCGGTCGCGCCTGCCCGGGCTGGAGGTCGTCAAGCTCGGATACCCGGGCGAGTCGACCACGACCATGATCGAGGGAGGCTTGACCTCGTATCCGCACGGCAGCCAGCTCCGCGAAGCCCTCTGGTTCCTGCGAGATCATCGCCACAGCGTTGCCTTCGTAACGGTCGATATCGGCTTCAACGACTTCCCGGAACACACGCTGGAGGCCATCCCATACGGGATCGCATCCATCGGTCTGAACCTGCCGAGGATCCTGGATGCGCTCCGGAGCGCCGCCGGACCCGCCATCCCGATCGTCGGCATGAACGGCTACGACCCGTTTCTCGTTCGCTGGCTCGACGGGCCCGAAGGGCGAGAAGTGGCTCGCATCTCCGTCTGGGATGCCGTGGTGCCGATCAACGCCCGTTTCCGCGAGATCTACCAGGCCGCGGGGTTGCGGCTTGCGGACGTGGAAGGGGCTTTCGCCACGACGGATTTCGAGACCCAGGTGGATCTCGAGGGCGTCGGGCCGGTGCCGATCAACGTGTCTCGCGCTTGCCAGTGGACCTGGGCCGCCGCGCCGCCGCCGCTCGGCCCGGACCTGCACGCCAACGCTCGCGGCTATCGGGCCATCGCCGAGGCTTTTGCCAGAGTCCTCTTGCCGTAACGGCAGCTCCGCCGGGTATTGAAAGACCCGCCGGCAGGTTGCCGGCGGGCCGTTTCGCGATCGAATGGGCGGCCGCGCCTAGCCGCGGGATGGGTTCAGTAGCCGGCGACGCCGGAAGCGCTTGGTGCGGCCGCGCTTGGGGCCTCACTCGGGGCCGCGCTTGGCGCCTCACTCGGGACAGCACTCGTGGCCGCGCCCGGAGCACCGCTCGGAACGGATCCCGACACGGGGGCGACGAACCAGACGCCATTCTTGCCCTGGCCCGTGGTATCACCCGCGGCCGAGTCGCCTGAGAAGTAGTAGAGCGGTATGTGGTTGTAGGTGACCTGGACGATCCCGTCGGACCGAGTGATGGTCGCGAAAGCGCCGGTGGCGCCGCTGGGACCCGTGATCGTGGCTCCGGTTGCCGCGGAGAGCGGCGGCCAGGTGGTGGCGCAGGCAAGCGAGCAGGTGCTCAAGTCAGCCGAGTCTTTGGTGAAGACGTAGAGGGTCATCCCGTTCTGGCCGGTGAGGTATGCCCCCAGCGTCGGGTCGGTGGTCGAGGCGAGGGTGATGCTCGCGGCCCCGGCCGCGGAGGGAGCGGGCGTCGATCCCGCGTCGGCGGGCGCGGACGTGGGCGTGGCTGCCGCGGACGAACATGCCGCCGCGATCAATGCCGCGCCGAGCGCGAGTCCGGCGAATGACAATGAGCGTGAAATGGGACGCATGGTTGCTATCTCTCCTGCGATCCGTTGACTCTTGATCGTGCTTTTGGGCGGCCCCTACCTGTTGACGGGTCGCATAGGGTGTACGGGGCGCCGCTCGGGCCGGTTCAGAAAACTGGTTGACGTTGCGGCCTGCGCACCTGAGCTGCCCGGCCAGGTGCGAGGGATGGAACGGTCGAGCCGCCGCATGGTCCGAATCCGCACGCCGACGCACGCGCCCGCAGGGCTGTCGCCGGGGCGCCCGCCGACCGCCACGTCACGGCAGCTTTGCGGGGCAATACGAAGACCCGCCGGCAGGTTGCCGCCGGGTCGTATTGGGTTCGAGCAGGCGGCCGCACAAGGCGGCGGGATGGGTTCAGAGCCGGCGGACGTTCTAGGAAGCGCTTGGGGCAGGGGTTGGCGGGGCAGACGGCTTGACAGCCGAGAGCGGGGCGACGAACCAGGCGCCGTCCTTGCCCGCGCCCTTGGTGTCACCCGCGGCCGAGTCGCCGGAGAAGTAGTAGAGCGGCATGTCGGCGTAGGTGACCTGGGAGATCCCATCGGAACGCACGATCGTGGAGAAGGCCCCCGTGGCGCCGCTGGGACCGGTGATCGTGGCTCCGGTTGCCGCGGACAGCGGCGGCCAGGTGGTGGCACAGTCCAGGGAGCAGATGCTCAAACCAGCCGCATCTCTGCCGTAGACGTAAAGGGTCATCCCATTCTGGCCGGTGAGGTATGCCCCGAGCGTCGGGTCGTTGGTCGAGGCGATTGTGAGGCTGGTCGCCGGGGCCGAGGCGCCGGAGGGAACTGTGGAGGGCCCGGGCCCCACGTCGCCGGGCGAGGGCGTGTCCTCCGCACCCACACAGCCCGCCGCGATCAACACCGCGCCGAGTGCGAGACCGGCGAATGAGAACAGACGTGGACTAGGTCGCATGATGCTCTCTCCTGGATCTCTTGACTCTGGATCCTGCTTCGAACGGCCACCCTGTGTCTAGGGGATCATAAGGTGTACGAGGATCGCTCGCGCCGGTTCCTGGGGTAGTCCTGCGTTGCGATCGCTGCGCCCGCCGACCTCCCCGGGCGGGAGACTCGCTCATCTAGTAGGGGATCACGTAGACAAAAAGACCCTCGCGGCCATCGATGATCTTGCCCTGGTGCCAGACATCGAAGTCGTCGTGGATCTCGCTGTAGGGCACATCCGAGTCCGGCGGTCGCGAGTGCCCACCTCTGGTCTGGTTGTGGAGAGTGGAGACACGGTCGTACCAGACATCCTCGATCCGGAGTGAGAGCACCTTGAAGTTGTCGGTGGTGGCCGGATCTTCGGAGGCGGTGAAGCCCGAGACGACCCACGCATGCCAGCCCGACCAGACGATCAGTCCGGCCGGGCGCTGGGTGACGCGGATCTGCTTGACCACGACCCGGATCGCGTCGTCCATATTCGCCTTGGCCGCCACTTTGTACCTGCCGTAGCCAAGTTGCGTGAGTGCCTCAGCCCAGCCCTCGGGATTAGCGCCGCCGTAGCTGCCCCCATCGAGCGAGACGGCCAGGTCGAAAAGCTTGGCCTGCGTGTCGCGGGTCACATCCGGATAGGAGTCCATGATGTTCATCGAAGTCTGCATCGCCGCCGGCACGCACCAGGTGTTCTTGAGTTCCTCCACGAAGTCGCCTTCCTTGTAGAGGTCCATGGCGAAGGTTCCGGGAGTGGCCTTCGGCGGGATCGAGTACGTCGGTACAGCTGAGCCGAAGTCCGCCAGAGTCGGCAGAGGCGTGAACGGGGTGGGCGTGATGACCGGAGACCGCGATGGCTGAACGCGGGCCCACGGCGTCACTAGCGGGTCAACGGCCAGGGTGGACTGGTTGAGGGCCTGGGTCGTTGCCACGAACGCTCCGCCGACCAGTGCCACGAGCAGCATCGCGAGCACCGCGTTGGTCGCCGGCGACGATCGCCGTCTCGGTGGCGCGAGCGCGCCGCGGCCATCCCTGACCCGGGCCCGCGACGAGCGCGACGCGCCGCCGATCCGGGCCATTCGCGGCCCCAGGGCGACGGCCAGGACGGCCAGCTTCGTGGCCATGCCGATCGCGTAGCCGGTGGGTATGGCCGCCAGCCCGAGTTGGCCCGAGAGCGCGGTGGCCGACAGCACCGTCGCCGCGAAGCCTGCGATCGCGGCCGCAGTCGGCTGAATCGTGTTGTGCGTCGCATAGATCGCCCTTGCAAAGAGTTCGGTCAGACTCTCGAACGGGATCGAGACGGCGAGGATGAGGGCCACCGTGGTCGTCTGGGCGACGTCCGTGGCATCAAAAGCCCCGCCACCGAGAAGGACGCGAATCACCATTGGGCCGAAGACGAGCAGGCCGACCGCGGCCGAGATGGAAAGGAACGCGATCGTGGCGAGGTTCGTCGTGAAGACCCGCCTGAAGGCCTTCTTGTCGCCTGCCGCGACGGCGGACGATAGGGCGGGGAAGGCTGCGGTCGCGAAAGCGACTCCGCAGAGGCTCTCAGGCAGGCTCTGGAAGTGCTGGGCAAAGGTGAACGAGGTGACCGATCCAGGCGCCAGGCGGGAGGCCAGGCCGGTGAAGTACAGGGCCGTCAGTGCCAGTAGCGGCTGGCTCAGCATCTTGGGCGCCATGAGCTTGAAGAACTCGCCCAGGCCCTTGGTTCTCAACGCCAGGCTCGGCAACGGCCGGAAGCTCGTCCGGTAGATACCCACCAGCCGGATCCCGAGGTGCGCGCTTGCCCCGAATACGGCCCCGACGGCCGCGCCGTAGATCCCAAGAGGGCCGCTCAGAAGCAAGGCGCCGGCGGCGATACCACCGTAGTACATAGGCTCGGACAGGCCGTACGCGATGAAGCGCCGTTCAGCTACCAGGATCTCGCCGAGCACCCACGAGGCTGCGAAAAGCACCTGGGCGAAGCACAGGACCCGGAAGAGTCCGATGTAGTCCTCGCGCTGAACCCCCGTGAAGCCCGGCGCGACAATCGACAGCGTCTGCTCGGCGAACACGAACATGATCGCCATCGCGACTGCCATCGCCAGGATCGCCAGGGTCAGAATCGTTCGGGCGAAGTCGCGCGCCCGGTCCGCCTCCTCGCCCTTGAGCCCAATGAAGACCGGTAGGAATGGACCCACGACGCCGCCGACGACGAGGAAGTCGAGGGCCAGCTGGGGAAGGCGCATGGCTGCAGACCACGCGTCCAGCTCCGGCCCGGCTCCGTAGGCGTGGCCGAGGATCCTCAAATTGAGGAACGACATTCCCGCGCCCACGAGCAGCAGGATGGCCAGGATGACCGCGTTCTTCGGCAGGGCCGTGAGGACAAGCTTCTTCAGTCGGTCGAGGCGGGGAGTCTCCTCCGGCGCTCCGCCGCCGTAGAGCGCGGCTTGGGCGGCCCCGATCCTGCCCGGCACGCGATCGCCGCGCGTCTCCTCCGTCTTGGGCAACCGCCGATCCTCCAACACTCGCCAGAGCCGTTCGAGCCGACTATGGTAGACGTCCGGCGACGTGTGGGCTGGACCCGATGTGGCGTCCGACCCTCACGGAACATGTCAGGCTTTGAACCCAATCGCTTGTTCGCTCGTCTAGCGTGGTGACTGCGTGCGACCGAGGCACCGAATGAAGGCGAGCGAGATCACGAGGGGAGGGTCAACGGCCATCGAGCAGGACGACCAGTCGGATCTGCAGCGCCGGTCGTTCGAGCGCCTGATCCGACCCGAGCTCACGAGCGCGTACCGGCTGGCCGGGTACCTCACCGGCGATGCCTCGGCGGCGGAGGACGCTGCCCAGGAGGCCGTTCTGCGAGCCTGGCAGGCCTTCCCTCGACTGCGCGACGAAAGCCAGTTCCGCTCGTGGTTCCAGCGCATCGTCGCCAATGTCTGTAACGACCACATGCGGCGCCGTCGGGTCGTCGCGTTCGCGCCCCTGACCGACCCGCCGCCGGAGCCGGCCGATCCGTTTCGCTCCTCGCTCGACCGGATCGTATTGGGCCGGGCTCTTGCGACCCTCACCCCTGAGCCCCGCGCCGTCGTGGTCCTGCGGTACCTGCTCGACCTCACGAACGAGGAGATCGCAGACCGACTTCGCATTCCGAACGGGACGGTCAAGTCCCGCCTCCACTACGCCTTCGTCGCACTGAGGCGCGAGCTCGATCATTCGACAGAGGTGGTCCGATGAAAGCCGATCCGGCGACCAGCGACCCCGAGCTCGACCGCGACCTCCGCGCGCTCTTCGCCGGCGTGGCGCAGCCCGTGGCGCCGGCCTCGCTATCCAGGACGGTCGAGGAGCTGCCGGAATGCGGCCGGGCCGGCCTGGGCGCGGGTCTTCGCCGGCGCGCCGAGGAGTTGTTTGGGCGGCCCGCTAGGGTCGCAATGGGCGCCGGCGCGATCGTCCTGGCGATTGCGGTGGCGGCTCTCGTCCTGAACCTGCGTGGTGGCCAGCCGGCCACGTCCGGCGTAACGACCGCTAGTTCCAGCCCGACGGTCATTTCCAAGGAGGCGGCCGTGGCCGCTGCCGAGGAGTTCATCGGCCGACCTCTCGGCGCAGTCGATATCAGCGATCCAACGGCCTGGCCGGCCGGGCGGTACGTCGAGATCATGGAACAGGGCGGCGGCGCCGACGTCTGGGTCGATGCGGCGACCGGCAAGGTCGTCTTCATGATGTTGTCGGCCCCCATGACCACCGCAGTCAACTTCACTCCAGAGCAGGCCCAATCGGCGGCCGCGGGGTTTCTGACGGCCCACAACGTCCCGTTCGATGGGCTGACGGCGACCGTGGCGCTGCTGGATCACCACAGCAGCAAGGAGTACACCGTGACCTGGCAGCGATACGCCAACGGCGCATCTGTCCCCGACATGCGCGAGGTCAGCGTGGATCCGGCGACCGGACAGGTCTTCTCGTTCATGGACCGCCGCGTGGCCTACGGCCCGGTCCCGTCCCCTGCGCTCGGTCGCGATCAAGCGATCGCCAAGGCGATAGTTGCGAGCGGACTATCTGCGCCGACCGTCGTCGACGTGCAGCTTCTGGTCGACTCGAGCCCCATCTGGCCAGGCCGCCTGGTCTGGTCGGTGCAGCTCTCGCAGCAGGTGCCGGAGCCCGGCAGCAGCCTGACCTACGTCTCGGCGTACTGGGTCTACGTGGACGCGGTCACGGGCGAGACGAAGATCACCGGCCAGGGCTGAGGCGAACCCGCGACCCGTGGGCCCTCGTGCGCTCGACTCGCCGCGGGCCTCCGTGCCGATCGGCTGTCAGCGCTTCTTCTGCCAGGGACCCACGCCGTAGATGCGGTCGATCGAGACGTGGACCGTGAGCCCCTCCGGCATGTTCCGCCTCGGGTACTTCGCCCCGGGGCCGATGTAGTACTCCGACAGCTGATCCATCACCGGCAGCGCCCCGCCCTCGCTGATCCGGGCCCGGCCGTCGATCACGAGGTAGGGGTGCAGACCCTCGTCGTGGAACTCCTTGGCCTGGAACGACACCACGATCCGCGGATCGCGGCGCAGGTTGTCGATCTTGTGCTGATCGAAGAACGTGGCGAACACCAGCTCGTCGCCGTCGAGCCCCGCCCAGGCCATGGAGACATGAGGGCGGCCATCTGGGTTGAGGGTGACGATGTGCGCAAAGGGGCCGGTCGCGAGGAAGTCGCGGACCGACTGCGGAACGGTTGTCATGACAACGATCATAGGCGCCGATGCCGCCGAGAGCAGCGCTGCGCTCGACAGGATCGGCCCCCGCGACGGACCCACCTGCCCGGAGCGGTCGGGACCCGTATGGGTGCGTGTCGGGGGCCCTGAGCGGCGCTAGAGCAGGAGTCGGAAGGTCGGGGCGGCCGTCGCCGACAACCTACGGTCGATCGTTTGCCGGTTCACGTGCTCTGAGGGGCCGAGGGGTCGGAGAGCGGGACGCCAGACGGTCGGCCGGGACCAAGTTGACCCGGCGAGCAATACTGCCGGGTCGCGCCTGGCTGTTGGCCCGATTGCTCTTCCCATCACGAGCGTGGCGCGATACGCCCCTCGACCCCGATCGGCTCCCAGCCGAGCAGACAAGAGGAGGACTCCGTGGCAACAGGATCTTCGAAGGCCTACACGGCCAGACTCGCCGGCCTGGGCCTCGTGGTGATCACGCTCTGGGCATGCAGCAGTCGCAGCCCGTCCCCTGCGCCGACATCAACCACCTTGCCCATCCCCATCGTCTCGCTGTCGCCTGAGTCTTCGATACTTGGCGCGACGGCGACGCCTGGCGTGACCGCGAGCGACGTGCCCGCCACCCTGCAGTCGACTCCGGCACCCCGCCTCACCCCAGGGCCCGCGAAGCAACCCCCGATCCAGCCCAAGGTGCCCGCGCCGGCGCCGACCGTAGCCGTGCCGAAGCCGACCGGAGTTGCCCCGCCGCCGGCACCAACCATCGTGAGCATCGTCGCTGCCGGGGACATCGCCTGCGACCCCACCCAGAACGTGGGTCAACCGACGGATTGCGACCAGGCCGCCACGGCCGCAGAAATCGGGCAGCTGCGACCGACGGCGGTTCTGACCCTCGGCGACAACCAGTACGAGGTCAACAGCCTGGCAGCCTACAACGCCGTTTTCGCGCCGACGTGGGGTAAGTACAAGTCGATCATCCATCCGACCATCGGCAACCACGAGTACCTGACGGCAGGCGCGGCAGGCTACTTCGCCTACTTCGGCTACCCCGCCTACTACGCCTTCAACCTGGGCGACTGGCACATCATCAGCCTGGATTCCGAGTGCAGCCACGTGGGCGGCTGCCAGGCAGGATCTCCCCAGGAGAAATGGCTACTGGCCAACCTCGTCGCGTACCCTCGGCTCTGCACACTCGTCACCTGGCACGAACCGCGCTTTTCGTCGGGTGAGCACGGCGACGCCTCACAGATGACGGCGATCTGGGCGGACCTCGTCGCCGCTCATGTGGACGTGGTCCTGACCGGCCACAACCACGACTACGAGCGGTTCGTTCCCCTCAACGCGGGTGGGCAGCCCGACCCGAACGGGACGACCGAGTTCGTCGTGGGCACCGGCGGCAAGAATCACTATGGCTTCGTCGCAGCACCCCTGACGGGCGAGGTCGTGCGCAACGACAAGTCGTTCGGCGTCATCGACATGACCCTGGGACCTACCAGCTACAGCTGGCGTTTCGTGCCCGCGCCCGGCTACACCTTCAGCGACTCCGGTTCGGCCAGCTGCCACTGACGAACCGTCACAGCAACGGAAGACGCGCCGCTTTCAATCCCGCCACTCGGGAGACTCGAGGCGTCGGTCGCGGAGCGATGCCCGGCGTGAGAACATGGCCAAGTCCGGCCTCGGTTCATGGAGATGCCCTTTTGCCATGGCAACGCAGTTCGCCGGGTTCTCCCGGGACGCGGTCCAGTTCCTGGTGGACCTGGCGCTTCACAACGAGCGGTCCTGGTTCCAGCCGCGCAAGGGCGAATACGAGCGGCTCCTGAAGGAGCCACTCGAGGCCCTGTGCGCAGCCCTTGGGGAGCGCTTCCAGGCGAGCAGCTTGCCCCTGCGGGCGGACCCCTCCCGGTCGCCGTTCCGGATCTACCGCGACGTCCGTTTCTCGGCCGACAAGACGCCCTACAAGACCCACGTCTCGGCGAGCTTCCCGTGGGCGGGCGAGGGCGGCGGTGTCGGTGCCTACTTCCACTTCCAGCCGGGCGAGATGTACGCCGGCGGCGGGATGTGGCATCCGGAGCCAGCCCAGCTGGCCGCGTGGCGACAGGCGGTTGACCGGGATCGCGAGTTGGTAGAGGCAGTGCTTCGGAGGCCCGGCTTTGCCGACACGTTCGGGGAGGTGAGTGGCGACCGTCTCAAGCGGACTCCAACCGGCTACGCCGCGGACCATCCCGCGGCGGAGCTGCTGAAGCTGAAGGACGTCACGTTCGGTCGCCGGCTATCGGACGACGAAGCTCTTTCCTCCGGTCTTCCTGACTTGCTGGTCGAGACATTCGCTGCCGCGATTCCTTTGCTCGAGCTGCTCGCTCGTCTCTCTCCCGAGGAGACACGCGCCGGCTGGCTCCGGGGCGGGTAGTCTTTCGGTCATGACGCGGCGGGCGCTGGTCATGTTCGGCTTGATGTCGCTGATCTGGGGCATCCCGTACATGTTCATTCGAATCGCGGTCGCCGAGATCTCTCCGGCGACCCTGGTCTTTGCGCGCACCTCGATCGCGGCCTTGCTCCTGCTCCCGATCGCGCTTCTGCGCTCCGACCTCCGGCCGGTGCTCGAACGCTGGCGCTGGGTGGTTGCCTTTGCCGTAGTGGAGGTCGGCTTGCCCTGGGTCTTGCTGGGCAACGCGGAACAGCACGTCACGAGCTCTCTTGCCGGGCTACTCGTGGCGGGAGTGCCTCTGGTTGGAACGGTTGTCGCGGCGAGTACGGGCGGTCGAGACCACCTGGGCCGGCGTGGACTTCTAGGGCTGATGATTGGGCTGGTCGGGGTTGCCGCGGTCGTCGGCTCCAACGTGGGCGCGTCCGATCCGGCGGCGTTTCTCGAGATGGCGCTGGTGGTCGTGGGCTACGCCGTAGGGCCGGCAATTCTGGCCCGCCGGCTTGGCGGTCTGCCGTCCGTAGGGGTGATGGCGCTCTCGCTCTCGCTGTGTGCCCTGGTCTATGCTCCGATCGCTGCCGTACAGCGACCTGCGGTCATGCCCAGTGCGGGCGCGCTGGCCGCCATCGCGATTCTGGGGGTCGTCTGCACCGCGGTCGCCTTCGTCCTGTTCTCGGCGCTGATCGCCGAGATCGGCCCGGTTCGAGCGACCGTGATCACGTACATCAACCCCGCGGTGGCGTCCGTGCTCGGCGTCCTCGTGCTCAACGAATCTTTCACCGTCTGGATGGCCATCGGGCTCGGGCTCGTGATCCTGGGCTCGGTTCTTGCCACTCGTGGCGCCGCCACCAGAACGGCAGACGCGAGTCCGGCGCTCAGTGACGGCCGCCAGCTCGAAACGGCCGCCGGCGGGATCGGCCGCTCGGAGTTGTCACGCTAGAGAAGAAGTCTCCCGAGAACGTGAAGACCGAAGAGTGCCGCATCAAGCTGCCGGGGGATCACCTTCACTCGGTCGCTCAACCAGGCTGCCGCTCACGCGAAGGTCGAGGAGGGAAGGATCACTCTCGCGAGCGAAGCGAGGCGCGACAATTTCGTCGACCCGGATGGGAAGCTGTCCAACGACACGGCACCACTGCTCCTGACCGAGGTCGACAACGAGCAGCCCTTCACCTCATGGCCAGGGTCACACCGACGTTCCGCAAGACATATGACGCCGGGACTCTCTACATCTATGTGAAGGCGGACCTCTGGCTGAAGATGGCGATGGAGATGGATGAGCGCCAGAAGACCAGGATGGTCAGCGTTCGCACCATCGGGACCTCTGACGACAACAACCACGACGTCATCGAGGCGAGAAGTGTCCATATGAGGATCTCGTCGGACACGAAGACCGTCGGGTTCTACTACTCGCTCGACAAGAAGAGCTGGCAGTTGATTCGCCTTTTCAAGAATGACTACCCAGCATCGATCTGGGTGGGGATCAGCACCCAGTGCCCGCTCGGCGAAGGAACGTCGGCGGTCTTCGAGGACATATCTCTGACCAGGCAGAGTATCTCGGACTTCCGACTGGGGATCTGAACTCGTTGCGCTTCTGTCGGGTCCGGATGTCTGCGCTGAGCTCCGCCGCGGAGCTTCCGAGCGGGCAGAGTCGAGTACCGTATGGCGCAGGACGCGCGACACGATCCGCGCCAGCGCTGGAGGGCATCATGGCTACGACGATCCTGTCGGACGACTCGGCCCTGCTCCCAATCTCCGGAGCCGTGCTCTACAACAACGTCTATGGCAAGGGCGACATCGCGAACTACCGGCAGAGCGTCTTTCGTAGTCAGGACGAAGCAGGCTGGGAGTGGGATTGGCCCGAGAGCGCCGGACCGTCCATGAAGTGCTACCCCGAGGTGCTTGCGGGACGATCACCGTGGGTTGAGCTGGGGGCAGGGGAACAGCTGCCCCGTCGGCTGACCGAGACGCGCCTGACGCTCGATTTCGACTTTGAAACCGTCGGCAGCGGGCTGTGGTGCGAGAGTTTCGACTTCTGGATCACCAGCTCCAACCGACCGAGCACGAATGACATCGTCAGCAACCTGTGCATCTGGACCATGAACCACGGCGCGGAGCCTGCGTACGAAGGCTGCCGCACGACCTTGACGATCGGCGGGCGGACCTACGAGGCCATCTTCGAGACGCCCGCGGAGCAGCCGGACAAGTCGTGGAAGACGCTCTGCCTGGTGGACACCGAGCTTCGAAGCAAGGGCAGCCTCGAGCTGGGTCCCCTGGTGGATGCCCTGGTTGTTCACCGGCTGGCGCAGCCGACTGACTTCCTCGCGACCGCCGAGTTGGGCAGCGAAGTGGCGTACGGGAAGGGCCGCACGACGCTTCGGGTCTTCAGGCTGCGGTAGGGCGTCCACGGCTGCGCGAGGCGCGAGCGCCTGTCCCGGCGCAGTGATGCCAGATGGCGTGACCGTAGGGAAGGGGTATGCGCTCGTCCGTGGGCGGCATCCCTCCGCCGCAGACCGCTACGATGCGCGGATGCTCGTCATCGTCCGGCCGCCAGGCCCTGCCTTCCACGACGCGATCTCGACCCACCCGGACCGCCACCGGATCGACGTTTCGCGGGTTCACGCGCAGCATGAGGCGTTCTGCGCGGCGCTCGAGGACGCCGGGCTGTCATTGTTGCGTCTTCCCGAGGAACCGGATCTCCCCGACGCCACGTTCGTATCGGACACGCTCGTCGCGCTGGCACCAGCCCTTCCGGATCGATTGCCGACGGTCGTGGTGGCGCGGCCTGCTGTCGCCTCCCGGCGGCCCGAGGTCGAGTCCGTCCTTCAGGCGGCCCTTGCCCGCCTGCCGGAAGGGACGCGGGTCGTCCCAGTTGAGGATCCGGGGACGCTTGAGGGCGGCGATGTGGTCATCTTCGGCGACCGCCTTGCGATCGGCTTGAGCGCCCGGACCAACGTCCTCGGCGCGCGCGTGCTCGCAGACGCGGCACGGTCCCTCGGATACCGGCCCTTCCTCTGTCCCGTGACGGATCGCCTTCACCTCGCCACGGCCGTCACGGCCGTGGCGCCGGACATGCTCATCGGCACGGCCGCGGGCTTCGCCTCGCTCGACGCGGCCGGCCCCGACGCGGCACCGCCCCGTGAGGTCCGCCGCCTGCTGCTGCCCGACGACGAACTGCTGGGAGCCAACGTCCTCGCGGTCGGCGGGCACGCGTTCCTCGCCTCGGGAAACCCGACCGCCGCGCGGCTCCTGCGTGAGACCGGACTGCGAGCTCACGAGCTCGAGCTCGACGAGTTCGCGCTCGCCGACGGCGGCCCGACCTGCCTGGTGAACGTCCTCCCGGTCTGCCGCGAGCCGCTCTCGGGCGGCAGCCGCTAATTCCGGGCCGAGGCTGCAGCCTTGCGTGCTTCGCCCGAGGCACCGAGCCGCACGCTGATGCCCATCTCGCCCAGCATTTGCACCATCGGTGGACCCATGTGCCCGGCCACGACGCACCCCACGCGATGGTCGGTCAGGAATCGGGCAATGCGCTCGTGGTGTTGGCCATGCTCGAGCGCGTCGTGCGTCTTGTCCCAGCCGACCTCGAATTCCTCCCACTTGCTTATCCCTAATTCGCCCACCTCGGCGATCGCGACGCGGTCGGCACGACCCCAGCTTTGACCCATCTGGCCGTCGGCGGTTACGGGCAGGCAAACGATCATCGAGTACTCCTCGGGCAGCGTGGTTTCGGCGCCGTCGATCGATGGTCGGCGACTGCTCGGATGTTCTCACCTCGAAAGGATGGGCGCGACCCGGCAGTGGTGGCGGTGCACGGTGCGACCGCGTCGAGCTCGCGTACACTCGCAGGCATGATGCAGACCCTCCCCGCCGAGTGGCGATCCGCCCTTGGCTCCCGGCTGTCGGATGCCGACATCAAGAAACTCGACGAATTCGTGTTCGTGGAGCGAGCCCAGGCCACGGTCTTTCCCCCGGACGAGGATGTGTTCGCCGCTCTGCGCCTGACGCCACCCGGCCAGGTCCGGGCAGCCATCCTGGGCCAAGACCCCTACTACCGACCGGGCCAGGCGAGCGGTCTGGCTTTCTCGGTGCGAGCTGGAGTCGATCGGCCGCGGTCTCTCGTCAACATCGTCAAGGAACTCGAGACCGACCTTGGCCATCCGGTTCCAGCTGACGCCACGCTCGAGCCGTGGGCGCGGAACGGGGTGTTGCTCCTCAACACGGCCCTGACCGTGCGCGAGGGGCTGCCGAACAGCCACCGGCGCCAATGGAAAGCGTTCACCGCCTCGATCGTGGCCATGCTGGGCGAGCAGCCGACCCCTGTGGTGTTCCTGCTGTGGGGTGAGCCGGCCAAGGCCGCCGGCCAGAAGATCGACCGAAGTCGGCACATAGTGGTCAAGTCGGCGCATCCGTCGCCGCTGTCGGCCAAGGGTTTCATCGGCAGCGCTCCGTTCCGCCGGGCCAACGCCGAGCTTGCGAATCGCGGTCTGCCGCCGATCGATTGGGATTTGGGCTGATCACGCAGCTCCTCGGCCCGGGGCACATTCTCGAGGCCGCAATGCTCGGCGCCGACAAGGGCTCGCTCAAGGCCGAGCCGCCCTATGTCCGAATAGTGGCCGGCAAGACGTATCGGGTCTACAGCCACGGCTACCTGGCGGTCTACGTCACGGCGGACGCCATGTATGTGATTCTTCAGTGGACCGGCGGAGACTACTACGGCCCCTCGTCACGTCCGCCGATCGACCAGGACGCGCTCTTCGCCGACGTCATTCGCCAGCTGCCATAACGCCAGGTTGGTGGCCAGCAGGACAGTCCCGACGCCGTGCTAGTCTCCGGGCATGGAGTTGCTCAGCCGCACGGTCGGACCGATCGGAACCAACGTCTACGTGCTCGCCGACTCGGCCACTAGCGAAGCGATCGCGATCGACACGGCGATTCCCTCGGTCGTCTGGCTGAGCGGCATGCTCGAGGAGCGCGGCTGGACGCTGAAGCTGATCGTCTCCACCCACGGCCACTGGGACCACGTGGGCGACAACGCGGCCGTGCAGGCCTGGACGCACGATCACCAACCCGGCGACGAAGCCCGCATCGCCGTCCATCCGCTCGACCGCGAGATGCTCTTGCGGCCGCAGCCGCTCTTCGCGCCGTTTCCCATCCCGCCGAGCGTTCCGGCGGTGGACCTGGCCGAGGGCGGTCGGGTCAAATTCGGCGAGATCGACCTGGAGGTCCTGCATACGCCGGGGCACACTGAGGGTTCGGTCTGTCTGCTCGACCGCACGAACGGTCTGCTGCTCTCGGGTGACACGCTGTTCGCGGGATCATGGGGCCGGACCGATCTCCCCGGCGGATCCGAGGAGCAGATGGCGGAGTCGCTAGGACGCCTGGCCGGGCTGGACGAGCGGCTGAGAGTGCTGCCCGGCCACGGTCCGGCAACTACCGTCGGAGCCGAACGCCACTGGCTCGAATGGATACGGGCGAACAGGGCGTTGTCTCGCTGAGGCTCGGAACCGCGCTCGCGAGCACCGCGATCGTCGGCCCAAGCACGGGCCCGCCTCTACTTACCGGCGCGCTCACGCGGCAGGGGCGGTAGGCGCCGTTTGCCGTAGACAAGATAGTGGCGGAACCAGTCGCGGACCTGTACGAGATTCTCGACGCGGCGGAAGGGCGTGCCCCCACGTGTGAGTTCGTGGTTCTCCCCCGGCACGCGCATGAACCGGACCGGCCGCCGGTGGGCGCGCAGGACGGCGAACAGCTCTTCAGCCTGGCCGATCGGGCAGCGAAGATCTTCCTCCGCGTGCTGGATAAGGAGCGGCGTGGTGCACGACGAGATATACGTGATCGGCGACGCTTCGCGGTAGAACTCCGGCTCGTCCCACGGGTTCGCGCCGATGAACATCTTCGGATCTACCCCGGCGAGGTCTCCGGTCAGCATCAGCGATTCCATGTCGCTCACCGACCGTGCAGTGAACGCCGCAGCAAAGCGGCGATCGTGCCCAACGATCCAGTTCGTCAAGTAGCCGCCATACGAGCCCCCGGTGACGCCCAGGTGCTGGCTGCTCGCGATGTTATCGGCGACGAGTGCGTCGACCCCGGCGAGGACGTCCCGCGTCGGACCGTCGCCCCAATCGCGGAAGTTCGCATCCGCGAAGTTCTGGCCATACCCGGTGGAGCCGCGTGGATTGCAATAGAAGACGCTCATCCCTGTTCCCACCAGGATCTGGAACTCGAGCACAGGCGACCAGCCGTACTGCGTCTGCGGGCCGCCATGGATCTCGACGACGAGCGGGCCAGGCCGGCGAAAGCCCGACGACTCAGCTCCCTCGATGAGCCAGCCCTGGATCCGCCGCCCCTCGACCTCGTAAGAGCGCTCGACCGGCTCGAGGAGCTTGACGTCGTCGAGCACGAGGTCGTTCAGACAGCTCACGCGGCGCGGCGCCTCACCGTCCGACTGGGCCCAGACATCCGGCAGCTCGGTCGGCGTCGAGCGGATGAACGCCAGGCGAGGGCGGCCATCGACCTCGATCTGGTCGAAGCCCGAGATGTATTCCCGGCCCTCGGTCAGCCGTTCAAGCCGGCCGTCGTCCGTGGAGATCCGCCACAACTCGTATGAGCCGTCGCAAGGGGCGCTGAATGTCAGCCAGGCACCGTCCGCGGACGCCACCAGACGCGCGGGCTCGCCCGGCGTGATGTCGCTGTTCATCGACGTCGCCGGCATGAGGTCGTGGCGGACCGATAGATTGCGACCGCCGTCGCGCCCCGAGTCGGAGCCGTCGGCCGTGAAGAGCCAGATGTCGGACCGGCTGCCAGCGTGGGCAGGGTAGCGGTGGCCGAGGCAGGCGATCGTCCGGCCGTCAAGAAGCCAGGCTGGTGCCGTGAAATCCGCCCTGCCGGCGTCCGTGATGCGCGTGCGGCGACCGGAGTCGACGTCGACGACGAAGATGTGCGAGCGCGGGTCGAAGTCGGCGTCGCGCCGCTCGTTCGTGCAGTACGCGATCCGCTTGCCGTCGGGCGACCAGGCCGGCATGTCCACGAACCAGTCGACGTTCGTCAGGCGACGCACATCGCCGGGCTCGAGGTTAACGACCCACAGCTGCGGGCGGCTGTCGTAGACGAAGCCGCGACCGTTGTGCAGGAACGAGAGCCGGTCCACGTATCGGTAGTCCGATGTCGGCACTCCGTTGGCTGCCGGCTCGTCGACGCCGCGTCGCCGGTGGTCCTCGTCCTTTGTCGCCCCTGCCGACGGGCTCAGCACCGCGAGGCGCTTGCCATCGGGCGACCACTCGAAGCTGGTTACACCCCGCGGAAGATCCGTGACCCGCAACGCCTCGCCCGGGCGGTCGAGCGGCAAGACGTAGACCTGGACGACGTCCTCCCGCCCCCCGGCCGTGTCCGAAGGCTCTGCCGCGCGACCCGCGGATGCCGCCTTCGGACGCCCAAACGCGGGCGCGGGCTCGACGAGTGTTCGCCGATCCGACAGGAATGCCATCAGCCGTCCGTCCGGCGAGATTCGAGGGGATGCGTCATGCCACGCGCCGAGCGTGAGCTGGCGGGGCTCCTCGCTTCCGTCGGTCGGCGCCACCCAAATCGACTGGACGTACCCGTCCCGGCGGGCCGTGGTCGCCTGCAGAGCGAACACCGCGAGGCGTCCGTCGGGCGCGAGGCGCACCTGGGAAGGAACGCGCAGGCGGTACAGGTCGTCGGGCTGAAGCGACCGAGGCGCCGTGCGCTCGCCGCTGGAAACACGAGATACTCGGGCTGCGGGCATGATGCCTCCGGACACTATGACGGGCGCAGAGAGGGCGCTTCCCCCCATTCGCCGTGAGTGTATTAGCCGCGCCGGGGACCTGCCACGCGGCTGTCTCCGCTGCGGGGCGATGTCAGGCGGATCCTCGGTGATCCACAATCCTCCCAGGCTCGAATTCAGAAACAGACGGGACATCGAGGGAGGCGAGATGAGGGCAATGGGTGTCGGACGACTCGCTCTTGTGGCCTTGCTCCTGGGCGTCCTCGCCGGTGTCGCCGGCTGCTCCACGCCCCACAAGGAGATCGACGTGATCGGCGTCGTGGTATCTGAGGACGTGGCCTATGACGGCCCCGACACGGTCTACACGTACACGTTCGACGATGGCCGGACGTTCACCATGCACTACAAGGGCCACGTTATCAGTGGGGGTCAAACCACCGGCGACCTCCTGATCGCCGGAACCCGCCCGGACAACTGGGTGCTGGTCGCGAACCTGCGCGATGACTGGGGTGGCTGGCCGAAGGGGTGCTACGGCCTTGGTAGCCAGGCCGGCTACGACACCGCGACGACGATCGAGCTCGACTTCGGGGTCACTCTCCAGAAAGCGCCCGACTTCAATCCGACAGACCATGGGCAACCGGGTCGTTTCGGCAGCATCGGCGCCATCTGTCTCGACCGTCAGGGCCGGGTCACGCAAATCGAGGCTGTGGAGGCCGGATACTGACCGGGAGTATTGACAACCTCTTGACAAGATCGGCGTGTCAAGAGCAGAATCCGCCCCAGAAAGGCCTGTCAAGACTTGACAGGCCGTTAGTTATGTCAGGGTGGTCGGGGCGCGGGCGAGACGGCGAAGCCGAGGTGGGGCGGGCGGGATCGTCAGCGGATCGAAAGGTTTGCCGGCCAGGATCGTCGCCGCGACCTTCGAAACTCCGAACCCGAGGCGCTCGAGACTCGTCTGATTCGGCGGGAGATGTGATTTGGCAGTAGGCGTTGCCGCCGAAGTGAAGAACAAGCTGTCGGTTTTCGACGTCGTGAGCGAGGCGGTCACGCTCAAGAAGGCCGGCACCATCTACAAGGGGCTGTGCCCATTCCACGGCGAAAAGACCCCGAGCTTCGTCGTGACCCCGGCGCGCGATAGCTGGCACTGTTTCGGCTGCGGTGAGGGAGGGGACATCTTCAGCTTCGTGATGAAGCGCGAGGGCCTGAACTTTCCCGAGGCGCTCAAGCGTCTGGCGGCCAAGGCCGGGATCGAGATCGACGAGCGGACGACCCGCGAGGACGCCCGAAAGGCCCGGCTGCGCGAGGTGCTGGAGCAAGCGATCGCCTTCTACCACGTCGTCCTGACGCAGTCGAAGGTGGGCGCGCCGGCGCTCGAATACCTCCACCGTCGAGGTTTCACGGACGAGACGATCGAGAAGTTCCAGCTCGGTTGGGCGCCGGACGGCTGGGACCAGATGATCAAGATGCTCCAGAGCCGCCGCAACGCGACCCTGTCGGAGCTGGCGGAGGTGGGCCTGACGAGCCAGCGGTCGAGCGGGCGCGGCGCCTACGACAAGTTCCGCTCGCGCGTCATCTTCCCGATCCGCGACGCGGGGGGGAACGCGGTGGGGATAGGCGGGCGGATCCTGCCGGCGACGGGCCCCACTGCGACTGTCTCGGATCCGAGTGCGCCCAAATACCTCAACTCGCCCGCGACCGGGCTCTTCGACAAGAGCCGAACGCTGTACCTGATCGAGCGGGCCCGCAACGAGATGCGCCGCCGGGAAGAAGCGGTTCTCGTCGAGGGCTACACCGACGCGCTGATGGCCCACCAAGCCGGCTTCGAGAACGTCGTGGCCAGCCTCGGCACGGCCCTCACGCCGGCCCAGGTCGCGGTCATCGCTCGCTACACCAACCGAATCGTCCTGGCCTACGACGTCGACCCGGCCGGTCAGCATGCCGGCTCCATCGGCGGGACGGAGCTGTTCCACCTGATCGGGGCCCTCGCCGCGGAGGAGACCGGCGTCGAGATCACGCGCGTACAGGTCGCCCGCCTCCCCGAAGGCAAAGACCCGGACGAGGTGATCCGCGAGTCGCCCGATCTCTGGCGGGAGGCGATCCGCACCGCCCAGCCGATCATGGAGTTCCTCATCGACTACTACGCCACGGCATTCCCGACGCGCACCCCCGAGGGCCGGCGTCACGCCGTGGGGGCACTGATACCGCTGCTGCGAGAGATCCGCGACCCGGTCGTGCGCGACAGCTATCTCCAGGCTCTTGCCCGCCGAACAGGAGTGGAGGAGAGGGTCCTGCTCGAGGCCATGCGAGCCCCGACGCCGATGGCGGGGTCGGGCGCGGATGGGCGGTCGGGCCGCGCCGGTTCGGGCGGCGGGAGCGGCCGCTTCACCGCCGATGCCGTCATCTCGGCCCCGGACAGCATCGACACCAGGGTCGAGCTGAAGGCGGTGTCTCTCGACGAGCGCAAGCTGCTCCGGCTCCTTCTGCTTGTCCCCGAGCAGCAGGAACGAGTCGCCGAGACGCTGCGGGCCCAGAGCGCGCAACTCCCCAGCACTCCGGCGCGGGAGTTGCTGGCGGCGATGCTGGCCGACCGCGAGCGCGACAGCGAAGCGGGCGGCGGCGGTCGCTTCGAGCGCATGCGCTTCCTGGACGCGCTGCCGGCGGAGCTGCACGGTCTGGCCATCGCGCTATACGCGGAGCGCGGCCCGGATCCGAACGAACTGAGTGGCGACCGCGTTCGCAAAGGAGTCGACCAGTGCCTGCTGGCGCTCGAAGCGGACCGCCTCAAGGCCCAGATCGACTACATACACGCCGAGATCATCGAGGCCGAGGCAGCCGGAGACACAGAGTCAAAGGCTCGGCTTCTCGAAACCAACCGCAACCTATATGAGGCTCTCAAGTCGCTGGGCCGACGCCGGCAAGACTCGAGCCTCCTGGCTTCCGCTGGAGGACACCGATGACCGATCCCCTTGACAAGCAGCTCGTTGAGGTAGCCCTCTCCGGCGGCAGCCGCCGCAAGGCGGATCTTGAGGAGGCCAAGCTCGCGGGCGTGCGCACCCCTCGAGGCCTCGCGGACGACGAGGCGCTGGACGACGAGCTCCTCTCGGAGGACGAAGAGGAAGTGGCGCCCGCCGACGCGCTGGATGAAGACGCGGCCGATTTGGGCGTAGAGGTTGTCGAGGAAGACGCCCTCGCCGAGCCACGAGTCCCAGGCGAGGCCCCGGCCAAGCTGGACGCGGAGGCTCTCGAGGAGCCGACCCAGGAAGAGCTGGAAGCTCTCTCGGCGGACATGATCGGGATCGATGACCCGGTCCGGATGTACCTGAAGGAGATCGGCAAGGTCGCCCTCCTCACGGCTGAGGAAGAGGTCGTCCTGGCCAAGGCCATCGAGCTCGGCGAGCAACTGGTCGAGGAGCCCTGGAAGGGGATCGTCTCGCTCCACGAATGGACCAACCACGATACCGAGCGCAAGACTCGCACCATCAAGCCCCAGTACAGGCTGCCTTTCGGACCGGAAGCCGCCCGAATGGTTGCCGATGCTGTCTCGGCTGAGGATGCCGCGGACCTGCTCGTTCCGACGGTCGACTTCCACCTGATCAAGGCGGGCAAGGAAGCCACGACCGACGGCACCAGGGACCTGATCAAGGAAGGTCGCCACCTGGTGACGGCCTACAACGAGTCGCTCACGGCGGAATCGTTCCTGAAGTTGCTCGACTGGGCGTACTTCGCCGTGCACAACGGTGACCTGGACTCGCGAGACAACACGGGCCTCCGGGCGATCTACGACTGGACGCGCGACGCTGTGGCGCACCCGGCGTTGCGGCGCTGGGTCGAGACCGGCCCCGACGCGGATCTGCTGAAGCGTCTCGGCTGGGATCCCGAGGTTCCGACCAACACGAAGCTGGCCCATCGCAAGGGCGAATTGGTTCGAATCGGCCGCGACGCCCGAGAGCAACTCACGTCGGCGAACCTGCGGCTCGTCGTGTCGATCGCGAAGAAGTACATCGGCCGCGGCATGTCATTCCTGGACCTCATCCAGGAGGGCAACATCGGCCTAATCCGGGCGGTCGAGAAGTTCGACTACGAGAAGGGCTACAAGTTCAGCACGTATGCCACGTGGTGGATCCGGCAGGCCATCACGCGCGCTATCGCCGACCAGGCCCGCACGATCCGCATCCCCGTCCACATGGTCGAGACGATCAACCGCCTGATCCGGGTCTCGCGGACTCTGCTCCAGGAGCTGGGCCGCGAACCCACGGTTGAGGAGATCGCCGAGGCGATGTCCAAGGGCCAGGAGCAGGTCGTGACCCCGGAGAAGGTCCGCGAGATCATCAAGGTCAGCCAGGAGCCGGTTTCTCTTGAGACGCCGATCGGCGAGGAGGAGGATTCGCACCTGGGCGACTTCATCGAGGACCGGGGGGCACTGGCGCCCGCCGAAGCCGCTTCACATCAGCTCCTCAAGGAGCAGGTGGAGGCGGTGCTGGATTCGCTGACCGGCCGCGAGCGGCGGGTGCTTCAGCTCCGATTCGGCCTGGAGGACGGGCGCGCCCGGACCTTGGAGGAGGTAGGCAAGGAGTTCAACGTCACCCGCGAGCGGATCCGCCAGATCGAGGCGAAGGCGCTGCGCAAGCTGCGCCACCCGTCGCGCTCCCGCAAGCTCAAGGACTATCTGGAATAGGGAAGGAGTCGGGGGCCGTTGGGCGCGGCGCGCGGCGCTTGGCGCGTGGCGCTTGGCGCGTGGCGCGGGCGTCCTATTCGCGGCCCCAGAGGCGACTTCGGTCGCTCGCGCTCGACCGCCGCTATTGGACCAGGCGCGGTCTCGAGAAGACAAGATCGGTTCGGCCTTCCTTCGTCTTGCCTCCGACCCTACCGACGCTGAACGCCACCCCGTAGTCTCCCTGTCCTGTGCCCAGCCACCCGAACGTCCACGACTATGTTCGGGGACTAGAGAGGAGCCGATGCCAGTCACCACCGCCAGCCCCTTCATTGACGGAGCGCTCGCGCTCGATGCCGACCCGGCCGCCGAGGACACCGGCGCCGCGTATCCCTACCCCCAGCGAGTCGATCCGGCGACAGTCGAGGAACCGACGCCGCAGGAGATCGAGGCGCTCTCCGCGGATATGGTCGGGCTCGACGACCCCGTCAGGATGTACCTTCGGGAGATCGGTCGCGTCGCGCTGCTGACGGCCGAGGAAGAGGTGGTTCTGGCCAAGGCGATCGAGCTGGGCGAGCAGATCGCCGAGGAGCCGTGGAAGGCGATCCTGTCGCTATTCGAGTGGACCCGGAACCATGCGGAGCAGAAGACGCGAGTTCGGCACGCCCAGTACAGGCTGCCCTACGGACTCGACACCGAACGGATGGTCCGAGCCTCTTTCGCCGCCGGGAGTCAACCCCAGGTGCCGGACTTCGCGCTGGCGCGAGCGGGGCGCAATGCGATCGGCGAGCCCACCAGAGGCCTGCTCCGGGACGCGAAGGCGCTGCTTGGCACCTACGGCACGGCGCCTGACGCGGATGGGCTCGTGGCGGTGGTCGACTTCGCATTCGTCGCCGTCCACAACGGAGACCTGGAGTCGCGCGACGACCCGGGACTCCGAGCGATCTACGACTGGACGCGCGAGGTGGCGTGGGAGCGGCTTCGCACCTGGATGGAGACCGGCAACGATGCGGAGCTGCTCCGTGAGATGGGCTGGGATCCTTCCGTCCCGGCCGGCACGAGGCTACGCGACCGCCGGGGAGTGATCGTCAGGGCAGGTCAGGACGCACGAGAGCACCTCACGTCGGCGAACCTGCGTCTGGTCGTTTCGATCGGTCGCAAGTACATGGGCCGTGGCATGGGCTTCCTCGACCTGATTCAGGAAGGCAACATCGGCCTCATCCGGGCGGTCGAGAAGTTCGACTACGAGAAGGGCTTCAAGTTCAGCACATACGCGACGTGGTGGATTCGCCAGGCCATTACGCGCTCCATCGCGGACCAGGCGCGAACGATCCGCATCCCGGTCCACATGGTCGAGACGATCAACCGCTTCGTGAAGGTGAGTCGAAACCTGCTCGGAGAGCTTGGCCGCGAGCCGACGATCGAGGAGATCGCCGAGGCGATGAGCAAGGGTCAGGAGGCGGTGATCACCCCGGACAAGGTCCGCGAGATCATCAAGGTCAGCCAGGAGCCGGTCTCGCTCGACAAGCCGATCGGCAAAGAGGAGGACTCCCGCCTCGGCGACTTCATCGAGGATCGCGAAGCCCAGGCACCGGCCGAGGCTGCTACGGCTCAGCTCCTGAAGGAGCAGGTGGAGGCGGTCCTGGACTCGCTGACCGGCCGCGAGCGGCGGGTGCTGCAGCTCCGATTCGGCCTGGAGGACGGTCGCGCTCGGACCTTGGAGGAGGTAGGCAAGGAATTTGGCGTCACCCGCGAGCGGATCCGCCAGATCGAAGCGAAGGCGCTGCGCAAGTTGCGCCACCCGTCGCGCTCCCGCAAGCTCAGGGACTACCTGGAGTAGGGAGGAGCAGCGGGCCCCCGGGCCGGGCCGGACCGGAGCGGGATTCTGCTTCTGTGATCGGCAGCGTGTCGGGCACGGGATACCCTAACGGCGTCACGCACTAGCCCGGAGGAGGCTTATGAACGCCACGCAACCTGGACCGATCGTCTCCGCCGAGTGGCTGGCCGAGCACTTGGGCGACTCCGACCTCCGGCTGGTACATGTTTCGACGGATCGCAAGGCCTACGACCAGGGGCACGTGCCGGGAGCCATCTTTGTGGACTTGCACGTGGATCTGGCCAAAGCGGGCGTGCGGCCCGAGACAGGCGCGGTCAAGCGGACCTACCTGGTCCCGAACCGCGAGGAAGTCAGCGAGAGCCTCGCTCGATGGGGAGTGGCTCCGGGCGACCGGATCGTCTTCTACGACGACGCCGGCCAAGGTCGCCATGCCATCCGGGGCTACTGGCTGCTGCGCCTGTATGGGTTTCCGGCCGAGCGACTCCACGTGCTCGACGGCGGCCTCAAGGTCTGGCAGGCGGACGGTCGAGAGACGACCGCCGACGCCACCGAACCCGCCCGGGTCGAAGCCACGGAACCGCTGCACGAGCGGGACGACTCCCTCATCGCCACGGCCGAGCAGGTGCTGGCCTGGAGCCGCGAGGCGAGCCCGCCAGGCGGCCCAACGCGTCTGCTGGACGTGCGGAGAATAGACGAGTTCCTGGGGGGCGACGTCATGGCGGCACGGGGCGGCCGGATCGCGGGTTCGCGGCAGCGGCTCTTCGCCGATTTCGTCGCGCCGGACGGGCGGCTCCGGCCGGCAGCGGAGGCCGTGGCCATCCTCGAAGGCAGTGGCGTGAACCCCGGAGAGTTGCGCGCCACCTACTGCCAGGGCGGTGTCCGGGCGGCACTCGTCTGGTTCGTGCTCCACGAGTTGGCCGGGTTGACGGAGGTTCGCAACTACGCCGAGTCTTGGGAGGAGTGGGGCAACCGGCCGGACCTTCCGGTCGAAAAGTAGGTCGGGCGCCGACCGGGCGCCGATCCCGTCTGGTCGGGCGCCGGTACCCGCGAGTCGAGGGGGCCGTTCGCGCCGCGGCGACGCCGTGCTATTCTGTCGCGCGGCGCCGCGGCGGCGCCTCGGATCGCGAGCGATCACTCAGGCGATCACTCAGGCGATCGATTCGCTCCGGCGTAGCTCAGTGGTAGAGCGGGCGGCTGTTAACCGCTTGGTCGTAGGTTCGAATCCTACCGCCGGAGCCATTCCCTCCCGACCGATCGACCGGCCTCTCCGCGCCGGCGGCCTCAAGTACCGGTCGCGCCCTTTGCCGTGACCGACTACACTACGCGGCACGATGAACAGGGACCGCTTCGACAGCAGCCTGCTCCTTACCTGAGGCGAGCGCCGTTGGGTGCTCGCCGACTGCCTCCTGCGCCAGCGCAGGAGGTTTTTGTTTCCCCGACAACCCGCCCAGCCGCAGCGATCCACCGCGGACCAGCCAAGAGACCAAGAAGGATTCGAAAGATGCCTCCCGATCCAGCCCGCCCCAAGAAGATGCCGGTCGAGAAGTACGTACCCTTCCGCCCCTTGCCGCTCCGCCTTCCGGACCGCGAGTGGCCGAACCGCCAGATCGAGCAAGCGCCCGTCTGGTGCTCCGTCGACCTGCGCGACGGCAACCAGGCCCTCATCGACCCGATGGACCCGGGTCGCAAGCTGCGCATGTTTCGGGCCCTGGTGGGAATGGGCTTCAAGGAGATCGAGGTCGGCTTCCCGTCTGCGTCGCAGCCGGACTTCGACTTCGTCCGCCAGCTCATCGAGGAAGACCTGATCCCGGACGACGTCACGATCCAGGTCCTGACGCAGTGCCGCCGCGAGCTCATCGAGCGGACGTACGAGTGCCTCGAGGGGGCGAGGCGCGCGATCGTCCACTTCTACAACTCGACGTCCGTGTTGCAGCGGCGCGTCGTCTTCCGCCTGGAAAAGGAAGGCGTGACGAAGATCGCCGTCGACGCGGCCAAGGTATGCCTGGAGCAGGAGGCCCGCGTCCCCGGCACCGATATCCGGTACGAGTACTCGCCGGAGAGCTTCACCGGGACGGAGCTCGACTATGCGGTCGAGGTCTGCGCCGCGGTGATGAACGTCATCCAGCCGACGCCGAAGCGGCCGATCATCCTCAACCTGCCGGCGACGGTGGAGATGTACACGCCGAACATCTACGGCGACGCCATCGAGTGGTTCCATCGCAACGTGCCCCGGCGAGGGTCCGTGATCCTGTCCCTGCACCCGCACAACGACCGTGGCACGGCCGTGGCCGCGGCCGAGTTCGGCATCATGGCGGGCGCGGACCGTATCGAAGGCACGCTCTTCGGTAACGGCGAGCGGACCGGCAACGTGGACGTGGTCAACCTGGCCATGAACATGTTCAGCCAGGGGGTCGACCCCAAGCTCGACATAAGCGACATCGACGCGCTGCGCCGTGTGGCCGAGCACTGCAATCGCCTGCCCGTAGAGCCGCGCCACCCTTACGTGGGCGACCTCGTCTACACGTCGTTCTCCGGATCGCATCAGGACGCCATCAAGAAGGGAATGGAGGCGCTCCCGGCGGACTACTCGACCTGGGAGGTCCCGTACCTGCCGATCGATCCGAAGCATGTCGGCCGCAGCTACGAGGCGGTCATCCGGGTCAACAGCCAATCCGGCAAGGGTGGCGTTGCCTACATCATGAAGAACGAGCACGGCATGGATCTGCCGCGCCGGCTGCAGATCGAGTTCAGCCGCTGTATCAAGGTGATCACCGAAGGGAGCGGCACGGAGATCACGCCCGAGGAGATGTGGGATGCCTTCGCGGCTGAGTACTTGCCGGAGGGGCCGCGGACGCGGCTGGCGGGCTACGAAACCTCGTCCAGCTCGGACGGAGTGACGGTTCGGGCGCAGCTGGCCACGGCCGCCGCCGGTGTTCCGCACACGATCTCCGGCCACGGCAACGGCCCGATCTCGGCCCTGGTCCACGCTCTGCGCCGGGACCTGAGGATCGAGGTAGACGTCCTCGACTACGCCGAGCACGCCCTCGGCGCGGGCGAGGAGGCCACGGCCGTGGCCTACGTCGAGGTCCGCTCGCACGACGAGGTTCGCTGGGGCGTTGGAATGGACCCGAACATCACCACGGCCTCGATGAGGGCAGTTCTGAGCGCGCTCGAGCGCCTCGGGGTCGATCTTGTGGCCACGGAAGACGTACCGGAGGCTTCCGGCAGCAAGAGCTGACCATCGGTCCGGCGGAATCCCGCCGTGGGTGCCTCTCATTCGGGCTGCGCGGCCCCGCCGAACGGGCAGGAGAGCCCGGCCGCGTGGTTCACTCGGCCCTCCGGATCGATTACGGGCTCGGTTATGGTTGGCCGGTGACCGCGCTCGAAGGCCTCCGCTCCCTCGCCGGGTTCGCGCGTGCACCGGCGCTTCTCCGCTGGCTCCGGATCGTAGGGCCGGCGTGGGTCGTGATGCTGGCCGACGTGGACGCGCCGAGCGTGGTCACCGCAGGCAAGGGCGGCACCGCATCCGGGTATGCCCTACTGCTGCCGCTCTTTGCCCTGGTGCCGGTGCTGTTCCTGGTTCAGGAGATGACCGCTCGCCTGGCGCTGGCCACCGGCAAGGGCCACGCGGAACTGGTTCGTGTCCGCTATGGGACAGGCTGGGCGGTGGTATCGGTCGCCGGCATGGCCGTGATCAACTTCGTGGCCTACGTGGCCGAGTTCGCGGGGATCGCACTCGGAGCGGCCATCCTGGGCATCCCGGCTCCTCTCGCGATCATCGGTGCGCTGGCGGTCCATGCCGGCATGGTGCTGACGGGCGGCTACTCGGTCTTCGAGCGGCTTGCCCTCGTGCTTTCGCTGGCTCTCTTCAGCTTCGTCGTCCTGGCGATCGTCGGCCACCCGGATCTGGGCCATCTGGCCTCCGATCTGAACCCTGTGCCAAATGACCTTCCACCCGACTACTTCGCCCTGGTAGTGGCGATGATCGGGGCCTCGGTCATGCCGTGGATGCTCTTCTATCAGCAATCCGCCAGCGTGGACAAGAAGCTGGCCCGCGAAGACCTGCGCGGCTCCCGCATCGAGACGCTGCTAGGCGCCTTCGCCAGCCAGGCCCTGATGGCGACTATCGTCATCGCCTCGGCCGCCGCCATGGAGTCCGCGCCGCCGGTTGCGGGGCTTCCCGCCAACGTGGCGGAGCTGCCGGAGGGGCTGGCGCGGCTGGCCGGCGGCAGCGCGGGCTGGCTGATCGCGATCGGACTGATCGGTTCGGGCCTGCTCGCCCTGGTGGTCGTGTCGCTCTCGGCAGCGTGGAGCGTGGGGGAGCTGTTGGGCTGGCCGCACAGCCTGAACCTCCGGCCCAACCAGGCGCGCCGCTTCTACGCCGTCTACCTGCTCGAGGTTCTCCCCGCCGCCGCGGTGGCCCTCTTCTCGCGCGACCTGGTGCGCGTGTGCGTGGGAGCGATGGTCTTCAACGTCATAGTCCTGGCCCTCCCACTGTCGTTCCTCGTCCGCCTCACCAGCGACCGCGAACTGCTGGGCGACCTGGTCAACTCGCGCCGCCACACGGCGGTGCTGTGGGCGCTGACGATCGTCCTGCTCGCCGCAGGCGTCTTTGGGATGTTCCAGTTCCTGACCGGACCCTGAGTCCGAATCGCGTGACCCCGCGGGTCGCTGCGTCACTGGGCAGACGGCCGGCCCGTTAGTCGGGAGGCGATACCGACCGCGAGCCAGAACGGCGCCCGCGGGCCGGCCATAGCCGGACCTACCCGCATCGAACCGCCTGGTGGGCGCCCGTGCTCTCGGTCAGGCGGGGGATTGCGCGCGATCGTTCCGCCGGAGACACTACCCATCGCTAGACGACCGCTGGACCAGAAGCGGAACCGGCTCGTCGGCTCCAGGTCCGCTGCCGGGGCATACCCAACTGCGCGACCGCGGAAGGGCCGGAATGATGGATCGCAAGCGAGTCGTGATCATGGGGTCGGCGGGACGCGACTTCCATGACTTCAACGTCGTCTACCGGAACGCCCCGACCGTTGAGGTCGTGGCGTTCACGGCGGCGGCGTCTCAGATTCCCGGGATAGCCGGGCGAAGCTACCCGCCGGAGCTGGCCGGGCCCCTCTATCCGGAGGGGATCCCCATCGTCGCCGAGTCGGAGCTGGAGCGCGTGATCGCCGAGAAATCGGTCGATCTGGTCGTCTTCGCCTACAGCGATGTCGCCCACGAGTTCGTCATGCATTCGGCCAGCCGGGCTCTTGCCTGTGGAGCCGACTTCGAGCTGCTGGGACCGGCGCGCACGATGCTGCGCAGCGTCAAGCCGGTGCTCGCGACGGGCGCCACCCGTACCGGTGCCGGCAAGAGCCAGACGACGCGGTACCTCGCCGCGCTGCTCGAGAAAGAAGGCTTGCGCGTCGTTGTTGTCCGCCACCCCATGCCCTACGGCGATCTGGTCGCCCAGAGGGTCCAGCGCTACGCCACGCTCGCGGATCTCGATCGCTACGAGACCACGATCGAGGAGCGCGAAGAGTACGAGCCGCACCTCGACGCCGGACGCGTGATGTACGCCGGCGTGGACTACGAGGCCATCCTGCGCCAGGCCGAGGCCGAGGCCGACGTCGTCATCTGGGAGGGCGGCAACAACGACTTCTCGTTCTATCGGCCGGACCTATTCATCGTGATCGCGGACCCGCTGCGGGCCGGCCACGAGCTGCGTTACCACCCCGGCGAGACGAACATTCGAATGGCCGACGTGATCGTGGTCAACAAGATGGACTCGGCCACACCCGAGCAGATCGCCGAGGTGAAGGCCAACGTCGCCGCCCTGAACCCGCATGCGCCGGTTGTCCTGGCCCGCTCGTCGCTGACGCTGCAGGGCGGCGAGATCGCGGGCAAGCGCGTTGCCGTCGTCGAGGATGGCCCCACGCTCACGCACGGCGGCATGACCTACGGCGCCGGCGTCGTTGCGGCGCGGCGCTACGGCGCGGCCCAGATCGTGGACCCGGTGCCGTATGCCGTCGGCGAGCTGGCCGAGACGCTGGCCCGCTATCCGGCCCTCGAGCGCCTGATCCCCGCGATGGGATACGGCCAGGGACAGATGAGCGAGCTGGAGACGACCCTCAACGCTATGCCGGCGGACCTGGTCCTGTCGGCGACTCCCATCGACCTGACTCGAGTCCTGCGTCTGCGCAAACCCGTAGTCCGGGTACGCTATGAGCTCGAGGAGATGGCGTCGCAGTCCGGTGCCCCGAGCCTGACCGATCTCCTCGGGCCGATCGTCGAGCTGGCGCGTGCCGGCTCGAAGGCCGGGTAGAGCCGCTAGAGGAGGGTCCGGCGATGGCCAAGAACCTGCTGACTCTGGATTCCCTGGGTAGCGAGGGGATCCGCCACGTCCTCGACCTGGCGGCCGACGCCAAGAAGCTCAAGGGCATGACCCGCGAGTCGCTCCCGGGCGGCAGGGTGGGTCTCATCTTCGACAAGCCGTCGACGCGGACGCGCGTCAGCTTCGAAGCGGCCATCTGGGGCCTCGGCATGCTGCCGATCGCGCTCCGCTCCGACGAGCTCCAGCTCGGCCACAGCGAGACGATCGCCGACACGGCCCGCGTCCTGTCGCGGTACCTCTCGGCGCTCGTGATTCGAACCTTCGAGCAGGCCAGGGTCGAGGAACTCGCGCGATACGCCTCGATCCCGATCGTCAACGCCCTGACCGACGACCACCACCCCTGCCAGGCCCTGGCGGACGTCATGACCCTGCAGGAGGAGTTCGGCGGTTTCGCGGGCTTGCGCGTCGCGTTCGTGGGCGACGGCAACAACGTCTGCCACTCCCTGATCCAGGCTGCCGGGCACCTGGGCTTCACGCTGGCCGTGTCGGCCCCCGATGGCTACGAACCGCGGGCCGAGATCGTCGAGGCGGCCCGTGCCAACTGCCTGGTGAATGGTGGCGGCATCGAACTGGGCCACGACCCGAGGGCGGCGGTAAGGGGCGCGGATGCCGTCTACACGGATGTCTGGGCCAGCATGGGCCAGGAGAAGGAACTCGAGGAGCGGGCTCGAAAGTTCGCCGGGTACTGCGTGGACGGCGCCCTCATGGCGCTGGCGGCTCCGCGAGCCATCTTCCTCCACTGCCTGCCGGCCCATCGCGGCGACGAGGTCACCGACGAGGTGATGGACGGGCCGCGATCCCGCGTCTGGGACGAGGCCGAGAACCGCTGGTACACCGAGCAGGCACTCCTCTATCTGCTGATCACGGGTCGAGAACGCTGGGAGCGTCTGGGGTGACACGCCTGGCGATCGCGCTCGGCGGCAACGCCCTGATAAGGCGGGGCGAGCCGGGCTCGACGGCGGGCCAGCGCCACAACCTCATCGCGGCGGCGCGGGGCCTGGTCACTCTGGCCGAGGGGAGCCGGGCGGAGATCGTCATCACCCACGGCAACGGCCCGCAGGTCGGCTTCCTTGCGATAGGGGCCGAGATGGCCGCGTCCGTGGTGCCTGCGCCGCCGCTCGACGTGCTCGGCGCGGAGACGCAAGGCCAGATCGGCTACCTGCTGGCCAATGCCCTCAACGACGCGTTCATCGAGCGTGGCAAACGCCGTGAGATCGCGGTGATCGTGACCCGGACCGTAGTCGCGAGCGACGACCCGGCCTTCGGCAATCCAACCAAGCCGGTCGGGCCGATCTACGACGAGGAGACGGCCCGCGAGCATGCCCGGACCCGGGGCTGGGACATCGCCCCGGACGGAAGCAGCTGGCGCCGCGTAGTGCCGTCGCCGGCGCCGATCCGGATCCTGGAGGCGGCCGCGATTCGCGCGCTCGTGAACTCCGGGACTCTCGTGGTCGCTTCCGGCGGCGGGGGAGTGCCCGTCATCGAAGGACCGGACGGTCTGCTTGAGGGCTGCGAAGCCGTCATCGACAAGGACCTGGCGGCCGTCGTCCTGGCACGCGCCGTCGACGCCGACGGTCTGGTGCTGCTGAGCGACGTGGATGCCGTCTACCGTCGCTGGGGTACGCCGCGCCAGGAGGCGATCCTGCGGCTTTCAGTGGACGAAGCCTTCGAGGGACTGGCCGTGGGGGCCTGGCCGTCCGGCTCCATGGCTCCAAAGGTCCGGGCGTGCGCTGAGTTCGTCCGGGGCGGCGGCCGCTTCGCCGCCATCGGCGCTCTCGAGAACGCCGTGGCGATCGTTCAGGGAAGCTCCGGCACCTGGTTCGGCACCGACTCGGTCGGCTTGCCTCGTCGCGCGGCCTAGAGAGCTTCGGGGCGGCGTAGAGCCTCTTTCCGGCACTCCCTCGCCCGACGGTCCCCGTAGCTGGCGGCCCGGTCGGCGCAGAGCCGCTTCCCGGGCCCACCCGGGCTTGGCGGCCCGTGGGCCGGCGTCATTCGTACGCGCTGGCCTGCAGCTGGTACAGCTCGGAGTAGAGGCCTCCGTTCCGCAGCAGGGCCGCGTGCGGACCGGCCTCGACCACCTTGCCTTCGGCAACGACGATGATCAGATCGGCCATGCGGACCGTGGAGAAACGGTGCGAGACGAGAACGGTGATGCCGCCCGTCGCCTGACCCACTCGCCGCGCCCCCTCCGCGTACCTCTCGAACAGGGCGTGCTCCGCCTCCGCGTCGAGCGCCGACGTGGGCTCGTCCAGGACCAGCAGCAGTGGGACCTCTCGCATCATCGCCCGCCCCAGCGCGAGCTTCTGCCACTGCCCGCCGGACAGCTCGACCCCGTCGGTGTAGGTCTTGCCCAGCTGCGTCTCAAGGCCGTGGGGCAGGCGAGTGGCGATGTCGCCGGCGCGCGCGCGCTCGAGCGCCGCCTCGACGGCCGGGACTTCCTCGAGGTGGGCGAGATCCCCGACACCCACGGTCCGGCGGGCCAGGAGCTCGAAACGGAAGAAGTCCTGGAAGCCCGACGCGATCCGGCTCCGCCACTCCGTGACCGGGATCCGGCCCAGGTCCGCGCCGTCGACGACGATGCGACCCGCGGTCGGCTCGTAGAAGCGGCACAGCAGCTTGACGAGAGTGCTCTTGCCCGCGCCGTTCTCGCCGACGATGGCCACGGTGGATCCGGCCGGCAGGAAGAGATCCACGCCCTCCAGGACCATTCGCTCGGTTCCGGGATACCGGAAGGCGAGGTTCTCGAAGCGGATCCCGTCCTGGATTCGGGACGGGGCGGCCAGGTCGGCCGCCCGGGGTTCGCGGGCCCGGACGTACTCCTCCAGCTCGTCGAAGCGGGCGAATGCGCGGGCGATGCGCTGGAGGTCGTTGAGGAGCGACACGGCGGCCGCGACCTGCTGGTTCACCTGCGCGGCGAGAGTGATCGCCAGGACCACGTCGCCGACGCTGCGGCGGCCGCCGATCGCGTCGTTCACCACGATCAGCACCCCCGCCACGTAGCCCGCCGCGAAGACGAGCTGCCCGGCGGTGCGGAGCAGCATCGCCCGCAGATGTGCCCGCCACAGCCGTCTGGTAGTCCGTTCCCACAACTCGGCGTGACGCCGGCGGACCTCGTCTTGAATCCGGAAGACTCGCAGCTCCTTGGCCGGGCCGGCGGCCGTCGCCAGGCGGAAGAAGTGCTGGGCCAGGCGGGTGTCCTGGGCCGTCTGCTCGCGGGCTCGGTCCAGGGTGAGCTGGGCCCTCCGACCGGCAACGAGAGGCGGGATGGCAACCAGCGGCAACAGCAGCAGGACCGGGTTGAGGAGGGCCAGCAGAACGCCCGTCATCGCGATCGCTACCGCCAGACTCGAGAGGGCCAGGAGCGCGTAGAAGCCATCCTGAACCTGCTGCAGCTCCTGCTCGAGGACGGTCGCCTTGTCGGCGTACTCGGGCCGCTCCTGGTGCTCGATTCCGGCTGAGCCGTTGGCCAGGGCGATCAGGCGCTGCTCCATGGTCAGGAGGTTGATCTCGGACAGTTCGAAGTAGGCGATGTGAGCGAAGTGCCCGAGGGTCAGCAGGGCCAGGGCAAATGCGGCGACTACGGCACCGGCGATGGCCGCCGTCCCGGAGTCGCCGGCGACGGCCGCGTCCGTAAGCCACTTCATCGCAAGCGCCAGGAGCGGTGCCGAGACGGCGTTCCCCATGACCAGGACCAGGGCGATCACCGTCTTGACGGGGTTCTGCTCCCAGGAGAGCCGCATCAGCTGGTAGGAGCTGCGGAGGGTCTCGTTCATCGGGCGTCTTCCGTCCCGGCCGATGCCACGGGCTCGGGTGCCGCGAAGCCCCCACGATCGTCCGACTCTTCGTCGCCGGCGATGTCGGCGGCGTTCACGGTCTCCAGGTCCACGTCCTCGTCGACGAACCGCTCCGCCTGGAGACGGAATAGCTCCGCGTACCGGCCGCCCAGCGCTACCAGCTCGTCGTGGCTGCCCTGCTCGATCACGTGGCCGTGCTCCAGGACGACGATGCGGTCGGCGTGGCGGACGCTCGAGAAGCGGTGCGAGATGAGAAGCGCCGTGGCCCCGCGAGTCACGTCCACGAACCGGTCGAAGAAGGCCGCCTCGGCCCGGACGTCCAGGGCTGCCGTCGGCTCGTCCAGGACCAGGATCGAGGCCCCGTTCTCCAGGGCGAAGAGCGCTCGCGCAATCGCAACGCGCTGCCACTGCCCCCCGGAGAGCTCGGCGCCGTTCTCGTACTGGCGGGCGAGCGGCGTGTCCAGTCCAAGGGGCAGCCGCTCCAGAGTGGCGAGGACGCCGGCGCGCCGGGCGGCTTCCCGGAGCCTCTCGCGGTCGCCGGCGATCTCGATCGCCCCAAAGCCGATGTTCTCGGCGGCCGTCAGCTCGTATCGGTTGAAGTCCTGGAAGATGACCCCGATCTGCCGCCGCCAGTCATCGACGTCAAAGGATCGGAGGTCGATCCCGTCGACCAGCAGGCGGCCCTCGGTCGGGTCGTACAGGCGGGCGAGGAGCTTGACCACCGTCGTCTTGCCGGCTCCGTTGAGGCCGACGATGGCCGTGCAACGGCCGGCCGGCAGGACCAATTCCAGGCCATCCAGGACGGACCGATCGGAGCCCGGGTAGTGGAACCCCGTCCCCTCGAAACGGATCTCCTGGCGGGGCAGCCCGTGCGGGTCCCGGCGCGGCTCCAACTGGACTGTGCGTTCTTCGTACTCCGCCATGCCTCGCTCGAAGTCCTGGACCCCGTCGTAGGCGAACATCCCGAACTGGGTCTGGGTATCCGCCTCCGCGTAGTTCTCGCCCAGCCTCAGCGCTGCCAGCGCCGCTTGCAGAGCGAGGGCGAGTTGCGTTAGGGACAGCTCGTGCAGAGCGGCGGCCCGGCCCAGGGCGGCCAGGACCACCGCCGCCACGATCAACCCGAAGGCCGTGTAGCGCAGGTACGGGACGAAGTAGATCCGCCGCCGCTCGGCCCAGATCTTCTCGAGCAGCCCCAGCTGAAGCCCGCGGTACTTGCCCGAGAGCCAGCCGGACAGGCCGAAGACGCGAATCTCCTTGGCAGCCGCGGCATGGATCGCGACGCCGCGGTAGTAGTCCGTCTCGCGCAGGGTCTCGATGTTCCCGTAGAAGACTCGGCCGTAGGTTCGAAGTCCGCCGCGGTTGCCCTTGCGGAAGATCATCGTCGTCGCCAGGAGCGCCGCCGCCGCGAGCCACGAGAAGACCAAGCCCACGAGGAAGACGTAGCCGAGCAACTGGGCATAGCGGGCCAGCAGGGACAGCAACGCTGCACACGCGACCCCAGGCGTCCGGAAGCCGAACTCCAGGTTTCGAACGGCCTGGCTCAGGTCGTTGAGGATCCGCTGGTCCTCGAGTGGGCCGATTCCGGGGCTGCGAAGCGAAGCCACGATGAGGCGCTGGTGGATCTTGCCGTCCACGCGGCGCGCCATCAGCTCCCCCAGCGCGACCTGGAGAGGAGCCAGGATCTGCTGGCCGACGAAGGCCGCCGAGGCGAAGATGAAGGCGATGACGAGGGCCTGCCACTCGGACGAGCCGACGCCCCCGGTCACGGCCGCCGGGACGTGCCCGATCATCACGCTCGTGGCCACGACGAAGAGGACCGGCAGGATGCCGAGGATCAAGTTGAGCGCCACGAGGAGGCTCAGCAGCCCGGCCCCGCCCGACGGGACCAGGGCGGCTATGCGCAGGTAGCTTCGGACGATTTCGGCCGTCCCACGGAGATAGCTGCTCATCGAATGGCGATCCCCGGTAGCATCGGCGGCTGTGACGGGCCTGGGTTGGCGAGGGATTCAGCTTACCGAAGGAGCCCCAATTCGTCCTTCCGCCGCGGCCCTTCGGAGGCGGCGCGCAGTAGGCTCCGCGGCGGCGGCGCCGAATCTACTCGCCCGAGTCAGTCCTGCTTGTCCGAAAAAGATCCGAATCCCAGGCGGGCTGAGATCCTGTCGGCATACTCGGCCCGGATCGGCGCAGTCTCCCTGCCGGTCATGTCGAGCTCGCTGGCGATCTCGTCGAGCGTCGCGGTCTCCGTCCCGCTTATGGAGTCGTCCGCGGCGCAGACTCGAAAGCACGCCCGCAGCAAGGTCAGACGCTGCTCGAGGGTGGCCAGCTCCTTGAACTCGCGTGTCACGAGGTAGTCGCTCGTCCCGCCCGTGGTCTTCTCCTGAAGCTTGGCCATCTCGACGACCAGCACGATTTGGGAAGCATCCAGGCCGGAGCCCGTCAGCTCCTGCTCCATCGCGGCGGTCTCGGCTTCGCTGATCTCCAGGTCCGCGTAGGCGGCGCGGGCCAGGACGTATGCCATGCCGGCCAGGAAGCGGGCTCGCTCCGGAGGCAGGGCCTCCAGCCTGGCCACGATATGGCGAACGGCCTCCGTCTCGGCGGCCGCGGGCGGCTGGTCGATGGCGGCTTGTGGCGAACGGCCACCGAGGAAGCGCATGAATGACATCGCCTCTCCTTACGATCCCTGTGGGCGGCTCCGCGGCATCGCCGCATCGGCATCAGGCGTGAGTAAACAGCAGGTGCAATTCCATGGTGCCGTGATCGTCAACCGACACGACCGAAAAGGAGTTGGGCCCCTTGAAGCCGAAGTCGCCGAAGACGACCGGCATCGAGCCGGCCACCGCGATGATGCCGCCCTGGCGCTGCGCCTGAAGGGTGATCTGGACGGTCTTGGTCGTGCCATGGAGGGTCAGGGCGCCCGTTGCGGTGACGCTGACGATCTTGCCGTCGGCCGGCAGCGTTCCAAGATCGATCGGCTGGGTCGTCTTGAACATCGCCGTCGGATAGGTGTCGGTCTCGATTGCCTGGCCGTGCAGCTGGCCGTCGCGATTGGGGTCGTCGCTGGCTAGCGCGGTCAGGTCGGCCGTGATCTGGACGTTGTCGACGATCGAGCCCGTGAGAGTCATGGATCCGGACACCTTGGGCGTTCGCCCGACGGCGGTATGGCCGCCGACACCTACGAGCTGCTCCTGGACTCGGTAGCCCGCCCAGGACGCGCTGAAGTCGTTCATCGAGCCGAGGCTGTCGTTCACCTGCCACGAGCCGTCGAACGAGGCTGGGGCAGAGACCGAGGCGCTCGCCGGAATCACCGGTGCCTCCCCGGTCACGGCCGCGGGGCTCGCCGGTCCGATTAGGATGTACCAGAGTCCGTAGGCGCCGGCTGCGGCCACGGCCAGGACCAAGACGGCGATGATGACGAGCAGCAGGTTGCGGTTGCCGTGGGCCGGCCTGACAGGTGGGGATAGCGGGGCGGTCATGTGATTTGGCTCCTGCACCGGACAAGCCGGACGAGATCCGTGGGCGCGGACCCGCGACGACCATAGAATGGCGATCTGAAGACCGGTTGAAAAGGGCCTGGATCGTCCGTCTGACGAACCCGCGGCACGGGCGGCCGGAGCCACCACGACGAGGCTCTGGCCGGCAATAGACAGGGGAGACTCATATGCCAACCATCCAGTGGGATCAGTCGATGGCGACCGGGATCGACACAGTGGACGCCCAGCACAAGCAGCTCATTGCCTGGCTGAACGACCTGCTCGCCGCCGTAAGCCAGGGTCGGGCGGGCTCCGAGATCCAGGGGTTGCTGGATCGACTGGGCACCTACTCGGCCACTCATTTCGGCCACGAAGAAGAATGCATGGTCATGTACAAGTGCCCGGCTGCCGAAGAGAACCTGCTTGCCCACAAGGACTTCGTCGTGACGCTCGCGGCCTTGAGGGATGACTTCGAGCGGGACGGCGCCACTGCCCACCTGGTGGTGCGGGTTGAGGTCGAGATGCTGCGCTGGCTGACCACCCACATCAAGCGCACGGACACCCAGTTGCTCCCGTGCGTCAAGGCGGCGCAGTCGTAGGTTTGCGGCGGCCGTCTGACGGCTCGGGGACCGTCCACCGCCCATAGTGGTCGCGGGAATTGCCAGGCCGGCTCCGGATTGCGCGCGGGCCTCTCCCGGAGCGCGAGCCGTGGCTTGGGTGAAGGAACCGCGCCGAATGGGTTGGGATTTCTTCTCACCCGCTTGCCGCGGAAGTACCACTTGTGCGGCCGATCTTCGCACTGGACTGTAGGAAAAGGCCCGGAACAGCCCGCAGACAGGTACTGCGGCGGGCCAGAACCTCGTCCTAGCCGCCTGAACGGGTGGTTGTCAGAGTGCCAGAGACTGTGCCGCACGGCCCTGGGCCCACCGGAGTGGGGTGGGGGATCGTGACCAGCCTCGACGCGTCAGCCTCTACCCGTCCGGAGGAGACCACCGTGCGAAGTGCGCACCGACCGCGCCTCAGCGTTCTCGCGTCTGCCCTGGCATTGGGCGCGCTATGGCTTGCGGCCTCGCTGGTTCTGGCGGTTCCCTCCGTAGGTGCCGCGTCCGGTCCTGCCAGTGCCGAAGCATCTGAATACGTGCGCCTGATCAACGGCGTTCGCGCGGCGAACGGCCTTGCCCCTCTGCAACTCGACCCGTTCCTAGCTGGCCTGGCCCGCGACACGTCGATGTCCTGCCCGAGCGACCCCTCCCTCGTGATGCTCGGACGAGCGCGCGACGGAGCCGAGAACAACTACGTCTCGCACAGCCTGCGTCTGTGCCCGGACGTCAAGTTCGTCTCGATTCTCCAATCCACGTACAACTACGGGAACGTGGGCGAGATCATGCTGCAGAACGGCGGCTACGGCACCGGCCAGTTCCTGGTGGACTACGCGGGGAGAGCTTCCACCTTTGAGTCCTACAGCTACTCCACGACGGGCCACGGCATCCTCGGGTGGATGAGCAGCGGCAGTCACGCCGCGATCATCGTGGGCGGGTACGATCGGATCGGATGCGGCGGCTGGACCTCCGCGGACGGCACGTACTACTACGACTGCCTGTTGAGCCAGGGCGGCCCGAACGGGACCAACTCCCCGCCGACGCAGTCGCCGTTCCCCGATCTGGTCCCGCCCCCGCCCCCGCCACCGGATCCCACGCCCGCTCCGACCGTCGCTCCGACCCGGGCGCCGACACCCGCTCCGATTCTCCCCGCTCCGCGCCAGGTTTCCGCGACTGCGCCGACCGTGGACCAGCCGGCGGCCAGTGCCTCCGCGGAGCTCGCCACTCCCGCAGCCACGGAATCCGCCACTCCCTCTGCGACGGCCGTAGCCTCGTTGGGCCGCGAGCCGGCTGAATCGCCGGCCTCGATGGTCGCGGGAATCTCCGGGCGCGGTGGTGCCGGCGGTACCACTCCACTCGGAGGCGCGGCCGCAGCTCAGCTGGGCGGCGTAGCCGGCGGCCCCGCCGACAACGCATCCGGCATCTCAGCACAGCGCGCTCGTGACGTCGCGATGGTGGCCGGCCTGGCCGCTTCCGCGCTACTCGTCGTCTATGGGCTGGTGCTGCTGCGGAGGCGGCGCCGTCGCGGTGCTCCGGCCAGCTAGGGCTGCTGGGTCCGGCGTACTGACGAGCCGACGAGGATCACGCCAAAGGCGATTATCACGATCGGCCACGACAGGCCGAGGTCGATGCTCGGATCGATTTGATGCCAGGCCAGCATTCCGCCGACGAGGATCAGCAGCAGGCCGAAGACGAGGCCTGGACCGCGTTCGCGGCGCCCTTCGAACCTCTCGGCTCGCTGCTGCCAGCGCTCCGCCCGTCTCTGCCAACGCTCCTGGCGCCGCTGCGACCACCAGTCGCCCGACCAGCCGCCGGGTGCAGCGGCCTGCGCAGGTGCCGGACCGGAGGCCGGAGCGGTGCCCGCAGGTGGAGTGTCTGGGCCGGCCGTAGCTCCGGGGGCCGTAGCTCCGGGGGCCGTGGCGCCGGGCTCACCGCCCGACGGCGCCGCTCCCCAAGGGCCTGGCGGGGGCGCGTAGCCGGCCGCGAACCCTGCGGGAGCCCCACCCGGGGCCCACGGCGACTGTGGCGGCCATTCGGCGGGTTCGATCGGGACGACGAAGATCATGATCAGGTAGGCCCAGAAGGTCAGCGAGCCGGTGAAGAACACCGACAAGAACCAGATGATTCGGACGATGACGGGATCGACGTCGAAGTAGGCCGCGACCCCGCCGCACACTCCGGCGAGGATGCGGTCATCGGCAGAACGGTAGAGTCGTCGAGGATTCACTTGCAGCCTCCCGCAGGATGGAGTTTCAGCGAGCCGAGGCTCGTGTTCACGGTCAGATTCGCTTTGTGCGCGGCGGTCGCGTAGTTGCTCGTCTGCCACACGCCGCCGACCTGGGACATGCCGATACCGGAGAAGTCGTTCGACGAGAGACTCCCGGTTGAGGTGATCTGAAGGCCAAGCTCCGGCGGAGCGCAGACTTCGAGCGACCCGAGGCTAGTCTTGAGGTCGCCGCTGAGGTCGGATGAGCCGCCCAGCTCGACCCAGGCCGAGCCCAGGTTCGTCGATACGGTCAGGTTGCCCAAGCTGGCGTCGGTCAGATCGACGTGGAGGGAGCCCAGGTTGAGGGTGAACGCCGCAGACGAAAGGTTCGCCTGGGAGAGGCGGTATCGGGCATCCCCGACATCGAGTGTGGACGAGAGGCTAACCTTACTCGAGCGGGGCAGTGCGACCTGCCAGTCGTCCCTGCCTCGGTCGGTCCACCCACCACGGTCCCCACTCGAGTTGATCTCGAGCGACGTCGAGTCCGAGTTGACCAGAGCGGCGTTCCCGCCGTCGTTGGTCGCGTTTACGTGCCACTGGTCGTCGGCGGATGTGGTGATCGTCGCCGACCCGCATCGCAGATGCAGGCTCACCGTCGAGGCTCCTCCAAAGGAGCCGTCACGGATGACGGTCGCGGGGCTGTTGCCGCCGTTGCCGCAGCCGACGTTGGGGCCGACTGCGAAGACGCCGCCGAGGACGAGGCCGAACGTCGCCGCTACGACCAGGCCGCCCAGGAATGCCGCCGGTGTTCGCGACAGGACGAAGCCAAGCCCGATTCCCACCAGGATGAACGGCCATAGCCGCCAGGCTTCGCCGATAGCGGAGCTGGACAGGGCTCCCTGGTGATACGCGAGCGGCACGGCGCCCAGCACGATGAAGAAGACTCCCCAGTTGAGTCGACCTCGGTCAACTCTCATGTGCACCACCTCTCGTAGACTCGCCGCCGGGCCGGGGACGGACCTTGCTCGGGGCTTGGGCCCGAGTCGGGCGAATGCCGCCCGGCGGGCCGCTGCAGTGAGAATACGCGCCCCGAATCCGGCCTCGCGTCATTCGCGAGGTTGCCGTCGCGTCGTCCGCAAGATCGAATTGGTGTCGTCCGCGAGCCGTGTCGTGATAGCCTCACCACGATGGCGTGAAAGTCACCGCGTTGGCTTGGAGGCGATCCGATGCGACTGAGCGAGTGGCGGAAGGCGGCCCCTACTCGGGACTCGGTGAGCAACCGGGTCATGGCCGTTCTCAATCCGGTCCTGCAGGATCTGGGGGCAGATCCCGACTCGGAATGCTGGGTGGTCTGGGGGGACGATCCCGAGATGCGCTACGCGGTTCTCGCGCCGACGCCGGGCGGGGTCATATCCGCGGCCGTCCGATTGACGGGGACGGAAGAAGGACCACGGGCCACGGCCAAGCTGGTCCGCTGGTCCAAGCTATCGGTCAGCGAGCTGTCCGTGGAAGCCAGCGGCGGCCACCGTATCGTCGCCGTGCAGGTCGAAGGTCAGGTTCTCAAAGGAATGGACCAGGAAGCCGACCGGATCTGCGAGTTCGTGCGCGGGTTGATTGCGGGCATCGACGGCCGCGCCCCTCAGGCGATTCCCGTCGCCCTGATGCAAGCCGGACCTGGCAGGGCCAGTGCCGCCAAGCGGATCCCGGTCTCAGGCACGGGCGCCGCTGCGGTCCGCTCGAAGCCGAAGGGCCTGGCGCTGGCGAAGCCGAAGGAGCCGCCGAAGGGGTTGGCGGTCGCGAAGCCGAAAGCGCAGCCCAAGAGCCTGGCGCTCGCCCAACCGAAGGCACCACCGAAAGCCACCGCCCCCAAGCGGCTGCACGCGGTTCCTGCCGCCGGGACCGGAGCCGCGGGCCTTGCGGTTCAGAGGGCCGCCGACTTGACCCCGAGTCGGTCCGCCCTCAGGCAGGGGATACCAGCAACTACGGCCCCGCCTTCGGCGCTGCCCGGTCCTACCGCATCGCCGGCGCCGCCCAAGCCGATTGCGGCCCGGGCGGCCGCTCGCCGGCCGAGGTCACACCCGGAGGAGGGAGTCGGCGTCGACGCCCCGGGCGCGCCGGCCACGCCGGACGAAAGCTCTGCCCGTCGCAGGCCGGTCGAGCCCGAGCCAGATCGCTCCGAATGGATCGGCCCGCATCCTATCGAGGAGGCGCCGTCGCGCGAGCCGAAGCGACCGCGCCCCTGGATTCCTTGACGCCAGGTCCTTTGGGCGACGGCAACGCGGCGGCCGGCGGTCATCTTCGACCTGGACCCGGTACACAGTGAGGCCCCGCTCCGAAGGGCAGGGCCTCCGCTCGACCTGGACCCGGCACAGGACGAGGCCCCGCTCCGAAGAGCAGGGCCTCACTTTAGTGTTTGTCCGATAGTCGTCGATCGGCGCGACAGGGCGCCTCGGTCGCCTGGCTGATGCTCGCCTGCTGGCGGGACCAGGCTAGCGCTTCGAGGTCAGCCCCAGCACTCCTCCGAGGGCGGCCGCCACGCCGCCTGCGGCTCCGACGTACAGGGCGATACCGATCGACACCGCGAAGCCAAGGGCCTTTCCCTGGCTGATCTGATCGTTTATGTGGTTCATGGCTACGAACTCGACCGCCAATACGACCGCGCCGCCGGCGATCGCGCCCAAGCTCAGAAGCGTCCGAGAGCCGGCCGTCCTGGCCATTCCGAGCAACCAGAGGAGGCCGCAAGCTGCCGCCACCGCGCCGGCCGCGATCAGAAAGTAGCCGTTCGCGAGGTCTGAGGTGTCCGTTTGCTCGATCGGCTTGATCAACGAGTCGCCGGTGGTTGTGACCGCCCAGGGTAGCCACGCCGACCCGACGGCGACTGCGCCGCCGGCGGCGGCAAGGAGAGCCGCGAGCATGGCCGTGCCAGCCGCGGCGGCGACCGGTGCGGCGTACTGAGGAGCGTACTGGGGAGCGCCGTACTGGGGAGCGCCGTAGGGCGGGGCGCCATAGGGCGGGGCGCCGTAGGGCGGAGCGCCGTACTGCTGGGCGCCCACCGGCGGTGGGGGCGCAGCCGGCTGGGCCGGCGGCTGAGGCCAGGTCGGGGCGGCGGGCGGCGCCGCTGGCGTTGCCGACCAGACGGGTGGGGCGGCTGGAGGGGGAGGCGGCGGGGTTTGCGCCCACGCGGGCGCTGCCGGGGCCTCGTCCGGCGCCGGAGGGGTTTCTGCCCAGGCGGGTGCAGCGGGGGCCTCGGCCGGAACGGTCGAGGGCCGTGCCCAGGCAGGCTCAGCTGGGATCTCGGCCGGAGCCTCCGGCGGGGGCGGCGGCACTGCCGCGAAGTCGTTGTTGGATGTGATCGGCGCGGCCTCGGGAAGGGGCGCCCCGCACTTGGCGCAGAACTTACCGGGACTATCGACCTGGGCGCCGCAGCTTGCGCAGACCATGACGACCTCCGCTTCTCGAGCAGGCACATGAAGGCGGTGTTTCGCGGACCGTGAATGAGACGATACGGGACCCCGCAAGTCCCTGCAGCGTAGTTTGACACCACGGAGGTACCAGTCACACCTGAAATTCGAGCCGGGAAGCGCCCGAGCTGGATGGGCGTGAGCGTGAAGCCGCCGCGCTCGCAAGTGGGTTGGCCGCGCGATCCGGGGAGGAGAAGCAGGCGGGCGCCGGAAAGCGGCTTCCTCCTGGCGAGGAAGCCGCTTTCCCTGTGGGAGCGGTGGTTCTACTTGAGGGCGTCGCGGCAGGCCTTGGCGTCGGCGACCGCGGCCTTGATCTGGTCGCGGGCCTGGCCCAGAGCAGTCCTTGCGTTCGCCAGGACGGGCCCGGCGGTTCCGCCGTTGTACTGAGCCGGCGTGAGGGGCAGCAAGGCGGCGGGGAGCGGTGTGGCAAGCCCTACGGCCGCCGTCACGGCAGCGTTCATCTTGTCCAGGTCTGCCTGGGCGGCCGTGACGTCCTTGCCGGCGGCCTTGGCAGCGGCTATCCGGGACGTGAGATTGGTGTTGACCTTAGAGAACCTCGTCTGCGAGGTGACTACTCCATCGGCCGCGGAGACCAGGTTGACCTGGGGCCCGACCAGCAGATAGACGCGATAGTCGCTCGCGATCCTGACGATCTCGGCGCGCAATGCGGGAATCGAGGTCTCAGCGTCGATCGTGGCCTTGAGGCTCGTCAAGCCCGACGTCGTCGAGCCGATTTCGGAAGTGAGCGCGGCGGCGTCGGAGCTGGTCAGTACCTTTGAGCCGGAGACCCTGGAGCCAAGCTGGTTGAGGGTCGCGAAGCGGCGATTGACCTCGCAGTCGGCCATGGCTCGAAGCGTGGAGACGCTCGCCCCCGCCTTGACCGCGGCGGCTTCAGTGGCGCAGACGCCCTTGCCCGACGGTCCGCTTGGGGCCGTCACAGCGGCGACGACACCCGTGGAAACCAGAAGGAGCGAGCCGCCAATCACGAGGCTGGCGAACAGGGCTGGGACACGGTTCTTCATCGGATTGCTCCTTACATTCTCAGGGCGATTACTCGCCGCCGGATGCGCTGGCGTCGCTGCCCGAGAGGGCGCTGTTGACGCCGTTCAGTAACTGGTCGAGGTCCGAAAGGTTGGTGTCGAGCGGGTCGGCCGTCGCTCCCGGAGCGTTCGCCGGGCCCGTCGAGGCCGTGGAGTCGCCCGGGGCCGGGGAGTCGGCCGGAGCCGGCGTGGCCTCAGCGACCGTGGTAACCGGCGCTGGCGGAAGAGCCTCGGCCGCGTCGGTCTGGGCCGCCGTTGCGGCGGGACTCGAGCTCGTGTGCCCGTTTGCCGCGCCGCGGTCGTGCCCGGCGCAGCCCACGGCGACCGCGCCGACGAGCAGGGCTGTGGCTCCGAGCTTGATCACGTACCTGGCTGGACGGTTCACCGGGTTCGTCTCCTTGTCGCGCTTCGTCCGAGGTGAGGATCAGGATGCTGGGGCCGCCTTCGGGGACTTCGGGACGCAGGTAAGCGGGATGTAAGGCCGGCGACCCTCGAAACAGCGGTCCTGCGGCCGGTCCGGGCCCAGATTGATGATTTTGCCGCCGGGCCACGCTCGCCTTGATATGGCCCTGTTATTCCCGATCGGGCTGCCGTGCCCGAGAATCGCGGTAGGCGGCGTTCCTGTTCAGTGCGGGGAGAAGCTTGATAATCGGGGTCCTTCGCGGCCAGGTTCAACCGGAGAGTCTTGCGGAGTTCCGGGCGCAGGCGCATGGGGCTCTGAGCGACGCGCACGGGCACGACGGATTCCTATGCGGCCATGTCGGCCGTCAGACTTACGGGGACGGCAGCGAGGAGGTCCTGTTCGTCAGCGTGTGGCGGGATCTCAATTCGCTCTATCGCTGGGTGGGTGGCACGGACCTGCTCGACACGCCCGTACTGAGCCGTGGCGCGTCCGATGTGTTCGAGACCTACGAGGTCCAGCACTACGAGGTATGGGAGGCCAGCGACCAGGCCGAGCTCGAAGATGAGCCGGCAGCCAACCTCGGCTCGCCGCAGCGCCATGAGGCGTCGGCCTGACGCAGGCGCCGAGGCATCGCCCTAAGGCGTCGCCTGCCGCGAGGCATCGAGGGGCATCGCGTTGGCGTCCGGTTCGCCGGCCGCTCCTCCGAGCCACGCCGGCGACTTCCTGCCCGGGTCGATCGGCGGGCGATCACGTTGTATGTACATCTCATTCCGGGTACGGTATGCCCGAGCTTCGCCCCCGCATGCCACGCTCACGCCCGGTAGGTCGCGGGTGCTGGCTGCCGGCAGCGTGGGGGATGCGGTCTTAGCGGCGAGTTCCAGCAAGGGCCACCGATGAACGTCGACGAAGCGCTCGACGCCTGGCAGGCGCAGTACTCCGGGCAACCGCCCGTTGGCTTCATGCTGCGCTTCACACACGAGTCGGTGTGGACGCGCATCCACCTCCTCCGCGACGGCGCCAAGCCGGCCACCAGAGAAGACGACGAGCGGACTGCCTCGCGGTTCGACGCCGTGGCCAGCGCGCTCTTCACCGGCACGACCGTACTGGTTCTGGCCATCCATCTGGACGCGGGGCACGAAGACACGGCCGATCTGACGGCTCTTGGGGCAACGCCCATCACTCCACCGGAATCCTGGATCGAAACGCTCGGCGGCTATCTGCAGGATCCGAGTCGGGCCGAGTTCGTAGGGGCCACGCTGAGCTGGCAACGCAGCTGCATGGATCGGGTGTGGCTGGCGGTGGCGCGCGACAGCATCGCCCGTATTGCCGTCTTCTGCCCGGCCACGGGCGACGCTTTCTGCCCGTACGGTGGCGGTGCGGATGTCTTCGTATGGGGCAAAGAACGCCGCTTCAAGCTGGGCGATCGTTTCCGAGCCTGGATGCCGAGCACCGAAATCCCGGGCCCGCTGCCAGAGCGACCGACCGGGAGGATGGTCGCCGAGCGCGGCTAGCGCGCCGCGGGCGGACAGCGCGCCGCCGCCCAGGTACCGCCGGGCGTTGTCGTCCGGCCGGAGCTGAGCCACACTACCGGCATGAGTCCCAACACGACGCCGCCCGCCCAGCCGTCCGGGCCGGTCACGAAGGCCGACATCTCCCGCTATCGCGAGAACCTGCAGGGCGAGATCGATGCGGTCGCCCTGTACTCGGTGCTGGCGAAGAAAGAGTCGAGCGGGATGCTCCAGGACTTCTACACCCGCATGGTCGAGATCGAGGAGATCCACGCGGGCGTCTGGCGAAAGCAGCTGGAAGCGGCCGGCGTGGATACGAGCCGCATGAGTCCGGCCTGGCGAGCGCGGGTTCTGATGTTCATCGCCCGCTATTTCGGGCCGAGCCTGGTAGTACCGACGATCGCGGAGCGCGAGGCCTCGGACCAGGCGATGTACGACGAACAGCCGGAGGCGCTGGCACGCATGCCGGGCGACGAGCGTTCCCACGCTCGCCTCTTCCGCGAGCTGGCCGCCGGTGGCGGCGCCACTGGCGGGACGATCGCGAGCATCGAGGGCCGCCACCGGGGCAGCGGCGGCAATCAGCTTCGCGCGGCCGTGCTGGGTGCCAACGACGGCCTCGTTTCGAACCTCAGCATCTCCATGGGCGTGGCCGGGGCCTCGCAAGGCGGCCACGCCGTCCTGATCGCCGGCTTCGCGGGGATGCTCGCCGGCGCGCTGTCGATGGCCATCGGGGAGTGGCTTTCGGTCCAGAGCGCCCGCGAACTCTATGCGCACCAGGTCAAGGTCGAGCGCGAGGAGCTGCTCCAGGTCCCCGACGAGGAGGAAGAGGAGCTGACGCTCATCTACCAGGCCAAGGGCCTCACGGCCGAGCAGGCGCGCCATATGTCCCAATCGATCGTGTCGGGTGACCTGGGCCATGCGGTCGACACGCTGGCTCGCGAGGAGCTCGGCATCGACCCGAACGAGCTCGGCGGCTCCGCCTGGGTCGCGGCGGCGACTTCATTCGTCCTCTTTGCGCTCGGTGCGATCGTGCCGCTGTCGCCGTTCATCTTCGCCTCGGGGATGGGCGCGGTCGCGGCCTCGATCGCGGTCAGCGCAATCGCCCTGATGCTCGTAGGCGCGGCGATCACGGTGGTGACGGGTTCGAGCGTTCTGCGGACGGGTGGCCGGCAGGTCCTGCTGGGCATGCTCGCCGCGGCCATCACCTTCGGGCTGGGGACGCTGGTCGGTCACGCGGTCGGGTAGCCCGACAGCATCGACGGGCGCGCACTCCCTCGGGCAGGTCAGCGGCCGCGAACCTCTTGGACGAAAGCGGCGATGTGCCGCGGCGTCGTGCCGCAGCAGCCGCCGACAATGGTGGCCCCCGCCGCGATCAGCTCACCGACTCGCGACGACATGTACTCGGGCGTCTCCGGGTAGACCGTGACCCCGTCGACAAGCTCCGGCATCCCAGCATTGGGCTGGGCCAGGATCGGGCGCTCGGGCGCCGCCGCGCGCATCTGCCGGACGATCTCGGTCATGTTGTCGATCCCGTTGCCGCAGTTCGTCCCGATGACGTCGGCGCCGGCCGCGGCGGCCTCACGTGCGGCGAGCTCCGGGCTGACGCCCATCATGGTCCGAAACCCCCGGCGTCCCAGGGCGAAGCTGAACGTGCAGAAGACCGGCAGCCCGGTGTGCTCCTTGGCCGCCCGGACCGCTTCGAGCGCCTCTGCGAGCGAGCTCATCGTCTCCACGCAGATCGCGTCGACGCCGCCGTCGGCGAGGCCCTCGACCTGCTCTCGAAACGCCTCGTACAGCTGTGCCGGAGTAACGTCGCCACCCTCGTCCTGGAGGATCCGGCCCGTCGGCCCCACGGAGCCCGCGACGAGCTTGCCGCTCCCGGCGGCCTCACGGGCAAGCTTCGCCGCGGCGCAGTTCAGTTCCCGGGCGCGCTCTGCCAGGCCGTGACGCGCCAGCTTGAGAGGCGAACCGCCGAACGAGTTGGTGAGCACCACATCCGAGCCCGCGGCGAAATACGCCTCAGCCACCCCTCGGACCACGTCAGGTTGGGACAGGCACCACGATTCCGGGCTCGCCCCGGGAGGCAGCCCCTGCGACTGCAGGAGCGAACCCATCGCGCCGTCCGAGACCAGGACGCCGCCGCCGGAGAGGCGTTCGAGCAGGGTTTGCATGGGCGTTCCTCGGTGACGGTTGGAAACTGGCTATGAAACACATGCACTGCTGTTTCAACTCTATGATCCCTCCACGTACCCCGTGGTGTCGAGGAGAAGGACCGGGTTGATGGATCAACTGTCCAGCCTGCGCGAGGCGATTCTGACGGGCGATGCGAGCGCAGCGGCCGACGCCGCGGGCGTGGCCCTGGCGGCCGGCGTCTCCCCCGTCGACGTCATCGCCGAGGGGATCAGCCCGGCGATGGCGGAAGTGGGCCGGCTCTTCGAGGAGGGCGAGTACTTCGTCCCCGAGCTGCTGATCTCCGCGCGGGCGACCAAGGAGGTCTTCGCGATCCTGCGGCCCCTCCTGGCGGAAACCGGCGCCAAGTCGGAAGGTCGTGTCCTTCTGGCCACCGTGGAGGGCGACCTGCACGACATCGGCAAGAANNGACATCCCGGCGTCGCGCTTCGTCTCGGCAGTCCAGGAGGCCCGGCCCCATATCGTCGGTATCTCGGCGCTGCTCACGACAACGATGCCGGCGATGAAGACGACGCTCGAGGCGCTGGACGCGGCCGGCCTCCGGTCGGAGGTCAAGGTCATGGTCGGTGGGGCGCCGGTAACGCAGCGATACGCGGACTCGATCGGGGCCGACGGCTATGGCGACACGGCGACCGCCGCGGTCGACGTCGCGCGACAGCTCATGGGAAGCCCGAACATTGCCGCAAGCCGGGGATAGCGACATGCACGACCAGCACTGGGACCAGCTCGTATCGGTCATCCGAGGCGAGGTGGTTCGCCCGCTGCCGACCGGCTTCATCATCGACAGCCCGTGGCTGCCCAACTGGGCCGGGCACACCATCCTCGACTACTTCACCGACGATCGCGCCTTCCTCGAGGACAACCTCAAAGCCATCGACACGTTCCCCGACACGATGTTCCTGCCCGGCTTCTGGTCCGAATACGGAATGTGCACCGAGCCTTCCGCGTTCGGCTCGGTCTCGGTCTGGGAGGAGAACGAGTTCCCGTTCACCAAGAAGATCCTCCACTCGGTCGCGGACGTCGATGCGCTGGAGACCCCCAACTCGCGCAAGAACGGCCTGTTGCCGTTCGTGATCAAGCGGCTCCAGCACGTTCAGCCGGAGATCGAGCGGCGCGGTCACAAGATCCGTTTCGCCGTCGCCCGCGGCCCCCTGAACATCGCATCGTTCCTCATGGGGACGACCGAGTTCCTCACCGCGATCAAGACCGATCCAGAGGCGATGCACCGGCTGCTCGGCAGCGTGACGGACTTTCTCGTCGACTGGATCGCCTATCAGCGCGAGTGCTTCCCCACGATCGACGGAGTCCTCCTGCTCGACGACATCGTCGGCTTCGTCAGCCGTCGCGACTTCGAGACGTTCGCCCTGCCGTATCTTCGGCGGGTCTACGACACCGATGTCACGGTGAAGTTCTTCCACAACGACGCGCCGTGCAAGGCGTCCGCGCCGCTCCTCGCCGACGCCGGCATCAACCTCCTCAACTTCGGGATCCAGCACACACTCAGCGAGATGAAGAGCTGGACGAACGGGCAGATCACCCTGCTGGGCAACGTCCCGACACGGGACGTCCTCGCAACCGGCACGGCCGCCGACGTCGAGCGGGCCGTGACCGAGATGCTCGAGGCCGTGGACGACCGTGCCCGCCTCATCGTCTCGGGCGGCGGGGGGATGCCGCCGGGCGTCCCCACGGAGAACATCCGTGCCCTCATCGA
>PLMA01000023.1 GCA_003141455.1 Chloroflexota bacterium | reverse complement strand
CGCTCGCCGAGTTCGACGCGTTCGTTGCCGACCCCCATCCGCTCCACGCGAACTGGACGGTCACGGGACTGCGTGGAACGGGCAAGACGGTACTCGTTGAGACCGCAGCCGCCCGCGCCGAGGCCGCCGGCTGGCTGACGCTCGAGCGTGAGCTCGGGGAGCGCCACCGTGACGACGCCCGCTTGGCTGAGGCTATCGAGGAAGACGCCGACGCATTGCTTCGACGCTGCGGCCTCGCGGCTGCGCTTGAGCAATCCGTCGCACACGGCGTCCGTCTGCTCCGGCCGACCAAGATCTCGGTCGCCGGCGTTTCGATCCAGCCGGGGCCTATCACCCCTCGCTCGCCCGCGGATCGGATGCGCGATGCCCTCGTCCGCCTCTCCGACGCCCTCGACGATGCCGGTCGTCCTGGGGCACTTCTTCTGTATGACGAGGGCCATCTCCTCGCCGACGACCGATCACGTGAGCGCTATCCGCTCTCCTCGCTCCTCGCGGCGCTCGGCGCCGTGCAGCGCTCGGGTGAGCCGAATGTCCGCGTCGTACTGACCGGCCTGCCGACGCTGAGCCTCAACCTGAAGCGCGCTCGAACGTATGCGGAGCGGATGTTTCGACACGTCGTCCTGGCCAACCTCGAGCGCGGCGACGCATGGGACGCACTCACGATCCCGCTCGCCCGAACCTCGCGACGATTCGCGACGGCGGTCGTGGGCGAGATCGTCGAGGCGACCGGAGGCTATCCGTACTTCCTGCAGTATTTCGGCGCCTATCTGTGGCGTGCTGCACCGGCCGATGAGCTGACCTCCGCCGTCTATCGGTCCCTCGAACCTTCGCTCCTCCATGAACTGGACCTGGCGTTCTTCGAGGACCGGTTCGAGGGGGCGTCACCGGCGGAGCAGGCCGTCCTCGCCGCGATGGCGCGGAAGCGAACTGCAGTCGATGTGGCGGACCTTCGCCGCGCGTTGCCCGACCAGGCAAGCCTGGATACTCTGGTCCGCCGGCTCGTTGAGCGCGGCCTCCTATATCGCACCGGCCGGGCCCGTTACGACTTCGCCCTGCCGATGTTCCGCGCCTACCTCGGCAGGCGCGATCACGATCGCACAGAACTTACGGATCTTGTAAGAGCTGTAAGAACCGACCTCCCACGTGCCGATGGCTAAGCCCGATTCGGGCCCGAGCAACCGCTTCGGAAGTCCCTGGAGGGTTCGCCTGGCATCATCCGAGCACCGTCGGCCGGTGGCCAAGGGACACTAGGGCATGGCCGTCGAGACGCGGAAGCAGGCGGCCAACGACCCGGCTCTCCCGGGACGCGCGGTCAGGAAGTCGCTTCCGTCCGCCTTGCGATTCGGGATGCGCCGGAAGAACCTATCTTCCCAGGCTGCCGCCGTTCGACCCGACAAGGCGAGTCGCCGTACTGTCTTTCGCCCGCCGCTCATCGAGTCCCTTCCCGATGAGCCAGTGCAGGTCTCAGCCCAGCTTGTCGGTGATCGAAGGGCCGCAGAGACACTTGAGAATGGCGGCGGACGGACACGTCAGGTCTCGTATCCTCACGAGGTCAACATCGCCGCTGACCGCCTTGTTACGGCCCTGGTGGTCATGGTCCAGCAAGCTCACCGGAACCGTCTTCGAGATGCTGGTACTCTCGATCCGAGCAGCAAGCGGAGGACCGCGTGAAGGCGTTGCCAGCCCAGGCGGGCGAATTGATAGATCTCCGGGCAGCTCGGTGGTTCCGCGAGTCCACCACCGGGCAGTTCGATGCGTTCGGCCCGGACAGTCAGCGCGAGCAGCAGGACCGCGCAATCCAGCAGTTCGGGTTGATCGACACTGGTGTCGAGTGGTCCGTCGCGGCCTCAGGCTGGACCGAAGTCTGGTCCACGTCCGAGTTCAAGGACATGCTCGACAGGGCGGGCAAAGACTACGACGTTCTCGTCGTGCCCTACTTCAGTCGCTTTATGAGGAACATCAAGCAGGCCCTGATCTTCCGGGACGAGATGCATGCCCGGGGTGCGGCGGTCTACGTCTGTGACGAAGGCATCCTCTCCTCCGATGACCGAGGCTGGGATGAGTGGGTGCGCGAAGCACACGATGCCGAGGCATTCAGCCGGAAGCTGTCGCGCCGTGTTGGTGAGGGCTACGCGGCGAAGCGTCGCCGCCTCGGAGTGCCCGGTGGTAACCGCCCCCCGCTTGGCTATCGGCGCGAGAGAGACGATCCTGGAAGCCCACGGTCGCCTCAGCGGCTCGTGATCGACCCCGATAAGGCGCCGGTAGTCCGTCGAGCGTTCGAGATGTCAGCATCCGGGCTGACAGACCGGGAAGTAGCCACCGCCCTCGGCCTGAAGTTGACGCACGTCCGCGAGCTCCTCAAGAACCCCGTGTACATCGGCCAGCTGCGGACAGGCGAGACGTCCGGTGGGCCTGCCCTGATTTCAGCAAGTCTTTGGGACCAGGCGTCGGTGGTCCGCTCCCGTTACGCCCGCCGCAATCGCGGACCGGTGTCCCAGCGGACCTACCCGCTCGCGACCCTTCTCGTCTGCGCCTCCTGCGGCCGCCGTCTCACGGGGCACGTCGGTAGGTACCGCCACGTTGACGCCTGCCCGGCATTCAAGGCCGCCCGCCCGAAGGAGACGCCGTGGAAGAGCCCGGGAGACGGCCGCGTGAGGGGTGAGAGCTACAAGGCCCAGGTCTTCGACGACCTCGTTCCTCAGATCCTGGAGCACGTCCACGTTGGTGCCATGACTCTGACCCAGGTCGTGGGCGGCCTGTCCACATCGCCGGACACGGCGTTCGCCTTGGCCCGTATCGGGCGCGAGCGGGAGCTTGCCGCAAGCCGCTTCCTGCGTGACCGGGATATGAAGATCCTGGGCCAGACGATGACCCGTCTCGACGCAGAGGAGACCGAAGCTAAGGCCTCCACAAAGACCGTCGAGCCGGCGGAGGCTCTCGAATGGCTCCGAGATCTGCCCGCCCTGTGGGAGGCTGCCGACGACTCAGGACGACGCCTCCTGACCGAGGCCATCTTCGAGAAGGTCGAGGTCTTGGGCGTCCAGTCGGTGACAATCCATCCGACGCCGGAGGCGGACGCTCACGGCTGGTCGGATGCATTCGGAAACGTCCCCCTCGTACTAAACGCTGCCCGTTCGTTTAGTACGTATGGTCGGGGCGAGAGGAGTGGCGCCGCGGGTAACCCGCTCGTCGGAGATCTGGATCCCACGTCTGTACCGCGGCCGTGTCCTCGTGACCATGGGCGGCGCCAGGCCACCGCTGCGCTCGGTGCGCTCCGCATGACGCATTAGCTCTCGTCCGTGGTTCATCGGATGTGCTCGGCATTTTCGGGGCGAGAGGTCTGGCGCCGACGATAGCCTTCTCTTCGTCGGTCAGGCGTTTGATCTTCAGGTCCTGGCCTTGGCGGTCGAGGCAGATGACGCCCGGGCGGGGATAGGCCCGAGCGCAGATGACGCCCAGGCGGCCGCGGCCGAATTCACTCGGCAGCCGAAGAGCGCTCGGTTATGGGGTGTAGAGCTCCGGCGGCGGCAGCATGCCCGCGCCCCCGCCTCCCATGATCAGGACCTCGCCGCTTGCCAACAGAGTCGCGGTCTGTCCCCACCGAGCGTGCAACATGGACCCGGTTGAGCTGAACGAGCCGGTGTGCGGGTCATACAGCTCCGCCGACGCCAGGGAGCCCCCTTGGATTTCGCCTCCGGTGATGAGGACCTTTCCGCTCGCCAGCAAAGTGGCGGCGTGGATGGCCCGAGGGCCGGACATAGAGCCGGTCGGGCTGAACTCGCCTGTGCCCGGGTCATACAGCTGCGCCGAGTCCAGCAGAGCCGAGGCTTCCATGCCTCCGGTAATCAGGACCTTGCCGTTTGCCAGCAAGGTCGCGGTGTGTCTCGTCCGAGGGATGGGCATGGACCCGGTCGGGCTGAACGAGCCTGTGCCCGGGTCATACAGCTCCGCCGACGCCAGTGCGCCATTGGTGTCACTGCCGCCGACGATCAGCACCTTGCCGTTGGCCAGCAAGGTCGCGGTCGGCCTCGAACGAGCGCTCGACATGGACCCGGTCGGGCTGAACGAGCCGGTGTCCGGGTCATACAGCTCGGCCGACGCCAGGTAGCCGCTCCCATCAGCCGCTGTGCCTCCGGTGATCAGGACCTTGCCGTTTGCCAGCAAGGTCGCGGTGTGTCTCGACCGGCAGGCCGATCTCGGCTCGCTGAACGGGATCGAAGGCATGCCCGACCCCTCGATGGGACATCCCGTATCGCTCGACATGGACCCGGTCGAGCTGAACGAGCCGGTGGCCGGGTCATACAGCTCCGCTGACGCCCAGAAGACCCGCGAGTCGTTGTCATAGCCTCCGGTGATCAGGACCTTGCCGCTTGCCAGCAAGGTCGCGGTGTGTTCCGTCCGAGCGCTCGACATGGACCCGGTCGGGCTGAACGAGTCGGTGGCCGGGTCATACAGCTCCGCCGACGCCTGGGAGGCAGAGCTGCCGCCCACGCCTCCGGTGATCAGGACCTTGCCGCTTGCCAGCAAGGTCGCGGTGTGCCCCCACGCCCGATTGCTCGAGATAGGCCCGGTTGAGCTGAAAACGCCGTGGGGAGCCAGGGTCGGCGTGGCGGTCTGTATTGCTGTCGGTATCGCGGTCGGTATCGCGGTGGGCGTAGTCGTGGCGCCGCCAGACTGGCAGGCGCCGGCCACGAGTGACGCGGCCAGAACGACCGCCGAGATCCTGAGGCTCGTGCTCACGGGCTTATCGCCAATGTCATATGAGGCTGCCTGAGGTTGCCCCGGTTGCCGCGCTGCCTGCGGTTGCGCGAACCCTACGGCTGGTACAGCTCGGCTGAGGCGAGGACGTTCGAGTCACCGGATCCTCCGGCGATGAGCACCCGGCCGTCGGAGAGCATGGTGGCGGTGTGGCTGTCGCGACCGGCGGCCATCGAGCCGGTCAGGCTGAAGGTGCCGGTCTTGGGGTCATACAGCTCGGCTGAGGCGAGGGCTTTCGAGCCATCGGATCCTCCGGTGACGAGCACCCGGCCGTCGGAGAGCATGGTGGCGTGGGCGTCGCGAGCGGTGGTCATCGAGCCGGTTGTGCTGAAGGTGCCGGTCTTGGGGTCATACAGCTCGGCTGAGGCGAGGGCTTTCGAGCCACCGACACCTCCGGCGACGAGCACCCGGCCGTCGGAGAGCATGGTGGCGGCGTGGCTGTTGCGAGCGGTGGCCATCGAGCCGGTTGGGCTGAAGGTGCCGGTCTTGGGGTCATACAGCTCGGCTGAGGCCAGGACTTTCGAGCCTTCGAATCCTCCGGCGATGAGGACCCTGCCGTCGGAGAGCATGGCGGCGGTGTGGCTCACACGAGCGGTGGTCATCGAGCCGGTTGGGCTGAATGTGCCGGTCTTGGGGTCATACAGCTCGGCTGAGGCGAGGCTTTTCAGGTTAACCCCTCCTCCGACGTATCCTCCGGCGATCAGCACCCGGCCGTCGGAGAGCATGGTGGCGGTGGGGATGTCGCGAGCGGTGGTCATCGAGCCGGCTGGGCTGAAACCCGGCGTAGGTGTCGGCGAAGGGGTCGGAGTCGGCGGAGGAGTCGGAGTCGGAGTCGGAGTCGGAGTCGGAGTCGGAGTCGGACTCGCCGACACCATCGGAGTTGCGCCGGCGGTCGGAGATGTCGTGGTCGAGCTCCCCGAGCAGCCCCAAACGGCGAGCGCTACAACGATACCTGCCAGGCCGAGGCAGGCCGGGCGAGAGAACGGTTCGCGCCGCAGCGGCCCACGACCGATGCTGCGCCCGAAAATGCTCCGGGGCGTTCGAGAATGGGTCGTCATCTCCTGACCTCCCCTGTGCTGGACACAGCGTGCGTTCGCTGCGCCACGGAGGGCCGAGACGCACCCTCCCCCTGCATAGACGAGACTGTAGCAGGGCCACTGTGCTGCCGCTATGCGCGCTCGCAACCATCTAGTCGGTCTGCATGGGAATGCCCACAGGGTCGGAGCCGATGGCTTGGCTCTCTGCCGAACGATCCCAGAAGGGAGGGCGCCGTGTCGACGGGCCAACCTGCCTTCGAGGGCCGACAGCGCTTCATGTCGGGGCGAGAGGAGTCAGCCCGAGGTCATACGGGTGATCGTCCTGGCGCGACACGAGGATCTCGGCCAGCTCCAGGTCGATTGGCGTGTCGAGCTCGTCCGGGCCCTTCCAGGTGTGGAGGCCGAAGTCGCCCTTCCACTCCCAGGCCGCCCAGGCCATGCCGGCCGCGGCCATGACGGCCGTCACGTCGCGGTAGTAGGCGAGCCTCTGGCCGCGGTCGATCGTCGGCAGGCAGCCGAACTCGTCGCAGCAGAGCTGGAGCCCCATCTCGCGCGCTCGATCGATCGCCGGAGCGAACAACCGGCCCAGGTGCTCCGGCCCCCAATCGTCCATGGCGTCGCCCGTCTCCTCCAGCAGCCTGGCGGACCCGCCAGCCCGCAGAGCTGCCCATTCGGCCGGGTCGGCGGTGGGGCCCGGATATCGCACGGAGCCCGTGAAGGTGGGGAAGGATGTCCAGTAGGCGCGGTAGTGGGTGAGCATCAGCGGCGCGTAGTTGTGGACGCTCAGGATGATGTTCGGGTCGCCTGCCGGGACGTGGAGAACGGGCGCGTTCTCCGGCTGCTGCCACCGGTTGGGGCCGATGACCAGGACTCGGTCCGGCTCCAGGCTACGAAGCAGTGCGTGCGCTTTGCGCACCAGCTCATTCCAGTCCTCGTGGTCCTCGGCGACCGGTTCGTTGAGGAACTCGTAGGCGACCTCGTTCGCCGGTAGATGGCCGAGGCGAGCTGAGATATCGCGCCACAGGTCCAGGAGGCGGTTCTGCGCGGCGGCGTCCGTCCAGAGCGTGATGCTCGCGCCTTCGTTGGCCGCGTTGAAGTGGTGGCTGTTGAGCGTGTGGAGGTCCACGATCACGCGAAGTCCGGCCTCGCGACTCCAGGCGATTCCCTCGAGCAAGCGTGCGAATTCGGGCTCGTTGGGCTTGCCGTCCGGCAGCCACAGCTCCTTCTCGTCGATCGGCAGACGCACGTGGTCGAAGCCGAGACGGGCGAGCGTGGCCACGTCGTCGCGCCGGAGGAACTCCTCTCTGGGCGCCCACCCGAAATCCTGCGACAGCCAGTGGCTGATGTTGATGCCGCGAGAGATGGCGAAGCCAGACGGGTTGGTCATGCCGGCAATGGTACGAAGAACGGCCTCGGCCGGTCTGACCCGAACCGCATCGTCATTCGGCACGGCGCTCGATGAGCCGATGTGCGCCGTGGGCTGTACGGCGGGAATCAGCTCACGTCGATCCTGCTCACGTCGATCCTGCTCACGTCGATACCGATCACTCAGGACAACCTGAGCGTCGTGCTCGACACAGGCTGGATCAAGAAGGACGAGCTCTGCCAGGACGTGAACCCGGCCACCGCGCCCGCCGCCTGCCGGTAGTTCAAGCGCTCGACGCGGCGCGGGAACGCAGTCTGCGCACGTGGCGGTCAGGCGAGATCGCCCGCCGGAACGAAGCCGAGGCGCCAGGTCGCGCGCCGACCACGCCGATCTGCGCGAAGGCTAGTCCACAGAACTACTCGAGTGGTCGGGGCGAGAGGAGTCGGGCCTAGGCTAACCTGCTCGTCGGGGATCTGGATCCCACGTCTCTACCGGGGTCGCGTGTTCGTGACTCTGGGCGGCGCCAGGCCACCGATGCGGTCGGTGCGTTCTGCATGACGCGCTAGCCCTCGTCCGTGATCTGCTGGGTATCTTCGGGGCGAGAGGAGTCAGGGCGACACTATACGGGTGAAAGTCTGGAGCGAACTAACACCGTCCGTCCGGAACGGTAGCGTCGCCTTGGGCAACGTGCTCGAGCCTACTCCGAGCTGAGGGCAAGGGACGAGTGCCCCAGGACTCCGCGCCATTGGGGCCCGCGGCCACGCTGGTCAGACACGACCCGCGCACCCGGTCCGTCATGGGTTGGCGGCGGTGCTTCCGGCCGTGGTGAGACGCGAAACGGGGCCCTGGCGCCCCACACTCGCCGAAACGCGTGTTCCTTCCGCCTCTATTCAGACCCGTCACGGTTTGAGACACTGCACCGCGCAATCGGCCACCTGCTGAGTTCAAGAACGGGCCGGCCGTCCGTCAACTGGGGAATTCGTGGACCTACCGGAAGCGTTGCGCCGTATGGGCGCCGAATACCAAGCCGATCCGGACAAAGCAGTACACAGCCAGAAGTTCATCAAACACCTGCATGACTATCTTGCCGAAGACATGGACAGCCGCCTGACGCCCTGGGCCAAAAGACGAGGCATCTATGTCAAGAAAGAGGCTCACATCATCGGGTCGGCAAAGCCCAAAGATGTCGACGTCGCTATCGTCGACCCCGAGAACGGCCCGCTGATGCTGGTTGGGGTACGCAGCCAGATGAGTTCCATCGGCAACAACGCGTTGGGTTACTACGAGATGCTGCTCGGAGAAGTGACAAGCCTAGAGGAGCGGTTCCCGCTCAGCGCACACGGCTACGTTTACCTTCATCCATTGAAGTCGATCAAAGCGGGCAAGGAGGCCGAGGTAATCGACCACGCGCGCTATGCCCGCCTTTATGCTGCAATGACGGGTCGGCTGGGCCGCGACTACAAGAACCTGCGAGGGGTGTTCGACCAGTTTGCATACATGGTGGTCGACTTCAACGCGACGCCCGCTGAACTGCACGACGAGATCGCTACCGCGGCCGTTCCAGACATGGACCTGACAGTCGGCACATTTGTCGACAGGATGGTGAAGACCTTCAAGGAGCGCCTCGTGTTCTGGGACGTCTTCCTCTAGGCCGTCACCGGATTCCGGGGCGGGGCCGCACGCCAGTAACGAAGCGAGTGGACGCCCTCCTGGATCAGGTCGACTTCCCGACTCGACAGGCCAAGGTGATCGCTTAGCACGGCGGCGTCACCAGCCTGGTAGGCCCTGTCGACATTCCCCGCCCTTAGGAGCTGGTCGACAACCTGCAAGTGGTCGCGCCCGGTGACCGCCTTGGCTAACCGAATTGCTCCTGCTTCCCGTGGCACGAACACCATTACGCCGCCACCGAGCGAGTGCACATGTAGCTCAACCTGCAGCAGCGTGAGTGATGTGTACCAGGCCGCAGCGATCGCCTCGGCAGTCCCAGCCGTCAAATAGCCTGACAGCATGCTGTTGGAGGCGGTGTACCCGCCATCGTTGATCAGGAGGAGCGGCCGATCCGTGAAGACTGGGATAAGTAGATTGGGCACCTTCACCCCGGGCGTCACATACCACGGATCTCGGATGCGGCACTTGTATCGACGGTGAACTTCGGCATGTTGTCCGATCGCGATGTAGGCACGCTCGCCCGGGGTCAAGGCCTGGGCATCGACCGGCGGAAGGAACAATCGGTCCGTTGCGGCCTTCGGCAACTTGGCAGTCCAAATCCCGTTACCGCTCATTCGTCGGCTGGAGGTGACCGTCGGTACCAGGGATGCCCCCGGGAGCTGATGCTGCGTGATCATCGCGTCCGTCGGGTGAAAGAATCTCTTGTCGCCCGCCACGTAGCCGATATTGAGGGACGCGATGTCACGCATCGGCCGCGTGGCCGACTCCACCTTTCCGCGTAGCAGGTCGACCAGGCCGACGGGCAACAGCGCTTCGATGAACGGCCTTTCACCCGCCACGATGCGGCTTATTTCGACACGGGCCTGCCGCACCGGCCTACCGAAATCGAGGTCCGTCCGACAATCATAGGCCTCGAATTCGACCTCGCCGGTCGAGCCCCCCCGGTCGTCGGCGAACAGGAGAATCACATCCTGAAGGATCTCGGGGAACACCCGCTCGTGAACGCGCACCACGCGCAGACTGCCAAATCTCTGGGACAGGTAGCGCCACACCGGACGCGCATATCGGACGTGGGTCATCTCGTGCGGCAGCACAAAGGCCAGGCGTCCGCCCGGCGCCAAGAACTCTGAAGCGTGGAGCACGAACGCCATCCACACGCTGCCGCTCGGGTCCATCGGCGACCCCAGCGCGCGCATGGCAGCGGCAGTCGCACGCGCCGCGTCTTCCTTTGGCAGGTGCCGCAACCTCACGTATGGAGGATTCCCGATCGCCACGTCTACCGGGAAAGGCCTGACGGCCAGAAAGTCGCCGAGGATCGCGCGTTCCGGGTCGACCAGCCCGTCCCGGACGGTCGTCTGATAAGTGTCAAGCGCCAGCTCGACACCCCAGGTTTGGACTCCGTCGTACCCCGCTCGCGCAGCTTCGACCTGGATCGCCCGCAAGAACTCGCCGTCGCCCATGCTCGGCTCGAGCACGCGATCAGAGCCGGAACGGAGCGCCCAGCGTGCCATGAAACTGGCAGCCAAAGCGGGCGTGTAATAGGCGCCCAGTCGGCGAACCGAACTACCGGCCAACGTCCGGTGCGGAGCTAGCCTTGTCTCGACCCCGACGACCGTAATGGTTCGCCTCCTGCTCCAGTTTCGACGATTCCATGGTTAGGCAGCGTTTGTGCCACCTAGTGTGTCACGGGAAGTGCCGGACATCTTGGCCGAGACCCGAGAGCTCACCAGACGATCAGCCGGACGGCGCCCGACGCCTTCGCGGACCCGACCTTACCCCCTGGGGCTTATCTCCCGCTTTACACACCGAGGGCCACTCGTCCCGCCCACTCCCTCGCGAACTTTGGCGCGGCCCGGCGTGACCGCTAAGATGTCGGGGCGGCCCGATGGATTCGACAGTCGCGGCGCGGCCGCACACCTCGATCCATATCAGGGCGGGAGGGACTGATGGCTGACGGCGATGGTGCAACCTACCGGACCCACCACAAACCTTGGGGCACCGCCGAAGGCGAGAGAACTTGGATCAGTCTGCGACCAGATGAGGATGGACTCTTAGCCCGTCGCGGTTTCGATTATGTGCTTGTGCCGGACAAGGACTCTTCCGGTGCGACCGTCGAAATGACCCTTCATCATCAGCGGCGAAAGACTGCCGACAAGCCGTGGGACGAGGAACCATTCGACCTGCGGCACCTGAAGGACGGAGAAGCCCTCCGCCTGACGTTCACGTCGGACGAAACGTTCAGGCTGCACCGGGCTCTCGCGGAACTCCACCGAGTCGGCCAAGACGGCGTACCCATTGGCGACCGCGAACTCCTCGTCCACGACACCACCGAGATCGTGGCGACAGGGGAACTTGCCGCTTGGATCGTGAGCCTTCAGCAACATCACAGCGACGCCGAAATCATCGCTGCCATCCAGGCGCTTGAACCAGATCTGCTCGCCTCAGTCGCGGCGGCGACCCGCAACGCCCAGTGGTCGTCAGCCCTGTCGGTTTTCGAGGATCAGATGGCGGTCAAGGCGTGGACTGAGCGCCAGTGGCAGGCCTTCTTCGAAGACAACGACTGGCTATTCGGGCAAGGCCTCGACTATCACTTCATGACGACCGCCGTGGAACACCCCCATTTTGGAGGGGCCGATGTAACCGGCACGGGCGATCAGGAAGGTGACTTTCTTATGGCCACCGGAGGGGACGTGCGCTTCAGCGTAGTCGTCGAGATCAAGAAGCCACAGACCGCCCTGCTTGGCTCGGTTCAATACCGTAACAAGGCGTGGTCGATTGGCGAGCAGCTTTCTGGGGGCGTGGCTCAACTCCAGGCCCAGTGCGAGCGATGGTCCAGAGCGGCACGGAGCGAGGACAATGCCGATTGGGCAGACGAAACCGGAATCAAGACAGTCCAGCCAAAAGGCATCCTCCTCATCGGCCACACGGGTCAGCTCGATGTCTCGACAAAGCAAGACACCTTCCATCGCTTCCGCCGCAGTCTCTCGAACCCCGAGATCATGACCTACGACGAGCTGCTGGCGCGGGCTCGGTTCATGGTTCGGCGGGCCGATTCCGAGCCGCCTGAAAGTGACGAAGGGCCAGCGCCGGACGAAGTCGGCTGGCCAACGATGCCGCCGCCTGAAGATGAGTTCGATGAACTGCCATTCTAGTTTGACTGGTCGCGGCTACGTAAGCAGCAGGAGCCCTTGGGGCTGCGACACTGGATGCCGCGGGTTCGCCACAGTCTTGATGCAGTAGAGAAACTCGTCACAAGTGGAACAGCGTCCCCGCACGCTTGATCGCTGGCCGCGACGGGGCTAGCGTGTCGGTTGATGACTGAACCGACCGCAACCGCTGAGGACCTCGCCCGCGAGCTCCTCGCCCGCTTGCCCGATCGCCTTGCGCACACTGAGGGTGTCGCACGGAAAGCGGAAGAGGCTGCCGTGGTCTTCGAGCCCGACGAAGCCGCGGACCTTGTCGCGGCCGCGTGGCTCCACGACATCGGGTACGCACCCTGGCTCGTCGGGATCAAGATGCACGCGCTCGATGGTGGCTGGTTCCTGCAGGAGCGGCATTATCCGGAGCGCGTCTGTCAGCTCGTCGGGCATCACTCAGGCGCGCGGTTCGAGGCTCGGGAACGGGGCTTGCTGGATCGGCTGGAGTTCTCGTTTCCGGCCCCCGATCAAGCCCTCCTCGATGCCCTCACCTACGCAGACATGACCACCAGCCCCCGCGGGCTCCCTGTGAACTTCGACGAGCGGATCGCGGAGATACTCAGGCGATACCCGCCCGATGACCCCGTGCATCGGGCCATAATCGCCGGTCGCAGCGATCTGGCGAAGTCCGTCGAAAACACCCTTGCGCGTCTGCGCCGGCACGCAGCCGCTTCGTCGCAATCGGGCGTCGCGTAGGCCCCGCCGTAGCCCAGGAACGGGGTCGCCTGGCGCACCGCGAAGTGGTGCGTCCTGGTAGCAGTGCGATGCTTCCGTTGGATACGCTCCCAACCCGTTCTATCGTGCTGGCTCCCTTGGCTGGAGCTCTAGGACTACGATAGGCGCCAGATTGAGTGGCAACGCCGAGGGGGCCCAGATGGCGACACGCAAAAAGACCGAGACGGACCTTTGGGGCCGTCTTGAGGGTGTGCCCCTTACCGCCCCAGCGCCACCAGTGGCTCCCGCTCAGACGAATGTCGTCTCTGCTGCGGCGGATGTCGTCTCTGCTGCGGCGGCTGTGGCCCAGCCAATCCCCGGGTCCCAGCCAATCCACGGGCCTACGATTCGCCCCCATTGGCGATGGCGGCTTGTCAACTTCATAGGTCTCGTGTTCTGGACGTACGTCCTCTCGACGCTGTTCGTGGCCGACATCGCCCGCGTGCTCCTTACCGCGGTGGCCCCCGGCGCCGTGCCGTTGCTCGACTACCGAGTCGTGTTCTGGATCCTCGTGGTGGTCCTTGTGTTCTGGCGCGGGTGGCTACCTCAGGCCATCTACGTCGCAGGTCTCCCGCTTCTCATCTGCTTCATCTGGATCCCGTGGCGTCTGATCCGCTTCTTCTGGCAGCATCGGAGTTGGGGGGTCTTCCTTGGGATGTTGCAGGTCGCGGCGACCCTTCTTCGTGACCTCCGCTACAACGTCATGACCAAGGCCCTCGCGGTGGTCGCAGCGATCTTGATCATCTTCACGCCTCCGTCCGCTCTGACCTGGATTAGCGCCGTATACCTCGCACTGCTGATGGCTTTGTCGTTCCTACGGCGCATCCGCCAAATCTTCCTCGCAACCTCCTTTGTGGGGTTTCAGGAGAAGTTCATCGGCAGCCTCATGAATTGGGGCTGGCTTCAAAGAGCACAGGTGCTGAGCGAGTCAAACAAGCTAACGGGGATAGATAAGTACAACAGCGAACAGGCTCAGCAGGTTGTCTCGGTCATTTCGCTGGGGGTCGGACTCAATAAGGCCCTGTACCTGTGGGCTTACCAGTTAGGTCGCTATCGGCGTCGATTCTCGCCCAGCCTCGTGTTCAATCTCGTGTCGCTCGCGTGGGTCTTCGTAGCTGCCCTGACGTCATTGACCCTGCTCAACATCGCGTTGCTCAAGATCGCGCCTGACCAGTACATCGCCCCCTCCTGGGGGCCAATATCGCCGATCGTCTACTCGCTGGGCACGTTCTGGCTCGCGGACGCCGGTGGTATCCGTCCTGTTGGACAGATGGCCTATCTCTTGCAACTCGCCGGCGCCGTCACCGGCGGACTTCTTCTCATCTCTTTCGGACTTAGTGCTTTGCTCGCCTACTTTCGAGATCGCGACGACACGGCCATCCAGCAACTCATCGACGATCTCAAGGATCAGGCGCGCAGGCAGGAGGCGAGGTTCCAGGCCGAATACCACGTCTCTATCGACGAGGCTTACGAGAAGCTCTGTGCTCTCGGGGCGAACTATGCCGGAATCCTGACCTTCCTCATTGACGCTATGCCCCCCGATTTTCACCGGGAAGGCCGCCCGGATCGGGGTCCACGCTAGCTCGTCTCGTGCCTGCCTGTCCTGCCCTCAAAGCTTCCAGCGTGGCACTCTGCCATTTCAACCTCGTTGGCTGGTACCCAGACCGACGAGGCGACTTGCTGCTCGCGCGCGGGATAAGCCGACAAGACCGCAGCAGACGACTTGTCTCGTGCTCAACCCCTCGCCTGTGGTACTGAGGAAGTGATTCGCCTCGATCTCTTGCGGCGTGGCGCTTCACCCAGTTCTCGTTGTTTGAGCGACGGATGATCAGGTTCTCCCCTTGGTGCTTTGTCACGTCGTCGATGCGTGCCGCGGGTCTCCTCTCTGGCCAGGGCCGAAGGAAGGGGAGTAGAGGCTGCCCACACGCGTTCGAAGCTCCGCATGTAGTGGTCGAAGAGCCGGCCGCTCGGAACGCGGTGGATCTGTAGGACCGGCGACTCGACGGCGGCTGCGCCGAAGGTGTGGGCATTGACGAGCATGTCGTCGTCGAATCGGTAGATCGAGTTGTAGAGGGTGGTCGAGTGGCCGCGCACCTGCACGCCTTCGGCCTGGTCCAGGCCGTCGAGGTAGTGCAGAGTCATACGCACGCGCGAGCCGAGGTCGGGACCGATGCCCTCGTCACGGCCGCGAGCAATGACGGCCGCTGAGCGCGGGTTGCCCACTAGGATGCGCACCTGGGCGCCGCGGATGGCTGCGCGCCGGATGGCGGCGGCAAGTTCGGCATGCCCGTCGGAGAGGAACAGGGCGGAGTAGAAGAGCAGGTCGACCGAGCGGTTCGAGGCGTCCAGTAGGTCGAACCAGAGGTGGGTCGGGACCGAGGCGCGGCTCGGATGGAGTCGGATCAGGTCCGCTGCGGATGCGCTGTCAGCATCACGTGCAGTTGGCCAGAACTCACCGGCTTGTCTGCCCACGAGCTTCGCGAAGGCGATCCGGTGGCGTGGATAAGGGACACGCCCGGCCGATATCCAGCGCTCAACGGTCTTTGCGTCGACCGCGAGCCGCAGGGCCACTGTCTCTGTCGTTAACCCCGCCGCCACCATGGCGGTCCGGAGCCGGTCGTTGACCATTACTCCTTTCTCCAACTCGGAGTATGGGACGTCCTGCAGACGTCCTGCCACGTACCCAAGACGCGGTTTCGCTGTCCGGTACGGCCGCCGACGATCTGGCGGTGTCGTGCTTGCCGCTCGCCTGAGCGGGGCCGGCGCCGGCCGATTGGCCGAACGGACCGGAGGTCCCAATGGCTCTTGGAAAGCACATCCCACTCAACTCCGATCTGGTGTTTCCAGCGGGCGCGTACGCCGTTGGCGCCGTCGAACAGGTCGTGGACTTCGAGGCCTCGACGCGCGACCAGCGGGTGCAGGCGCACGATCGAGACTCAGGCCTCCCGACGTGGGCCATCTCAGTCTTCGACGCCGACCCCGACGCGCGCACGAAGGTCGTTCGCGTCAAGATCTCGGCCCGCAACCCGCCGACGCTGCCGCCGGCACCTGCGGGTGCACCGTTTCCGTCGGTCGCCTTCGAGGGACTGACCGCGACGCCGTACGTCGACTCCTCGGGGTCACGGCCGAGGCTCGCCTGGGCTTTTCGGGCAACGTCCGTTCGCGGCGTGCCCCCGAAGACGCAGGTTCCGCAGGCGCCTCATCGCGCGGATCAGGGCGCCTGAGGAAACAGCGGTGCTGGTCGCTGCGTCTCGGCCCGCCTCTACGCCGGCGTCGCTGGCGGTGCTCACGCGCCGCTACGGCGCCGGCGCGCCTCGCGTCGTCGAGCTCATCCGGCGGACCGGAGGATGCACCTCGCCGATACGCCTCGTCGGCGAGTCGATCGCAGCATCGGCGTCCAGCGGGGAAGTCCTCGCTCGTCGCTCGACCGATGCCGAGGCGCCAGGGTTCGTTCTCACGGAGTGTGGTAATCGAAGAGCATCGCGGTGCCCGCCCTGCTCTGAGATCTACCGCCGTGACGCCTACTTCCTTGTCGCGGCCGGGCTGACTGGTAGCGAGGCGAAAGGCGTTCCGGCGTCGGTCGCCTCGCACCCGGTCGTCTTCGCCACGTTGACGGCGCCGTCGTTTGGTGCGGTCCATCGTCGCGTTGTCCGTGGAGAGCGCGTGCTCCGCTGTCGACCCGCCGGGCAAGTAGGGCAGTGCGAACACGGAGTCTCTACTCAGTGTCTACAGCGTCACGCCGGAGGCGACCTCCGCATTGGACAGGCACTCTGCCCCGACTGCTACGACTACGAGGCGGCGGCGGTTTGGAACGCTGCATTCGGCTCCCTGTGGCGCCGGACCGTCACGTACCTGCCTCGGGAGCTGGCAGCGCTGGCGCGACTGAGCGTTCGAGCGCTGCGGTCACAGGTCCGCATGACGTATGCGAAGGTCGCAGAATTCCAGGCCCGCGGCGTCGTGCATGTCCACACGGTGATCCGGCTCGACGGACCCGACGGTCCGGAAACCGCGCCGACGGCGTGGGCGACGGCGCAGCGGCTAGCGGAGGCCGTCGGCCGCGCTGCGGCGCGAGTCTCGGTCACGGTGCAGGGATCTAGTGGACGCGAGCTGATCGTCCGGTGGGGCGAGCAGATCGATGTGCGGCCGATATCTCCCGAGCTGCAGAACGGAGGCGTGAGCCAGACCGCAGTCGCGGGGTATATCGCAAAGTACGCAACCAAGGATGCCCAGATCGCCGGCGGGCTGGACCGACGACTCCGATACCTTCGGCAGATCGAACTCGCCGACGTCACCGACCACGCTCGCCGCCTGATGTCGTCGGCCTGGAGCGTCAGTCCACGCTGGGCACATAGCTTCGGCTTCCGCGGCCACTTCCTCACCAAGGGTCGTCGCTACTCGATGACGTTCCGAGCACTCCGAGGCGCGCGGGCCGCGTTCCGGGAGCAGGCAGACCCTTGGCTCGCCCAGGTTCGGGCGAAGGCGCCAGGAAGCGATGTCGTCATCGTGCGAGCCCTTCGGTATGCTGGATCGGGACTGAGCGCAGCCGAGCAGGCGATCGCCGCGAGCATTCGAGTGAACGAAGTCGCCGTGAGCAACCGGACGGCGGCCTGGGCACTCAGAGCACCACGACCAGGGTCGGCGCCATGAGCGAACGCGCGGTGGCCGATCCGATCATCACCGCATTGCGCTTGGCGCTCGCGGAGATCGCCGCGCGCCGGGCTGCTGAATCCGCCGCAAGCCGTGGCAAGATGGCACCGACAGCGACGCGAAAGGACACGGCTGCATGAGCCGAGCGAAGGCAGCGAAGCGATGAAACGACTACCGGCAACCGTCGATGACCTACGCGGCCTTCGCGCCGCGCGGTGGATCCGCGAGTCGACCACGGGCCAGTTCGATCGCTACGGCCCGGAGGCGCAGGCGGAGCTGCAGGATGGCTCCGTCGCACGTCTCGGCCTGGTCGACACAGGTGCCCAGTGGCGCATCGCTCACAGTGGACGCACCGTCTATCGCAGCCCGGCCATGGCGGCGATGCTGGAGGCCGCGGCCTCCGGCGCCTTCGACGTCCTGCTCGTCGGCTACGTCAGCCGTTGGCAGCGAAACCTACGCCAGACGCTCAACCTGCTAGAAGACGTCCTACACCCTGCCGGCGTTGCCGTCTGGTTCTGCGACGAACAGATCCTCTCCAGCTGTGAGCGCGACTGGGATCAGCTCGTGGCCGAAGCCACCGACGCTGAGCGCTACTCGCGCCGGCTGTCCCGCCGCATACGCGAGGGCTACGCGAGCAAGCGCGCCAAGCAGCGCGACCCAGGAGGCCGGCCCCCGTTCGGCTTTCGGCGTGACGAGCGGAAGCTCCTCGAACCGGTCCCCGAGCAGCTCGACACCGTACGCAAGGTGTTCGAGCTCGCAGCGACACGCCTCACCGATCGCGAAGTCGCGGACCAGACCGGTCTCGGCTTGTACACGGTCCGCGGAATGGTCAACAACCCGCTGTATGCCGGTCGCCTGCCTGACGGCTCCGATGCCCATTGGCCGCCGATCATTCCTCGCGAAATGTGGGACGACGTACAGGGAGTCCGCGAGACTCGACGCACCCGCGACGGTCATCCGGCCACGCATCGGACCTATGCGCTATCGATGCTCCAGTGCTCAGCCTGTGGTCGCAGGCTTATCGGGGACACCGGCCGCTACCGCCACACGGAGCCGTGCGAGGCCTTCATCGCGGCTTACCACGCTCCGGCCAAGGCGATACGCGGGCAGCATCGCCGTACTCCTGGTCACAGCTACCAGGCCGCGGAGTATGAGCACGTCGTGGGCAAGATCCTTGAGCGTGTGTCGCTCGGAGCCGAGACAATCGCCGAGGTCATGACAGGGGAGGCGACCGTCGGAATCGACCGCTTCGCTCTGGCCCGAATTGAGCGCGAGCGCGCTGACGTTCTGGCGGCCTACCGCCGGCATCGCGACCCGGTCCGTCTCGAAGCCGAAATGGCGCGACTCGATGAGGCCGAGCAGAGCGCGAGGAGTGGGGCGGAAGATGAAGGGCTCGACCCGGCGGAGTCGGTCGACTTCCTGCGCAACTTGCCGGCTCTCTGGGAAGCCGCGCCTAACACCCGCCGGGCGCTGGCGGAGTCTCTATTTGAGTCGGTGGACGTCCTGGGGCTCGACACGATGCACGTGGAGCCAACGCCAGCAGCCGTCCGGAGAGGCCTCGCGGAGGCATTTCGTGCTGATGAGCTTGTTATGGTCGGGGCGAGAGGACTTGAGGCCGAGATAACAAGCTAGCCGCCGACGCCGGGATCAACCACGCAGGAGAAGTGGACGCGACGAGCGGATTCAGAACCCACGGATCTCTCGATCCGCGGTTTTCAAGTCTGGGCCCCGGCGTTCGCGGACGTCCGGCGGTGGCCGGCTCACGCACGAATCACGCTCGCGGCCAAGCCTCGAAACCGGCCCCGTTCGCCCCTGTTGCTACCGGCCGTTGCGGAGGGATAACCTAACCAAGGTCGCGAGTAGCACAGTAGCAGGGGGTGGATCCTCGTGGGTCCGCCCCCTATTTGCTGGGCGCGGCCACCGTCGGCCACTGCGCCAGGACCGGTATCTGGAGTGTCACTGGCGACGCGAAGGCGAATAGCAGGGTCACCGGAACGGTATCACCGGGGACGGAGGCGGTCCGAAATCCACTCAGGACAATCCCATCGAACTCGACGGTTTCACCGGCCAGCAATGCCATCCATGGGATTACGAGCGGACTCGAACACGGCCCACCCAGGCCAGACGGTACGGCTGAGCACGCCGAGAAGGCATACAGCCCTGCGGTTGCCCTAGTGGATGACGCCCTCACGAGTCGGTCATCTCGGCCTGTCGCATTGGTAATGGATAGGTGGACCATCAGTCGGTCGTCCGTCGCGCTAGCCAAAACAGCCGCGCCGCCCGTGACAATCATGCCCGGCTCCGGCGACGCCGACTCACCTGGGCTTGTAGCCACTGCTGGGGAAGCGGGAGTCTCGGATCCCGTCGCACCGTTCGCTCCGCCGGGGTTGCTGCTCGGACGTATCAAACCGAGGGACGCGACTGCGACCGCGAGAACGGCAACGGCCGCAGCGATGCCAATTGGCAACCGGCCGCGGACACGAACTCGGTTACGGCCGCCAGTCCCCACGTGGCCGGCCTCGCGGTCGTACCGATCGGACGCGGGCGGAACTGATGCGTCGAGAACCTTGAGCCTTCTCTCCAGACGCTCGTTGAATATGTCCCTCTGCACGGCTAGTCCTCCTCGCCAATCACTGAGCGGAGCCGGCTCCTGGCCCGGGACAGCCAGCTCGCGATGGTTCCTCTCGGAACGCCAAGGATCTGAGCCGCTTCTTCCTGCGTGTACCCGTCCAGGACGGTCAGCAGCAGGGCCGCTCTATGCTCGGGAGCAAGCGTAGCCAAGGCCTGCCAGAGGTCGGGGTCTGCTTGGAACGCCCAGGTAGCCTGGGTTTCATGCAGTCGAAGCCAGCCCCAGCGGCGTCGGCGTCGCAGCTCATCGATAGCCAGCCTGATGCCGACAGTCGCTAGCCATCGTGCGGCCTCATCGCGAGACCCTCCTGGCCACCTCTCGATCGCGCGCACAAACGCCTGATGAGCTAGATCTTCGGCTTCGTCCGGGTCACCGGTTAGTAGTGCAAGCCTTCGTCGCAGCCAGGGCATGTGTTGCCCGTAGGCTAACTCGATGTCCAGTTCGCGGGATCGACCGAGTGTGTCTGTGCCGATCACTGTTCTCCCTTCCTCTGTCTAACGCCCGACCCCTCGTTTTTGTTGCAACTTACGATTCCGATGCCGGAAGGAGCAGGATTGACCTGCTCTGGTGCCCGATCACCCGTTGGGTGTCGGGCTGACTCCTCTCGCCCCGACCATATCCAACAGATGCCGTGAAGCGTGCCGGCACGGCCGCCGCCAACCCGTGAGCGCGAGCCTCCTCGGTCAGATGCACCGTCAGCTCGCGGAAGCCGGAGGCTTCCTTCGCCGAGCCGCCAGGAGTCCCCGAGGGCCCGGAGATACGCGACTGACCACCCCCCCGATTCTGGGCGGCGCTCGCCAACGTGGGATTCGGTTCGTGTTTGGGCTGTCGCGGTTTCAGGGGACGTGCGGGAGCGAGGCCCAACAGACCTGCGGTGGAGGGGTCGACGTGTTAGTGGCTCTGCGCAGGACCAGGAGGTCGCCAGCGACGACAGTCCATCCCCTTTGGAGCTGCCACGGATCGCTGTCTCCGTGTTGCTCGACCAGGTCGAACGTGCCCGTCGCGGTGTCGTAGAGCGTCAGGTCCCCGATGCTGAGGCGGTAGTATGCAAGGTAACGGTTCCCGATGGACTCTAGGCCGACATCCGGAAGCGAAAGAGATTTGGGGTCCTGGCCGTCCGGCGCAGCGAGCACGAGGTCATGGCCCCAGTTGATGACGTTGTCGTTGATCGTGCGCCAGACGAGCGCCCTGCCGTTGCTCAGCGGCTCGGTCGCGGCATTGTCCGTTCCGAGCCGGACTGGCGTCGAGGCTGGGACCGAGAGATCGCGGCGGTAGATGCGGAAGGCTTCGTTGCCGTCGCTCAAGTGCTCGACGGTGGCATAGAGCAGGAAGCGACCAGTCGGATCGAGCGAGGGCCACCAGTACTCGGTCTGGCTGACCGGGGCGGAGGCGAGGATCCGTGGATCAGAGCCGTCGAAATGGGCGGTGCGGATCTCCGAGGTGACGACGCCCGCTACCTCGTGGAACGCGGTCCAGATGACCTGCCCTCCGCCCATCGCGATGCTGCCCACTTGGGGCGCGCCGGCCAGATCGCCCTTGTCGAGCAGGACGGCCTTCTGGCCCGCACCCGGGACTGCCAGCAGGCCCCAGCCGTCGGAGCCGTAGAGTTGATCGTCGTTCACAACGAACGCGTAGTGGCCGTCGCTCACGGCGATGGCGTTGATATACGAGTCCCGGTTCGGCCCGCGATAGACGTAATGCGGGACACTGTCGTGGCCTGGGGCGAAGCCGACAAGGTCCGGCAGCGTGGGCAGGTTGGGGTTGGCGAGCGACCCGATGGCCGACCAGACGAGATTGGTGCCGTCCGAGGCGACAGATGGGCCCGTCGAGAGGGCCCAGCTGTCGGGGATACATGCGAAATCGAGCTTGAGGTTGACGGTTCCTGACGGAGCCGGCGAACCCGATAGCGCGGTCGGGCTCGCCTCAGCGGAGATCGCGGCTTGGGGCGTCGATGCGGTCGTCGGTGAAGCCGAGGTCGGCCGCGTGGCTGTAGGCCCGATGGTCTGTGTTCCGCACGCGCCCGCACTCGTCACAAGCGCGAAAAGCACCATGATCAGGCGTGACGACCGCATCGAACCTCTCACCAGACGATGTAGTCCATCCAGTGGGAGATCTCCATGTACGTGGAGTACTGGTCGTCGTAGTACACGCCAGTGCCACCGCCCAACCCGTTGCCCGCTCCGTCAGCGAACCACAGTTTCGGACCAGAAGTGCCGTTCCATTCGCCGTTGTAGCCATTCAGCAATATGTAGTGTTTGTGGCCGGTGTTCTTGTAGTACCAGTCGGTGAGGCTGTAGTACGTGTGGCCGACCAGGACCGCCGAATAGAGGTTTGCGATGACGGGCATGTCGTAGTAATAGACGTCGGTTGACAGATAAGCCCAGAACTGATGTCCGTCGGGCGGCTGGGCTATAGCGTACGGGAAGCCGGCTTCCGGAGAGTTTACGAGAGACCAGTTAGCGGCCGTCTTCTCTCCGTCAATCACGGTCCCGTCTGTCGTCGTCCCAGCTTCTACAGCGATCTGGTCTTGAGTCCAATAGTTGGAACCTCCGGTATTCCAAGCCCAGTTTGACATCACCTGGATCGCGGTCGGGCCGCAGTAGTACTTAGTCAGCTGCTGGCGTGCGGACACCATCAGCTCAAGGTTTCCTGAGACCATCGGGGAGATCTGCGTGAGTTGTTGCCTGGGTGACGCGATCAGCGTCCGGGTCGCTGGATCAGAGGTGGGAATGATCCCCTGCTTGCTGTTCAGTGCGTTGGCGTGCGCTACCTTCTGGTTGTAGGTCGCCAGCTGGGCGGCGGTCATGCCTGCAGTTTGATTGCTCATGACCACCGATGGATTGCCCTGACCGTCCAAGTCTGCTGCGGCGGCCGGCATCGCCACGGCGAGGGTGACGACGATTGCCGAGCCGAGCGTCAGGAGTGTTCGCCTAAACATGAGTTTCCTCCTTATTCATCGGATCTCCAGTAGCGTGAGACGGAATCCGCGACTCGGCCGGTTTCCTTCGCGCCCGTCAGGGTCTCGACGCCTGCCTTCCACGGTTTGACCGCCGGGCCTGCCGCCCGGCTCCGGAAAAGTGCGTGGCGCGTGGCGGCCCCTCGGCGGCTCGGACCACGGGCACGCTCTCGGGAGCCAAACGAGGTCTGCCAGCGCCGAATGTCGCGCCGGCGATGCGGATCATGGTCGCGGCCGGTGCTGCCCCTAACTGCCCATAAGCCCCCCGTTAGCAGCTGTTCTCGTGAGCAAGTTGACTCGTGGATGCTCCCGCGTCAATTGGCAATAAGACTTACACGTTCGCCAGTCGAAGAGCATGAGGGTGCAGACTCAACTGTCACGTCGCAATGGAAGGACCACACCTCCTCTCCGCGAGGGCCCCACAATCCTGAAGCGATCCGTGCCATCCCAGATTTGGAGGCTGGACCACTCCGCCCGTCGGCTGACAGCCCACTCTATTGGTGCGGCGGCCTCACGTCACCTACAGTGGATCGCCGGGTGTACCCACAGTTGACGGTTCACCCCTCTTCCCTCGCGTCCGGGTTCGACAGCCCCTTACCTTGATGCCCCGCGGCCGGACCGCCTCCATGGCGTCTGGTCGTGCCTAGCCTGAGTGGGTGTCCCGTGTCATGGGATGCGGTCGCGGCCCGACAGGAGAATCCGTCGATCAGACAGCGCTCGGTCGTGTTCCCTACTTTCACTCACGCTAAGCCACCGCGACCCTAGTGACTCCCGCCGGTGCGACCGCGTAGCTCAGTTCGAAAGCGAAGCCCCCACTCCTCTGGCCGCGACCCACAAGGACCTCATTCTGGGACGGGCTCGGCGAGAACCTGGCTGAGCACGATAGCGAGGTCTTGTGGGAGTCAGCCTTTCGGAACGGCGTATCGCCGCGCGATAGGCGACACGTAAGCGAGTTCGCCTGACCTCACCATCGGGCCGCGGCTCCGCTGCTGGACGCCCGATCTCGGTTTCGTCCGACCAGTCCAGTCCGGTGCGACGCGGCTCTAACATCAGCGAGTGACGATGACCGACGACCACGGCACGCTGCCCGCCCACGCCGAGCGGATGCTCGCGCGCCTTGATGGACTAGAAGGCCTCAGCGTCCACGGCGACACGACCCACATGGAGCATATGGACCATGCGAAGCGGGCGCGACAACTAGCAGACCACCTTCGCGCGGTGCTACTCCTCAGTGGTTCGTATCGCTACACGAGCGCTCTAGTCGTCGTGCGGACGGCGCTGGAGCACTACCTCATGGACCGACTCATCTTCCTCGCTAACCGCTACGTTGAGACCTACACAGGTATCAAGAAGGAGGCCGTGGCAGGCGAGGTGGCGAAGCTGGAGGCGCTCCGTGCGGGTGCCCGGCCAGACATCGCGCGCTGGTGGTGGGATGACTCGGGTATGAACATCGTCTTCCGCGGCCTCCACAGCGCGCGCTCGAAGAAGGGCCGAGGCAAGACCGTTTCGTACTACTACTTCCGCATGGACGACTTCGATCCGTTCACCGGCGGGAAGAAGCACGCCGCGAACCTTGCAAGCCCGTTCCGGCAGAGAGCGCACCGCGAGCAATGGGCGGCAGAGTCAGCGGCGGCGTGGCGGCGCTGGTTCACGTTCGACAAGATGATGACGGCCCTCGCCGCGAACGGACTCTCCCCTCGGCAGGCTCTTCAAATCGACGTTCACCACTCGTTCCTTAGCGGCTTCGTCCACCCGTCCAAGCGCGGATACGAAGCGATCTACCACGGCAACTATCCCGACGGGATGGGCTCGTTTAGCCACAACGCGAGCGAGATCCTGCTCCTATACGTGATCGTCATCGCGGCAGCCGAGATAGAGACTTACGGCAGGATGGCGCGCCGCGCGCCGCGACTCGGATTGGGCCATTGGGCGGACGCCGAGGCGGAGGTCCGCGAGGCTCGGCTCGCGTCGAGTTACTTCTGGTTCCTCGGGGGCGAGCCCACGATGTACGACCGCATTGCCTCCGTCCACACGCCCCCGGGCAACGCGAAGTTGCGATGGGGACGCCCGCGCGTTGACCCCGCCACGATCCCGGACTCGGCCGTTCGGTACTACGCCGATCCGTTCGACCGCATCGTGAAGCTCCACCAAAGCTTTCGGGAGATGTCGACGGGGCTCATCTACCAGTCGCCGTTCGAGAGGCCGGACGCGGGCAGGCGCTGACGAGTACGACTAGGTGGCCGCCACACCGAGCGCCCGATGCACTGCCGGCGTGGACCGCCCAGCTTGTCCGGAGGCGCGGGAGGGGCCGCCCCTCAGGGCGGGCGAGGCTAGGCTAAACCTGTACCTTGTAGTGGGCTCATGCCTTTCGGGCGAAGGTCGCGGATAAGCGCCAGCTGATCGGCCGTCACTAGGATCGCGGTCGCCCCCGCTCCGCTAGTCGCCGACGATCCCGGCCCGGTGCCGGCCAGTTCGAGCGGCTGCGTCGGGGACATATGGTCACTCTCGGCGCACGCTAGGATGCTCACGCAGGAGGTGGGCATTGCGGTTGTCGCGCGTCGCCGCACTCGTCACCGGGTCGCGAGCGTGGAGATGGCTCGGCCATCTCGGCACTGGATGGTTCCTCGTGAACCTGGCGGTCGCGTGCTTCAGCCTGGCCCTGGGCATCCTCGTCACGGTAGCGACCCCACTGCTTCAGGCTCCCTTGCCCTATCAGATCGCCTTCATTTGCGCCTTCGTGGCGACCGGAGTCTCGCTGCTGGGCGTCCTGGTGCGCCCAGCAAGGAGACCGAGGAAGCTCGCTCCCGTCATCGCTCCGGTCATCGAACCATCCGTTCCGAGCGTCGCAGTGCCATCGACCCAAGGCTGGGACCCGAATGCCCGAAGGGGCCCTGCTAACTTCTCCCAGTTACCGGAAGATCAGCTGGCGGCCAAGGTAGACGAGCTAATGGCCGAACGACACGACCTCACGGAACGGGGTTATGAGATACAGAACGCTTTGTACCATGTCGCGGCGACGGATGAAGACGGCGCCACGTTGAAGAGGCGGGTGCTTGCGTTCCGTATGGACATGCAGGCCCACGAACAGAGATGGTGGCCAGAAGAAGTGGGCCACAACTTCTATTTCGATGTCATCCCCTTGATCGATCCCAAGGGAGCGGAGCCGCCGTACTGGCGAGCGCAGCTGCTCTACGAAATGGGGGCCTACCTCTTCTGGCTGCTCAACCACGACGCCAAGCTTTGACCAGCTTGGGCTCGGGTGCCGGCCAGTTCGAGCGGCTGCGTCGGGGGCATGACCTGAGGGGTACAGTGCCCATGAATGGCGTCCCACCATATGAGAGGCGGTAACTGTGGATGCGAAGGGTGCAGGCCTAGCTCTGCAACTGGTTATTGCTGCGTTGCTGGCCGTTATCGCGTTCGAGTTGGCGCAACCTACCCCGGCAGCACCGACGCCTTATGCCCCGGTCGACAACACTTCGGCATTCAGCACCGCAGATCACAACATCCTGTTCAGCGTGGACTCGAAGCTGCAGGAGATCTGCGAGTTGACCCTGATGGCGCAGTCACCGAGCTACTTCAGCGCGCACCTCAGCGACTGTCGGTAGCGTCAAGCCCCCGCTCCGCTAGTCGCCGACGACCCCGGCCCGCTGCCGGCCAGTGCGTGCGGCTGCGTCGGAGGCCTATCTCTAGGCAGACCTGAGATCATGGCGCCGGGCGGCCATTCGACGAGCTGCCCAAAGTCCATATGGGGGCGCGACCATGGCCGTTCATTTCTCGGATCCTGAGATGCAGAAGCTCTACGACCAACTCTTCCGAAATCTGGCCGAACTGGAGCAGGGCCTCTGGGAGCGCCTGGACAAGCTGTACCAGTCCCAGAGAGAGATCAAGGCTCAGCTGGACCGGATGGAAAGCCAGATCCTCTCGCGTAGGTGAGGGCTGTCTAGCTCGACTGGCGCGGGCCCTGCCGCTCAGGAGATGTGCTATGTGCCGTTCGGCACGGTCAAGGGGCCTTGGGAGACACTTACCAGTGCAGCGCTCCGCGGTCGTCATCCCACTGCCTGGTGTGCAGGCGGCACTCGATGGCGACCTGCTGGCCCTTGCCGAGGTCCATTCGCCAGGCACACCCGCCGCCACGGAAGCCAGCCGGCCGCGATGGGTAGCGACCGGCCGGCCAGGCACGACCCGGCACCGAGGGGGGAGGCGCCGTCCGCGCCTGTGACCCAGTCTAGCGGTGTGTCATTGAGTCATAGCCCAGTCGAGGGCCATAAGGGGAGATCCGCCCGGGCCGAGCCGTTCGGCGTCATTAGGACCCCGCCTTCGAGGCGGCCCAGCGACACCGCTCGCCGCACCACTTCTGATCGCGCCTTCTTGGCCGAAAGACATTGCCGCAGCGCTGGCATCGACGCGGAGCGTGCCAGTCCAGGCGCAACATTGAGCCCGCCCATGTGATGGCGGGCCAGCTCGCCTCATTGAGCGTCTGGAAGAACGCCGTCGCCAGTGGCCCCTGGGCCACGATCGCACCCTGTAGCCGCATCCCATCACCCGTCGGTGCGATCGTCGCCTGCACCCGGAGAAGCCGATAGAGAGGCGCCTGCAAGGCACCCCTCAAGCCGTCTAGAGCCTGGACGTATGGGCCCGCGCTCGGCCAGCGCTCGCCGTCGGGGACAGCGATGCCGAACCGGCTCGCCAGGGCCTGGCCCGACATCGGCTGATCCGGGTCGTTCTTGACCTCGGTGAGCTCCCCAGCCGGGAGGCCGATGAGCCGCTCGGTCTCGCGCCGGAGCGCCTCGCCGTGCAGATCACGGATAGCCACCATGAGATCGCGCGCCTGGCCGAGCCAGCTGAGGGCATGGCGGATCTCCTCTACGCTCTCGAACCATTCGCGCGGATTGGCCCGCACCCCGACGAAGCCGTGCTCGCGCACCCAGCCGACGATGGCCTCTTCGTCCCCGCGTCCGAGGCGGACCAGCTCGTCCGCGAGGTCGGACCGCTCGCCCGGCGTCCACACCGTCGGCCGGCGGGTCCGTGGGTCTGGCGTCTCGTCGACGATGAGGCGGACTCGCGCCTCTACGGGCAGGACCTTTCGATCCTCGTCGGGGATGGACAGCGGTTGGCCGCGCCAATCGCGCTCGATCCAGACCCAGCTGCCATCGCGCCGCTGAACCTTGCGGCTGGGCTGGCCCGAAAGCGGCAGCCAAGCATCCGAGGCTGAGCTGATGCGATCGATCGCGTCGTGCACCACGTAGCGCTCACCGACGAGCCAGAAGCCGCTCGCGAGAGAGGCTTCGGTGACCTTGGTACGAGCGGCCCTTGTCCCTGACTCCACGCTTCCTCCTCGTATTAGACGCAGTCTATCGACTCCGCCATATTGGCGTCTATGCCGACACGGGACTACCGACGAACCACCGGACTCGATCTCAAGCTCGCCCGGGTTGCCCGAGGCGTGCCCCAGTGTGCGATCGCGCGACACCTTGTCGTATCGCCACAGCGGATCTCCGCCATCGAGGCGACCTACTGGCCAACCGCGCGAACAACTGCTCGCTATCTCGCCGCGCTCGGGGCGATCGCCGGAACGTCGCCCGCGCCGTCGCCGTCGGCCCGCACCGAGAGGGCGCCGCGATGAACACCCGTCGTTGTCTTTCCTGTGGGGACCCGCTGGAGACAACAAGCCGGGCGGACCGTCGGACATGCTCCGATCTGTGCCGCAAGCGCATGAGTCTGGCGAGACGCGCGGAGCGTGCCGTCCTGGCCCCACGGAGGGCGCGTCAGGCCGCGATCACCCGTCCGGAGGGACATCGGGCCACTTGGGGCTCTAGGCGGGAACGAAGGGCCTTGCAGCCGTGAACGGTTCGCCGCTCCGCGCGACCGCTCCCCCAACCGGGCGCGTCCGCGTCTCTCTGGCCTCGGCCGAGCGGCTGCTAGCGGGCCTCCCAGATCGCTCGATCGACCTGGTCATCACGGACCCGCCGTATCTCACGGTCAACCGGGGCTCGACCACCGGCCACCTGCGCGACTGGTTTCCCGATGGCCTCACCTGGCCCCAGATCGGCCACGTCTTCGCCGTCGTTCGCCGCAAACTCAAGGCCGATGGGGTCCTGATGGCCATGACCAACAACGATGGCCTACGCGAGGCCATCGGGGCCCTGGAGCGTGCCGGTTTCATTGGCATCCGGACTATCACCTGGGACCGCCAGTATCCAGGCCTCGGTGGGGGCCTGCGCCACCAGACCGAGTTCGTCCTGGTTGGGCGGTTGCCCGGCTCGCGGACTCTGGCTGGCATCGATCTGGTCTCGGTGGCTGCGGTTGGACCAGGCACCGCTGGACGTTACCCGACCGCCAAGCCCGATGGCCTGGGTCGTGAGCTGGCGGCAATGGCCGGTATCGGCCCTGGCAGCCTGGTTGTCGACCCGTTCTGCGGGTCAGGAGCCCTGCTGGTTGGGGCCGCTGAGCGTGGTGCGAGTGTGGTCGGTGGGGACGTGGCCATACGGGCGGTCCGCCTGGCAGGCGCCCGGCTGGCTCGGGCAGGCTTGGCGCGGGGACGATCCAGCCCCGGCAGGCCCAACGGCTCCAGCCGGTCCCCAACGGCCACCAGGCCGGCCAGCCCCGGCAGGCCCAACGGCCCCAGCCGTTCCAGCCGAACCACCAGGCCCGCCAAGCCCAACGGCCCCAGCCGTTCCAGCCGAACCACCAGGCCCGCCAAGCCCAACAGCTCCAGCCGTTCCAGCCGAACCACCAGGCCCGCCAGCCCCGGCAGGCCCAACGGCTCCAGCCGGACCACAACGGCCACCAGGCCGGCCAGTCCCGGCAGGCCCAACGGCTCCAGCGGGTCCAGCCCGGTCACCAGGCCGGCCAGCCCCCGTAAGCCCAACGGCTCCAGCCGGTCCACCACGGCCACCAGGCCCCGTAAGCCCAACGGCTCCAGCCGGTCCACCACGGCCACCAGGCCCACGTCCCGTCGGTCGATGCGGCAACTGCGGCCAGGGAGCCGGCCATGAACCGCCCGCGCCAGGCCGGCCGGGCGCCAACACCTACCGCGTCGTCGGGTCGCGCGCGGGCCATCGCGCCCGGTGACCCGCTGGTACGGGCCCTCGCAGTCTGCATCCGCCAGGCCCACGCCCGCCGCGTCGGCCGTGGGCCTCTGGACTCAATGCCGTGATTGAGCTATGACTCGCCCTACCGTGCACGCCCTACCGCGCTCCACCGACCAGGTCGCCGGCCTACGGGTGGCCCGCTGGGTCCGTGAGTCCACCGCGGGCCAGTACGACAACTGGGGTCCCGATGCCCAGCGGGAACTTCAGGACCGGATCATCGAGCGCTATGGCCTCCTCGATACCGGCCTAGCCTGGGAGAGCGCCGCATCGGGGCGGACCGTGTACCAGAGCCCAGCGTTCGCGGCCATGACCGCCGCGGCAAGGGCGAGCCGGTATGACCTGCTCCTGGTCGGCTACGTGTCCCGGTTCCAGCGGAACTTGAAGCAGACCCTCATCGCGGTGGATGATCTCCACGCCGCCGGAGTTGCGGTCCTGTTCTGCGATGAGCGGATCATCTCCACCGATGCCGACCGTTGGGACGACTTCGTCCGCGAAGCCCACGAAGCCGAGTCATACAGCCGCAAGTTGGGCCGGCGCATAGCCGAAGGTCTAGCGGCCAAGCGCCGCCGTCTGGGCGAGCCCGGCGGGCAACCGCCATACGGCTACATCAGGACCGGCAAGCCGCCGGTCCTGGAGCCGGTACCCGCCGAGCTGGAACGGGTCCGAGCCGTATTCGCCGCAGCTGCCGAAGGCATGACCGATGCCGAAGTAGCCGAACGGACCGGCATGCCGTTCTATACGGCAAGGGGCATCCTGACCAACCCGGTCTATATCGGGCGGCTCCGAGACGGGACCGCGACAAGAGTCCCGGCCGTCATCGACCAGAACACCTGGGACCGTGTCGGGCTGGCTCGGAGCCGATACACCCGCCGCCATCCGGGCCGGCCGACAACCCGGCAGCCGTATACGCTCTCGATGCTCCACTGCGCGGCTTGCGGCCGTCATTTGATAGGCCAGTCCGGCCGCTATCGCCACAACTTCCCCTGCGCCGATTGGCTCGGTGCCGCCCGGCCAGCGCCGCGTGTCTTCCGCAATTCGACCGACCATCGCCACAAGGGCGTGAGCTATCCGGCCTCATCCTTCGAGGGTCTCGTCCGTCAGGCCCTGGGACACGTCAGCGCCAACGCCGAGCTTGTGGCGGCCGTGGTCGACCGGGTCGTCGATGACGAGACGGCGCCCGATCCAGTGACCCTGGCCCGCATCGAGCGCGACCGCGACACGGCTACGGCCCGCTATCGACGGGACCGCGACCCCGACGTGCTGGAGGCGACCATGCGGACGCTCGATCAGGAGGAGCGCCAAGCCAAGGCAACACGTGCCGATGGGCCGACGCCGCAAGAGGCCGTGGAATCCCTGCGCGAGCTGCCCAAGCTCTGGGACGACGCCGAGCCGTCCGGCCGTCGACTCCTCGCCGAGGCGCTCCTCGATCGGATCGACGTCCTCGGAGCCCGCAAGGTCAAGCTGCACCCGAGCGCATCGGCGAAGGCTCAAGGGTGGGACGTTGCCTGGAATGGGGCTCGATTGGTTGTTATGGTCGGGGCGAGAGGATTTGAACCTCCGACCTCATCGTCCCGAACGATGCGCGCTACCAAGCTGCGCCACGCCCCGACCGAATGCCCGCTGAGGGCCACGGAATGATAGCAGGGGCCTACTTGCCGCGGTAGCGGGGCCTCGGTAGCGGCGCCCCCGGCCTGGCGCGGCGGCGCTCCGGGGCGGACGCGTCGGACGTGTAGCAGGTGGAGGCGATAGTGCAGTCGGTGATCGGCTCACCGGTCGCATTGACGTCCTTCAGAAAAGTCGATCCGTCTCGATTCGTACCGATTCGCTACCTTTCGGTTACGGCATCGTTCCCGACATCGGCGAGTCCCTATGAGAACATCACACTGCACGGCGCTCGGTTGCGCTGTGTCCTGGACATCGCCAATCTAGCCCGCCAGCCTTTCCACTCGATCTTTGGATGAGGTTCCGTCAGCGGCCGGCTGTAGAGGAATCTCGGGCGAGGCCGCAATCATTGAGTCGTCGATAGGAGTCGAAGTGACCGCTCGTCAAAAAGCCATCGCGGCAATTGCCGGCCACAAAGTGGCCTCCACCCAGAACTATCTCGAACACGCCGGCGCGGACATCTACGGCGACTACGTCTTCGGGGAAGAGGCGCAGCGCCAGTACCTGCCCAAGCCGGTCTTCAAGAGCCTGCGCAAGACCATCGCAGGCCTCCAGCCGTTCGACCCGCTCATCGCCGACGTGGTGGCCCACGGCGTCAAGGAATGGGCCATGGCCCACGGCGCCACTCACTACACCCACTGGTTCGTGCCCATGACCGGCGGCAGCGCCGAGAAGCACGACTCCTTCCTGAGCCCGGTCGGCGAGGCCGCGACGATTGCGGAGCTGTCCGGCAAGGGCCTGGTCCAGGGCGAGCCGGACGCCAGCTCCTTCCCGTCGGGCGGCATCCGCTCCACCTTCGAGGCTCGCGGCTACACCGCGTGGGATGTCACGAGCCCGATCTTCCTGCAGGTCGAGCCCAACGGCGTCACCCTGACCATCCCCACCGGCTTCGTCTCGTACACCGGCGAGGCACTGGACTTCAAGATCCCGATGCTGCGCTCGCAGGAGGCCCTGGGCAAGCAGGCCCTGCGCGTTCTGCGTTGGTTCGGCAACGCCACGGTGCAGCGCGTCTTCACCCAGATCGGACCCGAGCAGGAGTACTTTCTGGTCGACCGTCGCCTGGCCGAGCTCCGCCCCGACCTCATCCTCACCGGCCGCACACTCTTCGGCGCCCCGTCGCCCAAGGGCCAGGAGCTGGAGGACCAGTATTTCGGCAGCATCCGCGAGCGCATGCTGGCCTTCATGATGGATCTCGACCGCGAGCTGTGGCGCCTGGGGATCCCCTCCAAGACCCGCCACAACGAAGTGGCTCCCGCCCAGTTCGAGATGGCTCCCGTGTACGAGGCCACCTCCGTGGGCTCGGACCACAACATGATCGTCATGAGCACGATGCGCCGGCTCGCGCGTCAGCACGATCTCATGTTCCTGTCCCACGAGAAGCCCTTCGTCGGCATCAACGGCTCGGGCAAGCACAACAACTGGTCGATGGGCACCGATGAAGGCGAGAACCTCCTGGATCCCGGCCACAACCCTCACGACAACGCCCAGTTCCTGGCCTTCCTGACGGCCATCATTCGCGCCGTCAACGTCCACGCGGACCTGCTGCGCGCCGGGGTCGCCGACGCCGGCAACGACCATCGACTGGGGGCGAACGAAGCTCCCCCGGCCATCGTCTCCATATTCCTCGGCGCACAACTCGAGGATGTAGTCGAGCAGCTGGGGAGGGGCTCCGCCTCAACCTCCAAGACGGGCGGGTCTATGAAGCTCGGCGTGACGACGCTGCCCGTCCTGCCGAGGGACGCCACCGACCGCAACCGCACCTCGCCCTTTGCCTTCACCGGCAACAAGTTCGAGTTCCGCTCGGTGGGATCGTCCGCCCCCATCTACTGGCCGCAGACCGTGCTCAACACCGCCGTGGCCGACTCCCTCGAGAAGCTCGCCGACGATCTCGACAAGCTCAAGCCGAACGATTTCGCCGGCCTGACCAAGATCCTGTCGGCAATCGTCAAGGACAACAAGCAGGTCCTGTTCGAGGGCAACAACTACGCCGACGAGTGGCATACGGAGGCCGCCAAGCGCGGACTGCCCAACAACAGGAGCACCGTCGACGCCCTACCGGCCCTGGCGACCGCGAAGGCCAAGAAGGTCTTCTCGCATTTCGAGGTCCTCTCCGAGCGTGAACTGGCATCCCGAGTCGAGATCTCCTGGGAGCGCTACGTCAAGGTCTCGAACATCGAAGCCAGCTGCGCGCTGGACATGGCCAAGACCATGATCCTGCCGGCGGCCGTCACGTACCTGGGCGAGCTCGTCGCCGCGGGCCCGTCGAAGGGCGTCGTGCATGTCACCGACACGGTTGCCGCCCTGACCGACAAGCTGGTCGACGCCATCCACGCCCTGGAGCACGCTCAGCACGCGGCCCACGAAGCGGGTTCGGTGCACGCAGAAGCCAAAGCATTTAAGGAGAAGGTCATTCCGGCCCAGGACCACCTGCGCGCCGTGGCCGACGAACTCGAAACGCTGGTCGCCGACGAGCTGTGGCCGCTTCCGAAGTACCGCGAGCTTCTGTTCCAGTACTGAGCCCGGGCGTGCAGTAGCCGGGGGCGCGGGGGGCGGACGGCCCGGTCGGGCGTGGACGCGTGTGCGGCTGCGGCGTGCGCTCGGGCGGCTGCGGCGTGCGCTCGGGCGCCTGCGGCGTGCGCTCGGGCGGC
>PLMA01000015.1 GCA_003141455.1 Chloroflexota bacterium | reverse complement strand
AGCCCGGCGAACGGCTCGTCGAGGACCAGGACGTCCGGACCGAAGACCAGCGCGGCGGCCAGCTGGACACGTTGCTGGTTGCCGAGGCTGAGCGCCTGGAGATCGTCGTTGGCCCTGTCCTTCAGGCCGAAGCGATCAAGCCAGCGCACGGCCGATGCGCGCGCCTCCGAGCCCGCCATGCCGTGTAGCTCGCCGAGGTATGCCAGCTGCTCGGACAGTCGCATCTTCGGATACAGCCCGCGCTCCTCGGGCATGTACCCGATCCGCCTGCGCGCCGCAAGGTCGAGCGGCCTTCCATCCCATCGCACCTCGCCCGCGTCGGGAGCGAGGACTCCGAGCACGATCCGCATCGTGGTGGTCTTGCCCGCGCCGTTGCGCCCGACAAAGCCGAACAACTCGCCGGCATGGACGTCGAAGCCCAGGTGTTGTACGGCGACTGTGTCCCCGTATCGTTTCGAGATCCCATCGATCTCGAGCCGGCGATCGGTACTCATGCTTTCTCCGGTGCGACTGCTGAGCGTTCTGGGTTCGCGGACTCCCGCTCCCCTGGTTTGGCGCTACTGGACGCCGCAGGGCGGGCGCCTCTCGCCGAGGGAAGGCGACCCGCATCCCGCAGAGCGCGGCGGAGGAGGAACTCCATCTGCCCGTTCAGACTGCGCAGGTCGTCGCCGGCCCAGATGCGTAGCGCCTCCATCGTCGCGGGCTCGAGCCGCAGCAGGAACGACTTGCGCTCCATGGTCATGTCCCCGCGCCCTGCTACTGGTACAAGGTTCCTGTGTTCACCACAGGTTGGGTCTCGTGCTCGCTGCAGAGCACGACCAAGAGGTTGCTGACCATCTGCGCCTTGCGCTCTTCATCGAGGTCGACTATGTGCTTCTCCGAGAGCTGATCGAGCGCCATCTGGACCATGCTCGGATTGCCACGCAGGCCGCCGGGCGCATCAAGACTGTTGAGAGCGACGCCGACGCGGACGCTCGACCAACCTTCGACTTCGATGAGGTACTTGGCCATGGCCACGACGGCGTATTTCTCATGGTGATAGTCAACGTCTGGCAGGGTCACTAACACAGTCTGCGCAGTTCAGCGCAGCACGTCCAGCCAGCTGCCTTTGATTGAGTACCGGCCTCGGTCAGTCCCGGTCACGATGCCGCGATGGTGTTCCAGCAGGCTCGGCAGCAAGGGTTCGGCACGTGTGGCCTTGGCGCCTAGTCATCGAACCGCTTGACGCCGGCGATTCCTCGGGCGACCCTTCGGTGATGGACTACGGGGCGATTGCGGACCCCGACGGGCCGGCGATCGAGGTTCGAGGGTGGAATCCGCTACGAGGCCGAGGGCGGCTCGTGGCCGTGTTCACCATCGCGCTCGCCGCCGACTTTGGGATGCGTTTCGCCTTCGACCGGATGATCGGCTCGCCCCCCTGGTCTTTTTGGGTCCTGACCGCCGCCGAGTGGATCGGCGGACTGTGTGCCCTGCTGATACCCGTTGCAGTCGTGGTCCGTACGCCGAACGCCTGGATCACGCGGCGCCCGCTCCTCCTCGGCGCGATGCTTGTCGCCGCCGCAGAGCTGCTCGCCGCCGCCGGCGAAGGCTCGATAGCTCTCGACTGGTGGCTGCTGCCGAGCGGTATCGAACCCGCGGTCCGGTTCCCACTCATGCAAGGCATCTACTGGAGCGAGCGCCTGGTTGGCATCACCGGCGCGGTGCTCATCGGGTTCGCGCTGACGCAGGCCCGAACTCGACCGGTTCCACGGCACGCCTGGCCTTGGATCGGCGGCTGTCTCCTCGTCGCCCTGGCGGTCCGACTTCTCGCGCCGGGCGGCGCGGGCGTGGCCGGCCCGGCAATGCTCACGGCCGCACTCCTGGGAGTCGGGACACTGGCCGGAACCTACCGTCTCTGGGCGGTGCTCGCAGGCTGGTTCGCCGGCGAGCNNCCTCGGTCACGTGGCTGGCGATCATCGACTGGAATGTCGGTGGCGAGCCCGCCGTCATCGGCGTGGCTGTGACAGCGACCGCTGCGACAATCCTGACTCTGCTCGCCTTCGCCGACGGCCTGGGAGCTCAAACCTAGCTCACGCGCCGGTGGTCGGTCAGGCCGCGCAGCGGTCGCCTACGCCGCTCAGCGGCGGCGAATCTGCCATCCATGCGCTGCCACCATTTGGTCATGGTGACGGGAGATAAGGCACGACGGAGCTGACCGCAGTCGCCACGGTTCCGCGCGGAACCGGGGCCAATTGGCGGGGCTCCGCGCGGAACGATGGTCGACCCGTAGAGTTATGCGGATCTCACGACACCGAGGGAGCCCCGTCAGAACCGACCACTCCGATCAACCGCCCGATGAGGGTGTCCGCCGCCGTCGCGTCTTTGAGCCGGTCGAGGCTGGCGTGGCGGGCTTTGTCGGCCCGGTCGCCGACGCCCTCGCAGCCATCGCGAGTGCTGCTTCGCGAAGCTGGCGTACGACCACGGCTTCTGGCAAGAGGGAGTCTCCGACCTTGACGAGGCGGCCCTCGGGCGCGCCTCTGGTCATGGCCGAAGGTTCCCCAGAGTCGGGCTCATCGTCAAAGTCGGGGATGTCGTGGTCTTTCCAACGTTTGATACCGAACGCGGCCCCGAAGGAGTTGGTCAGCGCCTCGTCCTCGCCGGGCTCTATGAGCTTGGCCGCCGCTATGGCGGCGCTGATCAGGGTCCGGTTGGAGGCCAGATCTACGGCCGGTTCCGGACTATGCAGGACGCCAACCCCTTGGGCTTTCAGCTGATCGTTGCCGACAACGACGTCCCACTCGGGGTCAAGGATTTCAACTCCATCGAACTCGACTATGAGCATCCCCTCGTCCCTGGCGTCCATCATCCGGGCCCCGGAGAAGTGGAGCCTATCGAGTAGCCATTCGCCGCTACGCCGTGCCAGGTTCAGCTATAGCCATCTCTCGGGCCCGGCTCTCATTGCAGACACGATGAGCAGTTCGTGAGCCCTCCCGGTCCTTGTGGCGCGGTCCCGCCGGAGGTGTCCTCATCAGCCTTCGCGTCGGGCTCCC
>PLMA01000013.1 GCA_003141455.1 Chloroflexota bacterium | reverse complement strand
GCCTGGGAGTACAAGGGCAAGCGGAAGGACCTGGCCGCGGCCTACTCGCAGCTCAACGGATACCGCGAGGCCTTGGGCAACCCGCCGCTGCTGGTGGTCTGCGACCTCGTTCGCTTCGAGGTCCACACCAACTTCACCAATACCGTGCCGCGGGTCTACCGCTTCACCCTCGACGATCTGGCGGCCGACCCAGGCGAACCGCTGCGCATCCTGCGCGCCGTGTTCACAGACCCCGAGAGCCTGCGCCCAACGCGGCTGCGCGAGGAGCTGACCGAGCGCGCCGCTCAAGACTTCGCCGCCCTGGCCACGGCCCTCCGTTCCCGCGGCCATCACCCCCACACGGTCGCTCACTTCCTCGATCGTCTCCTCTTCGCGATGTTCGCCGAGGATGCCGGCATCCTGCCCAAGAACCTGATCGATCGCCTATCGAGCGCTACCAAGGGCGACGCCGCTGCCTTCTCTGCTGCCCTGCACGATCTGTTCGGCAAGATGGCCAAGGGCGGCGGCCTCTTCGGAGTCGAGCGCATCGAGTGGTTCAACGGCGGCCTCTTCGATGACGCCGAGGTGATTGCTCTTGCGCCCGCGGAGATGGAGACGATCGGCCGGGTGTCGAAGCTCGACTGGAGCCAGATCGAGCCTGCTATCTTCGGGACTCTCTTCGAGCGCGGCTTGGACCCCGACCAGCGCGCTCAGCTCGGCGCCCACTACACCGACCGGGCTGCGATCCTGCGGCTCGTCGAGCCAGTCCTCATGGCACCGCTGCGCCGCGACTGGGCCGAGACTCAGGAGAAGATCACGCCGCTCGTTTTGGCGGGCCGTAGGTCGACCGCCCGCACGCCGGCCGACCAGAACCCCGAACGCATCTTCGGTGCCTTCCTCGAACGCCTGCGTGCCATCCGCGTGCTCGACCCGGCGTGCGGCAGCGGCAACTTCCTGTACATCTCGCTCCAGCTCCTCAAGGACCTCGAATACGAGGCTATCCAGTGGGGCTCGCTCGTCCTGCGCATCCCGCAGGAGTTCCCGCAGGTCGGGCCTCAGAACCTCTTCGGCATCGAGATCAACCCGTTTGCGGCTGAGCTGGCGCGAGTCACGATTTGGATCGGCCAGATCCAGTGGATGCTCGCTCACGGTCTCGGTTATCCGACCGACCCGGTCCTCCAGCCGCTCAACAACATCCGCGAGCAGGACGCGCTACTCGATCTGTCGGACCCGAGCCACCCGCAGGAGGCTGAGTGGCCCGAGGCCGATGTGGTCGTGGGGAACCCGCCGTTCCTGGGCCGGAAGTTCCTACGCGGTGCCCTCGGCGAGAAGTACCTCGACTCGCTTTTCGGGGTGTATCACGGCCGGCTCTCCGCGGCAGCGGACCTGTGCTGCTATTGGCAGGAGAAGGCGCGCGGCCAAATAGAAGCCGGGGCGCTCCGTCGGGCCGGACTGCTGGCGACCCAGGGCATACGGGGTGGCGCCAGCCGGACAGTGCTGGAGCGTATCAAAACGACGGGAGACATCTTCTTCGCCTACGCGGACGAGCCATGGGTCCTCGCGGGCGCGAACGTTCACATCAGCTTCGTCGGCCAAGACGATGGCTCAGACCAAGAGAGGACTCTCGACGGAGGACCGGTCCTCGGCATCAACGCCGACCTTTCAGCAGGCCTCGACTTGACGCAGGCCCGACGCCTTCGAGAGAACCTCGGCATCGCGTTCACGGGCGACACGAACGGCGGTTCGTTCGACATCGATGCGGAGACGGCTCTCCGGATGTTGGCCACTCCCAACCCGGACGGGCGCAGAAACGGTGATGTGGTGAGACCGTGGATGAACGGCCAGGACGTTGCCGGAAGGCCACGAGGCAGGTGGGTCATCGACTTCGGGGTGGACATGTCGGAGGCCCAAGCAGCCCTCTATGAGGCTCCGTTTGAGTACGTCAGGGAGAAGGTGCGCCCTCAGCGTGTGGCGAGCCGCACCACAATCGAAGAGTGGTGGCTTCATGAGCGGCCCCGACCTGAGATGCGGCAGGAACTGCGAGGTCGCCCGCGGTTCATCGCCACGCCCACCACATCGAAGTATCGAGTGTTCAGCTGGCTGTCGGCTGACGTGCTTCCGTCGGTAGCCCTCATCGTGGTGGCGCGAGACGACGACTTCACGTTTGGCGTCCTCCAGTCACGCGTTCACGAGACTTGGTCCATCGCGACTGGCACCCAGCTTCGAGAGGCGGAAAGCGGCCGTCGTTACACGCCAAATCCGGCATTCGAGACGTTCCCATTCCCGCGCCCAACTGACGCCCAGCGCAACTCCATCGCCGATGCAGCCTTCGACCTTGACCACCTCCGGACTGGATGGCTCAACCCGGATGGCCTCTCCGAAGCCGAACTCGGAAGGCGAACGCTGACCAACCTATACAACGCCCGCCCAACCTGGCTCGCGCAAGCCCACGGACGCCTCGACACGGCCGTCTTAGCGGCCTACGGCTGGCCCACCGACATCGCCCGCGAGGATCTGCTCGCCCGACTGCTCGCGCTCAATCTGGCCCGCACAGAAACGGCGACAGCGAATTGATGGCCCCGGCGCGTCGAGCGTGCGCACGGCATCGTTGTCGCTATGAGCAGATCGTGGCGCGCAAGTCGCCGACAACGCGACCTGGAGAGCCGCCGAAACTCGCGTCTCATCGCCGAGCAGGCCGCGCTCGCTGTTCTTCAGGCTCAACTCCTCGACCGCCCCGGCGTTGGCGAGGTTGAGTGCGAGTGACCAGAGAGGTCGAGGATGACCGGCGCGTGGTCGCTCACGTCAAGCCACTGAGCCGCCGTGCCGACCTGGAAGCCGTCAACGCGTCCAAGCCAAGCGTTCGGCACAAACACGTGGTCGATGAGATAGCGCCGCTGGGCGTCGCGATAGAAGAACAGTGAGCCGCGCGACTCCGCACCGAGACTCTCGCCGGTTCGTGCATGGTAGACGCTGACCAGGTCCATCGCGGCCAGCTGCGTCGTCAGGTTGGCGAACACTGGCCAGAGCTTCGTGTCCCAGGTGACGTTGTCGTTGAGGTCGCCGAGGATGATGGCGCGCCCGCTCGAAAGGAAGTCGCGGTAGTGGTCAAGGGCCGCACCGGTGCGGCCCTTCTTGGGGCGGTCTTCGAGCCCGCGGTGGTTCATGGCCCAACACGCGAGCAGGTCCAGACCAAGCACGGGGACCCGGACCGGAAGGAACCACTCCCGGGTCGGGTCCCAGATGTCCTGCGCGAGGGTGGCGCCGAGGTCCGGCCGGGCGAAGACCGCGAGGCCCTTGGAGGCCAGCCGACCCGTCCAGGCGACTCGAACCATGCCGTCGAGTTCGGCCTTCGAGGCGCACTCCTGAACGACCGCGACGTCCGGGTGCAGAGCGAGCAGTCGTGGCGCCTTGCGCTGCAGGGCCATGTTGCAGTTCCAGCTGACTATGCGGACGCCCTTCGACGGACCAGCGTCGGCAGACGGCTCAGTGTTCACGCCTGTCCTTCGGTTCGGGCATGCCCTTGTCGAGCAGGCGGGCGACGCGCTCGCCGAACCGGCGGGCCAGGTTCTGGCCGTCGATGCGCTCGGCCGTCGCGAGCAGTTCTGCCGGGAGGCACTCGCTCGCGGCGTGGAACTCGAAGCCGACCAGACAACCATCGATGAGCGTGAAGTCGGCGATGACCAGGTTCGGAAAGGCTCGGTCCTTCTCCAGGAAGAGGGCGGGGCCTATCACGTCGGCTGGCCCAGTCGAGCGAAGCTGGAGATAGGCGATATCGGACCTCGAGTCGTAGGAGAGATGCAGCGGCATCGCGTGCTCCCGTGGAGCCCCGGACATCGGGGCGGGATCGGGAGCGGCTATTAGGTGGCACGCAGTTCGGTATTCACAGGCAGAGTCTGGCACAGCGCCAGTGTCATCTTGGCTGTCACCTTGCCGCAGGTGCCGATCGGACACTAACCTGCGATAGCGTCGTGTCTCGAGGCAGTTGTTCCCCGCGCGGCGCAGGTCTCGAGTTCGTCCGCGCATAAGAACGGGATGGGAGGGGGCCCGCAATCCAACTGCCTGCTGGACTGCGTTTCAGGGCTTCTTGGGTATCCGGCGCACGTGCCTTAGATTTCGGCGACGAAGAGGCCGATGATCTTCTCGATGGCGTCGCAGGCCAGCGAAAGATCGACGGCGCTCGCCGATGCCTTCGTCTTGTCCGACCACAGGTCGTTTGGACTGCCAGGAGGTCCGAACGCCGCATCCCCGTACACGATCGTGTAGGGCGGCGGCGTCTTGAGCCGAACCCCGGTCACGCCCTTCCTCACCCTCAGATCCGTGACGCGGCAATACTCTGCGCCGTCCGCGACCAGGATCCAATCGGCCGGATAGGTCCCGCTCGCGCTGATGGCGCCTTCGAACTCAGGCTTCTGGAAAGGTGACACCCCGGCAACCGGAAACAGATTGCGGTGCTTGTCGACGTTGTCGAGACGGCCGATAAGGAGCAAGAAAAGGTTGCGCGCCATCGGATGCCCAGGTTTGAGGTCGCTCGGATGGAAGACCTTCGCCGTCTTGGCGTGGAACGGCTGTAGGCCCTTTATGGTCGCCCTCATCTCCGAGCCGACGCCATCGAGAAAGACATCCGCCCACTTGTCGTAGTCAGCTTCGTCCTCGGAGATCGGGAACTGGGTTCGTCGGCCTGTGCCCCCTCCAGCCACGGACAATTGGTAGACGACGTGATCGAGCGCCGAGCGCAGGTTGTGGACGACATCCCCGGCGATCAGGCCGAGCCGCAGAGGGGCGGGTCGGTGAACTTGCCAGCGCATGACGAAATGGTCGTCGGGAGGCTCATAAGCGCCGGTCAGGCTGTAGGGTGCGGAGTCTGTGAACTGCTTCGTCTCGAACCGGAGTTCGTCCAGGTGCTTCCGGGCACGGGCGACCTTGTGGTACGCGCCGTCAAGCGGTTGCGTCATCCCCACTCCCTCGATCTGCTTGGTCGTTCGATCGATGGTACGGCCGGTAGGCAACTCATCAGGAGCCGGACCGGGTCTGGTCTGTCGGTGACGATCGCAGGACATCGCTCCCTTGGCAGCACCGCCGATGCCATCGTCGATGTCACCGGTTACTACGGACTTTAGGTCCCGCTGCGACACGACCAGGTCATGGTGCCGCCCGTGGCGTCTGTGGACCCGTTCGGAAAGGAGGTCGTTTCGGGGACTCCGTTCGGCCCAGCCAGTTCTCAGAACCCGGCAGCCCGACTGCAGGCCATCCGTCCGAAGGCGGGAGAAGAGCACCAAGTCCCACCGTCCGCTCTGGCAGCGATCGTGTTGACGAGCGAGGCCTTCTTGCAGGAAGCCTGCTTTGGTCGCCACGCGTAGAGAGGCGTCGTTCTTCGGCTCGATGTATAGGTCCATGCGCACAATTCCCAGGTTATCGAACGCGTACCGGCACACCAATTCAACCGAACGAGTTGCGTACCCTCGACGCCGATACGGCGGGAAGACCCAGTACGACAGCTCGGCGATCTCGCCGTCGTCAGGACGGATTTCGAGCACGCAGCCGCCCACCAACCTTCGCGTCACAGTCTCTCGGACAGCGAAAGACCGTCCGGATTCGCCAAGTTGCCACTGCTTCTGCCAGTGTCTGATCTGGTTTGCTATGTCTCGCCTCGTGAAAGGGCCTGGGAGACCAGATCGGCGCACGCAGTCGTCATCCTCGCCGGCCCACAGTGAGTCGACGTCGGTGTCAGTGAATCGATCCAACAGCACGACACCATCTGTGAGCAGCAACGCGTCCGGGTCCTGAGTCACCACGATGTTCTCTGCGACGATGCAGGGACAGGTACCTGTCCTAGCCGCGGGGGGCTAGCGTTGGATTGGCTCGCGAACATCGCGGCCACGAAAGCAGGTCACGCCGGCCGAGACCGGGTCGCCCGACCATGGTCGCTCCGCCATCTATGGCCGCTCGTGAGGGGAGGTCCGCTGAGCGGGCCTCCCGTAGCTTGGTACGCGGTGGGCGGCCGTCGGGATCGCCGCGTCAGATCAGGTCGGCAATCGCCTCTTTCCACGCGCCCATCGTGCGGGTGACCCCGGCGTCGATGACGGCACTGACGACGCCAACGCCATCGAGACAGACGCCCGCCCGCATGGTCAGGCGCTGGAACTCCGGCGCCATGCTGAGCCGCCCCAGCTTCGCGGGATCGCCGCGCAGCAGCGCGAAGCCGCCTAGGTCACCGCCGTGGGAGGTCAGGAGCACCTGCTCGACGCTCTCGATCTCGCCCGCCGTCTGGAGCCCGTTCCAGTACGCGACCGCTTCCTCGAACACCTTGCCCGCCGCCGCTTCCTTGCCAGCGCGCGGCGAGCCCCAGCCGATGAACAATCCGAACTCGGCCACAGTCAAATCCTCCCCGGAACTCACCCTGCGGGTCGGTCTCGCCAGTGGCTCGGCGCGGTCGCGGCGGCCGTGTGCGGGCCGCGCGTCAAAGCCTCCCGTGTGTCGTGCAAGTGTGTGTCGGGCGGGCGAGGAGAAGAAGTGCCGTCGGTCACGTCGCGTCGGGGCGGCCTGCCGTGCCAGTCGACTGGACGGTTAGGTGTCGAAAGGAGGTCCTTCCGGTCGCCCCGATGACCGAGCGGCCGAGCATTGACCCCGCCCAGTCTTGAGAGGTCAACCAACTCGTCGGTCCCCGCGGGTCGCTGGCTCACGACGCTCGGCGTCTGGACGTTTACCGCCGCAACGGAGGCGGGATCGCGCGGCCGCCCGTTTCCTAGCCCTTGACGACGATCAGCGGCCGCAGCCGGGCAACCGGCCGGATGAGGCCGGCGTTCGCCGAGACCTCCACCACGATCTCGACGTCCTTGTAGGCCGGCGATGCCTCCTCGGCCAGCAGGTCCCGCCGCTCGGCGCGGACGACGATCCCCTGGGCGCCGAGCTGCTTGGCGACGTCGACCCCTCGCAGCAGGCGGACGGCGGCGTGACGCGAGAGAGAGCGGCCGGCCCCGTGGCAGCTTGAGCCGAAGGTGAGTTCCATCGCACCAGGCGCACCGACCGCCACGTACGAGCAGCGGCCCATGTCACCTGGGATGAGGACCGGCTGCCCGATGGCACGGTACTCGGCCGGCACGTCCGGATGGCCCGGCGGAAACGCTCGCGTCGCGCCCTTGCGGTGAACGCACAGCGCAATCCGTTGGCCGGCAACATGATGCTGCTCGATCTTGGCAACGTTGTGGCTCAGGTCGTAGACGAGCTCGAGACCGAGCCGCACGGCCGGCGTGCTAAATACCCGCTCGAAGGCAGCGCGAACAGCCTGGCCGATGAGCTGGCGGTTCGCCCAGGCGAAGTTGGCCGCAGCCGCCATTGCGGCGAGGTATGCATTCGCCTCGGGTGAGCCGAGCGGGGCGCAGGCGAGCTGGCGGTCGGGCAGCACGATGCCGGCGCGAGCGGCCGCCGTATCCATCGACGTCAGGTGGTCGGTGCAGACTTGATGGCCGAGCCCTCGCGAGCCACAGTGGATCATGACCGTCACCGCGCCAACCTCGAGGCCGAGCGCCGTCGCCGCCGAGGGCTCAAGGACCCGGTCGACGACCTGGACCTCGATGAAGTGGTTGCCCGAGCCGAGCGTGCCGAGCTGGTCCGCGCCGCGCTCGTGGGCCCGGTGGGAGACGTCGCCCGGGATGGCGCCGACCATCTCCCCTCGCTCCTCCGTGCGATCCAGGTCGCTCGACCAGCCGAATCCCCGCTCGACCGCCCAGCGCGCTCCCTTGCACATGACCTCGTCCAGGTCGTGCAGAGCCAGACGCTGACCCGGTCGAGCGCCTACGCCCGAGGGGATCGCGGCGAAGAGGGCGTCGGCGAGGGGCTCGAGCCGCGGACGGATCTCCGAGGCGACGAGATCGCTGCGCAGCAGCCGGACGCCACAGTTGATGTCGAAGCCGATCCCGCCCGGACTAACGACGCCGCCGTCGGCATGCATCGCCGCGACGCCGCCGATCGGAAAGCCGTACCCCCAATGGACGTCGGGCATAGCCAGACTTGCCCCGACGATGCCTGGGAGCGTCGCGACGTTGGCGACCTGCTCCAGCGCGGGATCGGTGCGCAGCGGCGCAATCAGCCGCTCGTCGGCAAAGATGATGCCGTCGACCCGCATGCCGCGGTGCTCATCCCGGGGGATTCGCCAGCGATTGGCGTCGATCTGCTCCAGGTGGATCGGCCGCGAAAGACGACCTGGCTCGAGCGTCGGCTCAGGCGCGGAGCCCGGCGGTGGCGAACGGAGCGGAGGGCCTGGGCCCTTCTTGGTCATCGCTCACACATCGAGATAGGCAGTCAGCCGCCAGCCCGATTCGAACTGACGGACGCTGAGCCGGTAGAAGGTAGCCGACTTGACCGAAGTGTGGCGCCTGGCCGTAACACCGCCGAACGGGACGAGGTGGATCGTGGCCACAAGCCTGGCGCCAGCACCCTCCGGAGCGACGTCGACACACTCCACCCGTGCTCCGGTCACCGCCGACCGGCGCAGCTCGCTTACGGTGACAAGCTCGTTCAGCCAACTGAAGGCGAGGCTGATGAGGTCGTGTGCACATAGCGTCACCGACTCGGTCGCGCGCTCGCCCGAGGGCACGTTCTCCGTGAGATCGGCGGTGAGCTCAGAGAAGGCGGCTGCAGCCTCTTCGAACAACCCGGCCAGATCCCCGGCGCGGGCCATCAGTCCGACGTCCGCCGTGTGCGGGATGAGCTCGTGCCCGCGCGAGTCCAGGGGGCTCACGTCCGCAACGCGAGGAGGCACAGGCCGCCGGGGTCGACGCCTCATCGGAGGGCTCGTCGTCATGTTCCCGGCCTCCATACCCGACCGCGGACCGGTGCCCGGAGAGCGGCCCGGGGTCGCTCCTGCGCCTCACAGCGCTGGTCAGGAGCGCATCCAGGCCGGCTCGAGCGTGCGGTGCTCGGCGAGTGCCGAGTAGGTGACGCCGAGGGCTCGCTCCCATGCCGGACGATCGACGTGGACGGTGTATCGGTGGCTCCCGGCGTGGAACGTGAGGACCGGGACGTCTCGAATTGCCTGGTCCACGTGCATCGGCAACCCGAAGACCGCTCCCACAGCCGGCGTTGCACCGACGTCGCATCCTGGACAGGACTCAGCAAGCTCATCTTCCGTCATGAGCCGGATATGAGACGCACCGAGCACGGTGCGAGCCTTCACGAGATCGAGGCGATCGTCTGCGTCGAGGACCACGAGCGCGCGCCGACCGTCGTCGGTCACGACACCGATCGCTTTGGCGAACGCGGCCGGGCTGACGTGTTCCGCGCGAGCAGTCTCTCGTGCGGTGAACGTGGTCGGATGCTCATGGAGCTCATACTCGACACGGTTCGCTTTCAGCCAATCGAGCAAACCGCGGTGCGGTCCGTCAGGAAGCGCCTGTTCGCCGCTCATCGCGCACCTCCAAGCCGCGTCGCGGGTGGCCTGCAGGCGACGTCAACGCCCGCGGCAGCAACCTCAGAGTGACACCCCGCCGGCCCGGGTGCCAGAGCCAACGGTCCTTCGCGGGCCAGTTGCGCCGGTAGACCGAGCACCCTCGAGAGCGTCAGCGACCGCGGGGCAGCCCGTCTCGTCCGAACCATGGTCGGCGCCCCGGCGGGACTCGAACCCACCACCTTCCGCCGAGAAGGCGGGCCTGCATGCACGATGCAGCCATAGTGAGGACGGAACGGGTGCTCTGGCTCTGGCACCGGATCCCCGAGCGATGCATACCAGCGTGTAGAAGCTTGGCCGCCTGGGACGGGTTGCCACCGGCCGGCCCCAGCCGCGACGCGATCCAAGGAGAGTTGCCATGACATGGTTGCCCCAGAAGAGCACCTCTGGCGTTGCTCGGGAGATCGCACCGGATGTGTACTGCCTGGGGCCGCGGGGACGCACACAGACTAGCGTCTACTTCGTGCAGTCCGGTTCGTCGTGGGCCCTGATCGATGCCGGCTGGGCGAAGGACGGTCCGTCGATCAAGCAGGCCGCGGAGACGGTGTTCGGGGCCGACGCGCGTCCGGCCTCGATCCTGCTGACGCACTTCCACCCCGATCACGCGGGCTCAGCACTTCAGCTAGCGCGGATCTGGGAATGTCCGGTATACGTGCATCCCGATGAGCTGCCGCTTGCAAATGGCGACTTCGCAGCAATCGCGAAATACGCCGGCCCGCTCGACCACTGGGTCGTCGTGCCCCTGATGCGCGCCATGGGTCGGCGGCGGCGTGAGGCGATGCTCGCCCGATCGAGCCTGAGCGATGTCTCGCGCCAGTTCGAACCAAACACCGAGGTTCCGGACCTGGCGGGCTGGGAGTGCATTCCCACGCCCGGCCATACGCCGGGCCACGTTTCGTTCTTCCGAGCCAGCGACCGCGTGCTGATCACCGGCGACGCCGTCGTGACAATGAAGCTCAACTCCGTGTCGGGTCTACTACTGCAGCGGCAAGCCCTGTCGGGGCCGCCGCGGTACACGAGTTGGAGTTGGCCGGCGGTCAAGGAGTCGGTTGCGAAGCTCGCCCGGCTCGAGCCGACAGTGCTGGCGGGCGGCCACGGCACGCCGATGATCGGCGCCGAAACGGCGGGTGCCTTGCGCACCTTCGCCGATCGGTTCTCAGGTGGCGACGCGAAACCCAACCTCAAGAGCGGTGATTGAGCCGCTCCACGAGAAACGCGCGTCCACGGCTGGCCACGCTATTCAGCCATCGTGTCGAGGCGCTGCGTGGTCGGCGGCGTAGAGGCGTCTCGCGTTCAGCGGTTCCTGGGCGGCGAATCGCGGTGCGGGCGCTCGTACGAGACCATGTCGCGCGGGGGGTCCGGCACCAGGCCCTCACGTACCGCGCGCGCAGCAAGATCGGCGCGGTTCTGGGCGTGCAGCTTCGCGACGATGTTCTTGAGATGGAACTTGACGGTGTTCTCGCTGATGCCAAGCTCGGTCCCGATCTCGCGGTTGCGCAGGCCGGCGGTGACTAGCTGAAGGACCTCCAGCTGGCGATCGGTCAGACGCTGGCTCGCCCGTGGACTTCCGTTGGGCGTCTGGAGCAATTCCTCGATGATTCGGACGGCCGTGGCCGGCGTGATGGCCGGCTCGCCGCGGGCCACGCCTTCGAGCATTGAACGCCAGCTGTGACGCTTCAAGGTTCTTGAGCAGGTAGCCCTGGGCGCCGGCCTTGATAGCCCGGAAGAGGTCGGCCTCATCCTCGCTGACCGTCAGCATGACGATCGCGACCTCAGGATGGCGCTCCGTGATCCTGGCCACGGCCTCAATGCCTGAGATATTGGGCATCCGGACGTCCATGAGGACCACGTCGGGCGAGGTCTCAGCCACGAGGTCTACAGCCTCGCCCCCGTCGGAGGCCTGGCCAACGACTTCGTGGCCCCAGGCCAACAACAGTGACGCGATGCCATCGCGGAAGAGGGCATGGTCGTCGACGAGTACGATTCTCATGGCCTCAGTCTGCCTCCGAAGCGGCCGTCGCGGGCGATCGGACCGCCTGGTGCAGGGACCGCTGTGGACACCATCCTCGCCCGCAGCCAGGCGCTAGCGATGCCAAGCGCCCGTTCGCCCTCTCCGAGCTTCACCGATCAGTCGCAAGCAAACCGCCGCGATGGTTTCATGGTGACGGTCATCCGGTCTCGGTGAGGGGCGGGGGTTGGGTCGAGTACAAGGCGAGCGACGTCAAGCGCCGCGGCGGACCTGGTGGGCTCCAAGAGGAGCTACATCTGTCGCGACGGCGGTAGGTACCGCAAGTCCAGGAGATCATCGAGTTCCGCGAAATACAGTGGCTCGCTCAAACGCAAACCGGGGCGGACCGCGTCAAGGGTCGTCTTGCTCGCCATGATCGCCACACACGCTCGGCTCTGCCCACCGCCGGCTCGTGCGGTCAGATCGATATCGCCCATCTCATCGACATCGGCCTGCTCCAACCATCGGCCGTTGAACTTACATTCGTAAACTTCAACGGGATCCGCCAATGGAACGACCACGTCTTTGGGCCTTGACCACGGTCGTCTGGTGTGAGGGTTCCTAGTCAACTGGATCTCCGCCTCGCGCTCAGCCGCTTCCCGTTGACGCACGAGCCCGTTGACCAGCCGTTCCAAGACTGCCCCTTTGCGCCGCCCCTTGAGGTCGAGGTCCGGCTCTCTCGCGATTCTGTTGCCGGCCGCGGCGATGCGGCGAGCCGACTTCATCATGGGTTTCGTTGCGCCCGACCCCAAGAGCAGTCGGATGTAGGCATCATCGAGAACATCTTGGGAAATGATCGCCTGCCGAGCGAGCTTCAGAAGCGCAAGGTCCTGATGTTGAAGCAGGGCATCTACGATCGCGACCACGTCCGCGTGCCCAAAGGCGAGCTCCTGCCTCGGGTCAGGAGTTCCCTGCCGCGTAGTCAGGACCACGACTAAGGCGTGTTGGGGCCGCGTCGCGAAGGTACGCGAACACCCCCAGGCCGAACGATCAGCGGCAGATGAGGAGGCTCGAGGCCCGCAAGCATCCCGAACTCTGCTAGGTGGGCGCGAGCGAACGGCCACATGACGTATAGGCCCGAATCGCGCGCGAACGACCGAGCCTGCACTGGCGTCAGGTCGATAGACGAACCGAACCGGCCGACGATGGTGACCTTGGCGGTCCAGATCTCTTCATCGCTGATCGGAACCTGAGTGTTGACCTGCAGACTGCAGCGAAACTCGCGCGCGGTCGCCCCCTTCACGAGCACGGCGCGCGGGATGGCGAGGGTCGCCTCTGTAGGGTCGTCCTGGATCCGATGTCTCCGGGCTGCGTCGACCTGCTCAACCCAGAGTTCCTGGAGCTGAACCGGGTGTAACCCAGGCGTAGTGGGCATCTAGGCGGCTAGAGCGAAACTCGACTGATTATTGGCAGTCGTTGCTTGCACCTTAGGTTCGGTCGTCGCCTCCATCCGGAAGGTCAGGGCCCCCGGGAACAGGCCTGCTACCGTGTCGGGGAAGGCGTCCAACCAGTCCACCAAGTCCTCGGCCGCGACGTCCCCTGCCACCGTGCTCGAAAGGTCCAGCAAGACGCTGAGCGCGTTCTCGTTAACCACAACGGTACCCCCGAGCGCGGACAATCGAGCAAGTCGGTCATCCCACAGGCGCACCAGTCGCCCTATGGTCTTCCGCTCGGCCTCACTCTTCGCTGCGTCCACGGCTCGCTTGGCGAGCAGCTGGTATTGCACGCGGGCGAACGACAGCGCGTCGGTCCTGCGGATATTCAGCATGGTCATCGGAGCCTTCCTTCACCTGCCAGATTGGCCGTCTCGCCAGGTTGGCGCACCCACCCAATCGACCAATCGTTCGTCCCGGCGCCACCGAGTTGAGGCATACCGCCCCTATGACTTGATCCGTCCGATGGCTGCAGATTCAGCGTGCACTGGGCCAGAACATATCCAGCGAGCTTCATTCCTTCGCCATCATAGCGGCTGTCTGCCAATAGGGAAGCCCGATACCAGCGAGTAGGTCGATCGGGGTGATTGACCGCCGCTCGTCAGTCATCGCGCTGCTCCGTAACGGTTTCGTCTACTGGGACCACCGCCGGGGCTACCTTCGCCCGCAGCCACCCGGTTGCGATGCCGAAGGCTCGCTCGCCTTCTCCGAGCTTCTCGAGTGCACTGGACTTGGCGGGCTGGACCAGGTCAGCGACAAGCTCCGTGGTCCGTCCGGTGAAAGCCTCCGGATCCCGTGACACGCCGGCCGGAACGCCGGCGACCACAGCGAGGCGCACGGCGAGGTCTGCGATCGCCTCGGTGCTGGCAAGCTGCTCATCCCATGCCGCTGCCACGTCAGGGAAAAGCGCACTGTGGCCATCGAGATACCGCTTCTCGGCGAGCGTCCGAGCGTCTTGGGCCGCATGAAGCTCGGCGATCCGGAAGCCAGCCAGATCGCGCAGTGTGGCATGGCGCTCGGCATAGCGATGGCTGCGTGGCTCGTCGCGCGTCAGCAAGGCGAGGTGGGCGGAGAGGGCCGCATCGAACAGGCCCTCACGTTCGAGGAGTTCGTGCGTCGTCACGGTGATGCGCATCACCAGCTCGAACCGGAAGACCGTCTCGCGCAGGGCGCTCCGGACCGCTGCATCGACCACCTCGGGACGCTTGCCACGGAGGCTGGTCCGGGCTCCATGGGCCGCCTCCCGAGCCAGGCGGTCGAGGGGTGCCACAGGCGGGTCCTTGGCCAGCAGCGAGGCCACGTAGGACTCGATATCCGCGAAGCTGTGCGCTTCGGATAGCCAGCGAAGAACGAGCTGCGTCGGAGACAGCGAGCTCTCGATGGCGGCGACCCGACGAGAGAGCGTCATGGGGTTGCCTCGGCCGGGAAGGCAGCGTTCTCATCTGCGCCCGAACGCTGCCCAACCGCGGTCTCGAGGGCGGTCAGGCGCTCCTCGAACTCGCCGACCTTCAGAAGGTTGGTCGCCGCGACAGCGGTGGAGATGAGAGCCCGCAGGCGGGGCACACCGTTCTCCATGCCCAGGCCATCGGTGGAAACGATCTCAAGTAGACGGCGGATCCCATCGACCGAATCGAGGCCCGGCAGGTCGTACGCAACCGCGATGGTTCCTTCCTTGCGCCGGCGCAGACCACCCAGGCGTCGAGCCTCGGCGGCTTCGGTAGCCCGTTCGGGGTCGTGGGCGCTCGCCCAGGAGTCGCAGGTGGTCGACGATCGACTCGAGATCGCCGTCGGCAAACCGGCCGGCCTCCGCGGCCAGACCGAGAGCTCGCTCGACCTGGTCCGACCCAACGAGTGCCGCGAGCTCGGTCGCCCGCCGGATCTTGGTCCGGATACGCTCAGCACCCGAGGCCGCGGCGAGGATGAGTCAGCGCTCGGCGCCCGAACCGAGCGCCAGAAACGCTGCCTCCTCGGGGCTGGCCGGCTTGGGCTTGGGATGGAGCGGATCGCTCGTGCGTTCCGGATAGTGGGCGGGATCGATCCGTGGGTTCCCTGGCGTCGTGAGCCGATGGCGAGCAGCCTCTCTGGCGCCGGCCGGTCCGACGTGGGCGACGACGAGCTCCTCGCCATCGACCCGGACCCAGACCCGCTCGCCGACGAGCTGGTGGGGCACCGAATAGCGGGCCGACCCATACCGGACCGTGGACTCCTCGTCGACGACCCGGGTCACGCCAAAGGCGACCGTGTATGGCTCGTCTGGCACCGGGTGGAGCCGAGCTCGTTCCTCGATCAAGAGTTCGACCGGCACCCGGTGGGTCTCGCGGTGAACTCGGGCGTTGACCTCGTCGCAGAAGGAGTCGCAGGCGGCACGGAGATCAGCGAACGAGCCGTATTCGGGAAGCAGGTTGGCCTCGGTTGGCACGAGGTCGGCTTTGGCGACTTTCACCGTGCTCTCGCTGCCGCCCTTGGACGCCGGGTCTGCCGGCACGCAGGCGTGGATGGTCAGGCCATAGTGGCGACCGGCCGCGACCAAGACCGGGTGACGGACGCCGATGCCGGCGACCCGATCGATCGTCACCGTCCGCTCGTTGTCGGTCAGCGCGTATGTCGGGCTCCCTCCGAACCGGCGCAGCGTCTCGTCGAGACAGGCGATGACCGTGGGCATCGTGCGGTCCCAGGTCGGGATGACGACCCTGAACCGGCTCCAGGCCAGCCAGGCGCACCACAGGACCGTATCGCGGTGGCCGATCCGTGGGCCCTTGCCCCAGTCGAACTGGAACCACATGCCAGGCTCTGGGATCCAGGGGCGGAACACTCGCCGGTGGCCGGCGGCGAACGCCTTCTTCGCCCTGGCCACGGCGCGGCGCGTGGTCCGCTCTGAGCCAGCAAAGCCGAGGGCTCGGAGCTTGTCGTGCACGATGTCGGCCCGAACCTTGCCTGTCGAGCGCTCGACCCATTCCTCGACCTTCGCCAGGTATGGATCGGCGAGCTGGTTGCGCCGGATCGGCTCTTCGAGGGCTCGACCGTGTGCCCGCAGCCGGACGTAGCGGGCGACTGTGTTGGGCGCGCAGCCGGCAAGCTCGGCCGCATCGCGCAGGCTGCCTGTCAGGTCGAAAGCTTCAAGGATCTCCACGACGTCTCCGTCAGACTTCACCACGTCCCTCCTAGGTTCCTGGGATCCGAACAACCCCAAGTGAACCTGGAGGGACGCCTTGTTATCTGGACGGCGTGCAGTTCTGATGGCCGCGGTTGTGCAGTTTTCGTGGCCGCGAGCGTTCAGCTAAATGGCCGCCCGCGTTCAGATTCCCATGTCCGCTGTCACACGTGTCCCGTCCTGTGGCTGTGGCCCAAATCCAGCTGCGTCCTCCGATTTGGTACGCAAGATGGTACGCAAACTCCATTGACTTTAGGGACGACAATCCGGCACGCTGTTCGCCATGCTCATCAAGCGTCGAGCCCCCGAGCAACAGGCAGAGCGCAAGGAGTTCCTCCGGGCGTTCGAGATTCCACCGGTCAACCTCGACCTCTTGCGTACGGACGAGCGCGACGCGGCGATTGCGGCGACACGCGAGCTATACGACGCAATCCCGGGACCGTTCCAGATCCTGTCGGTGCCGATCGAGCGGAGTCCGTCCGAACACCTTGACTGGCTCTCTCCGGTCCCAGGAGTGCCGCGCAAGTACCTGACGGCATACGCTGGCCTGTATCGAGACCTTGCGGCGAGGCTGGCGCGTCCGCCGCGGCGATGCCTGATCGTCCTTTCGGGTGTCAGTGAGACCACCGTCGCCAGAGTCGCGGAGCTCGTGCGGCGCACGGCCGAAGAGCACGGGATTCGGTTGCGCGCAGTCTCCGACGACGAGCTTGGCCAGGCGGCTTCGCTGCTCGCCGGCGAAGGCTCCGACTACCACGTCGGCGCCAACGTCGTCGAAGGCCCGGAGGCCTTGACGCTCATCGCGCTGGGTCGCCGCTGGCCGGCCCAGATCGAGCCCGGCTGGACTGCGCCTGTGCTCGCCCTGTCGGGCGTTGACGCGATCTCGATGAGAGTGCGGCCGCTGTCACGCGCCGAGGCCATGACCTTCCTGACCGTGCGGCTCCGCCAGGTTCGGGCCGCCGAGCGTCTCGCTTCCGAGCGCGGCGAACTCAGCGACGTCGAACGTGAGCGCGTCCTGCAAACGAGCACGAGCGGGCGACGGACCGTCCACGCCGGAGCGGGCCGCGTATATCTCGTCGACACCATCCTGTTGGTGCGTGCTCCCGACCTCGCCGCGCTCGCCGAGCGGCTCGACGTGCTGCGTCTCGAGATGCGGAGCCTCGGCTTTGAGCCCGAGGTCGCGACGCTCCGTCTGGCCGACGCCTGGCACAGCGTCGTCCCCGGCTCGAATCCGGCGCCCATTGCCGAGCGGAACCTCGATAGCGCGAGCCTCGCCGCGAGCCTTCTGCATGTCGCGGGCGACCTGTACGAGCCGTCGGGCCATCTGTATGGCCGGGCTCGCACGACCGGCGCGCCGATCGTGCTTGACCGCTTCGCCCGGCCGTCGCACAACGCCATCGTTCTCGGGCAGACCGGCACCGGCAAGACGATGGCCACAGGCGCCGAGATCGTCCGCTGCATTCTTCAAGGCATACGGGTCCTCGCGGTCGATCCGCTCGGCGACTATCGCCGCCTGACCGCCGAGCTCGGCGGCCTGTACATCGAGCCTGGATCGGGCGAGACCGGGCTCAACCCCCTGGCCCTAACTGGCTCGCGGACCGCAGGCGCGCTGACGGCCAAGCTCCAGATTCTCGTGTCGCTCGTCGCGGCCATGGTCGGCAACCTCTCGCGCGACGAACGACCGGTGCTCGATATTGCCCTGCGGCGTGTGTACGAACTCGTCGGGATCACGGCCGATCCAGCCACCCACGACGAGGCGCCGCCGACGCTCGAGGGCTTGCTCGAAGTTCTGCGGGCAACACCTGGGGGCGCGTCGATTGCGACCCGCCTGGAGCGATGGGCGGTCGGGTCCCTTGCGCTTGTCTTCGCGGGGCAGGCGCCTTCTCTCCGCGATCAGCAGCTCGTCGTCGTCGGACTTGCCTCCCTCGGCGATCCCGAGGTTCGATCGGTCGCTCAGCTTGCCGCGCTGGCGATGCTCTGGGACGCGGTCCGGATCGATCTTGCCCGCAAGCTCGTAGTCGTGGACGAGGCCTGGAAGGTGATGCGCCAGCCCGCGGGCGCGGCCTTTATCGAGGAGCTCGCACGATCCGCTCGCCACTATCACGCGGGGCTACAGCTTGCGACGCAGGATATCGTCGAGTTCCTGCGCTCCGATTACGGCGAGCCGATCGTCAAGCAGTGCGACATCCGGATCCTGCTCGGCCAGACGCCCGAGGGCGCCGATGCGCTCGCCCGCTACTTCGATCTGACGCCGGCTGAGCGACGCTCGCTGATCCACGCCCGTCCGGGCGAGGGTCTGCTGTTCGTCGGGCGAAGTCACGTCGCCTATGAGGCCGTCGTGAGCCGCCGCGAATACGCCGCACTTACCAGCCGGCCATCGGACCTTCTCGACGAGACGCATCTTAGGTACGCGCCCGCCGATCCACCGTGAGCCGCCGGCTTGGATGCGGCTGCCTGGTCGGCTGTGCCGGGCCGCTAATCGCGTTCATCATCCTGTGTGGAGCGGTCGGGATCCTCGCGGGCTCTTGCGCTGTTGCGGCCGAACCAGCGCTCCCGCCGCCGGCGGCGATCAGTGGCATCCCGCCCGCCTACCTGGTCCTATATGAGCAGGCGGGTCAGCGCTTCGGCCTGCAGTGGCAGGTGCTCGCGGGAGTCGGGCAGGTGGAGACCCAGCACGGCCGCCTCGACGCAGACTGCGCCCCGAACTTCGCCGGTGCCCGCGGGCCGATGCAGTTCCTGCCCTCGACGTTCGCGCGCGCGGCGACTCTCGCGGGCATCGCAAACCCGGACATCTGCAACCCGGCGGACGCCATCCCCGCGGCCGCAGCGCTGTTGGCGGCGGACGGCGCTCCGACGAATTGGCACGCGGCGCTCCTCCACTACAACCCGAACCCCGCGTATCCCGACGAGGTCATGACCTGGGCGAACAGCTACGTGATGGCCGTCCAGGTTGTCTGGCCGCTCGATGGCACGATCACCCAGGGGTTCGGCCCGACCTCGGTCACGCTCGAGCCGCCGCTCGTGTACGAAGGCAAGAGCTACCCGCACTTCCACACCGGCATCGACATTGCCGCTCCCCTCGGCACTCCTGTCCGGGCGATCGCAGGCGGGCAGGTCGTCTTCGCCGGGCGGGACACGAGCGGTGCCGTCGTCGTCGAGATCGAGCACCTGCCCAACGTCGTCTCCCTCTACGGGCATCTCCAGGATCCGCCGGCGGTGAAGGTCGGCGATGCCGTCGTGACAGGCGAGGTCTTGGGTGACGTAGGCGTGACTGGTGTCACTACGGGGCCGCACCTGCACTTCGCCATTTACGAGGCCGGGGTTCCGGTCGATCCACTGACAGTCCTGCCGCCGAAAGGATGAGACACGATGGCCGTACCGTTTCCGATTCCGCCGCTCCTGCTTGCCATCATGGGCGGCGCGTTCTTGTTCGTTCTCGCCGGCCTCTCCATCGTGCTGCCATTGGCCACCGGAGTTCGCCAGGCCGGATACGAGCGAGCTGTGGGCCGCGAACTCGTCCGCCTGGAGGTCATCCTGCCGGCGAACGTCGAACTCGACGCCGACGCAACGGCCGAACTGATCCGCGCCCTCCATCCGGGCCAGCGCCGCGGCGTCGATTGGTTCCGCGTCGGCTGGCCGCCGATCGAACTGCGGTTCCTCTGGCGCGGCGGCTCGATGCACTGGCAGATCGACTGTCCCGCGCAGGTGGTGGCCTCGGTCGAGATGGCCGTCCATTCGGTGCTCGGACGCTGCGAGTTCGAGGAGGTTCGCCTCGACGATCCAATTCCATCCGCCGTCGCGACCGCGCGACTCGCCCGGGCGGCGACTCGTTCCCTTCGTCCCGACGCTACGAGTGCCTCGTCGGTGCCGCTGCGGCTCGCGGTCGCACTCGGTCAGGCCCGCACGAGTGCGGCAGTCGTGCTTCGCATCCGGCTGATGCCGGGAGCGGCAAACGATCCCGACGACGAGGGCATCGGGCGGTCGATCGGCGGGTTCCTGGTGTCCACGATCATCGATGCACTCCTCTTCCGCGAGACGGCCGATACGCGGCCATCGAACCGGGCGCCGGCGCGCTCGACCGACCCACCGACCGGCATGTACAGCGCGACGATTGCTCTCGAAGCCTCCGGGGTGAATCCGGCGGCCGGGACGGCGCTGTTGTGGAAGCTCGTCGGCGCGACCGACGCGCTGCGCTCCGGGCCGCAGTCGCTCGTATGGACCGTTCGCGAAGGCTCGGGCTCCGGATCATCTGCACTGTCGGCGGACCCCGAGCTTCTCGGCGCCTTGTGGGCCCTGCCCGACCGGCGCTTTGACGAGTTGGCGCTCGATCGAGAACGTTCGCTGCCCGGTTCGCGCCGCGAGCCAGAGGGAGCGTCGGGGATCGCCATAGCGGACGCCCGCCGCGGCCCGCTCGTCCTCTCCACCGAAACCCTGGCTCGCCATCTCGCCGTCTTCGGCGCGACCGGTTCGGGCAAGACCACGCTCCTACTCAACCTCGTGCTCGGCTGCGCCCGGGCTGGAGTGGGTGTAAGCGTGATCGACCCTCATGGCGATCTGACCGCCGACATCCTCGGCCGCCTCCCCGAACGTGGCGGACCCGCGGTCCACGTCCTGCGCCTGGCCGATCGAGTTCATCCGCGCGGCTTCAACTTCCTCGAGCGCCACGGCACCGACGACGCTCAGCTCGTGGCGTCCGAGTTCGTGACGCTACTCGCGGATCTGTGGCCACGCTTCTGCGGACCCAAGATGCAGCACTACCTCCGCCACGCGCTGTTCGCCGCGTTCGCCGATCCCGACCAGCAGACGATCCTGGAGCTGATCCGCATCCTCACAAACGACCACGCCCGGGTGCGCTACACCGACCAGCTGTCTGACCCGATGGAGCGAGCCTTCTGGCGCGACGAGTGGCCCGGGCCACGCGAACGCGAGCGCGACCCCTCGATCAAGGCTGTGCTCAACAAGCTCGGCGCCTTCGTGTCCTATGGCTCGATCCGGTCCGTGGTAGGCCAGGGCGACTCCACGATCTCACCGCGGATGGTGATGGACTCAGGCGATGTCCTCGTCGTCGATCTCTCAGGTGTGGGCGGCGACAACTCGGCGCTGTTCGGCGCGATGCTCATCAGCCGCTTCGCCATCGACGCTGTCGGGCGACAGGGCAGGCCTGCGTCAGAGCGCCGGCCACATCTGCTCGTCGTCGACGAGGCTCAGCGCTTCCATACGCAGGCTCTGGAAGGGATCCTCGCCGAAGGCCGTAAGTTCGGCCTCCACGCCGCCCTCGCAGCCCAATCGCTCTCCGCGCTAGGGGAGCGCCTGGGCAGCGCAGTCCGCACCAACGTGGCCTCGGTCGCGCTCCTCGAGCCCGGCCCCGAGGACGTCCGCGACCTGGGCCGCCTGTTCGCGCCGGTCAGCGCCGAGGAACTTCTGGCGATGCGCCGGTTCGACGTCGTCGTCCGGACGCGCGGCTCCGATGGCACCCCGCTCGTGCGAGGCGGGCGGGTTTCGATGCCCGGACCCGCCGATCCCGAGCGCCTGGCCGCCAACGTCGCCGCGAGCGACGAGCGTGACGCCCCTCGATCGCTGAAGGAGGTCGAGCAAGAGGTCTTCCGGCGCTCGGGCGGCAACGAGCCGCCCGAGGAGAGGCCGGCCGCCACGGAGACAGGGGAGACCAAGACGCCTGAGACGCCCCAGCGGACCGGCGACAACAGACCCGCCACGGACAAGACATGAGACTCGGCTTGCCTGCCCGCCAGGGCGCTTGGCGGGGCGCTTGGCGGGGCGCTTGGCGGGGCGCAATAGGCTCGCCCAGATCGCCCGATTCGAGCACGAATCGGGGCCTCCTCGGAGGGGAAGACCCTATATGAGCGCTACCTTCCGAACGATCGAGCCCGGCAGCGTCATCGAGCTAGACCCAGGCCGACTTCCAATCACCGATCGCGCCTGTCTTCGGTTCCTCGTCCGCTGCGGCGCAGCAACGTCGGGTCAGCTCGCTCAACTCGTCTACAGAAGGTCGCGCCATACCCAGAAGCGTCTGCTCCATTTCCACCGTGCTGGTCTGCTCGAGCGCGCCACAGTCGGTGATACGCCGCCCGGTCGCGCGGAATTCGCCTACCGCGTAGGCGTACTCGGTCACCAGCGTCTCGGCACCCGGCGAACTCCAGCACCTGCGACGTACGTGCGCCATATGCTCGATACGGTAGACGCCGTCTGCGCGCTGAACCGGAGCGACGACCGCGAGCATTCGCCCGTCCAGCTCTGGCTCACCGACGTCATGACTGCGGACATCCTCGGGCGCTTCGTCCGACCCGACAGCATCGTCCTGGTCACGACCGAGGCCGGGTCCGCAGTCCTCGCGCTCGAGATCGATGAGGGCACCGAACACTCGCGAACGATCCGCGCCAAGCTCGCCGCCTACCGGCATCCCCTCGCGTCACGCCTGAACTGGCACCTGCTCGTCGTGGTCCCCAGCCCCATCCGCGCCAAGTGGATGGTCCGGCAGGCTGCCTCGCTCGATCTCGGCCCTCAGGCATGGGTCGTCACCCGCACCGATCTCGCCCGAGACTCGCTCGACACCGTGCTCAGACCACTCGCCCCAGGTCGGTCACCGAGTTCGATCCGGTCACTGCTCAAGCAGCCGCATCGGCGGCTGTCCGCCCCCGTCGGGTCGCGTGCCTGGCTCGAACTCCTCGCAGCCGGCGGCGGCGAGGCGGAGGATGGTGCTCTCGCGCCCTAGGGATCGAGCCCTGCTGACCCCCGGTCATTCCAGGGTCGCCCCCAATTGCACCAGCTCGAGACGGGAGATGCGCCCGCCAGATCTGCCTGTAACCGCCAGTCGAGCGGCATCGGTCCGTTCCCAGCCCCGGTCTTCTTTAACGGGTAACAGAGGATAAGCTCTTGGACTGATACCCAGTCGGCTGTAATGTCGGGGCTATGAGCAACGACCGAACGCGCCGACTATCGCTGGATCTCCTAGCGCTTGATCTGAATGACCGCGCTGCCCTCGTTGCCTTCGTGGCTGCCCATGCAGTTGCCCCGGCGAGAACCCTCCTTGGCATGGACCGGCCTCATCCTGGCGAAGGCGAGATCACTCGGAGCCGAAGCCTCACCTTTAACGCGCTCGACATGCGTCCAATGTGGCCCAATGAGACGCACCCGATCGCCGAGGTGGAGGCGTTCATGCGGGGCTTTCTGCTAGCCAGGTTCCTCTTTCCTGGTGCGATCGACTCCCAATTCGTACACGCCGACTTCATTGACCTACCGGGCAGCAGCGTCTTCGAACGGGCCTTCCCCCTATCTTGGCTCCGTTGGCCCGCGCTCGAAGTACTCGTGGATGGGCTCTATCGGGTCGGGCCCGGCCGACCGGACGAGCCGACAATCTCGCGCCACTACGTGCCCTCACAATCGTCTCTCGGTCAGCTGGCTGAAGCGCAGGCACTGGTCCGATCTGCCCTGGGCGAGCCAGATGACTTTGCGGCCCGCGTCGACATCGGGCTCCAGGCCATGAGCCACAGCGCTGCCATGAGTCTCGACGCAGTCCTGCGACGTGACAGCCGAACTCGTCTCGTCTGGCTCCTCGATACGGAATGGGTGTTCGACTCAGATGGGCCGGATCCTGGTGAGGCGATCCCGCTTGATGTTGATCGCGGAGTCTTTGCAGCGGTGATCCCCGAATCTCTCCTGGGGCTCGTTGCCTTGGACTTCGTTGAGACGCTGCGCATGGATCCGCGGACCGGCAAGTGTGCGCAGTGCGGGCAACCCGTGGTGCTGACCCCTCAACAAGCTTCCAGAGCGCGGAAGGGCGAGCCGATCTACCACGAAGACTGCGGGGCCGAACACCGGGTGCGATACGTCCGCGACTGCCAACGCCGCCGGCGCCAGAACGCCGCACCGAACCTCACACCTTCTCATGGCTAGAAATGTGAGGGATCTTGACGTAGGGTCTCGGTCATGAGAGCGATCAACGACCGAAGTCTTGCCTACGACCTCGCCGATACGAATATTGAAAGTCCTGAATCGCTGACCGCACTCATCATCGATCACTGCCTGGCTCCCGTGCGGGCATCCTGCGGGTTGCCCGCTCCACGACTGGGGGAGCGTGACGACTTTGCCTATGAGACAGAGCGGCTCCCGGACGGGACGCCCTATCGCAAGATGCGTCGCTACACCCTGACCGAAACGCCGGCCTTCTTCGATGTCGTTCTCCGCGCGATGCTTCTCTTCGGCTGGCTGTTCCCGGAGAGTTGCGCGCCGTCGCAGAACGTGGCGATGATGCTGTCGGAGCCGGGATGGTGCGTGCTAGATGACTGGATCACCTTGGCGCACCGTCCGTACGAAGGGATATCCGACCTGGTCCGAGGGCTCTTCGGCTTGCCTCGTGAGTACCCGGATCTGTACATGGGGACCGGCTATCACATACCTGCTGTCAATGAGGCGGGAATAGCCGAACTCCGCGGGGCCCGGGAGATCGTCTTCGAGGCCCTGAGCCCAGTCCCCGAGGATCTCGACTCGTCGCTTATCGACGTTGGCCTTCAGCGTTTCGAGTTCGGCTTCACCCGCAAGCTGGACCGCATTCTCCGGACTTCAGTCCATCGCCGAATGATCTGGTTCGGCACGTTCGAGGTTGGACTCGATGAGGGAGATGACCACGAGCCGTATGTCACCGATCAGACGATTTCTCTGGAGAGAGGCGTCTTTGCGGCCATGGTCCCCGAGACCCTAACTGGCCTTGTCGTCCTCGATCTGTCCGAGCAGTTGAGCCTCGGTCGCCACACCGGACTCTGCGCCCACTGCCACGGGCTCATGCCCCTGACCGCCCGGCAGGCAGGCAGGGCGCGGCGAGGTGAAGCCGTCTACCACAGCACCTGTCTCGATGAGCATCGCCTGATCTATTTCCGAGACTACCAGCGCCAGCGGTATCGCCGCCCAGACGCTCAGATTGATCAATAGAGGGACGTGGAGATGGACGAGCAAAGTAGCAGCGAATCACCCGAAGTGCCACCTCAGCGCCCTGAGCGACGGCCGCTGTCCAAGCGCCTTCGCTTCGAGGTCTTCAAGCGCGATCACTTCGCGTGCGTCTACTGCGGTCGAACGCCACCGACAGTGACGCTCCAGATCGATCACTACGAGGCCGTGGCGTCGGGTGGGTCCGATGACGTCTCGAACCTGTTCACGGCCTGCGAAGACTGCAACCTCGGCAAGTCAGATCGGCCGATGGACAATGCACTGCCGCAGATACGACCCGAGGAAATCGACAAGTTGGCCGAACGGGTCGAGCAGATGCGGCAGTACCAGGGTTGGCGCCGCGAATACGAACGGCAGCTGCGCCTGGAATTGCCTGACATCTACGAAGCGTGGATCGACCAGTTCGGGGGAGATCGAGTCGAGTCCGAGGGTCGGGTGCACTACGAGTCCGATGTTGACTTCCCGAGCGAGAAGGTCTTGATCGAGTACCTCGAGCAACTGCCGGTTAGCGAGATCCTTGACGCTGTCCGGAACACGGGCTGGCGATACCGGAAACGCGATGTAGAGCCGATCGAGCGGTGGCGGCTCCGGCCTTACTTCTACTCGATCTGCAAGAACAAGATCCAGCGAGGTGACGAATCCCGACGCCAGATACGGGTGACCTGGATGGATCTCCTAAACAAGGTTCCCGAACTCGAAACGGTGCGTTCAGAGGTCGCGACGTTTCAGCCGAAAGACCCATGGCGATTCTGCGGCGCCGGGATATGGAAAAACGGTTGGGTCAGCGTGTTCGCAGACGGCGTCCGGCAGGACGTGCCAGCGCCGACAGAACGCATTTCGGGGCTCGTTGGACCAAAGAGCCAAAACTCGCGCGATCCGATCTTGGGATCTCTTGCTGCTCACGATCTCGCCATGCGCACGGTCCGAGATTGCCTTCCGCCATGCGGTCAGACTTGTTCCTGCGGGCGGCCAAAGCGCCCACCGCGACCAGAAGACTATCCGCGGTGCCCAGATTGCGGGCAGCTATATCTGCCAGTCGATCGCCGCGAAAGCTGCGTCAAAATGGTCCACGTCTGGAACGATGTCGAGTACTTCTCTATCCCCTATGGCCGAGAGCCTTGGCGGAACGTGGTAGCGATCGCAGAGAACTACGGCCGTTGGAGACGTCTCGCTACGCCCCGAATCTCCGAAATCCCTCCTCGATGTTCTGGCTGCAACGCGCCAATCGGCGGCTTCCACCACCGAGGGTGTCGAGGGGAAGCCTGTCTCGTTTGCGGCGCCAATATTGCGACCGAGCGGTCGCCCCACGATCATCGAGCTGAGCCTATGGGAGTAAGCCCGGCCCAGCTACGAGCACGTATTCGCCAACGTGCAGCGAGGCGGGCCTCGGTAGGGGCCAATGGCGGGGGCAGTTTGGGCGGCGATTCTGCGTCTGAGCCCTCGGGGAACTGAATCGATCCGGCCACAATGAAACTGGAGGAGGCTTGCAGTGTTAGAGGCGGCCGTCGCTGCAAACGAGGTTGGCCTCAAACGGAGCCGTAGCGGCCGGCTGGGCCGGCGAGCCGGGGTAAGGTAGATGGACGACGACAGGGAATTCGCGCGTCGATGGGCGGATGACATAGCCAAGACAGGGAAGCCTGCTGAGGCCGCGAAGCTCGCGTCGACGGCTCAAGCAGCAGTGCGGGCATGGCATCGCTTTTCCGACCAGGCAGCGTTCCACCTTGCCGAAGCGAAACGGCGAGCCACCGAATCCGTCCGCAAGGTTGACGCGGCTATGAGGGAAGCGGCACCAGTCATTGGCAAGGGGCTCCTCGCCGTTAGCCAGGTCACAGCCGTCACGTACGCAGAGCATCTCAACGCGCGTTACAGGCAGGCAGACCGGGCGCTTCGGGACCGCGGCTGGTGGGCCCTTTCAAGCTGGTCTGACGAAGACCTCAAGTCCTATGCTGCTCTGGCCAAGGCCCTGAACCATCCTGAACTAGCCCGGGCCCTCTGCGACCGGTATCGAAGCGATGACGGATATCTCCTGCGGAGGCTTGCGGCAGGTTGGTCAGACGAGTCGGTCATGCGGCTGCGCCGGCCAATCATTTCCGACGCGCTTACTGACCATCTGGCCCGCCGTTATCGAGTGAGCATTCCGACGCTTCTCCCGACGGTCGAAGGCATTGTGGCTGGCGCGTTCGACTTGGGCAGGCGGGTGAAGGTGACACCCGGACTTGAGCCCCTCTTCGACATCTTCGATGGGATCGACGAGTTGGCCCTCGAGGTGGCAGTGGCGTCTCTGTCGCAGCTTTACGGCAACGTCGACTTCGGGCTTACCTCGCCGTTGTCGCCGACGCTGAACCGGCATCTCATTCTTCATGGGCGTACGGTCAGGTATGGGACGGAGGCGAACTCACTAAAGGTCTTCTTCCACCTCGACGAGCTCCACACTCAACTCGCCGCCAAGCACCGCCTCGAGGAGGGAAGAACGGTGCCGCTCCAGCAGAGGCCCATTCGTATGGCGAACGAGCTCGTCAGGGCACTAGGTGTTCCTGACGAGATGATTGAGGCGTCGAGAAAGATGTTGCCCCTGCTTGAGTCTCGAATAGCCGAGACTAGGCGGAAAGGCCCATCTTCCTGAATTGCCCCGAGATGTGATCGGCGCTGGCGAGCTTCGCATTTGACGGTGCTCGACCACCGCCTGAGCCAACTCCGACTCGCTTGAATCCGACCTGTTGATCGCTCGGCTGGATCGGTCGGGCCGAGAACCTGGTCCTGGTTGGGCCATCCGGCACCGGCAAATCCCACTTCGCCGAGGCGATCGCCCATGCCGCGATCGACCGCGATCTGCGCGTGTCCTGGTTCAGTCTCGAGTCACTCACCGCGACTATCACGCGCTCGCGGATCGACGCCTCGACCGGCAAGGTCGTCGAGCGGATCGTCCGCTCCGAGCTGGTCGTCGTCGACGACATCGGCCTCCTGCCCGCCGGCGCGGAAGAGGCCGAGGCTCTCTATCGCCTGGTCGATGCCGCCTATGAGAAGCGCTCTCTCATCGTGACCTCGAACCTGCATCCGGCTCGGTTCGACACGATCTTCCCCAAGGGCCTCGCCACGGCCGCCGTCAACCGGCTGCTGCACCACGCCCACGTCATCGTCACGGAAGGCCAATCGCACCGACTTACCGAGGCCATCGAGGGCCACGGCGTCCAACCGCTGGTCCCCGCCTCCTAAGACGCAGCGCGACGCCCGTCCAGTTTTCGTGGCCGCCAGCGTTCACTTCTCGTGTCCGCGACTGTGCAGGTTTCGTGGCCACGGCCCCGGGAACATGTGATGGCTGTTGATGAGCAGAGACCCGGTGCGGGTGAACGGCAAGCCATAGACTTGGACACATGAGGCGTTGGTGGGTGATGCTGGTCTTGTCTGTGCTGGCTGGCGCGTTGTTAGGCCTGTTTATGGAGTCGCTGCCGGCACCTTCTGACCCCGGGACGTTCTGGGTCGGCAACTTTTCGGCTCCATGGGCAGTCCTCGCGTTCGCTGTCGGTTGGGCCCAACGGTCCAGGCTTTGGGCGGCGATCGGCGGAGTGGCCGCGGAAGTGGCCATCGTGGTTGGTTTCTATGGCCAGTTTCTCGTCGGCGATTTCGCCGACCCCAGGAAGCTCCTCGGCCCCGAGCCATATCCAGGACATCTCCCGTTCATCGAGACCGCCGTCGCCAACTGGCTGAGTTTCGCAGGCCCCTGGATGGTCCTCGCCATCGGCGCGGGTGTCGTCTACGGCGTGCTGGGCCGGTGGTGGGGCCAGTCGCGCTCGATTGCTGCCGGAGTTGCGATCGCGCTGCCGTTCTTTGTCGAGCCGTTCGCCTGGCGCGTGTATGACGGCTTCCTCAAGGGTCCGCTCGTCGTGTGGGCCGTCGAGATGGCGGCCGGTATCGCGGTCCTGGGCTGGGTTCTCCTGGCGAGGAGACGGCTGGCCAGCCACCAGCTCACAGCAGCGGGGCCGACCTAGAACCGGCGGCCTCGCTTGCGCGTCTCGATGCGGCGCAAGGCCGGTCTATGTGCGAGCGAGACCCCCGCAAAGAAGGTCCTCAAGCACTGATGTCGCGGCGTCGCACTGACAATGGTGGGCTGTCACTGTCCGTCGGCGAGTGGGCGTATTCCGTGACCGCCCGTGGGCAGATTCAGTTGGCCATTGACAGATGACGGCGGCCACGAGTGTCAGAGCCGGCATCGTCGGCGGGTGTCCTCCTCTTCGCGGGTCGAATTTGGTACGCAAGATGGTACGCATAATGCATTGACTCCGACGGTCCGCCTGCGTATCGTCGATGTCGGCGGCCGGCCCAGAACCCGGAATGCTTACCCCGGTAGAGACCGGTCGCCTCCACTTCTCGGAGCTTCCCGACGCGAGCTCCCGCGGCATCCGCNNTGCGCGGCCACAGCCTTGTTGGGCGAGCCGACCGGACGACCGGTCGAACGGTGAACGGACATGCTCCGTGCCGAACGATCGGACGACCGCCCTCGCGCATCGCAAGGGTGGTCCGTCAGTCGTTCGCAGCAGCGATCCATCAGCCGTTCGATCCCGGCACTCCGATCCGCTCACCCGCCTTATCGAAAGGAGGGATGCCCGGAAAGGGAGTCCACCTACCGCTACCCGCGCNNCAGGACCGGGGCCGATCGCTCGATGCGATCGCGCTTTTGTGGCCAGTGCGTGACTGGCCGTCGTTCCCCGGTCCTCCGACCCATTCGGCAACAGTCGAACAGCAAGGAGATACATCGTGGAAACGACGACAGTACAGGCGACGCGAGTCGTCTATGGCGTGAACGATCTCGAGCTCGATCTGGCGGGCAGACGCATCACGACGGTGTACACGGTCCTCGAGCAGGTCCTGAACATCCCCCGCGAGGCGTCGGTGACCGTCAACGGCGGCCGGGTCGACGACGAATACGTCGTCCGCCCGGGCGACGAGATCGAGTTCCTCAAGAACGCCGGCGTGAAGGGCCAGCAGGCCTAGTAACGCCGGCAGGTGCGAGGGCGGGAGTCGGATCAATCCGATCCTCCCGCCTTCAACCCCCTTTGAGAGGAAAGGAGTCTTCGCGCCATGCAGTTGCGCACATACCTTCGGATCGAGGGCGAGCTCGTCAGCCACGTGACCGAGAAAGTCGAACGTGAGGTCGAGCTCTCAGCGCTCCTCGACGAGGTCGTCCGAAACCAGCCGATCTCGGCCGGCCGCCTCCCCGCTAACACCCGGTTTCTCGTCCGCCTGGGCGAGCGCGAGGCATACGTCCTCGAGCAGCCGCCGATGCGGCGGGTCATCGAGTTCCACGCGAGCCAACGTGCAGGATCCGAGCCGGCTACCTACCGGCTTGCGCTCCCGTACATGGTCTTCGTTGTGGGCGTTGAGGCCGGCCAGATCGTTACCCTCTCCAACTTCTTCCGAACGAGCCCGATCCGCTCGATCGACGATCAGCTCTCTCACTCGTGCCTGCCGAACACGTCGGACGACGGCGTCGTCTGCCTCGGCTCGGTGCGGGTCTCCGGGCGGTCGGTCGGCGAGCGAATCGATGCCTTGATCGGCGCCTTCTGGGCGAGCCGCTTCAACCAGGACCTCCACCGCCATCCGCTGCCGTTCTCCGGCGGCTTTCGGAGCTGGGTGTCCCGGAGCCGAAGCGACCCGCTTGCGGCACTGTCCCTTCAATACGACCCCACCTGGCGGACGATCCGCCAGGTCGTCGCGTACATGGTCGGCGCGGCCGAGCGGGACATTCCCGACTCGGGCGTTGCCGAACCGGACATCAGCGAGTCCGAGGTCGTGACGCCAATTCCGGAAGCCGACGGGGCGGAACCCGAAGGTCCGGAGTCCGACGTCGTGACGTCGGTTCCGGAGGCCGAAGGAGGCGACGCCGATGCGTCAGCTGCCTGAGGCGTTCCGGTCCATTCCGGCCCTGGAGCCGCGTGATCTCTGGGAGATGATCGGGCCCCGACTCGTGGACTCGGCATACGAGCCCTCGATCGATCGGCTCGAAACCCAGGCACTCACGATCGCGGTCGCGGCGCTTCGAGCGTCGGGTCGACGAATGCGCGACGCACTTGTGTACGACACGCGTTCGTTCCGCCGCCTCGAAGCCGCGCTCTACCGCATCCCGGACAAGGTACGGGAGGTGCGCGATGTTCCCGATCGTTGAGGCCGGCTCGCCGGCCCTCGAAGGAACAGGTCTCCCGGCCTTCGTCGTCGCGAGAGACGGGCTGTATCTGCGTAAGCAGAGCCTGCTCGGTCTCTCCCAGACGAGGGTCGAGCGAGTCGCTCATCTCCCAACCGCCAAGGCATTTCTCGACTACCGACTCCCCAAGCTCCCAGCCGAGCTGATGGGCCGGGTCGTCGGGTTCTTCCGGGCGGTGTACGACCGCCAGCAAACCGAGGCCCTCGTGCTGCTCTTGTGGCAGGACGATCGCTTCGAGATCCTGGTGCCCTCGCAATCGACGACATCGGTCTCGGTCCGGCACAAGCTCGATCACTCGGGCCTGCCGGCCGGGTCCCGCCTGGTCGGCACGATCCACTCCCACGGCGCCTTCTCGGCCTTTGCGAGTGCGACCGACGAAGACGACGAGGCGGACCTCGACGGACTCCACGTCGTCGTCGGCGATCTACTCCGGCGACGGCCATCGTTGTCGGCGGCGCTCGTCGTCGACGGTTATCGCTTCGGCGTCCGCCAGAGCCAGGTGCTCGAGCGGCCC
>PLMA01000035.1:15820-90643 GCA_003141455.1 Chloroflexota bacterium | reverse complement strand
CGGGGCAGCGGTTGGCTCGGCCACCGCCTGGGTCGAGGCCTGAGCTAGCGCCGCTTCCCTGGCGGCGGTCTTGCGCAGCTTCCAGCCCCGCCGCTTTGATTCCGGGGCCGCAGCTTCGGGCACGGCAGGCGCGTCGGGCCGGGCCTCGGCTTCGCCCCTGCCGGGTACGGGCGCGCCGCAGCCGGAGCAGGAGGTCTCGCCCGGGAGGATGGGCGAGGAGCACTTCTGGCAGAACCGTGGGTCGATCACGCGGGTCCTCCGCTCAAGACGGCCGGAACGGTTGGCCGCGCATGCCGAGGTTTCCCGCGATGCGCCATTCGAGTCAATCCCCCGATCTCTCTCCGGACCCGCCCGATAGTCCCAACTCTGCCACAGTCGGGCAGACCTGGGCGCTGGGCATGGATGCCACGACCTCGCCCGTCCAGGCCGCGCTTCGGGAGGCAGAGGCGATCCCGGAGAGGGCGGCTGCCGCCACCCAGGCGGTGGCGAGAACCAGGGCGGTCAGGACGAACACGACCGGCCGGAAGTCGCGTGTCGTGCTGAGCGGGCCGAAGCCGAGCGATATCGCGATCGGCTGCTGGCTCCTGGCGGCGACGCGGCACCAGTCGAAGGCCGTCGCGGTGGCAGCGACGGCGACGGCCGTGGCGAGCACGCTCGCACCGGTGGACGCCACCGCCGTCGAGACGGTCGAGAACGGTCTCCGGACGATCTGGACCAACGCTCCGACGATGGATACCCATACCCCGCCATCGGCGAGGACCAGCCTCCGAACCGCGAGGGCAGCGACGGTCTCCGTCACCAGCCAGACCAGCGCGACCACGACCACGGCGTCCGCGGCGTTCTCCACGACCCTGACGGGTAGCGGCGTGGCCAGGTTGCTGGGCGTGGTCAGCTCGTTGTAGGCGACCGTGTAGACGCGCGTGCTGGCCCACGCCAGGGCAGCTGCGACGGGCAGGAGACAGATTCCGCGCACCGCGACCATGTCGAACAGGAGCCCGATCTCCGGTATGGCTCGCCGTCGCCGGACCGGCCTGCCGGTGGCGTCGATCGTGGCCTCGATCAGCCACACGTCGATGAGCGAGCCGATGAGGCTGGCCAGCGCCAGCCACAAGATCACCGCGCCGCCAAAGACCGCCACGATCTCGAACAGCCACGGCGTGGGGCGGCCGTCGATTCCGACCGCGTCGATGCCGGTTACGCCGGCTATGCCGATCACCGACGGCAGGACCACGCTCGGCAGCGCCAGCAGGACGACGCCGCCCCTGAGCAGGAATCCAGCCAGCGCGACGACAGCCGTGTCCAGCTCGCCTATGCCAAACGCCAGGGCCATGCCCATGCGCATCGGCCAGCCTCGCTCTCTCCAGGCGTCGGTGCCCGTGTCGGCGAACCGCTGCGCTGGCTCGACCACAGGCTAGGGCGCCGAAGGAGCGGGAGTGCCGAGCACTTTCCCAAGCTGGGTCAGCAACTGCCCGACCTTCTCAATCTCCGACTGGTAGGTCCCGAGATCGTGGTTGTCGTAGGCCTGCTGGGCGGCCCGGTAGTGTGCGGCCGCCTGGTCGGCCAGCTGTTGCGCCGTGCCGTTCAGCGACACGCTGGGCAGGGGGATTGGCGAGCCCGCCGGCGTGGCCGTGGGGCTCGGGCCGGGCGTTGGCGACGTACCCGGCGAAGCTCCCGGTGACGGCGAAGCACCCGGGGTGGTGCCGCCGCCTGAGGCCAGCTGCTGCAGCGCGGTCTCGAGAACGGGGTCGCCCCAGACTATCTGGCCGCCACCCCCAGCGAGAGCGACCTTCTGGAGTACCGGGATGGGGTTGTTCGCCGATTGGACATACACGGGCTCCACGTACAGGATCGAGTCCTGGAGCGGAACCACGAGCAGGTTGCCCATCGTGACCGTGCTGCCCTGCGTGCTCCACAGGCTCAGGTCCTTGCTGGCCTGCTGGTTGGCGGCGATCAAGGCCTGTATCTGCGTCGGCCCCAGAATGGTTGAGCTGCCCGGGAAGTTGAAGACCTCCACCTTGCCGTATGACTCCGGGTCGTTGTGGGCGGCGACCCAGGCGATCATGTTCGGACGATTGTTCGGGACCATAGGCTGGAGCAGCAGGAACTCGGGAAGGCCGGGCTTAGATTGTCCCGGGACCTGCATCTCCACGTAGTACGCCTCGAGAGGAAGCTGGTCGATGCCCTTGTTGGTCGAGCCGGAGTTGCGCATGACCTTCCAGACGTCGGTCGCGCTGAAGAAGACCGACGGGTCGGTGACGTGGTACGTCCCGAAGACGGAGGTCTGGGCGTTGTACATGCTCTCCGGGTAGCGCAGGTGCTCGCGCAGGTCGGTCGACATATCCGACAGGGGGTGGAAGACCCCCGGGAAGACCCCCTCCCACGCCTGGATGATCGGGTCGGTCGGGTCCGCGACGTAGAACGTGGTCGTGCCGTCATAGGCGTCCATCACGACCTTGACGCTGTTGCGGATGTAGTTGAAGGGATCCCCGTCCAGGCGATTCGAGCTGCTTTCGGTCGATGGGTCGTAGAGATTGGCGTCGGGGTACGCGGCACTCGTCGTGAACGCGTCGAGGATGTAGTCCAATCGCCCGGTTGACGTGACGACCAGGTATGGGTCCTTGTCATAGCGCAGGAACGGCGCGATCGCCTGGACTCGTTCCTCGATCGACCGCCTGTAGAGCAGCTGGCTGTTGCCGCTCACCTGGTTGCTGATGAGCAGGTTGAGGTCGCCTAACTGTGCCGCGAACAGGAGCTTGGAGAGGGGAGTGTCCAGCTTGATTCCGGTCGTGCCGGTCCAGGTGTTCTTCACCTCGCCCGCCGTGCCCGACGACTGGTAGTCGAACTCCTTGGTATTGCCGCCCACGATCACGTAGTCGCTGGCCTGCGTGCCGAAGTAGATCCTCGGCTCCGTGACTACCGGGGCGCCGGCCGCCGACACGGGGGGCAGGTCCTGCACGACGAGCTTGGGACTGGCACTCTGGTTCTGCTGGCTTGTCACGACCTCGTTGACCGGCAGCATCACCAGGCCTATGCCGTGCGTGAAGACCAGGTGCTGGTTGACCCAGCTCGAGTTGCCGTTGTTCTGCTGCAGGATCTTGGCGGGATCTAGCTCTCGGCCGGAGAGCATCACCTGGCGGACGCACGGAGCCGGATTGGGGGAGCAGGTCGCGGCGTCGGTGAAGGTGTATCGGTCCGTGTCGACGTCGGCGAAGCTGTAGTAGGGGCGAATCAGCTGCGAGTTCGTGAGGTTCGGCTGGAGCGGCCGGTAGTCCCACAGTCGCAGGTTCTGGATCGTCGCCTGCTCGCCGGCCAGCGATGCCTGTGTGACCGCCAGTCCCGGCGTGTATGGCACGGCGGACCAGTTGCTCAGGCCGAAGGCCTGCCGCGTCATGTCGATGTTGTTCTTGATGTAGGGCGTCTCCAGTCCCTGCTGGTTGGGCTCCACCTGCAGGCGCTGAATCACCACCGGGTAGCCGACGTTGAGAACCGCGTAGGCGCCAAACCAGACCACCAGGGTCATGATCAGTGGGACCCGCAAGCGCGTGTACGCGAAGCCCAGGACGAAGGCGCCGGCGAAGGCTGCCAGCACGGTCATGACGGTGATCGCCATAACCCTGGCGACCGTGTCGGTATAGCCGGCCCCCTGGAAGATGCCGCTGGTGCCGCTGTAGACCAACTCGTAGCGGTCGAGCTGGTAACCAAGCGCGACAGACCAGAGGTAGAGCATCACCAGCAGTCCGAGATGCACACGCGCCGGAGTCGGCATCGAAGCACCGGAGACCACGGCCACCAGGTACCGCATGCCCACCAGGGCGATCGACACGAGAAGCAGCGCGTTCACGTACGACTGCGCGAGCCGGTAGAGCGGCAGCTCGAAGATGTAGAAGCCGATGTCCTTGCCGAAGGTCGGGTCGACCTGGCCGAACGGGACTCGATGCAGGAAGAGCTGGATGGTCGTCCAGCCGCTCGTCACCAGGCCGCCCATCGTGAGGGCGACAAGCACTCCGATCGCAAGGAGGCCCCAGAAGACAGGCCGGCTGATGTCCGGGACCTGCACCGAATCGGCGGACCTGGGGGCAGTCCGCGCGGGAGGGTTGCCAAAGGGCCCGCCGCCCACCGCCCCGCCGCCCATGTAGCGGTCGACGTTGAAGCGATCGAGCAGGTCGTCCAGCGAGAATCGACGAAGCTCGCCCTTGGGGATGAAGCGTCCCGCGAGCCAAATGTTGACCCACAGGAAGAGGAAGGCGACCAGGAACCCACCGAAGAAACAGAGGGCCTGCGTGCCGAGCCGGGTCCAGAAGACGTTGGCGAAGCCCACGCTGCCGAACCAGATCACGTCGGTCGCAAGGCCGACGGTCAGGGCGAAGAGCGAAAGCAGCACGACGAGTACGAGGACGACGACGCCGAGGACGATCCAGCCGCGGCCAACGTGGAACTCGGGGATGTCGCCCGAAGGGCCCCGGAATCTCGCGCGCCTGGGACCGCCGCCCCAGCCGCCGCGCTCGAAGATCGGATGTGGGCCATCGTCGTCGAGATCCGTGTCGCCCGGATCGGGTTCTTGTGAACGCACCTGGTCATCCTCCCGCTGTCCCTCGGTGGACGAAGCGCTGCCGGCTTCCTCGCCTTGATCGGCCGCCTGCTTGCGGCCTGCGGCCTGCTGTTCGGCCTGGCGACGACGCAGCTCCTTCGCGAAGTCGTCGAACATGTTTCGCATGCGGCGAGTCTAGCGACAGAAGCCGATTTGAGGTACTGGGCCACGTACGGCGAACCCTGCGCGATCTCGGGCCGGCAAGACGGGGCCGCGCCAGCCTCAGTAGGAGAGGCGGAGCAGGGCGTCGCGGAAAGCCCGGAGCACGGTCAGGGCCAGCTCGTTGTCGCGCATCGCCAGGACCCGCGCGGGCTCGAATCGGAACCCCGCGAGCACCACGAGCGGGGCCTCCCAGGGCGCCTCGTCGTCCTGCGGCGGTTGGCCCAGCCGCAGCCGGAGCTGCTGCCGGCCGTTCTCCTCGAGGATCAGGCCGGACAAGGTCCCCGACAGTCCGGGGCCGAGCCGCATGAGCGGTGACCCGGGCGGAATGCCGTATTCGGGCGCGAGGTCGCTGAAGGTGGCCAGGGAACCTTCCCGCTCACACCAGAGCAGGGCTACCCACCACCCGTCGGCGAGGATCTGAGGCTGCGACATGCCGGCGCGGTGAGGGTCGCCGGGGCGGAGCTCCAGTTCGCGCAGGTAAGACGGTCCAGGGACCGCGAGTCGCCCGGTAGGGTCGGTCACGCCGGCGGCGTGCGGCGCTGTCGTGGGGCCGGCGCGGCCGCGGCATCCGGAGCGGGTTCGCCGCCGGAGGTCGAAGGGGCCGCTTCCGGCACGGCCGAGGTCGAGTCCGTCCCCGCAACGGAAGGCGCGGACGGACCGGCGTCCGGCGGAACGACCCCGGCAGCCATCTCCGCCCTGGCAGCTATTTCCGCGTCGAGGCGGAGCATCTCCGCACGAACGGCCGCGCTGGGCGGACGCAGCGCGTCCGGCTCGCTCAGGTCCGGGATGTCGGCGGCCGGAGGGGCGCTGGGGCTGTTGAGCAGAATAGACAGCGAGCTGCGCTTCTTTCTGCCCGCGCGAACCTGCTCGGCGTAGGCACGCAGCTCGGGCGAGACCTCGGTCAGTCCGGGAAGGTGGATGGCGTCGCTGGTCTGGTCGGGATCGATGTTTGCGTGGCAGGCCGGGCAGGTTGAAGCGCCGGCCGGTACTTGAGCTGAGCACCACGGACACTCCCGAGCCGAGGTGGACGGCTTGGGCGGCGCGGCGGGGCGTCCGGCACCCGGGACCGGCTCCGAGACCTGGCTATCCAGGCTGGACGCGGCGCCATCTCCGACCCGGATTCCGACACCGTCGGTAACCCCGCCGGCTCTTCTGTCCGCGGACGTGGAGTCCATGTGGGTCAGCCAGCCGCCGAAGGCCACCAGCGCCGCGCCGGGCAGAAGCGGCACCCCGAACGCGAAGCCCAGATAATCGGGCATCAGAACGAGCCCAACAGCGGCCATGACCGCCGCCGCGGCATACGTCCCGCCGCGCGGATCCGGCGTCAACATGGCTAGCCCCAACGGTAGCGCCGCCACGAGGGCCGTGCCCACGAATACCCACACCAGAACGGCTGCGGGGAATCCGTACACGGTCTGCGGCGGGAGAGGGCCATCCACGTTGGCCAGGCCCAGGAACTGGGATCTGGTCAGGCCCAAGAAGATACCCAGGCAGATGCTCAGCCATCCGCCGAGGATGGCGATCGGTCCGCGCATCTTGCCCACGGCGCTTCTCCCTGCGGGACGGTACCCGCGCTCTTGATGACTTGGCCTACATCGATTTGGCCTACCGTCGCGCAGTCTTCCGCGGCGACCCGGGCCGGCTCACTCCCACTCGATTGTCGCCGGCGGCTTGGAGCTGATGTCGTAGACGACCCGGTTCACGCCGGGCACCTCGTTGACTATCCGAGAGCTGATCTTGCCCAGCAACTCGTACGGAAGCTTGGCCCAGTCGGCCGTCATCGCGTCCTCGGATGTGACGGCGCGAATGGCGACCACGTTGGCGTAGGTTCGTCCGTCGCCCATTACGCCGACGGAGAGGAGCGGCGTCAGGATCGCGAAGGACTGCCAGACGCTGCGGTAGAGTCCCGCAGCCTTGATCTCGTCGATCACGATCCAGTCGGCTTCGCGCAGCGTATCGAGCCGCTCGGCTGTGACCTCGCCGATGATTCGGATGGCCAGGCCCGGTCCCGGGAAGGGCTGACGCTGGACCATCGAGTCCGGCAAGCCGAGCTCCGTCCCAACCGCCCGGACTTCGTCCTTGAATAGGTAGCGCAACGGTTCGATCAGCTCGAAGGCGAGGTCGTCCGGCAGGCCGCCCACGTTGTGATGGGTCTTGATCTTTGCCGCGGACTTCTCCTTGGCGGAAGTGGCCGACTCGATCACGTCGGGGTAGAGCGTGCCCTGGGTCAGGAAGTCGATCCGGCCGAGCTTGGCGGCCTCCTCTTCGAAGACGCGAATGAACTCGGCGCCGATGATTCGGCGCTTCTGCTCGGGATCGATGATGCCCTCGAGCTTGCGCAGGAACCGGTCGCGGGCTTTCACGACGGTGAATCGAACGCCCAGCTGTTCGAACGCCGTCTGAAGCAGCTCGGTCTCGTTCTTGCGCATCATCCCGTGGTCCACGTGGACGCACGTCAGGTTGTCCCCGACGGCGCGGTGGACGAGGGTCGCGGCTACGGCCGAATCCACTCCCCCGGAGAGGGCGCACAGGACCCGACCGTCGGTGCCGGTGGCGCGGCTGTGTTCGTCGACCCGGCGCCGGATCTCGTCCACGCTCGAGGCGATGAAGTTGGCGGGCGTCCAGTTCGGCCTGGCGCCGGCGATGCCGAGCACGAAGTTGCGCAGGATCTCGCGGCCGCGCTTGGTGTGGGCGACTTCGGGGTGAAACTGGATGCCGTGCAGGCGTCGGCCGGGATCGGCCACGGCGGCGTAAGGGGTCGAGTCGGTTCGAGCCGTTGGGCGGAAGCCGTCGGGCAGCCGGGCGATCGAATCGCCGTGGCTCATCCAGACCGGCTGCTCGGGCTCGATGCCGGCGAACAGGCCCTCCTCCTCGATCACCGAAACCACCGCCGGCCCGTACTCCTTGCGGGCGAACGACTGGACCTGGCCGCCGAGCGCCTCGGCCATCAGATGCATGCCGTAGCAGATGCCGAGGATCGGGATCCCCCCGGTCCAGAGCGCCGGATCGGGATGGGGCGAGCCGGCTTCGTAGACGCTGTTGGGCCCACCGGAGAGGATCACCGCTTGGGGGTGCCGGGCCGCGATATCCGCCCACGGAGTGTCGAACGGGAGCAGCTCCGAGTAGACGTGGAGCTCGCGCACGCGGCGGGCGATCAGCTGGCTGTACTGGCTCCCAAAGTCCAGCACGACGACCGAGTCCGCGTTCGCCCCGGCGGGCACTTCGCCGCCGGTATTCGCCAGATTCGCCACTCGTCCCTCGCTCAACGCAGACCTCCGCTGATGCCCGCGTCAAGTCTACCCGGCCTCGGTCGGTGGCTGGCTCCTATGGGCGCACGGTCGGGTAGCCCTGCCTCTTCCAGACCTGCAGGCCGCCGTGCAGCTCCTTGACCGTGAAGCCGAATGACTCCAGTCGGTTGGCGGTCTTGGTGGATGCGTGACAGCTGGCGTTCCAGCAGTAGACCACGTACTCGGCGTCCCGCGACAGGTGGGCCGTCGTGCTCTCGTCTATCTCGCGCCAGGGCAGGTTGATCGCGCCCGGCAGATGCTCGAGGTCGAAGGTCTCGCGATACCGCGCGTCGACGATCACGAGGTTGGGCACGCCGGCGACGATGTCCGCGAAGAGATCCTCCGGATGGCGGTAGTCCACGAAGCGTCCGATCCAGTGGATCCGGGCTGTTGGCTCCGCCGGGATCGTGACTCGCTCTTCCGAGTCAACGGGCGACGGCACGATGTGGAGCTCGGGCGGATTCGCGGTGGTCTCGGGCTCGGTGGTGTCGATTACCGGCGCGGTCAGCATCGGCAGGCTCTCCAGTCGCTTGGCGTCGTTCGGGAATAGTAGCGACTCACGTCAATACCCGGCGTGGATTAGGTGCAGTGCTGCACGCAAATCCGGTTCCCGAAGGAGGGCCCAGCCCGGCGGGCTTGGTTCGTCGCCCTAGTCGTCGTCCAGGTTGGGGGCGAGCCAGCGGGCCGCCTCGTCGAGCGACCAGCCCTTGCGGCGGGCGTAGTCCTCGAGCTGGTCGCGCCCGATGCGGCCGACGCCGAAGTAGTGCGCCTCGGGTCGCCAGAAGTAGTAGCCGGAGACCGAAGCCGGAGGGAGCATCGCGAACGACTCGGTCAGGGAGATCCCGGCCCCAGCCTCGGCGTCGAGCAACTCGAACAGGGTCGCCTTCTCGGTATGGTCCGGGCATGCCGGATATCCCGGCGCCGGTCTGATCCCCTGATACGCCTCCGCGATCAACGCGGCGTTGTCCAGAGCCTCACCGGGGGCGTAACCCCACAACTCACGTCGGACCATCTCGTGCAGCCGCTCCGCGAATGCCTCGGCCAGCCGATCCGCCAGAGCCTTGACCATGATTGCCGAGTAGTCGTCGTGGGCGGCCTCGAACTCGGCGACCAGCTCGGCCGAACCGACGCCCGCGGTGACCGCAAACCCTCCCAGGTAGTCCTCGGCGCCGGTCGAACGAGGAGCGACGAAGTCGGCCAGGGAGATGTTGGGACGTCCGGGCGGCTTCTCCATCTGCTGTCGGAGGGTGTGGACCACCGCCAGCGACTCCTCCCGGCCGGCATCCGCGTAGAGCTCGATGTCGTCGCCCACGGAGTTGGCCGGCCAGAATCCGACCACTGCCCGCGCCCGAAGCAGCCGCTCGGAGGTGATTCGCCCAAGCATGCGGCGGGCGTCGTCGTACAACGGCCGAGCCGAATCGCCGACCCCCGGTGCGTCGAGGATCGCGGGGAACTGCCCCTTGAGCTCCCAGGCCTGGAAGAAGGGCGTCCAGTCGACCCGATCGGCCAGTTCTCCGAGCGGATAGTCGTCAAAAGCGCGAACGCCCAGGATCGTCGGTTGCGGCGCCGCCGGCCCGAGGGCCACCTGTGTCCGATTGGCCCGGGCGGCCTCGATGGAGACACGGGTCACGCGCTGCCGCCGTCCGGCCCGCTCCACGCGCGTTCGCTCCTGGTCCTCGAGCACGGACGTGGCGTATGCCGCGGCGCCGTCGCCGAGTAGCTCCGAGACCACGCCCACCGCCCGCGACGCATCGACCACGTGGACCACGGGCGCGGAATAGCGTGGCGCGATCTTGACCGCGGTGTGGGCCCGAGATGTCGTGGCGCCGCCGATGAGCAGCGGAACCCGGAACCCCTCGCGTTCCAGCTCGCCGGCGACGTGGGCCATCTCCTCCAGGGACGGTGTGATCAGGCCGGAGAGCCCCACCACGTCCACCTTTTCGCGGCGCGCCGTCTCCAGGATGCGCGCCGCCGGGACCATGACGCCCAGGTCCAGCACCTCGTAGTTGTTGCACTGCAGCACGACGCCGACGATGTTCTTTCCGATGTCGTGGACATCCCCCTTGACGGTGGCCATGAGGATCTTGCCGCGCGGCCGAGAATCCCCCAGGGCAGCCTTGTCCGCTTCCAGGTATGGCACCAGATGCGCCACTGCCTTCTTCATGACGCGGGCGCTCTTGACCACCTGCGGAAGGAACATCTTTCCGGCCGCGAAGAGGTCGCCGACCGTATTCATGCCGGCCATGAGCGGACCCTCGATCACCTCGATGGGGCGGCTCGCCGCAAGGCGGGCTTCCTCTGTGTCTTCGACGACCCAGGCGTCGATCCCCTCGACCAGAGCGTGCCGCAACCGCTCCTCGACCGGCAGCTCCCTCCACCGCGGGTCCGCCTCGGGTGCGATCGTTCCATCGCCCGCGTACCGGGCCGCGACCTCCAGCATTCGTTCAGTGGCATCCGGCCGGCGGTTCAGGACCAGATCCTCGACGCGCTCCAGCAATTCGGGAGGGATCTCCGAGTAGACCGCCAGCTGCCCCGGGTTGACGATGCCCATGTCCATGCCCGCGGCGATGGCGTGGTACAGGAAGACGGCGTGGATCGCCTCGCGTACGGGGTCGTTACCGCGGAAGGCGAACGAGACGTTGCTGACGCCGCCGCTGACACGAGCGCCCGGCAGCTCGGCCTTGATGCGGCGAGTTGCCTCCAGGTACGCGACGGCGTAGCCGGCGTGTTCCTCGATGCCGGTGCCTATGGCGAAGATATTTGGATCGAGGACGATCTCGTCCGGTGGGAAGCCGACCTGGTCGGTCAGGAGCCGATATGCGCGCCGGCAGATCTCGACCTTGCGTTCGACCGTGTCGGCCTGGCCCTGCTCGTCGAAAGCCATGACGATGACGGCCGCGCCGTAGCGGCGGGCGAGTCTGGCCTGGCGCAGAAACTGCTCCTCGCCCTCCTTGAGGGAGATCGAGTTCACGATCGGCTTGCCGCCGATGCAGCGCAGCCCCGCCTCGATGACCGACCATTTCGAGGAATCCACGACGATCGGGACGCGGGCTATCGCGGGCTCGGAGGCCACGAGATCGAGGAAGTGGGTCATGGCCGCCTCCGAGTCGAGGAGAGCCTCGTCCATGTTGACGTCGATCGCCTGGGCACCCTCTTCAACCTGGCGGCGGGCGATCTTCAGCGCGCCGTCGAAATCGCCTTCCACGACGCGGCGTGCGAAGGCCCGCGAGCCGGCAACGTTCGTCCGCTCGCCGATGTTGAGGAAGAGGCTGCCCTCGCCGACGTTCAGCGCCTCCAGGCCGGCCAGGCGAAGCGCGGCGGGACGCTCCGGAACCGGACGCGGGGCGAGTCTCAGGGCTGCCTCGGCGATGGCGGCCACGTGCGCCGGTCCGGTCCCGCAGCAACCGCCGATGACATTGACCAGACCCGCCTCGGCGAACTCGTGGAGAGTGGTGGCCATCGCCTCCGGCGACTCGTCGTAGCCGCCGAACTCGTTGGGCAGTCCGGCATTCGGATGTACGGCGACGAATGTGTCGGCCAGCCCGGACAGCTCCTCGACGTGCGCCCGGAGCTGCCGCGCCCCCAGGGCACAGTTGAGCCCGACGATCAGCGGCTCGGCGTGGCGGATCGCGTTCCAGAAAGCCTCGACTGTGTGTCCGGAGAGAGTGCGGCCGCTCGCGTCGGTGATCGTGCCGGAGATCCACAGCGGAACCCGAACGCCCAGCTCGTCGAAGACGCCCTCGATGGCGTAGATGGCGGCCTTGGCGTTGAGCACGTCGAAGACCGTTTCGACCATCAGCATGTCGGCGCCGCCACGGATCAGGCCGCGGGCAGCCTCGCCATATGCCTCGGCCAGCTGCTCGAAGGTGACCGAGCGGGCGGCCGGGTCGGCCACGTCGGGCGAGATGGAGGCCGTCTTGTTGGTGGGACCGAGCGATCCGGCGACGAAACGCGGCCGTCCGGGCTCTCGCGCCTCCGCGGCATCGGCGGCGGCACGGGCGATGCGGGCCGCCTCGACGTGCATCTCGTACGCGACGCTCTCCAGCCCGTAGTCGGCCTGGGCGATGCGCGTGGCGGTGAACGTGTCGGTGGTGATGATGTCGGCGCCGGCCGCCAGGTAGGCGTCGTGGACGGCCCTGACGATATCCGGCCGGGTGAGGGTCAGGAGATCGTTGTCGCCACGAAGGTCGCGGGGATGGTCGCGGAAGCGCTCGCCGCGGAAGTCGGCCTCGGACAGCCCGTAGCGCTGGACGAGCGTTCCGGTCGCGCCGTCGAGCACGAGGATCCGCTGCGAGAGCAACGGGCGGAGCAGAAGCAGGCGCTCCTCGCGCGTCCGGACGGGGCCTGCCGGCGGCTGATCTGATGGTGTCGCGGGCATGTTCGGGGCGACCTGTTCGGACGGGGTCGAGTGGATCTGAGTCTCGGTGGCGCCGCCTCCTTCTCCGCGCAGTGTACCCGGCCGGCTCAGAACCGAGAAACGGCGGAAGCCGCCTCCAGGAGCGACAGGGTCAGGCCCGCTCGCGGGGCGGCCTGCCGGTCCGCCGCGCCAGCACGAAGACCGATGGCCCCGGGGTGATCGAGCCGAGCGGCTCCTGCAGCACCGACTCCACGTCGGCCAGAAGTCCGGCCGGCAGCCGGCGGCACAAGCCGGGCAGCCTGAAGAGTGAAGTGGCTCGCGTCCGGCGGACGGAGAAGCCGGCCGCCCGCAGAGAGCGGCGGACGCTCACCGGGGCATGGTCGAAATGGAATGGCTTGTATGCCACGGCCCCGAGATCGAACGGCGACCAGCTCTGGCGGCCCAGCAAGCGGCGCGCGATGGCCTTCAGGTTGCGCCTGTTGGCGAACTCCAGTACGAGCCATCCGCCCGGGCTCACGACTCGAGCCAGCTCGGCCAGCACCGGCGCCGGGTCCTCGAAGTGGTGGAGCATCCGGACGCAGACCGCGGTGTAAAAGTAGCCGTCGGCATACGGCATAGCCAGGGCGTCGCCGAGCGTTATTTCGAAGCGTGGGTCGTCGCCCAGCGTTTCGCGCGCCGCCGCCACGTGGACCTCGGAGGAGTCGAGAAGAACGACCTCTCCATACTCCGTGTACTCGCCGGCGAGCCGGCCGAAGCCGGCTCCGACCTCGATCAGCCGCCCGCCGCCATGCGGCAGCAGGGCTCGCAGCGCGATCCGGTCACAAGCGTCTTCGTAGGCACGAGCGGCCCAGAAGACATCCCGGTAGCCGAGGTCCTCGTACGTGGCCGTCGGCCGGACGCGGTCCTCTGGGATCGATTCACTGCCTGCGGAGTCGGAAGCTCCGCCCGGTCGGCCGATCAGGAGGGGCTGGCGGCGCCGACTGCCCGGCGGTGAACGGCAAAATCGTCGGCATTGCCCGACCAGCCACAATCGCAGCGGACGACGTTCGTCCGTGCGTTGTACTCCTCGATCAGGTGCGACTTCACCGGCCGGAGAGGGTTCGGAGCGACCGCCGTGCGGACAGGCCGAGCCATGGTTCCTCCTCCATCTCCCAACCCTGGCGTCTCCGGCACGGACCATCCGGTTCTACGACCGCCGCCAGACGGATCCGTGGGCGCTCGGATAACGGCTACGCCAATTGGGGAGCAGCCCATATTCTACCAGAGGCCGGTGCTCGACCCTCCGCCCGGGATTCCGAGCGCCGCCCGGCGGGGATGCTGAGCGCCGCCTGGCTGCGATTCCATCCTGCAATTCCATCTGGTCACGGCTTATACCCGGGTGTAGGCTGCGCTCGTTCTCATCGGCCTTGAGACCCGTCATGAGGCCGAATAGGAGCTAGGTCGCCGGCGGCCCGCCAAGGGTGCGTCCCGGATGAACAGGAGAAGGAGGCTCGACTCGTGCTCAATGAACTGTGGGCAAAGCTCTCGGCCAGCGAGCGCTTCGTGGCGTACGGCGCAGTCGCTGTCGTCGTCGGCTGGATCGCCGGCCTGATCCTCGGAAACTCGCAGGTTTGCGTGAACTACGGCGCGGGGCAGGTCTGCGCCGGCAGCGTCAACTACTTCACCTACAGCAACGCGGGCCTGTTCGCCATGTTGGCGCTGGTACTCGGCATCGTGACCGCTGTCGTGCTGTACCTGAAGGTCGCGCCGAACATGAACATCACCTGGCCGATGCCCGTGGCGCAGATCCTTCTTGGCGCAGCCGTCGCCACCCTCGTTTGTGCGGCCCTGATGGTCCTGATCCAGGTAACGGGTCCCTCCGGCGCGCCGGTCCTGATGTACATCGCCGACGTCCTCATGGTCGGTGGTGGCGCGCTTATGGGCTGGGGCGCCTATCAGGCGTTCCTGGCTGCCAAGGTCGTGTAACCTGTCGTTCGCAAGCGGCGGTCGCCGAAAGGTGGCCGCCGCTTATTGATTCGGGGGAGCCGCTTGCCCGTCCTGCTCGGCGTGGACGATGCGGAAGCAGTCTGAGCAGTAGACCGGTCGGTCCATGTGAGGCTTGAACGGAACCTGAGCCTGGTTGCCGCAGCGCGAGCAGACGACGGCGAAGTACTCGCGCGGGCCCCCGTTCCCGCCTCGGCCGCGGTCCGAACCGTCGCCGGCGTCGCGCATGGTGCGCCTGGAAGCTCGACAACTCGGGCATCGTTTGGGGTCCGAGACGAACCCCTTCTGCGTGTAGAACTCCTGGTCCTCGGCCGAGTGGATGAACTCGGCGCCGCAGTCAACACAGGTCAGGGTTCGATCGACGTAGGTCACGTTTCTCCTCCGGAGCCGCAGGTTCCGAGCCGCCCGTTCCCGGTCAGGGCGAACCGAACCTGAGCCCGGCCGCCAGGCGACGCTACTGGAGGCTTGGCGGATCCGGTCGACAGTCTGCGGTTCTCGTATGCCTGTCTGGGACGCACCGGCAGGGCGGCAGGATACCATGCAAGGCTGTCGCGGCAGAATGGCCGTCGCGAATCGTTGGACAGGGCGAAACAGGGCCGCCGCAACTCTCAACCTCGTTGCGTCGGGTGCCTTGGAACCTGGCACAATCGCCGAGTAGGATCAGGCCGAGCCACAACGGCGGCTGGCAGGTCCAAGCCTCGTGATCTTGGCGCGAGCCGCGCGGGCATACGCGGATCGGGCGTGAACCTCGGAGTGCCCGGGCTCTTATGAGGAACCACTGGCTCGATGCTTCGCCTGGTACACACCGCTGACGTTCACCTCGGGGCTCGGCATACCGACCTGGGCGAACGCGCCGCGGTACTGCGCGAGCGCCAGTTCGCCGCCTTCCGGGCCACCGTGGATCTGGCCATCGTCGAGAAGGTGGACCTCTTCCTGATCGCCGGAGACCTATTCGATTCGAACACGCAACCCCGCCGGTCGGTGGAACGCGTGGCCGCGGAACTTGGGCGGCTGGCCAGGGCAAGCATCCGGACGGTGATCATCCCCGGCACGCACGATGTCTATGACGGCGCGTCGATCTATCGCTCGTACGACCTGACAAACATGGCCCGCGCCGCGAGCGACTGGGTGGCGGTACTTACGCCGTACCTGCCCGAGATCGTCTTCCCGTCGCTGGACGCCATCGTCTACGGCCGCGTCTTCGACACGAAGCGCTCGCCGCGCAGCCCTCTCGCCGGCCTGAACGCGAAGGCCGACACGAGGGCGACCTGGAAGATCGGCATGGTCCATGGCGCGTTGGCAATCCCAGGGCGAACCGACGCGGATGCCGTGGTCTTCACCGAGGAGGAGATCGCCGGGACCGGCCTGGACTACCTGGCCCTCGGCCACTGGCACTCGGCAGTCGAGGGTCGGGCCGGCAACGTCTCCTACGCGTATTCCGGCGCGCCGGAGCCCGTCGCCGTGGATCAGGATGGTGCGGGCCAGGTCCTGCTGGTGACCCTCGATGACCAGGCTGGACGCCACGTCGTCACTATCGAGCCCAAGCGGGTAGGCCAGACGCGAGCCGAGAAGCTGGACCTGGACGTGAGCGGCGTTCACAGCCAGCCGGAGCTGATCGAGGTGCTCGGCAGACACGCCGACGCGAACCTCGTCTTCACTGTGCGCCTCACGGGGCTCTTCCCGGACGACCTCGATCTCGATCTAGAAGAGGTCGACAGAGCTCTCGCGCCCGCGTTTCTGAAGTTCCGGATACGAGACGCGTCCATCCCCGCCGCCCCCGAGGGATTGCAGGCGCCTCCGGACACCGTATTGGGAGCCTTTGTCGGAGCGGTCGAGGCCCGAATCGCGGAACTCGAGCAGGCTACCGGTGCCGCGCCAAGAGTCGTTGTCGAGCCGCCGGAAGCGTCCGAGACGGATGCTTCTGATGCCGCCGGCGCAACCGGTCGCTCCGGCGGCGCTAGGGCCGCAATCGCGTCCCCGGAGATGGACCCCGCCGAGGAGCTGGCCGATCTGCGCGAGGTGCTCCGCCTCGGCCGGCACCTCCTGGAAGGCCGCCAGGTGACGTTGTGAGCGGAGGCACGCGACGATGAGGATCACTCGTGTGCAACTGCGCCACCTGGGGCGGCACCGCGATCTCGACATCGAGCTGGCGCCGGGCTTCACGATCATTCGTGGTCCGAACGAAGCCGGCAAATCGACCATCCAGCGCGGTCTGGAGCTGGCCCTCTTCTGCAAGCCGACGGCGGCCACGGCCGAGCTCGGGGCGCTCCGCTCGTGGGGCGCCCCGGAGGAGGGTCGCTCGTTCACGCGGATCGAGTTCGTCGTGGACGAGGAGAACGGATCGAGCGAAGAAGGAGGCCCGCGTCGGGGCGAGCTCGAGAAGGAGTTCCGTGGCCAGCGGGGACGGGTCTCGCTCCAGTACGACGGCGAGACCTACTCCGATCCAGCTCGAGCGGAGGAGGTCATCGCCGGCTTGACCGGCATTCCGAGCGAAGCCTTCTTCCGCTCCACGGCCTCGATCCGCCACCAGGAGCTCGAGGATCTCGACCGCGACGAAGGCGCCCTGCGCGACCGCCTCCAGGCGAGCATCGGCGGCGGCGACAGGGGATCGTCCCGAGCCAAGTCCCGAATCGACGATGCCATCCGCGCCCTCAAATCACGTGGCGACAAGAACCCGGGCCGGCTCAAGATCGCCGAGGAAGCCGTGGCCCGGGCCGAGGTGGCTCTCAAGAACGGCGAGACCTCGCTGCAGAAACTCGAGGCCGACCGAGACGCGCTGGCCCAAGCCCGGGACGCCCGGGTCCGCTCGGAGAAGGCCCTGTCCGAGAGCCGCAACATGCTCGAAGGCGCTCGTCAGGCCGAGAGGCTGAGGACCGACAGGGCCGTCATCGCCGAGCGGTTCGAGCGTCTGCGGCAGGCATCCGACGCGCAGCAGCGCCTGACGGACCTGGAGGCCGCACCGAACCGGCCCATGGCGTCGCTTCGCGACCAACTCGACCGGATGCGGACGCTTCAGAGCCGGGTGGTAGTGCTCCAGGAATCGCTACACGACGAGGCCGCCCCCGAGGTCGAACCCGACGAACCGGAACCCAGGTTCGTCAGCGAGGGGGTCGTCACCGCCGCTATCGGTGCCGCGGCGATCCTGGCGATCGTCATTGGCTCCGCCAGGTCGCTGCTGCCGGCCATCCTGTTGGGCATAGTCGCCGTCGGTTTTGCCGTCATCGAGGGGATGCGCTTCTGGGAGCGTCGGTCCGTGGCGATGAATGTGCGGCGTATCAACCAGGTTCGCGAGCGCGACCGCGCGGTCCGGCGTCAGAGCCGCGTCGGGACGGAAGAGGGACTGCGTGTCGCGCAGTCCGGAGTGCAGAACATCCTGCGCGAGCTCGGCGCCCCCGACGTCGCGGCGGCTGAGCGTCTTCTCACGGCGGAGCAGACTCGCCGGCAGGAGGTCGCCACCCTCCAGGTCCAGGCGTCGGCCCTGCTTGCGGGCCAGAGCCCGGGCATGGCCTCGGACCTCCGCGACAAGGCCGCCCTCGAGCTCGAGCAGAAGACGGCGGCACTGAACGCTCTGGGCCCGCTGGCGACGGACGCGCGAGCGAGAGAGCGGCTCGAGGCCGAGGTGCGCGATCGCCATGCGGCGTTGGAGCGGGCTCGAGATGCGGAGGCAGGGGCCATCGCCCGCCTGGACGCCAATCCCGTCGACTCGGAGCAGGTCGCCGGCGAGGCCGAGCGACTCGTGACGTGGCGCGACCAGCTCACCGCGCTCAAGCGGCGAGTCCGCATCTACGAGACGACCCTGGCCGCGATCCAGGCGGCCGAGAGCATGACCATGAAGAAGGCCACTCGCTTCCTGGAGCAACAGGTAGGCCGCGACATCGCCCGGCTGACCGGTGGTCGGTACCGACGGGTCAGCATCGACGACCAGACCCTCGACATCCAGGTGTGGGCTCCGGAGCGAGGCGACTGGGTCCAGGCGAGCCAGCTGAGCAAGGGCACGGTCGATCAGGTCTTCCTGGCGGCTCGGATCGGGCTGGTGCGGCTCGTCACTCAGAATCGCCGGCCGCCCCTCATCCTCGACGATCCGTTCGTCACCTTCGACGACACGCGGGCGGCCCGAGCCGCGCTGCTCCTGCGGGAGCTCTCGTCGGACTTCCAGGTGATCTACCTGGCCTGCTCGAATCGCTACGACGGTTTGGCCGATTCAGTCGTCGAGCTGCCGGGCCCCGCAGAGGCCGAGTCGGCTGTGGCCGCGCCCGCGGGGTCTCCGGGGAGGAGAGCGGCCGCGGACTCGGCACGGACTCCCGCCGCCGCGGACACGACAGAGGTCGCCGCNNGGACGCCGCGACGGTTCCGGCTGTGGACACGGCCGATCAGCCGAAGCCCACTCCGCGTCGTGCCAAGGGAGCGACCGAGCACGCTTCCGCCGGAGCGAAGATCGTGGCCTTCCCCGGACGCATCGTTAAGATCGAGGAAGAGGAATCGGAGGCAGGCACGCCGGCCGACGCCGAGAACTCGCCCGCCGCCGAGGACGTCGCCGAGGACGGTGAAGGCGACGAAGACGGGCCGATCCAGCTGAAGGCCGAAGTCCCCACCGATGACGAGATCACGCCCGACGCCGAGCCGGATGCGTCCGCGAACGAAGGCGAGGTCCAGCCGGAACCGTAATCGGTGACGTCGCCGTCAGCCGAGGCTTCCGGAGAGAAGCCCGAGGGCCAGGCGGGGGACAGCCGAGAAGTTCCCTCAAGGCCTCGCAAGCGGGTGGATGGGTCTGTTCGACGCTACGGGAAGGAGATCTGAACGGTCAGGTCCAGGTGCTTGCTGGCGGCGAGGTTGCGCAGCTTGAGCTGATAGGTCTTGGTCGAATCCACGTTGTACGTGTACGGCGGATTGACGAATGCGACCGCCTGGTACTGGCGATTGTCGACTTTGACCGAAGGCGGTGTGGTCACGTCCGCCAGGGTCATGTCCACGTCCGCCGCGCCGTCGCTCCACGAAGATTGGACGTTGAGGGCTCCCTCGGCGCGGGGCTTGAAGGTGGCGGTGAAACCGTTCAGCCCCTCGGAGCTCGAGGTGCCCAGCAGCCGGCCGTGGCTCATCGTGACTTTGGCCGCGGAGGTCGGCCAGGTGAGCGTGACGTCGACGGTTGGCTTGGAGGTGCCGTAGCCGACGAAGGTGACCTTCCAGTTGTTCTGGGCGCCCGCGTCGCCGCGCGCCTTGCTGTTGCTCGGCAGGTTGCCCACTGTGCATTTGGCCGCGCCACCGTCCACGCTGATGCACATCCTGGTGGAGGCGCCGGGGGAGGTCTTGGTGACGGCGAAGGAGAGTGGGTCATTGCCATAGCTGGTGAAGGTGAAGGTGCGGGCAGTCCCGGACTTGTCCTTTTCGGCATCGAGCGTCAGACCGTTGAAGACGACGGTAGCGGGCTTGACGTTCTGCGCGGGGTTGGCGCTCGGGACGGGGGTACTGCTTGGGGAGACTGCCAAGGAGCCGGACGACGAAGGTCCGGTGGTCTTGATGGCCGGCGACGCGCTGACGGCGCCGATCGCGCTCGAATCCGGGCCCGCAGAGGAGTCCGGCGAGCTACTCCGATGGCCCACGAACATCAGGGCGCCCGCGACTCCGATCAGCAGGGCGCAGATCACGCCCAAACCGATCGACAAGTTTCTCCAGATCCTGTCGTCCACCCGGCTCCTCCTGTCCGATCCATCAACCGGTTGGCGATTGACCAGGGAAAGATACCGCCTCCGAGCCCTTGGGGGAAAATGGGCGGGCCACGCAAGGTCGGCCAAGCTGCCGCGTCTCGGGTAGTCTGGCCTCGTGAAGGTCCGGCCGTCTCAAGACTGGCACTCTCTACTTGCCCTGTACTGGATAACGTCGTTCGTCGAGGGATTGGGCGTTTCCCAGATATACGCCTTCCTGCCGAACCGCCTAACCGAAGTCGGGGTGCCGAGTGCCGACGTAGACCATCTGGTCGGCCTGCTGGGATCGCTCTTCTTCCTCTCGGGCCTGCCCTTCATCCCGCTGTGGGGCGTCTGGGCCGACAAGTACAGCCGCAAAGCGGTGATCATCCGCAGCGCCCTCGTTGAGGCCCTCGTATTCGGCGTTGTGGCCGCCAGCCAGGCACCCTGGCAGTTGTTCGTGGGGATGATGCTGGTCGGGTTCCAGCTGGGCAACACCGGCGTGATGATGGCCGCCATCCGCGACGTGACCCCCGGCCACCGATTGGGACTGGCCATGGGCCTCTTCGCAGCCAGCAGCCCGCTCGGCTTCGGCACCGGGCCGGCTTTGGGCGGTTTCATGATCGACCAGCTCCACCTCTCCAGCGGGTCCGTCTTTGCCGTCGCCGCGCTGTTGTCGATCGGGGTGGCGCTGATGCTGGCCATCGGTTCGGGAGAGGTCCGGCCGGAGGTCGTGCCCACGGGAAGCGTTCTGCGGCTCGCTTTCGGGGCGGTTCGCGGCGTGATGGCCGACCCGACCGTGCGCTGGCTCTTCGTCGTGTACGGGGTGGTGTTCGTCGGCCGGCAGATGGCGACGCAATACGTGACCCTCCTCGTGCACGCCGTCGAACACACGACCTTCGAGGTATCGGGTGCGGTCGGGCCGATTGGTCTGGCCGTCATTGCGGGCGCGGCCCTCTCGCCTGCCGGTGGCTGGATCTCCGACAATCTGGGATTCCGGCGGGTCCTCGTTGGCGCGATCGCGGGACTGGCCCTGACCTTCGTCGCCCTGGCGCTGGCTCCGAGCGTGGCCTGGCTATTCGTCGTCTACGGCCTGGCCATCGCGTTTATGACAATTGTTGGGGCAATGGTCTCGAGCCTGCTGGCCACCGAGGTCCCGGCCGAGCGGCGCTCGGCGACCCTGAACCTGATCTACCTGCCTCTATACGTCGGCGGGATCACCGGCCCCGGGATCGGGGCCGTCGTCGTCGGGGCCGGTTTGCGGGCCGTCTTCTACGTCGCGGCCGCCATCCTGGTGATCGCCCTGGTCCTGGCCGTCGCCTTCGCGCGGCGGACCGGGCCGGCGGCACGAGGCGTCACCGAGGATTCGCCCCAGCCCGGGCCGGCCGATCGGATCGTCTGAGGCGGCCGGGTCGATCGCCGCCGGCTATACGACTAGCGCCCGCCCAGCGACGGGACGTCCATCTCGGCCGGGCCGACGTACCGGGCGTCGGGCCGGATCAGCTTGTCGGCCGAGGCCTGCTCGATGGCGTGAGCGCCCCAGCCGGCCATTCGGGCGAGGGCGAACGTCGGCGGGAAGAGGTCCACCGGGAGGCCGACGCCCTGCAGGACCGCCGCGGCGTAGTACTCCACGTTGGTCTTGATGACGCGATCCGGCTTGAGTTCGCCGAAGACGCGCAGGACGACGTCCTCCACCTTGACCGCGACGTCGAGCCACTCGGCCATGTCGGACATTCCTTCGGCGACCTTGCGGAGGGCGGCAGCGCGGGGGTCGTAGGCGCGATAGACGCGGTGGCCGAAGCCCATGATCTTGTCGCCCCGGGCGATCGCCTCGCGGACCCACTTCTCGGCGCGATCCGGAGAGCCGATCTCGTGAAGCTGGCTTACCACCTCGGCCGGGGCGCCGCCGTGTAGCGGTCCCTTGAGTGCTCCGATAGCGCCGCAGACGGCGCTGGCCAGATCTGAGCGGGTCGAGATGATGACGCGGCAGGTGAACGTGGAGGCGTTGAGGCCGTGCTCTGCGCCCACGATGAAGTAGGCGTCCAGGGCGCGGGCCGAGGCGGGGTCCGGGTCCTTGCCGGTGAGCTGCTGCAGGAAGCCGCCGGCCAGCGATAGTTTGGGATTCGGCTTGACAGGCTCCATGCCATTGCGGAGACGGTGGAAAGCGGCCAGGGCCGAGGGCGCCATGGCCGTCAGCTCCCGGGCCTGATCCACGGTCGGCGGCCAGTGCGGCCGGCGCCAGGCTCCCCAAACGGAGACGGCGGTACGGAGCGCGTCCATCGGGTGGGTGTGGGACGGCAGCTCGTAGAGCGCACACATCACAGGTTCCGGCACCGGGGCCGGGACGAGTTTCGCAGTCTTGCGCCACTCGCCGGTCCACAGGAGCTCGGCGACACGGCCGTACGTGCCCTTCTCGACCAGCTGCCCGATGGGGTAGCCGCGATACAGGAGCCGGCCGTTCGCTCCGTCCACGAAGCCCACTGCGGTCTCAGCTGCGATGACACCCTCTAGACCCGGCGAGTACGGCCTCTCGGCGGCCGGGGCTTTCGGCGCGGCAACCGCCGCGGTGCCTTCAACCTCTGCCAACGGAGCCGCCGCAGGCGCTGGCCGGCGGGACGTCTCGGTCGAGTCGATGTTGCTGGTCGTCATCGTCGCCCTCCTTGGGGGCTGGGTACACGAGCGATGTCGTGCCGCCGGAGCTTGCAGCTGGCCCGGGCGACTGGATGTATGGCTGGCATCCTACCGCGATCGCGGGAACTGGCGCTGGTCTCGTCGAATCGGTACAGCCTGGCGAAACGGGTAGGCTCGGGGTGGTGCGCTTTCGACGCCGGTAGCGATCTCAGCGCCCTCTTCGACGATCGCCGCCCTCCATGGCGTTGAGGATCAGGCGGAGCGCGACGGCGCCCAGAAAGGCAATGGCGAGAGCCCCTAGAAACCCGCTCGTGGAATCCCAGTGGAGCTCCTCGGTGGCGAACCAGCCTCCGAGGAGACCGCCAAGGATCCCGACAACGGTGTTGCCGATGCACCCCTCGGGTCCGCCTCGCTTGACGGCCGCGCTCGAAAGGGCGCCGGCAAGGAACCCGACCACAATCCAACCGAGCACTTCCATGTGCGGCACGGACCGCTCCTCCAATCATCGCGAGTCGGGCGACGAAGGCAGGGCCCGACGGTCGCAATCGATGATACCGATGGCGACCGGCGGCCGCGGCCGGCCGTTGGGTCGCGCCACCGCATCCCCGATACGACTATCCCCGGCCGGCGGATCGCGTCAACGGATCTGATCAGTGGCTACGACATATCCGGCCGCTGGTGCCGTTCCGGCGGTCGGTCGGCGCGCGAAATACTGCATTTGCAGTAGGCATCCGGTCAACACTCCGGCCGATACCCCAGACGAGGCCAACTCGCGCCTGTCCATGTGTGTGCGGAACGAGCGAGGCCTAGCGGCCTGGGAGAAGTCCTGGGCCATGTACCGAGGCTTGGGAGCCAGGACCGAGACGATGGACCGAAGCGGAACCGTTCGGCCGGAGAAGGCGAGGCGATGCCGCGCAACGCCTCTACGGATGAACGTCAGCCCCTGCCCGGTTCGCGAGCCCTACGGGGAGCGTCATCGATGAACGCGCCTCTGGCTGTGGCCGGCCACGCACGCGCTGCCCTCGCAGGCCTCGTCCTGGGCGCGGTGGAGGTCCCCGCCCGGATCGGGCGCGGCGAGTTCGGATTGCCAAAGCGGCAGAATCTCAAGCCGAGCCATCCGCGTAACTGGTCGATCCGTACGCGGCTGCTCACAACCGCGGTCCTGCCGGTCCTTGCCGTCGGGGGCCTCGATCTGGCGGCCGGGCACCTGAACCAGTTGACCGTGGTGGTGCTCGTGCTTGCGGTACTCATGGCCCTGAGCGTGTCTCGATCGGTGACTCGGCCGATCGAGATAGTGATCGATCAGGCCTCGCACGTTGCGGTGGGCGACCTCAGCCAGCATGACGAGGAGGATCTCTCCGGCCACGGGGAGCTCGGACGGCTGGCGGAGGCATTCGCCGGCATTCGCCTGTACATGGAGGAGCTGGCCGCATTGGCGGACCGTGTCGCGGCCGGCGATCTGACCCGTGAGGTTACGACCCGGTCGGATCAGGACGGCCTGGCCCAAGCCTTCAAATACATGATCGCGCGGCTACGGAAGATGGTCACCGAGCTGGGCAGCGCCGCATCCAGCGTGGCCGACTCGGCCGGTGAGGTCAACGAGGCGGCCGCGCAGTCGGAGCTCAACTCGAGCCAGATCGCCCAAACGATCAATCAGGTTGCCGCGGGTGCCGCGGACCAAGCCCGCGCCTCGAGCGAAACGAGCGCGGCCATGATCGAGCTGGGTCTGGTGATCGAGCAAGTCGGGTCGGGTGCCGCGATGACGGCTGCGAGCGTCGAGGCCCAGGCGGATGCCATTAGCCAGATGGCCCAGGCGATTCGCGAAGCGTCCACCGCGTCCGACGAGGTCAATTCCGCCGGCGTCGCGGCAGGGAAGGCCGCCGACAAGGGCGCCGCTACGGTCCGTGAGTCGGCCTCCGGTATGGCCCGAATCAAGAAGGCCGTCGATACCGGCGCCACCGTGGTAGCCGGCCTGGGCGCGATGGGTAGCCAGATCGGGGCGATGGTCCAGACGATCGACGAGATCGCCGACCAGACGAACCTGCTTGCCCTGAATGCGGCCATCGAAGCGGCCCGCGCGGGGGAGCAGGGCAAGGGCTTCGCAGTGGTGGCGGACGAGGTCCGCAAACTGGCCGAGCACTCACGCACCGCCACCAAGGAGATCGCCACTCTCATCGCCCAGGTCCAAAAGGGTACGATCGAGGCCGTGGCCGCGATGCAGGTCGGAGCCAGAGAAGTCGAAGCCGGCTCGGTGCTGGCGGAGCGCTCAGCGGCCGTGCTCGAGGAGATCGCCCTGGCCGTGGCCGCGTCCAATGCCGCCGTGGCCCGGATCACAGGGGCCGTGGAGGCCATGGACGCCGCCTCATCCAACGTCGTTTCCGCCTCGGACACGATCGCCGCAATCGCCCAGTCCACGAACGCGGCCGCGAGCTCGATGAGCGCCAGCTCTTTCCGGGTCAACGATGCCATTGAGTCGATTGCCGCGATTAGCGAGGAGAACTCGGCCTCGGCGGAGGAGGTCTCCTCGGCCACGCTCCAGTTGAGCGAGCATGCTCAGGGCTTCGTGGCATCGGCCGGTAGCCTGAGAGACATGTCGGACAAGCTGCGGCGCCTCGTGGCCCGCTGGCGCGTCCCCGAGCGAGACGCCGAGTCGGGCGACTCACGGCGCAACGCGGCCTGACTTCAGCTTGCATGCCGAGGCGCACGCCTCGAGCCCGACGCGGTCCGGCCAGCGCCGGGAACGGTACCGCGCCGCCCCGGCCGCGCGGTACTCTGAGACGTCGGCAAACCGCACCTATCGGAGACCGGCATCGGCTTCCTGAGGCGCCTCCTCGGGGGCGATGAACCAAACACCCGCGCGGAGATTCAGTCGGAGGCCGCCGACGGGACCCCCTCCCGTTCGGAAGGCGTGGTGCCGGGCGAGCCGCTTGCGACTCCCACCGCGCCGCGGCGCGACGCGCCGGCGGCGTGCCCGTACTGTGCGACGCTCCTCGATCCCGCGCCCGAGCGCGGGCGCCTCTGCCCGCGCTGCCGGCGACGGATCGTCGTCCGCCGGGTCGACGGCAGGCGGGTGCTCCTCACCGAGGAGGCGCTCGATGTCTTCGAGGCCGAGCGAGACCGCGAGACCCGGGAGAGCGATTGGACCAGCGACCGGCGTCGCTGGCTTGGACTGGCCAAGGGCGTGTCGGCGCCGGTCAACCGGGTGGCGCGGCTGGCCGCGGCGCCGCCATCGGAGGCGGCCGTGGCGGCATCGAGGGACCTGTACCTCGCCGCCGCCGAGCGCGCCGTGCGAACGGCACGGCGGGGCAAGCGCTGGGGGGAGGTGGCGTCGATCAGGCGCCAGCAGGCGGCCGCTCTGTATCGCGCGTCCGGGTCCGCCATCCCGCCTTCCGACGATATCGTGACGCTGCACCGTGCGTGGTCGGAGGCGGCTCTGCGCTCGTTCGTCAGTGTCGGGGCACAGGTCGAGCTGGTCGCCGCCAGCTGCTGCCCGATCTGCGGGCGCGACAACGGGCGAGCCTTCCGCATCGCGGACGAGCTGCGGGCACAGCGCCTTCCCCATGAGGGCTGCCCGAAGGGCCTGTGCCCGTGCGACTGGTGGCCGCTGCCCGGTGCGGCGCCGCGCCGGCGACGCGCACGACGCCGGGCCCCGCCTGGCGCCGGCCCGGTGCCCGCGCCCATGCCCGAACCGCGGCCCGGCGCTTCGACTTGATGAGTCGCGTCGCATGACAAGAGGCCACATCGGCCTTGAGGGCGCTCAACTACTACGCTTAGGCGGCTCGAGCAGCACGAAGCGCCCGCGTCGAGGACGCGTGGGCCCTGGGGAGACTCGAATGGACGACTTTCCTGTCTTCATGAGGAACCCGGCCAATCTGATCCGGGCCCGCGATCAGCACACACCCGGGATCGTGGGCTACGTCTTTGACGGGGCAGACGGCAGCCAGATTGCACTCTGGACGCACTGTGGCCACGCCGCGAAGGAGCCTGGTCTGGACACCCACGACTTCGACGAGTGGCTGATGGTGGTTCAGGGCGAGTACGTGCTGGAGATGGACGGCAAGCGCGTGGCCATGATGCCGGGCGAGGAGGCTTTCATTCCGCGCGGCACCCCGCACGCCGGGCAATGCTCAAGTGGCGTTACCCGGACGATCCACGCGTTCGGTGGCCACCGCGCGGACAGGGAGCTGGGTGGCGATCGCGCCGCCCGGGCCGATCGTGGCGAACCAGGCCCGCGGTAGCGGTTCGGCCGCGACCGGCCCACCCTCGGCCGCTAGATCTGGGGTGCCCCCAAGGGGGCTTGGGGACCCGCCCACCAACAGATTCGCGAGCGCTGGCGTTCTACACGTGAGGCAGCTGCGGACGCCACCGAGGGCGACCGCGACGGCATCCCCCTCGGTGATGGTCCAACGGGTCTGGGCTACAGCTTCGTCGTCATCACCGCTACGGCGCGTGCCGCGGGGAAACGTATTCGGTTCCGGATCATCGCGCATATCTGGGCGCCTCACGATCCCTACCGGCTGGCTAATCCTCCGTCGCATTCGAGTGCCGGTCCTGGCTTTGAGCGTCAAGCAGCGCCTGCAGGGTCGCGACGAGGGCATCAAAGCGCTCCGCTCCGACCGCCTCGGCGTACCCGAGCTCGATGTCCTCGACGGCCCGGAGAGCCTCCGCCAGGATGCGCCTGCCCTTGTGTGTCAGTCGGATCAGCTTGGCCCGTCCGTCGCTCGGGTCAGGCCGGCGCTCCAGGTAGCCCATGTCCTGGAGCTCGTCCACCAGCTCAATCATCGAGGGACGCGTCATGTTTGCCCGGGCCGCCAGCTCGGTGAGACGGGTGCCGCCCCAGTCGATCGCGCCGAACACCTGGAGGTGCGCTTCACGGATGTTGTGATAGCCGGCCTCTTGTGCGCGGCGGTACAGATCTCGCCGGAAGCTTCGGAGCATGCGCCCCAGGAGCTGTCCCATCGGCAACGGCGGGCTTGCCTTCATGGCGGTAAGTATAGTAAGGTTGCCTAGTTAGGTAGCCGAAGCATTATCGGAGCAGGAATGCCCGTACAAGCGCGACTCCTTCGCCAGAGGATCTCTGGCGCCCTGTTCATCGCTGGCGCCGTGATGGGCCTCGTGGGGAATGCCCTGCATCCCCACACGGCCGGCCTCGACGGCGCAGCGACCGTCCAGGCGATCGCCCAGAACAGCGCCTGGGTGGGAATTCACCTGACGATCATCGTAGCCATCCTGTTGATCATCGGCGGTCTCATCGGACTGACCGAGCGATTGACCGCAACGTCCGGCGGGCCGCTCGCCCGGTTGGGCGTCGCGGCAGCACTGCTCGGCGGTGCCGTGGTCACCGTCAGTACCGCCATAGACGGCTTCGTCATGAAGGCGCTGGCGGTCTCCTTGAACCGTACTCCGGCAGCGGAAGCGACGACGGCGCTGAGTATCGCGACGGCCGTAAAGGCGGTCGACTTCGGCATCTGGAGCATCGGCATTCTCGTGTTCTTCGGGGCGGCATTCGCCTGCTTCGGCGTCGCCGTCATCGACAGTCGACGCTTTCCCGCCTGGTTCGGGTGGATCGCGGTCGTCGGTGCTTTCGGATCAGCGGTCGCCGCCCTTCTCCAGATCGCCGCCAGCGAAGAGGTCCAGGCTGCCGAGACCACCTTTCTTGCGTCGTCCCTACTTCTCACCCTTTGGACCCTCGCTCTGGGTGTCTGGATGTGGCGAGGACGCGAGGACGCCTTTGTTGGGGCGCCATCGCTCGACCCCGCGGTCGCTGACGTCGGGCCGTAGCCACGTGCGCGGTCGAGGTCTGGATTCGAGGACATTCGATGGCTCTGATCCCGCCGGCGTTCCTCTCTGTGTCGCCAGCGTCGCAGCTGCGATGGCGATCGCCATGCCCGCGGCGGCAGCTATCTGACACGATCTGCTCATCGTGTGCGCCCTGGGCTGGCCTTGGAGTCCAAGGTCCAGGCGGCTAGAGACGGTGTCGGCCGCGACATCTGGCACCGGGCCGGCTGCCTCAAGCGAGGTCACGCTCGAGCCGCCTGCTCGTCGCTGCCCGGCCGATCTGGTCGAGGGCAAGGTGATGTCGACCATCGCCGCCGCGGCGCTGCCAGATGCCGTCATCGATGAGGCTCGCAGCGAGCTGCGTCATCGCCTCGACAGCCCTGGGGCGGCGGCAGCAGGCCGCCAGCGCTCGATGCTCCAGACCCGTCTGGAGCAGCTCCGAAAGCAGCATGGCTGGGGTGACATAAGCGACCGGGAGTACCAGGCCGAGCGAGATGCCGTCCAAGCCGCCCTGGCCCAATTGCCCGACGAAGACCGCATCAGAGCCTTCGACGCCTACCGGGCACGCCTGCCGGCACTGCTCGCAGCCATCGCAGTGGCGTCACTGGCGCGTCAGGAAGAGCTGTGCCGGATCGTGGTCGAAGCGGTCGTCCTGAACGACCGGAAGGTGGAGGAGATCGTGTGGACGCCGCCGGCGAGGCCGTTCCCACAAGAACGGCGGGAGTGCCCCAAGGGGGTTTGAGGGCGCACCCACCAACGGATTTGAGAGGGCTGGCGTACTACGCCGAGGCCCACTGAGCCGGCCGCCCGTCCAATTGCGCGGCGCCGGGAGTGGCACGTCGGGGGCGGAATCGCGCCTACCGCATCCAGGCCGGCTCAAGCGTGCGGTGCTCGGCGAGTGCCGCGTACGTGATGCCGAGAGCTCGCTCCCATGCCTGACGATCGACGTGGACGGTGTATCGATGGCTCCCGGCGTGGAACGTGAGGACCGGGACGTCTCGAATTGCCTCGTCGACGTGCATCGGCAACCCGAAGACCGCGCCGAGGGCCGGCGTTGCACCGACATCGCATCCGGGACACGACTCGGCAAGCTCACCTTCGGTCATGAGCCGGACGTGAGAGGCGCCGAGCACGCCGCGAGCCTTGAGGAGGTCGAGGCGATCATCTGCGTCGAGGACCACGAGCGCGCGGCGACCGTCGTCGGTCACGACGCCGATCGTCTTGGCGAACGCAGCCGGGTTGACATGTTCCGCACGAGCGGTCTCTCGTGCGGTGACCGTGGTCGGATGCTCATGGAGCTCATACTCGACACCGTTCTTCTCTAGCCAATCGAGCAAACCGCGGTGCGGTCCGGCAAGGACCGCCTCATCGCCGCTCATCGCGAACCTCCTAGCCGCGTCGCGGGTGGGCTGCAGGCGGCGTCAACGCCCGCGGCAGCAACGTCAGAGTGACACCCCGCTGACCCGGATGCCAGAGCCATCGGTCCTTCGCGGGCCCGTTGCGCCGGCGGATCGGGCGCCCTCGAGAGCGTCAGCGACTGCGGGGCAGCCCGTCGTTACGGTGCCAGGCGTGTCTGAGCGCTAGGGCTCTGCGGCTGACACAGCTCAACAGTGGGGACCGCAAGCGCGAGGCCAGCCTATGGAACGGCCGAGCTTGCGCCACCCGAGAGGTCAATGAGCGCCTCGTGTGCCGCGTCCAGCCTTCCAAGGAGCGCTCGGGCAACGGCAAAGTAAACCGACGCTGCGAACTCGCAATCCTGCTCGAACAGCGATCGTATCGCGGAAGCATCAACGACCAAGGCGTCAACATCGCCGATTGCGGTTACCGTTGTCGTTGCCCTGTGCGGGGGTACGAGGGCGGAGAGCCCAAAGACCTCACCGACCTCCGCCGTCTCGATGACGACCTGGCCTCGCCCTGAAACGCCGAGCGAAAGCGCAATCCGACCGGACTTAACGATACCGAACTGGCCCACATGGTCGCCTTCGCGCATCATCTCGGTGCCGCCCGGGAAGGAAGCGGGCGAGGCAATGGCCAGCACCTTGCTGCGGGCCTCCCGAGGCATCGTGGCGAGCCAGCCCCTGAGAACGGCCTCGTCCGACTTCGTTGCTACCATCGCAGTTCCTCTTCCTTGTGGACAGTCTATGACTCTCCGCAACCTCGGCCAGTCCAGGCAGGAAGGCAGCGCCCAGGCTTCCTCATCCCCCGGCGCTCATCGTCCGACAGGCTACTGGCACGGCCGCATGCGAGATCAGCGAGAGGCGGGAGCTCGGATGTGACGAGCCTAGCCGTGATGGTTCGAACCGCTCAGTTGGAGACCAGGTTGGCCTGGATTCGTGATGCGTCGTGTCGTGAGATCAGAGGCCCCTTCGGGCTTGAGCCCCTGATCTCGTGGCCCGGCCCGTGTCGCCCATCGGGACACGCACTCTGATATCCGGCGGCTGGCTCTCGACTGGCGCATAGTGCCCCCCGAACGGGTGGGCTAGATCGATCCGGATCGGCTCGGGAATCGTACGTCGCGCTCGGAGGGTCGGATGTACCGCCGTCGTCGCTGGCTTGCCGTGATCGCAGCACTGCTCTTCATCGCCGCAATTGAGCTGCTGAGCGACACGGTCCTGGATGCCACGCTCCAGTTCCCCTTCGACACCCTGCTGGTCGTAGCCGTGGTAGCCGTCGTAGCCGTGGCCGCCGCCTCGCTCGCGTTCCGGCAGATCGACAGGCTTGCCCGCGGCATCGGGGAACGGAACACGGAGCTCGAGGCGCGCAATGCGGCCCTGCGGGCGGTCTACGACGTTAGCCTGGCCGTTGCGGGGCAGACCGATCCGCAGCAGACGATCGCCGGCATCCTCGACCGCGCCCGCGCTCTGCTGAACATGGACGCCGCGCTGTTGGCCGTGGACGGTCCTGCGGGCGAGATCCGCCTGGCCGCATCGAGCGCCGATCCGGGAGTCATGCTTGGCGACGAGCCGACCGGACCGGGCGCCGGTAGGCGCGAGACCGACAGTCTCGACGGCTACCTCAAGCCCGGCCATCGAGTACGCGTTTCGGCCCCGGTGGTGCTTGGCGAGAAGCGCGTCGGGACACTCGGCCTAGCCTCTCGGGAGACTCGCCACTTCTCCGCGGCGGAGGTGGCGACGGTGTCGGCCCTGGCCACTCAGGTCGGCCTCGCCCTGGAAGCCGCGCGACTCCACGACGAGCTGCAAGCGCTGGCTGTGCAGGGCGAACGAGAGCGCATCGCCCGCGAGATGCACGATGGCCTGGCCCAGGTTCTTGCCTACGTCAACACCAAGTCTCAGGCCGTCGACGAGATGCTCGCGGATGGCCGCGTGCCTGAAGCACGTCGGCAGCTGGGAGAACTGGGCGAGGCGGCGCGGTCGCTGTACGTGGACGTCCGCGAGGCGATCCTTACTCTGTCGTCGCCGGTGCCGCCAGATCGAAGTCTGGCGGCGGCCCTGGAAGAGTACGCGGCCCTCTACGCGGAATCGTCCAAGCTCGCCGTCCGCTTCGAGGCCTCTCCCGAGGCGGCAAGCGCTCCCATTTCGGCCGCCGTTCAGGCGGAGGTCTTCTCGATTGCGCGCGAAGCGCTCACCAACGTTCGAAAGCACGCCCGGGCCCAGCGGGTGGGCCTGTCGCTGGCGCGCCAGGGTCGCGAGGTCGTCCTTCGGATCGAGGACGACGGCGTCGGTTTCGACGCCGAGCTGCTGACCCGGGGGCCGGAGCGGTGGCCGCATTTCGGCCTGGCCGGCATGCGGGAACGCGCCGAGTCGGTTGGAGGCGGCATCTCCTGGCACAGCAGCCCCGGCGCAGGGACAGTCATCGAGCTACGCATTCCAGTAGGAGGCGCGGCATCGGGGGCGCCACTCTTCGGTGTTGGCTCGCCCGACGAGACGGGGCGTTCCGCAGCGCAGCACCAGGCGGTCCGATCGCCCGCCGAAACGGTTTCGGAGGCAGACTGACGACATGAGAACCGTGCTCGTGGACGACCATACCCTCTTCCGCGACGGCGTCGCCTCGCTTCTGCTGGCGTGGGGGCACGAGGTCGTGGGGCAGGCGTCCGACGGTGCCCAGGCGATCGACCTCGTGGACGAGACGTCGCCGGACGTCGTCCTGATGGACGTCCGGATGCCCAACATGTCCGGTCTCGAGGCGACGGCCCAGATCAAGGCCCGCCACCCCGAGGTCGCCATAGTCATGCTGACCGTGAGCGAGGATGAGGCCGACCTCTTCCGGGCAATCAAGGCCGGCGCCCAGGGCTATCTGCTCAAGAACCTCGAGGCTCCGCAGCTGCGCACCATGCTCGAGGGCGTGGCCAGAGGCGAGCCCGCCATCACGCCGGCAACGGCGGCCCGAATCATCGACGAGTTCCTGCGGACGCCGGGCGGCAGCAAGCAGGCCACCCAAAGGCTGACCGAGCGCGAGGTCGAAGTGCTCCAGCTGGTCACGGCCGGGCAGCGCAACCGTGAGATTGCCGCGGAGCTCGGGATCAGCGAGAACACCGTCAAGTTCCATCTGAAGAACATCGTCGAGAAGCTGCACGCTCAGAACCGCGCCGAGCTCGCGGCAAGGGCCGTGCGCGAAGGCTTGGTGCCCGATCTGCCGCGCGACCAGGCTCTCAACGAGCGGTTCCGTCGCGAGCCGCTGGCCAACCAGCGCTGATCCCGCCACTTTCCACCCAGGCCCGCCCCGGGTCTCAGATCTAGTAGCCGGGGATACCCACCCGGGCGGGTAGGCCAAGTCCGGCCCTCCGGCAGATGTACCCGCAGTCGGCGGACGCCATCCTCGTGCCTGGCAATCCACACGGCCGAGGCGTCCCATGGGCTATCGGATACAGATCGAGAACGGCAACTGCCTGAACTGCGGCGTCTGCATGGACGTCTGCCCGGTTCAGGCATTGGACATGAGCAGGCCGCAACGGCCCGGAGTGGAGGGCGCCGGCGTCTTCGGCAAGCCGTTCAATTGGATGATGGAATACCCGGTCCAGGTCGGGGAGTGCATCGGTTGCGGCATATGCGTTCGCGAGTGTCCCACCCATGTCGTGAACCTGGACATCGTCACCGGCCCCACGCCGCTCGCCGCCCGCCAGGGTCCCATCAGCCGGCCCGTGGAGCCGGCTCCGGCCTGGCAGGCCCTGAGCGACGTCACACGCGAGTCCCTCAAGCCCGTTCGCGTCTCGCCCTGGGGCGCTCTCTTCCAGTGGCGGACCAGCGAGCGCCCGAACGACTGGCAGGTCTGGCGGTCCATGGTGACCGACGCTCGCCAGGATCCCGTCGCGCCCTGCCAGGAGGCCTGCCCCGCCGGAACGGACGCCGGGCGGTATGTCGCCCTGGTCGGCCAGGGCAAGTACGACGAAGCGTATGCGGTGGCCGCCGAGGTCAACCCATTCCCCTCGGTCTGCGGCTGGATCTGCACCGCCCCGTGCGAGACGGCCTGCCGTCGCGGGACATTGGATGAGCCCATCGCGATCCGGCGCCTCAAGCGTTTCGCCGTCGAGGCCGGCAAGTTGCCCCGGGTCGCGCCCCCCACGAAGAAACGCCCCGAGAGGGTCGCCATCGTCGGCGGCGGGCCGGCCGGAATGTCGGCTGCCTACTACCTGGCCCGCCTGGGATACAACGTGACCGTGTTCGAGGCAATGCCCGTTCCGGGCGGCATGATGGCCATCGGGATCCCCGAGTACCGCCTCCCCCGAACGGTCCTGCGCGAGGAGATTGAACGAATCGTGGGCCTGGGTGTGGAGCTCAAGCTCGACTCGGCGATGGGCCGCGACTTCACTCTCGCCGATCTCGAGGCCCAATACCAGGCCGTCTTCCTGGCCACGGGCGCGTCGCGTAGCCGCAAGCTCGGAGTTCCGGGCGACGACCTGCCCGGCGTAATGCCGGCGACGCTCTTCCTAAAGCAGGTAAACCTGGGCGAGAAGCCGGTCCTGCGTGGAGCGGTGGTGGTCGTCGGCGGAGGCAGCACGGCGATGGACGCGGCACGGTCCGCGCTCCGCTCCGGCGCTTCTTCGGTCACCGTCCTGTACCGGCGCGGCAAGGACGAGATGCCCGCCCAGTCGGAAGAGGTCGAGGCGGCCGAGCACGAGGGCGTCCACGTCCAGTTCGAAGCCGCCGTGGTCGAGGTCGAAGGCTCCGCCAGGGGCATCACCTGCGTGAATTACGTCCGTCAGCGACCGAACGGTCGGTTCGAGGGCGGGCGGGCCGTGTACGAGCCGATCCCCGGCAGCGATCGCGAGATAGACGCCGCCACGGTGCTCGTGGCGGTCGGCGAGGAGCCCGATCCTTCGATCCTGCCCGCGGGCGCCGGCATCGAGACGAGCGGCTTCTCCGGCATCGTCGCGGACTCGGGCCAGGCGACCGGCCGCAAGGGCGTCTTCGCCGGCGGCGACGTCGTCTCCGGTGCCAAGACGATCATCCATGCCGTGGGTGCCGGCCGGCGGGCCGCCGGCTCGATCCACGAGTACCTGTCCGGCAGTCGCAACGGCGAGGCCGAGATCATGGCCACGGTTCGCGTGCCCAAGAAAGCCGAGCCGTTGCTGACCGTCGATCTCGCCACGCGGCCTCGGGTCGGCATGGCCCTGCCGGAGTACCAGCCCGGGTCGTTCGCGGCCACGCAGCCCGGTCTGGAGCCGGCCGCGGCCAGGACCGAGGCGACGCGCTGTTTCCGCTGCGATGCGGTCTACCGCTGTGAACAGGTCCACGTCCAATCGGGGCGCGGACCGAGAGACGGCCCAGAGGATCGGCCGCCGATCGATGCGTCACCTTCGCCCCTCGTTTCGCCGAAGCTCGCCGCCTCGGCGGGCAATCCCGGCTCCACCTCAGGAGGTCGTGACTGATGAACTCTCCGGCGTTCGGCGCTGCCGAGCAATTCATCGAAGGGACGATCGCCGCGGCGCTCGTAGCCCTGTGGCTTCTGGCGGTCGCCCTGCACCTCGCCCGGCCGTACATGCTGGCCCTGACGCGCAAGTTCACCCTGCGCCTTGGCGCCGATCTGTGGTGGACGATCTACGTCGGGATGCGCGATGTCTTTCTGCTCCAGGTCTTCCTGGGTAGCTTCATCTTCTTCTACCCGGACGTCGTGGGCGGCAACGACCTGCCGATCACCGGCGGACTGGCCGCCGCGTGCGCCTTCGCGGTCCTGTTGCTCAAGGTGATGACTCGCGCCGACGCGGACGCCAGGAGCTTCCATCTCCAGACGTTCTTGCTAGCCCTGGGCGCGACCCTCTATCTCGTGCCCTACTTCCTGGGCGTCCAGATGACGACGGTCGGCAGCAGCATCTCAAACCAGTTCGCGTCCGTCCTGGTCAGCTCGCAGAACCCAACGATCGCCCTAGCCCTGGTCTACGTCTCGCAGGCGCTGGTCGGCGCCATGGGTCTCGTGGTCGTCATCTACAACCTTCGGATCGCCTCTCCCGCCTCGCGTGGGAAGGCCGACGCGAGCGCGGCCAGCCAGCCCGCGGCGCAGAGCTAGGAGAGACCGACCATGAACGACCAGCAAGCACTCGTCCAGGGCTCGCAGTACTGGATGCTCCTCTCGGTCGCCGCGGTGCTGCCCATCCTGTGGTCCTTCACCCTGGCCCTGCATTTCGCCAGGCCCTACATCGTCCGCTACCTGCAGGGGCTGACCCTCCGGTTCGGCGGTGACGTGTGGTGGCTCAGCTACATCCTCATCCGCGACGGGCTACTCGTCGTGACGTTCGCCCTGAGCGTCATCTTCCTGTTCCCCAACGTCTACATGAGCGCGGATCTGGGCGTCCCGATCACCGCCCCGCTCGCCGCCCTCGTGCTCTTCTGGGCCCTCCTCGCTAAGCTCACAGGCGACTCGGACGACAATCCGACCACCTTCCGGATCGTCTCGGTCCTGCTCGTGATCGCTTCGATGCTGTACATCATTCCGCAGATCTACGGGGTCGAAGCCGGCAATCAGGTGGACGCCTGGAACTCGATCTCGACCAGTCTCGGCGGGATCCCCGCCGCTCTCGTGAGCGGCGCCAATCCGGGCGTCTCCTACCCGATCCTGAACATCAGCCTGCTCGGCTTCGCGGCCACGGGGGCAGTGATCTTCATGTGGTTCCTCCGCAAGTCGAAGTTCGAGCCGGCCGAGGTCGCCTAGCCCGAACCTCCGGCGCGCGCCCCGCGTGGCAGCCGGGTCGCCACCGTCCCCGCAAGGACCGCCGCCCTCGAGCGGCGTTCCTTCCGTCTCTAGGAGCGGTTCGCCAGACGGTGCAGCGATAATCCGTGGCTCGTTTCCCGCGCAATGAGGCCATGATCGGACCTGTCGAACGCCTCGAAGCGTTCACAGGACAGCAGCCCGACGAGGATTCCCGAATGCCAGCGATCACCGTCCCCGACATAACCATCCTGCCGCGCATCTCGGCGCCGGATCCGACGATCGCTCTCGAGCGCGCCGTTCGAAGCCTGACGACCGCCCCGACCGGGCTCGAGGGGGAGGGCTTTCCGGTGCACCGAGCCTTCGCCGGCGTCGATCTCGGGGACCTCGACCCGTTCGTCCACCTCGACCAGATGGGCGAAGTCGAATACGCGCCGGGCGAGCCCAAGGGCACGGCGTGGCATCCGCACCGCGGCTTCGAGACCGTGACGTACATGATCGACGGCACGTTCGAGCACCAGGACTCGAACGGCGGCGGGGGCGTGATCACCAACGGCGACACGCAATGGATGACCGCCGGTGCCGGAATCCTGCACATCGAGAAGCCGCCGGAGTGGCTCGTCGTCAGCGGGGGCCTCTTCCACGGCTTTCAGCTCTGGGTGAACCTGCCGCGGGCCGAGAAGTGGGCCCAGCCGCGCTATCAGGATCTCAGGGCCGGGGAGGTGGCGCTCGTGACTTCCCCGGACGGAGGTGCGCTGGTCCGCATCATCGCCGGTGAGGTCGACGGTTACAAAGGGCCGGGTTCGACCTACACACCGATCAACCTCATCCACGCGACACTGAGCCCGGGCGCTCGCCTCTCGCTCCCCTGGAGAATCGACTACAACGCCCTCGTCTACGCCATGGCTGGGCGCGGCACGGTCGGCGCGGAGACTCGACCGATCCAGTCCGGTCAGCTCGCCGTCTTCGGGCCCGGCGACGCGCTGACCGTTGCGGCCTCGCAGGTCCAGGACGACCGAAGCCCGAACCTCGATCTCCTGATTCTCGGCGGCCGGCCAATCCGGGAGTCCGTCGCCTGGATGGGTCCGTTCGTGATGAACACCCGCGAGGAAGTGATGCAGGCCTACACCGACTACCAGGCCGGCCGTCTTGGGACGATCCCGGCCGTCGCGGCGGTTCATCACACGCCCACGACGGTCGTCGAATCCGGCGAGCGCCCAGACCTCGGTTCCGCCTGACCGTAGCCTGGCCCGCGGGCCGGGTCGGCTACTTGAAGTCCTTCATCTTGGTACCCAGCTTGACCGCCAGCGCGAGCATGTCGGTGTCCGAGAGGGCGGACGTGGAGGTGCGGCCCAGGCGCAGGAACTTCTCGGGGCCAAAGACGAAGTAGATGTCGTTGATGATGCCGTTCTCCTGGGTCGCGACGAAGTTGTCCATCGGGATGCTCGCGTTCGTCGTCACGGTGCGGCCGAGCGTCTGCTGGCCGGCCTTCTGGTTTGCCACGCTCAGATAGTCGAGTACGAGCAGGATGTAGGCGTCCTTGCCGTCATCGGCCGTGGTCGCCGTGTAGTAGACGCAACCGAGGACGGTGGAGACAGCGGAAGGCTCGATCTTCTTGATCGTCTTTCCCGTCAGGCCTGTCATGAATGGCTTGGTGAACTGGCCGCAGATATCCTCGACCACGTAGTAGTGCGCTTGATCCGGGCGGGTCGGCTCGCCCGGGAATCTGACGAATCCGTCGGCGTCCGTGATGGTGCCGTCCGGATTCGTCTGAGACATGGCAGAAGGCGTCGGGGTCGCCTCGGACTGCGTTGTGGTCGCCTCGGACTGCGTTGTGGTCGGCCCAGTGTCAGGTGTCGGGCCTCCACTCGGGCTGGCACCTGATTGACCACAAGCGCCCAAGGCAATGGATGCCATAGCGACAAGCGAGATGACAACCCGTCTCTTTGCCATCGTGCCCACTCCAATCTGAGTTGGTTGAAGCATCAACCTCCCACGATTATGGAGCCTGTGAGCGGCCGAATGCGCGAGATCTCCGCGCTACCGCCGCTGCCCGGGTATCTCCGCAGCCGCGTCGTCATCAACGAGCCAGACCGCGCCGTCACGGCGGGTGCGCTGGACCGGCCAGCGGCGGCCATCGCGAACCACGCCGAAGACGTGGCCCAGGGCCTGGGCCTTGCCGGCGCCCCAGGTGACGACCAGAACCGGGGCCGCCTCCAGGAGCCGTGGATTCATAGTCATTCGAGGCAGATGCGGCCCGATGTGCGACGGCGCGGGCACGCCCATTGTCCAGGCGAGGCTGTCCAACGCCGGGCTGTCTGGGAAGCAGGAGAGGACGTGGCCGTCCCCGCCTACGCCGACCAGGATCAGATCGAAGACAGGCCAGTTGCCCTTCGCCAGTGGCAGGCCAGCGGCCATCTCCTCGGCGTAGCGAACGGCGCACCAGGCGTTGTCTCGCTTCTCCGCGATCGCCCGATCCACCTGGAAAGCGTGGATGTTGGCCGCAGGCAGGGGCGCTCCACCCTCCTCCGAGTCGCCGCCCAGCAAGACATCGTCCACAGGGGTCACGTTCGATTCGGGGTGGTCGCGCGGGACGAATCGTTCATCGCCGAACCAGACGTGGACCTGCGGCCAGGCGATGCGGTCGCGCAGCGGCGACTGGGCCAGGAAGCGATAGATGGGGATCGGGGTGGTGCCGCCGGCGGTGCAGAAGTCGGCCCTGCCGCGACGCTTCACGGCGGCGATCAGCGCGGTCGCGATCCGATCGGCGGCCTCACGGGCCACTGCCTCCGGATCGGCCAGAACCACCAGCTCGGGCTCGCCCCGGTTGGGTGCCGCGAGGCCCGCGACGTCGGTGCCGGCGAACGGCTCCGGAACCCGCGCGATGTCGGACGCACGCTCAGTCACGGCCACCGCCCTCGCGCCTATCGACCGTCCCGTGGGGAGCCGCTTCCCCTCCGATCAGACGGCCCGCCATCTCCAGGGCTTCCACGGCGACCGGATGGGTCGCGCTGTCTTCCACTGCCCGCTCAAGCAGGTCCATGTCGTGGAGCCTGGGAGCCAGATAGGTGCGCCGAACTCGCTCGCGGCCCTTGTCGCGGACGGCCACCTCGACCGTCCGCTCGCCCGCCGTGACGTCGCCGACCAGCTCGGCCCCGCGCAAACGCGAAACGATCTCCACCCGGACCGTCGACCCCTCGCCCAGATTCGAACTTGCCGGGCGAAGCTCCACGTCCACCCTGTGTTCTCGCTGGCGAAGCACGGCCACGCGCCGGCCTCCGGGCAAGGGCCGCAGAGGGGAAACCACACGCATCCCCAGCCGAGATGCCAGCCAGGCCACGTGGTAGACGGGTCGGACGACGTTCGTCAACCCGCCCGGGTCCCCCTCCTCGGTGGCGGCGTACTCGACGGCGATGGATCGAACCGCTCGAAGATGCGGCCGAAGGTCCGGCAGGTCGTAGACCGAGGCGAGCGCCTCGCGCCAGCGTGCCTGCCGCAGGAGCGCGAAGTCGGCCACGAACAGCCGCCCGCCGTGTGCCAGGTGCGCCAGGGCGGCCAGGCGGTCCATGCCGTTACCGGACCAGGACGACCCGTCGACGATCAGGCGATCCGCCAGCGGAACGAGTCGATCCGCGCGGCGCGAGGAGAATTGCGGGTCGTCCGGCCACCACAGCGCGACCGGCAGATCGTGGACCAGGAGCGGCACGATGATCGAGGCGAGGTGCATGCCGGTTTCACCTCGAGCGGTCACGTGGATCGTCTCGGCGCCCGTCTCGGCGCGTCCCGTCGCCGCGCTCAAGGCCAGGGCGTCGATACGGGCCTCCAGGCCGGGAGGCCCTTCCGGGTCCATCGCAAAGAGGATCAACGACCGCGACGGGCGGCGACCGGCCGTGTCGGCGATCGTGGCCGCGCAACGCTCGGCCGTCTCGCGATTGCGCGCCACCACGACCAGGTTCAGCACGCTGGAACGGGCCACTACGTGTCTCTCCCCGGCGCCGCTCGGCTCGGGTGCGGCCAGGGCCGCTGAGGCTCGGCCCGCCGCGAGGCGGACCCCCGCCCGCCCGCGGTCCTCGGCTTTAGCCTCTTGGGCGCGCTCCGCCTCCGCGCGGGTCGTGTCGGCACGTGCCCACAACGATCCGAGCTGACGTTCGATCTCAGACACGGAATGGACGACCGGCAGTCGGGCCGCCCCGGCTGCTGCGGCCGCCCGTCCGGACGCCCCGGCCGCCTTGACCGCCTTGGCCGCCGCCGGGATCTTCAGATTCTTCGCCACCGTCTGCCGTCCCGTTCCAACAACTCCTCCGCCGCCTCCGGACCCCAGGTCCCTGCGGCGTAGTCGGGGAAGTGCGGCGCCGGCATCGAGGCCCAGGCCGCGTCGATAGGCGTCACGACCGACCAGGCCGCTTCCACTTCGTCGGCCCTGGTGAAGAGCGAGGCGTCGCCCAGGAGCGCGTCGAGGATCAGCGTCTCGTACGCGTCCGGCGAATCGACCGCGAACGACGTGTCGTAGCCGAAGTCCATGTTCACCGTCCGCACGTCCAAGCCGAGACCCGGCACCTTGGCCGCGAAGCGCAACATGATTCCTTCGTCGGGCTGGATGCGCATCGCCAGGACGTTCGGCGCCGGGTCGCCTGTGGATTCGCGGAAGAGCCGAAGCGGTACCTCCTTGAATTGGACGGCGATCTCGGTGGCGCGCTTGGGCAGTCGCTTGCCGGCCCGCAGGTAGAACGGGACGCCGCTCCAGCGCCAGTCGTCGATCTGGAAACAGCCGGCCACATAGGTCTCGGTCTCGGACTCGGGATCGACCTCCGGCTCCTGGCGGTACCCGGCGACTGCCTCTCCTTCGACCCAGCCCGGTCCATATTGCCCGCGCACGACATTCCGGCGGACCTGCTCCGGATCGGGCGCTGCGATCGCTCGCAGGACCTGGAGCTTCTGGTCGCGGAGGGCATCGGCGTGGAACGACGAGGGCGGCTCCATGGCGACCAGCGTCATGAGCTGGAGGAGGTGGTTCTGCAGTATGTCGCGGCTGGCGCCCGTCTCCTCATAGAAGGAGCCGCGGTTCTCCACGCCGATCGACTCGGCCACGGTGATCTGCACGTGGTCGACGTAGCTTCGGTTCCAGACCGGCTCGAAGATCCCGTTGCCGAACCGGAACACGAGCAGGTTGCGGACGGTCTCCTTGCCCAGGTAGTGGTCGATGCGATACACCTGCGACTCGCGCAGGACCTTCGCGAGCTCGTGGTTGAGGTGCCGGGCCGATTCGTAGTCGCGGCCGAATGGCTTCTCGATCACGACCCGTCGCCAGCCGCCGCCGCGAAGCTCGTGGTCCAGACCCGTTCGGCCCAGCTGCTGGACGATCTCCGTCACCTGCGATGGCTGCGTGGCCAGGTAGAAGAGCCGGTTCCCGGCCGACCCTCGCTGCGTGTCCAGCTCGTCCAGCCGTTCGGCCAATCGGTCGAAGCCGGCGTCGTCGCCGAAGTCGAGTTGCTGATACGTGATCCGCTTGGCCAGCTCGGCCCAGGCCGCTTCGTCGACCGGGAGAACCCGCGAGTACTTCTCCACCGAGTCCCGAGCCTCGGCCGCAAAGGTCTCGTCCGAATACGGCCGCCGGGCTACCGCGACGAGGCTGAACTCGGCCGGCAGCAGATTCGTGCGCCACAGCTGGTAGATCGCCGGAATGACCTTGCGGTGGGCCAGATCCCCCGTGGCGCCGAACAGGACGAAGGCGCACGGGTCCGGCACGCGCTCGAGGCGCAGCCCCTGACGGAGCGGATTGAGATCGCCTTCACTTCGCCGACGGCCACGAGCGGCGCCGGTCGCTTCGCGGAGCTGCCGCGCCGTTCGGGCCGGCGGAGGCGGGCTGGGGGCTCGGGCCGGACTCATCGGCTCAGGCTCGAGCAGCGTCCCGCGCGAGCGGCGCGGACGGGACGACGAAGCCGAGTTCCATGTGGTCACCCCTCCTTGAGAGCGGAGGCGAGAGCTCGCTCGAGAGCGGCCAGGCCGCCTTCCGGGTCCCCTCCAAGGTTCATCCGCAGGACCGGCAGGTTGTGGTCCTCGAGCGTCCGGGCGTCGCCGATGGCCTGGGCGTCGATGAGCTGGCCGAAGGTGTAGGCCTGGCCGGGGATCTCCAGGTCAGCTGGATGCTCGCAAACGAGCTGCAGGAACCACCCGATTGGCGCGCCGCCCTTGTGCAGCTGGCCCGTCGAGTGCAGGAAGCGCGGCCCGTAGCCCACGGTCGTGGCGCGATGGGTTGCGTCCCGGAGCCGCGTGCGGATGCGGCTCAAGGCCGCATCCCGCTCCGGTGTCTGGGCCACGTACGCCTGGATGGAGGCGTAGCCACTCGGGGCGAGCTTGACCAGATGGGCCTTGAGGGCGGCGGTGAGAGCTGCTTCGTCGGCCACACCGAGGGCCGCACCGCCCGCGTCCGCCCCCTCTCCGTCCTCGAAGGCGGCGATGACGGCGCGGGTGTTGGCCTTGGCCTCCTCGACGTTGGGCTGGTCGAACGGGTCGATCTTCAGCACCGCGCCGGCGAGCGCCGTGGCGACCTCCCAGCGGACGAACTCCGCGCCGATCTCGATCTTGTCTCCGACCTCTATGCGGATGACCGGGTGACCGGCCGCGGCAAGCTCGGACAGGCGGGCGTCGACATCTCCTCCGATGGATGGGTCAGGTCCGGGGGATCCGGCGAGCGCGATACGGACGAAGACGCGGTCGCTGCCGTAGGCCGCCGGGGCGCCGAGCGGCTCGCCGTCGATGGGCACCACGCCCACGCCTCGCCCATCCGCGGAGTGGATTGGCGCCTTGCCGGTGCTTTCGGCGATCAACTGTTCGACCCACGGCCCGAAGGCGGCGATCTCGCGGTCGATGACGAAGGTCAGCTTGTCGCGACCCGCAGCGGCGAAGGCGCCCATGGCCAGTCCGAGTGCCAGGCCCGGGTTGATTGCCGGGTCGGGCTGGCCGCAGGCGATGACCATCGCCCGGGCCTTCTCCAGGAGCGTCTCCAGGTCGATCCCGAGCAGGGCACCCGGGACGAGGCCGACGTAGGTCAAGGCCGAGTAGCGGCCGCCAACGTCGGGCGGGTTGAGGAAGACCTCGCGCAACTGGTCGTGGTGAGGGATCGCGCGGAGGCTCTTGTCGGGGTCCGTGATCGCGGCCATGAAGTCGCCCGCCTGAGTCGGCCGGCCCACGCCGGCGGCATCCAGCGCAGATTCGATCCGGGTCCATTGATACGCCTGGAACGAGAGCGACTCGGCGGTGGTGCCGGACTTGGTGGAGACGATGAAGAGAGTCGCAGTCGGGTCCAGGTCGTCCAGCGTGGCCGACACCGCTGCCGGATCGGTGGAGTCGAGGACGCGGACCGGCGTGCCGTCCTTCGCGGGCCCAAAGACGTGGGTCAGGAGCGCGGGGGCGAGGCTGCTGCCGCCCATTCCTCCCAGCACGGCGGTGGTGTAGCCCTGCTCACGGATCGAGGCCGCGAATGCCTTCAGCTCGCCCGTCTCGTCGGCGAAGTGGAACGGCGCCTCGAGCCAGCCGAGACGCTGGGCGATAGCCCGCTGCACGAGGTCCTCGCTGGACCACACGGCTGGATCGCGCCGGCCGATCGCCCGATCTGCCCAGTTCTCGTTGACGGCGCGGTCGCGAGCCGAGGCCAGGGCCCCTTCCAGCTTCGCGTCCTTGAGCGTCAGGTTCAGGGCCAGAGATCTCGCGGGAGTCGGTTCGGTCATCTGGCGGCCTCCTCCTCGATGGCGCGTATCTTGGCGAGCCGGCGCACGTGGCGCGGTTCGCCGCTGAATCTCGCGGCCAGGAACGACTTGGCGCAGGAAACGGCCGTCTCCACGCCGATGACCCTGGCTCCGAGGGCGAGGATGTTCATGTCGTCGTGCTCCACGCCCTGGCCGGCGGAGTAGGTGTCGTGGCAGAGTCCGGCCCGGATCCCGGGCACTTTGGAGGCCGCGATCGAGGCCCCGACGCCGCTGCCGCAGACCAGGATGCCTCGATCCGCGCGGCCATCGCGGACGGCCAGGGCCAGGGCGCGGCTGTAGTCCGGGTAGTCGTCCTCGTGATTCGAGCCGTCGCCGCCCAGGTCGATCAGCTCGTGGCCGAGCGGAGCCAGCCGGGTCAGCAACTCGGCCTTCAGGTCGGCACCGGCATGGTCGGCCGCCAGCGCGACGCGCATCTTGGTCTCCTTTCAGTCCGGTTCCGGACCACGTTCGAGCGTGGGCACACGTCCGCGGAACCCGTCGCGCACGACCTTGCGGCCGATCTCGGCAACCCGATCGACGGTGAAGCCGAAGTGGCTCATCACATCGTCCACGGGGGCCGACGCGCCGAAGTGGTCGATACCGATGATCGCGCCTTCGTCCCCGGTGTACCGCTCCCAGCCGAACGGACTGAGGTCCTCCACCGCGACGCGCTTGTGGACTGCCCGTGGCAGGATCGACTCCCGATAGGCCTCGTCCTGAGCTTCGAACCTGTGCCAGGACGGCAGGCTGACCACCCGGGTCCGGATGCCCTCCTTCTCGAGCGCCTCGGCGGCTCCCGCGGCGAGCTGCAACTCGGACCCGGTCCCGATCAGGATCAGGTCCGGCCGGGCCGCGTCACCCGACGCATGGCGCAGGACATACCCGCCGCGAGCCACGCCGGCGCGGGCCTTTTCGGCCGTGCCCGCCAGGACCGGCATCTTCTGGCGCGCGAGGATGAGGGCGGTTGGGCCGTCGTCGCGTTCCACCGCGCAGCACCAGGCCGCGGTGGTCTCGTTCGCGTCGCCCGGCCGAATGACATCCATGTTCGGGATAGCCCGCAGTGCCGCCTCCTGCTCCACCGGCTCATGCGTAGGCCCGTCTTCGCCCACTGCCACGGAGTCGTGGGTCCAGACGTAGATCACCCGGAGGCGGGTGATCGCGGCCAGGCGGACGGCGCCGCGCATGTAGTCGCTGAAGACCAGGAACGTGGAGGCGTACGGGATGAGCCCGCCGTACAGGGCGATGCCGTTGGCGATCCCGCCCATGGCATGCTCACGGACTCCGAATCGGATGTTGCGGCCGGCGGGGTTGTCGACCTCGAAGAGTCCGCCACCGGCAACGTCCGTCAGGTTGGACTCGGAGAGGTCCGCCGACCCTCCGAACAGCTCCGGCAGGGTGCCGGCGAGGGCGTTGATCGCCTCACTGCCGGCCTTTCTCGTTGGCACTTGATCCCCGACGGCGTAGGTCTTCAGGCCGTCGGCCCAGCCGGCAGCCAGGTGGCCCTTCCACCGGCGGTCCAACTCCGCGGCCTCGGCAGGGTAGTCGCGGCCGTAGCGAGCCAGCCTCTCCTGCCATTCCGCGACGAGCTTCTCTCCGGCGGCGATCGCCTCGCGGTAGTGGCGCAGGGCGGCGTCCGGGACGTAGAAATGGCGATCCGGGTCCCAGCCGTAGAACTCCTTCGCTCCCCGGACCTCGTCTTCCCCGAGCGCCGCCCCGTGCGCTTTCTGCGAGTCGTGCTTGGTCGGAGCGCCGTAACCGATATGAGTCCGAACGGCGATCAGGCTGGGCCGATCGTCGGCTCGAGCCGCGGCGATGGCCGCGTCGATCGCCCCAACGTCGTTCCCGTCCTCGACCCGTTGCGTATGCCAGCCGTAGGCGTCGAACCGTCCCAACACGTCCTCGCTGAAGGCCATCGCGGTGGGACCGTCGAGTTGGATGTGGTTGTCGTCGTACAGGAAGACCAGTTTGCCCAAGCGCAGGTGCCCGGCCAGGGAAGCGGCCTCTGCCGAAATCCCCTCCTGGATGTCGCCGTCGGAGCAGATCGCATAGATGTAGTGGTCGATGAGCTCGTGACCGGGCCGGTTGAACTCGGTCGCCAGGCGGCGTTGAGAGATGGCCATTCCCACCGCGTTGGCGAAGCCCTGACCGAGGGGTCCGGTGGTGGCCTCGACGCCTGCGGTCATGCCGTGCTCCGGATGACCGGGCGTGCGAGAAGCCCACCGTCGGAAGGATTGGAGATCCTCGAGTGTCAGCCCGTAGCCGGTCAAGTACAGCAGCGAGTACAGGAGCATGCTGGCGTGCCCGGCCGACAGCACGAAACGGTCGCGGTTAGGCCAGCTCGGATTGGTCGGAGAGTGGCGCAGGAAGCGGGTCCAGAGCGTATACGCCATCGGCGCCATTCCCATCGGCGCTCCCGGATGGCCCGAATTGGCCTTCTGGACGGCGTCCATGGACAGCGTCCGGATGGTATCGATTGCCAGCTGGTCGATCTTCTCGGCCGCAGCGGTCATTAGTTCTCCGCCTCCCGTTGCTCGCGCGATGGCTCGGTCCGCCCTTGCGGATCCCGAGGTCTGGTGCCGCCCGGAAATCGAGCTCCGCCGAGCCGTCGATGCCCAGTTCGAACGTCTCGAGTGAGAGTCCGGCAGCGCGACCCGACTGCATCATCGAGATGGGCGCGAGGGTGCCGGACCGGCTGGAGCGGCATCTGCGTCCAGATGACGGCGTCATTCTACGGCGAGGGGACCGTCGCGGCGATGGAGCGGAGTCCGCGGACCGGCCGGCGTGTCCCCTCAGCCCGTTGCGCGTGCGTGGCGGGCTGCTACACTCGGCCATCAGGCGGCGCGCGCGATAAGGGATCGGGCGGTGCCTGCCGGGAGGGACCCGGCCGACGGTCCTATTTCAGGGTCGACGGAGCGCGAGGAACCGAGATGCGGATCTATGAAGGCAGTCCGCGCCAGAACTACGAGGAAGTCCTGCGCTCAATCGGGGCCTTCCTCGACCAGCGCGGCATGCGCGAAATGCTCGTTGTCGAGGCCCCGGACGGGTTCGTCGTCCAGGGATTGGTGGTCGAGACGGCCTCAGCCGGTGCCTGGTCGGAACACCTGGGCACGCAGATCAAGGAGACCTTCACGTTCCTCGACGACGACATCGCGCGGTTCATGGAGGAAGGCCACGCTAGACGCGAAACCCATCAGCCTGCGGTGACTTGGGGCCAGCCGGGCTACTATGAGCAGGCGTTCCGTGTCGTCGGCCGATATGTCGATGAGCAGAAGCCGCGCGACATCTTCTTCTTCGAACAAGAGGGCGCGTTCGTCTTGCGGCTGCTGATGGGAACCCAGACCGGCAGCCGGCACGTTATCGCTGAGTTCACAAGGGATGAGGTCGAGGCGCTGATCGCCCAGGCCCCGGACATGCGAGGCGAAAAGGCCGCCAAGCCCCAACCAGGAGCCTGAGCCGGCTCGGTTGGTACGAAGGCGGGTAGCGGAGGTAGACCATGAAAGCGCTCTTCAAGTACCTGGTGGTCGGGCTCTTGCTGATCGTTGCCGCCCTCATCATCATCCCGCTGCTCGTTCTGGCCGGCCTCTTCGTCTGGCTCAAGCTGACCGAGGAAGGGGACGAGGAGTCTCTGGAACTCGACCAGGAGAACGTCTAGCACGTCCGGCCGCCACTCGATAGCCGTCGCCCGGGCCGCTGACCCGGGCGATCGCATTTCCTGCTAGTCGCGGCCCCTGCTCGTCGCGGCCCCTCCGCGTCGCGCCCCGTCGTGACCTCTCGCCGGTCGCGGCCGGTATCCTCCCGACATGCGAACCCATCCCGGCGACCCGCCGGCGACGCCCGTGCCCCCGCTTCGGCCCGGTCAGCCGCCGATAGCTCTGCTGGTCGACTACGACGGCACGATCGCCACCACCGACGTCTCCGACACGATCCTGTACCGCTTCATCGGCGAGCGATATCGCGCTGATGACGAGGCCTACGATGCCGGTACCGTCGGCTCGAGGACGCTCTTCACCAGTCAGGTCGAGCTGCTGCCCGGCGACCCGGCGCCGGTCGTCGCGCTCGCTGAGGCGCAGCCTCACGATCCGACTTTCGCCTCATTCGCCCTGCGAGCGCTCGATCTGGAGATCCCGGTCGAGGTCGTCAGTGACGGTTTCGGCTTCTACATCGAGCCCGCGCTGCGACGCCTCGGAGTGCCGCCGATCCCGGTCATCAGCGCGCGGACCGTCTTCGACGGACGGCACGCTCGGATGAGCTTTCCCAACGGCCACCCCGACTGCCTCGTCTGTGGGACCTGCAAGCGGCAGCGCGTGCTGGCCCACCAGGCTGCCGGCCGGATCGTCGTCTTCATCGGCGACGGCGAGAGCGACAGGTACGCCGCGGCCTACTCGGACGTGATCTTCGCTAAACGCGAGCTGATCGCCCTGTGCCGCTCCGAGGGCTGGGCGTTCCAGCCCTGGCACGATTTCGATGGGCTGGAGGCCTGGCTCGATGAGACGGTAGCCTCATGGCGGTCGGATCCGGCGACCCTGCCCCGTCACAGCCCGCGGCTTTTCATCTGCGGCCCGGAGGTTTGGGGCCCGGGGCGGACCAACCCGCCTGAATCCGGACGGCGTGCCCCGAAGACTCCGCGCGCCTGATCGGCGGCGAAATGGTCAGACGGCAACGGTCATGGCACTGTCCGGCCGGAGCAGGAATGGAGGCAGGTAGGCCGGGATGTTGGAGAAGGGCAGGACGTCCGGGTGCAGCACGATCCCCAGGGCGTCGCTCATGAACTGCCGTCTGGCCTGGATCCGCTTCCACGCTCCGGGGTAGGCCGCCGCGAAAGCCTCGCGCAACGATCCATCGGCGAGCGCCACGCCATCCTCGATGTTGGTCGTGAAGAAGTCCGTCCCGGTTGCCGGGATGACGTCGACCTGCAGAGCCATGCCGGAGCGAAGCTCGATCCGCGAGCCCGGGGCCATCGGGGAGTTGACCCACTCGTCGTTGTGGATCTGGTGCCCCGGATTGAGTGAGACGCCGAAGAACGGATCGCCAATGTGGCGCTGGATTATCTCGTGCAGGACGCCGCCCGTCTGGCCGACCCGCAGGGCGCCATACCACTCCGCGATGGCCTCGAAGTAGGGTTCAACCAGGCGCTCGACGTAGTCCGCGATCCCTGGAGGCAGCTCGTCGGAACCGCCGACCACAAAGCCGGCCCGGCAGTTGAGCGCACCCCACACGCCGAACGCGACGGTGAACGGGTCGCCGCGCTGGATCGGACGGTCGCCCGGACTGAGCATTCCGAGCGATGCTCTCGGCCCGGCCGACAGCATGAGGTGGCAGGACAGCGGCATGCCGTTCCAGCGCAGGAGCCGGACAGCTTCGCTCTCGGTCATCCCGGGCTCGAGCCCGAAGAGCAGGCGCCGGACGCCGTCCGACGTCTGGCAGGCCGCGTGCTCGAACGCCGCAAGCTGGTCGATCTCGTTGATCACGCGCAGGCCATCGGCGGCGTCGACCAGGATGCCGGTCGCGTTCTCGACCGTCCCGGTGGGTCCGGTGAGGCGCCGCAGCTCATCCACGAGATACGACGGCGCATCCATCAACTCGCGGCCGGCGTACGGCTTCCAGCCGATCACGCCTACCCGGCTGCCTCGCCCGATGCCCATGCCGCCGAGGATCTCGGCGAGTGGCGCCGACCGATCGCGCGGCTGACCCGGCAGGCTGAGATCCTGGAACAGGACCGTCCTCATCTTGAGCGGTGCCTGGGCCGCCATCCCCTGGCACTCGTTGCCGACCAGGATCGCCGGTTCGCCGGTCGGCCCGAGCACGAGGACTGCCTCCTCGAACCGGGGATCGAAGCCGGTCAGGTAGCTCAGGTTGGCGCTGTGCTCGCGATCGCTATATACGACGAGCCGGTCGTAACCGCTTTCCTCGGCGCGCTCGCGGAAGGCCGCTACTCGGGCCGCGTAGACGTGCCCGGGGATCTCGGGCCGCGCCTCCGGCATGCCGAAGTCCGGCAGCGCGATCTCGGCCAGCCGTGCGTTGACCATGCGTCTGGTTCCTTCCTCAACTCTTGGGCGGCGTCCATGGCTGCGCCTCGGCGGAACCGCGCGTGATCTCCACGAACTGGTTCGCGGTCACTTGCATCCAGGGCCCTACCTCGCCGTCCGGCCACTGGACGCGGACACGGGCATTGCCGGCGGGGCCGAGGCCGAAGTGGGTCCAGCCCAGCTGCCCTCCCGCGTGCCCGCCGCCGATGGTCAGCTCACGCCGCATGGTCGTGTGGCCAACCTGGACCTCGATCCAGGCCCCGATGGCGTCGCGGTTGGGACCGGTTTCGGTCGGCCGAATGGCGATCCAGTTGCCCATCTGGCCGGGCTTCGCGGCGTCGCCCGAGCCGACGTTCCGCCACAGCTTCGCCCCATCGAGGTAGTTGACCTCGACGAGGTCGAGCATGCCATCGAGGTTGAAGTCGGCCAGGGCGGCCCCGCGGCCGCGGGCGTAGTTGAGGACACCGGCGGCGTCCGCGGCCTCCTTGAAGGTGCCGTCGGGCTGGCCCAGGAGCAGGTTGTTCGGATCTTTCTGGGCGAAGTCGGGCTCCGCGTTCACGTTCCCCTTGGAGACGAAGAGGTCGATGAAGCCGTCGTTGTTGACATCCTGGAACTCGGAATGCCACGCCGTCGACGGCCGCACGTCCCCCCCGGTGAACGGTTGAGCCGCGAGTACGCCCCGCTTGAGGGCGATGTCGCGATAGGTCGGCTGCCCCGGTCCTGAGGTCAGCGTCTGGAGCCTGTTGTCGCCCTGGCTGCTCAGGAAGACCTCCGGATACCCGTCACCGGTGAGGTCGTAGCTGGCGATGCCCATGCCGAAGATCTGCAAAGAGACCCAGCCGTCCGCGTCGGTGTAGAGGCGCGGCTGCTCGCCGGGCGCGACGCGCCATAGCTGGTCGGAGCCATCAACGTAGTAGTTGCGGTCATTGGTCATCCGCAGGTCGCGTCGCCCGGAGCGGTCCCAGTCGCTGAACAGCATCGACAACGTGCAGTAGCCGGGGGTCAGGGCGATGGGCGGGCCGAAACCCGTTCCGTCCGCCTTGGGCCGCACGAGCTGGCTGTCGGCGCAATCGAGAGTTTGGGCGCCGGAGGCGTCGAGCCTGAGATAGTGGCCGATGGCGAGCGTCGGCAGCCCGGACGAGCCTTCCCACGTGGCGCTGAAGGCCGCTGTGTAGGCGTTGCCGCCGTCGAACGACCAGGCTTCGTTGGCGCGCTGGAAGCGGCAATCGCCCAGGCCGCGGAGGAGGATGGTCTCGCCGAAACGCAACACGGCCAGGTCCACCTTGCCGTCGCCGTCGATGTCGATCGGGTAGGCGCCTTCAACGTTCGTGAGGTCCGTTGCGGGATCCTGGAGCCTCGTGAACTTGAGGGCACCACCGACCGGGCTGTCGTCGCGGTAGAGCGCGGCAGGGCCGCTGCCACCTGCCATGTAGATGTCGGGCTTGCCGTCGCCGTTGCAGTCGAAGACCGCGACGCCCCCACCGACGGAGAACCTCGAGTCGCCGGAGTAGGTCTGAGCGACCCCAGCCGCCGACGTCTCATCGACGAAATGGGGCGCACCCAGCGCAGTTGTGGGGGTGGTCACCCCGGAACGGCCGAGCGCGACCACGAAGACGGTCGCGCCCACGACACACAAGGCCGCCACGACCACGATGAAACCCACGACCTTGCGGCGACTCATCTGGTCACTTCCGCCGCGGCTCGATCTGGACGGCCCCGGTCACGAGTTCATCTTCCCGCTGTAGTACCGCTGGGCCAGCGTCCAGGCGGCCTTGCCGCATTGGGAGCCCACCAACCGGCCGCTGAGATCGTCCGCCGAGATGTGGATCCCGCCGTACAGTCGCGAGATTCCCGCTTGGTCTGCGGCGTCGTAGTAGGTGGCCCACTCGAGCACCACGTCCTTGGTGGGTCCGGCCTCGAACTTGAGAGAGCCCTGCTTGACCGTGTAGTCCCCCATTCCGCCCGGGAAGAACTCGCTCCCGGTGAAGGCCGTTACCACCTCCGCCGCCGACCGGCTGAACGTGCTGTGACCGGAGAAGTACGCCGAGAACGACGGGGTGACGAACGAGGCGGCCTGGTAGGGGACCCAATTCAGCGCCAGGATCCACTTCACCCCGCCGGTCTGCGTCTTGGGATCCTTGGGGTTTCCGGCCCATGACAGGATGGCGATCTGACCTTCGTAGCCGGCGAGCGCCGCGTGGCGCTGCCCTGGTGCAGTCGTCTCCTTGGTGATGACCTCGATGAGGCCCGACACAAGAGGCAAGCCCTCGGCGTTGTAGGAGGGCTGGGCCGGATCGCTCGACTGGCCCTTCTCGGCCATGTACCGGATCATGGAAATTGGTCGGGCGGAGTCGTAGTAGCCCTTGCCGCCCCAGGCCGCGATGGCGCCGTCATGGACGGCGCCGTTGAGAGCGAGGTAGAGCTTGACGTCCCACTCGAGCCGGTCTACGACCGAGCCCAGGCCGCCGATCTTGAGGTTCGGGTCTATCTGGTCCGACACGGTGTTGGCGATCACGTTCCAGTGCCCCGGTGGCGTCTCGGAGTTGGGGCCGTCGGCCCAGAACTCCGCGAGGGCGCGGGTGAAGTCGCCCTCGTTGACCATGTCCGAAGGGTAGGTTTTGCCCGTCGACGGGTTGACCGAGCGCCCGTGGCCGTCGTTGGTCCCGACCGTGTTGTTGCCGAGCACGCCGGGTGAAATGTCGATCATGGTTCCGGCTGCCGGGTCGAGCAGGCTGCTGTCGCGGATCACCTGGACGGCCTGGTCCTTGAAGATCTGATCGGTCGCCGGATCACCGAGCCGCGGAGGCGGACCCGGATCCATCGGCAGGCGCTTGGCGTCGGCCGATGGAAGGCCGAACGACTTGACGCCGCCCCAATGCGGCCCGACGTTCTGCTGGACGCCGTTCGTCACCGGGATGCCGTTCTGCGAGATCATGTGCTCGATCTGGAGCGGCTGCCATCGATTCGGGTCGATCATGAGCGTGCCGGGCCGGTTGACTACCAGCGGCGGATTGATCGGCTGGTAGGAAGGATCGGTATATCCGCCGGCCTGGTTCGACCCATCGTCCAGCCCGTAAGCCAGCACCGCCTTGGCGATCCGGTTCCCCACCGCGGCCGGCGAGTTGCCGTCGGTCGTCGTGACGTTGAGCGGGTAGTGGAGGGAGTCCATCAGGTCGTCGAACTCGGACAGCGACTTGTCTCCGCCGACGGCCTTGATGAAGCGGGAGGTCAGCACCCGGTAGGCTGCGTAGCTGATCGCCTCGTTACGGGCCGCGGTCACATCAGGTGCGGTGTCCTTTTCTTTGACGAGGTAGCCGGAAGCCTGGGTGTCGTACGCCGCCCACGCGTCCCACATGGCCACAGACGTATGGAAGAGGTTTCGGGCATGGACCGGCGGGTTCGGCAGGGCGCGGCGTATCGCGTCCAGCAGCACCTCGTCCCACGCTCGGGCCACGGACCACTGCGGGTGACCGGCGATCGGCGTCGGCCGCGGCGGCGTCCCTTGCCAGGGCCGCACCGCGATCAGCCCGCCTGCCGCCAGAACGATCACTGCAAGCGCGGCGGCCACGATCAGGGCCACCCTGCGCCGGGGGCGCGTGGTCAACATTCCAGCTCTCCTCCGTCCGCGGCCCGGCGGCTTCCCGGACCGTCGGATCCAGGGCACTCCTGGCCTTTGCCGAGAGCGATTATGCGCGGAGACTCGAATGGTAATCCGCTCGCCCGATCCCACCGTATCAACTCATGGGACTTGCAAATGCATCTCCGACGGGGCGTGCGGTCGCACTTCGAACATCCTGCTTCGCGATCTACTCCACGATCTTGACTGGTGAAGCATGCGTATGCTACATAGGTATGCGCCCGGACAGGCGCTCGCGCCAGCCGGGCGACACGGGAGTTGACCCGATCGTGCCCAGAGGCTACCTGCATCTCTGCGATATCATGTCCGCGCGTACCGCCAACGATCGGCGGGACGGCTCTTGTTCCGAGCGAGGCCATGGCGCGGATGCACTGCTACGGTTGTGAGTCAGACGGTGCCGCCGCCATAGGAACTCGGCCGGGCGCCAGAGTTCGGCGCCGGTAGAGCTCAGGGCATGGGCGATCCAATCGATTAGTCACCGGAATCGAAGAACGATAGAAGGCGGAGAGGAGGTCCGGCAGGCTCAAAGCGGAAGACAGTCGCTTGGCGGATCGCGATCCGCATCCATTCCACAAGGAGGAAGGGACATATGTTCAGAAGTCGCAAGGCCGCAGCCCTGATCTCGGTTGTAGCGCTCGTCGCCTCAGCCTGCGGGAGCTCGACCGCATCTCCGACCCCAGGCGGCGGCGGGGCCACCCCGGCCCCGACGCCTGCGGCGACCCCTGCGGGCACTCCGGCCCCATGCGCCGTCGGCGTTTCCTGGAACAACTACCAGGAAGAGCGCTGGGCCAAGTGGGACGAGCCGGCGATCAAGGCCGCGCTCACCAAGGCTGGCGCCACCTACCTCTCGAACGACGCCAAGTCGTCCGCTGACACACAGCTCTCGAACGTCGACGCTCTGATCAACCAGGGCGCCAAGGTCGTGATCATCCTGGCCCAGGACGGCACGGCCATCAAGCCAGCTGTGGCCAAGGCCCTCAGCAACGGCATCCCGGTCATCGCGTATGACCGCCTGATCGAAGATCCGGGCGCGTTCTACATCACCTTCGACAACGTCCTCGTCGGCAAGATGCAGGCCGAGGCCGTGCTCAAGGCCAAGCCCGCCGGCAACTTCGTGATCATCAAGGGCAACAAGGCCGACGCCAACGCAGACTTCCTGCGCGCGGGCATGGTCCAGGCCGGAGTTCCCGATGTCGGCAAGACCGACCCGGCCGGCAAGATCGTGATCGTCGGCGAGACCTACACCGACAACTGGGATCCGGCCAACGCCCAGAACGAGATGGCCCAGTTCCTGACCAAGCAGAACAACAAGGTCGACGCTGTCATTTCCGAGAACGACGGCATGGCGGGTGGCGTAATTGCTGCCCTCAAGTCCCAGGGTATGGCGGGCACCGTTCCGGTCTCCGGACAGGACGGCGACTTGGCAGCTCTGAACCGCATCGCCCTCGGAACCCAGACCGTGGACGTCTGGAAGGACGCCCGCATGCTCGGCGACGCCGCCGGCCAGGCCGCCGTTCAGCTCTGCGCTGGCACGGGGCTCGACAAGATCACCACCGACAAGTACGGCGCGTCGTCGCCCTTCAAGTCCCCGGGCGGCAACAGCCTCAACTCGATCCTCCTCAAGCCTCAGGCGATCACCAAGGACAACCTTCAGGTCGTCCTCGACGCCAAGTGGATCGACAAGGCCACGCTCTGCAAGGACGTGACCGCGGGCGCCGTCGCGGGCTGCTAGTAGCTCGAGACACGCGGTAGTCAATCTGCGCGCCCTGCACCCGGGATTCCGCGGTGCAGGGCGCCTACTATGAGGCTGCAAGCTTTTTGATCCAGGGGCAATCGAGAGGCTGACGATGACTCAGGTCACTGGAGACGCGGGGGCAGAAGAACCTCGACGGGCGTGGTCGCGCTGGATTGAGCCGATAGCCGCCGGAGTCAGGGGTGTCCAAATGGGCGCCAGGACGATGGAAGTCGACATCCGGCTGGCCGGCATGATCCTGGCGTTGATCGCCATCTGGCTCGGCTTCGGATATGCCTCCAACGGGCTCTTCCTCACGCCGCGCAACCTCTACGACGTCTCGGTCCAGAGCGTGCCGGTGGCGATCATGGCCACAGGCATGGTCCTGATCATCGTCTCGCGGAACATCGACCTTTCCGTCGGGTCGATCATGGGCTTCACCGCCTACATGATGGCCATGACCCAGGCCATCTGGCTACCCCAGAACCTTGGGCTCGGCTACAACTCGTTCTCCATCTGGATCGTCGCCCTGATCGTCGGAATGGCGCTCGGCGCGCTGGTCGGAGCCATCCAGGGCGGCCTCATCGCCTACGTTGGGATCCCGTCGTTCATAGTGACCCTGGGCGGACTCCTGATCTGGCGCGGCCTGATCTTCAAGGTCCAGCAGGGCCAGACCATCGCCCCGATGGACAAGAACTTCTCCATCATCGGTGGCAATCTGCCGCAGGGCTCGATCGGTCTGGTGTTTACCTGGGTCGTCGGGATCGTCATATGTGCTGGCATCGTCTACGCCCTGCTGGCCAGCCGGCGGAAGCGCCGCGAATACGGCTTCCCTGTCAGGCCCCGATGGGCGCTCGCGATCTTGATGGTCGGCGGCTGCGCGACGGTCCTCGCGGCCGCGTGGGTCTACAACAACTACCCACTGCCGCCGCTGCTGGCCGCGAAGTACGCGAAAGAGCATGGCATCATCGAGCCCGCGGGTGGTCTGATAATCCCGGTCGGACTGGCCGCCCCCGTCCTCCTCCTGGGAGCAGTCACGCTGGGCATGATGTTCCTGGCCACGCGCCGGCCCTTCGGACGTTACGTGTTCTCGATCGGCGGCAACCCCGAGGCCGCGATCCTGGCCGGTATCAATACGCGGCGCACGATCCTCGGGACGTTCGTGCTCATGGGGATCCTCTGTGCCATCGCCGCAGCCGTCCAGACCGCCCGTCTGGATGCCGGCGTGACGAGCACCGGCACGGGCTACGAGCTGCTGGTCATCGCGGCGGCGGTGATCGGGGGCACATCGTTCGCGGGCGGCATCGGCACCATCCCAGGCGCCGTTCTGGGCGCGGTCGTCATGCAGTCCCTCAAGTCGGGTATGGTCACGATCGGCGTGGACTCGCCTATGCAGGACGTGGCGGTGGGGAGCGTGCTCATCATGGCGGTGGCCCTCGACTCGCTCATCCAGCGGCGCGCAAAGTAGGCCAGGAGCGAAACAATGAGCATGTCAACGACTGATCAGGCCGCAGCCGCCGCGGCCGTGGCCACCGGCGCCGCTCCGCTGGTCGAGATGCGCGATATGTTCGTCGCTTTCGGCGGCGTGCACGCCGTCCAGAACGTGTGCGTGGATCTGCGGGCGGGCGAGGTAGTGGGTCTGGTCGGCGGCAACGGCGCCGGCAAGACCACTCTGATGCGCGCCCTGTCGGGTGCGCATCCGGCGGACTCGGGCGAGATACTGATCGACGGCCAGCCGGTCGTGATCCCGAACCCGCGAGCCGCCAAGGCTCTGGGTGTCGAGACCATCTATCAGACGCTTGCCCTGGCGGAGAACGTGGATGCGGCGGCCAACCTGTTCCTGGGCCGCGAGCTCAAGACCCGGATCGGCTCGCTTGACGACACGGCCATGGAATCGACCACCCGCAAGGTCATGGGGCGCCTGAACCCGAATTTCAAGAACTTCAAGACGCCGGTTGTGTCCCTCTCCGGCGGCCAGCGGCAGGCCATCGCCATCGCTCGGGCCATCCACTTCAACGCCCGGATCTTGATCATGGACGAGCCCACGGCCGCGCTCGGTCCGGCCGAGACGACGCAGGTGCGCAACGTGATCAAGCAGCTGAAGTCAGAGGGTATCGGCATCTTCCTGATCAGCCACGACATCCACGACGTCTTCGACCTGGCCGATCGGATCAGCGTGATGCTCCACGGCAAGCTCGTCGGCACGGTCAACAAGACGGAAGTGACGACGGACGAGGTCCTGGCCATGATCATCATGGGGAAGATGCCCGGCGAGGTCACGCAGGGGGAGCTTGCCAAGCTCCACGGCTGATCGGGCTCGCCCCCGGCTGTTCGGGATCTCAGGGAGATCGGGAGATCAACTCGCGGCCGGGTGCCTCTGCACTGCGGCCAGCGCAAGCTGCCGGACGATTCGGTGGCGGGAGATCGCCTCCGTGTCGCGTGAGACAGGATCGAGCAGGGTCCCGCGGTCTGTCCGCCAGCGAGCGGCCACGTCCTGCGCCGTCTCACCTCGCATTGTCGCCGCTGCCTGAACGCCCGCGCCGATCGCCACAAGCTCGGTCGCGTCCGGTATGGAGATCGCCCGCCCGGACAGGCGCTGTGCCACGCGCTGCCAGGTCTCGCCCCTCGCTCCTCCGCCGATCAGGACCAGCGGCGCGCTCGTATCGACCCCGGACGAGCACTGGTCGATCACGTCGAGCGCGTCGAGGAGGCTCACGACGGCGCCTTCGTACGTGGCCATCAGTATCGATCGTGGATCCGTGTCGTGGCGCAGCCCGAAGAACGCCGCGGCTGCATCGGGCAGGTTGGGTGTGCGCTCGCCGTCGAAGTAGGGGAGGGCCACAACGCCGTTGCTCGGAGCGACATCGTTGCGGTCCAGGTGGAGCAACGCCGCCACACGATCCACGGCGAGCGTGCAGTTGAGGGTGGCCGCAAGTGGCAGGAACTTGCCCGAGGCGTCGGCGAAACCCGCGACGTTCCCGGTCGGGTCGGCGGTGCGCGTCTTGGAGACAAGGTAGACCGTGCCGGACGTTCCGAGGCTGAGGACTGGCATGCCCGGTCGCAGCCCCAACCCCAATGCCGCGCCCATGTTGTCGCCCGTTCCTGGGCCGACCAGGGCCCCGACCGGAAGACCGGTCGCCTCGGCTGCCTCGGCGGTGACGGCGCCGGCGGGCTCAGTCGGCTCGAGGACGCGGGGCAGCAGTTCGGGCGGCAGATCCAGCTCGGGCAGCGAGAGTACGCCGGGAACGTACTTCTCAGTGGCCGTGGACCACCACGCCGTGCCCGAGGCGTCACCCCGGTCCGTGACCCCCTCTCCCGTCAGCCGTTCGGTGAGATAGTCGTGGGGCAGACGGACCGCACGTGTCCGAGCCGCGACTTCGGGCTCGATCCGTCTCAGCCAGGCCCACTTGGTGGCGGTGAACGAGGCGACGGGGACGCTTCCGATCCGCTCCGCCCAGGCCTCGGCGCCGCCCAGCGATTCGACGAGCCGGGCCGCGTCGGGGGCCGACCGGGTGTCGTTCCAGAGCATCGCCGGACGTAGGGGTATGCCCCTCGCATCCAGGCACACGAGGCCGTGTTGCTGGCCGGCGACGGCGATCGCGGCTATGTCGCGGGCCACGCCGGTTTGTCCCAGGCAGGTGCGAAGAGCCTCCCACCACACGTCCGGGTGGGTCTCACGAGCTCCGCCAACGCCGGTGACCTCGTGCGAGGCGTGTCCGCGCCCGACGATCTCACCGGTCTCCACGTCGATGGCGAGGACCTTGGTCGACTGCGTCGAGCAGTCGACGCCGGCGACCAGCGTTCTCATCGCTGCCATCGGTGTCGCGGTCCCGTGCAGGCTGGCGTCAGTCCACCGTCACCGGGCGCCCATGAGCAGTTCCATGACCAGCTGGTCGAGGCGCTCGTTGCCGTAGCCGCGCCGTGCAAGCTCGTTGGGGTCGCCGGGGTTCGCTGCAAGCTCGGCGGCGGCCTTGGCGGAATAGCGGCCCACGCTGGCTACGCCGAGCTCGGGGGCAGAGGCCTCCGCCAGCGCGGCGGCGATCTCGGGGTCGGCGGCGAAGCGCTTGGCCTTTTCCTTGAGGATCAGGTACGTGCGCATGCAGCCCGCGGCGAAGTCCCAGACTCCCTCCATGTTCTCGTTGCGGTAGGAGTGGGCGTCGAAATGGCGCGGGCCCTCGTAGCCGGACTCCTCGAGCAACTTGACGAGGAAGAAGGCGTCCTTCAGGCCTTCGGAGCCGAAGCGCAGGTCCTGGTCGTAGCGGCCGATCTTCTGGCCGTTGAGGTCGATGTGGAAGAGCTTGCCGTGCCAGAGGGTCTGGGCCACGGCGTGGTAGAAGGAAAGGCCGGACATCGTCTCGTGAGCCGTCTCGGGGTTGAGCCCGACCATCTCTGGATGGGCCAGGCTGCCGATGAAGGCCAGCGCATGGCCGACCGTCGGCAGGAAGGTGTCGCCGCGGGGCTCGTTCGGCTTGGGCTCCAGCGCGAAGCGCATCCCGTACTTGCGGTCGATCACGTACTCGCACAGGAAGTCCATGGTCTCGCGGTATCGGTCCAGGGCGTCAGACGGTCGCTTCGCTGCCATCGCCTCGACGCCTTCGCGCCCGCCCCAGAAGACGTAGATCTTCGCCCCGAGCTCGGCTCCGATGTCGATCGCCCGCATCGTCTTGGCGATGGCGTAGCGGCGCACCGCCCGGTCGTTTGAGGTAAAGGCCCCGTCCTTGAAGACCGGATGGCCGAAGAGGTTGGTCGTTGCCATCGCCACGACCATGCCGGTGTCGGCGAGGGTTTCCTTGAGGCGCCCGACGATCCGGTCGCGCTCGGCCGGCGAGGCGTCGTACGGGACGAGGTCGTCGTCGTGCATGGAGATTCCATAAGCCCCGAGTTCGGCCAGCTTACGGACGCTGTCGTTTGGGTCCAGCCGCGGTCGGGTCTCGCTGCCGAACGTATCTCGCCCCGCGTTGCCCACCGTCCACAAGCCAAAGGTGAACTTGTCGGCGCTGGTCGGCCGATACGCCTCGCGCGCTGCGCTGCCCGTCGTCAGGACCATGACTCCGACCTCCACAAATGCAACTTTGGCGGCCTCTGCCGGTGCCCCGCTGGGAGCTTCTAAGCCGCTGTCGGCAACCTTGACATATCCACGGCCCGGCGCCGTATCGGCTCGTGGGTGTCGCGGCCTACGCTCGCCCGAGCTGATGAACTCGATAGATTCCCAGGCTCGCTAGACAGCCCTCGCCGAAACGCGCTCCGGCGAGCGAGCAAATCGTATGCTGGACATCCTACCCCAGCAAGTCCTTGGCGGCCCTTGACTGTGCCAGCATGCGTATGCTACATAGGTATGCACGCGCTGCGCCGCCGTCAAGGGAGGGCGGAATCTGCTACGCGGCTAGCGAGACCGGCAACGGCCTTGTGAGCAATTGGAGGAGGCGCCGATCAGAGTACTTGGGTTGTTTGGAAGGGAGGGCCGCAGAGCGTCGATTGCCCATCGATCGCCCGGCCGGAGCGTCTCGTTAGAAGGAGAGTCCCAGGTGAAATTGATCCCGACGCGGTTCCTGGCTGGAGCCGCCATCCTCGCGCTGGTCGCCAGTGCATGCTCATCGAGTGGCGCATCGCCCACGCCCGCGCCGGTCACGACGCCAGCGCCGGGAGTGGCCACGCCCGCGCCGCTCGCGACGCCAGTAGTGACGCCAGTGCCCAAGGCTGTGACCATCGAGTGGTGGCACATCACCACCGGCGAGCCGGGCAAGTCGATCTTCCAGGGGATCGCGGACGCCTACGTGGCGGCCCATCCCAACGTCAAGATCAACATCACGGTCCTCGAGAACGAGGCCTTCAAGACCAAGCTCGCGACAACGATGCAGTCGGGCACGTCGCCTGACCTCTTCCAGTCGTGGGGTGGCGGCATCATGCAGGCTCAGGCCGATGCCGGCATGCTTCAGGACATCACCGCCGCCGTGGCGCCGTGGGCCAGCACGATCAACAAGGGTGCCCTGAGCATCTACGCGCTCAATGGCAAGCAGTACGGCGTGCCCTGGGACATGGGCATGGTCGGCTTCTGGTACAACAAGGCCCTCTTCACGAAGGCCGGGATCACCGCGCCGCCCGCGACGTGGGATGAGTACCTCGCCGACGTGACCAAGCTCAAGACCGCTGGCATCGTCCCGCTCGCCATCGCGGGCAAGGACATGTGGCCCTCCATGCACCTCTGGACATACCTCGCCCTCCGCATCGGCGGCGGCGACGCGATGGCCCAGATGATCAAGTCCGGCAACTGGAACACCGACGCCTGCAAGGCGGCCGGTGCCGAGGTCGTCAAGCTCAACGCTCTGAATCCCTACCAGGACGGTTACAAGAGCGCCACCTACGACAATGAGGCCGCTGCTGTTGGCAATGCCAAGGCCGCCATGGAGCTTATGGGCCAGTGGGCCCCGGGCGTCGAGGCGAACGACAGCACCAGCAAGAAGGGCATCGGAGCCGACCTCGGTTGGTTCCCGTTCCCGACCGTCGCTGGTGGCAAGGGCGCTGCGACCGACGGAGTCGGCGGCGGCAACGGGATCGCGGTCGGCAAGAACGCGTCGCCGGAAGCTGTTGACTTCCTCAAGTTCTTCAGCAGCGTCTACAACGCGACCAAGCTCAACGCCTCCACTCCTGCCACCGCCCTCTCGCCGGTCATCGGCACCGAGAGCGCTGTCACGGATGCGAACCTCCAGCTCGTTCTGGCTGGCCGCGGTAAGGCTACCTTCATGCAGCTCTATCTCGACCAGGCGACCTCGCCGGCTATGGGCACGGCAATCAACGAGGCGACCATCGCTTTGTTTGTCGGCGCGTCCACCCCGGACAAGGTCTGCGCAGCAATCACCACCGCGGCGGCTGCCCAGTAGGCCATCCAGGCTTAGTCCACCGTTAGGACGCCAATAGAGAGCGGGCCGGCCAACTGCCGGCCCGCTCGATTCCCCGGGTGAGGTGAGAGGAACGGCGATGAGCGCAACGAGCGCAACGAGCGCCCGGCCACGGGCCGGGTTCAAAGTACCGACCAAATGGGTGACGATCTCCCTGTTCCTGTTGCCGGCCCTGGCCCTGTACCTTCTGTTCGTCCTGGTCCCGGTCGTGCAGGCTGCCCACTACAGCCTCTACAAATGGAACGGGCTGCAGCCGCTCGACAACTTCGTCGGGTTGAAGAACTACGCGACGGCATTGGGCAGCGACACCTTCAGGACCGCGGTGTCGAACAACTTCCTGATCATCGTGCTCTCGCTGGCAATCCAGATCCCGTTCTCACTCTCGCTGGCAGTCCTCTTGAACCGGCGATTCACGGGCCGCACGATATTCAGGGTGATCTTCTTCCTGCCCTACGTCCTATCGGAGGCCATCACCGGCGTCGTCTTCTCGCTGCTGTTGCGGCCGCATGCGCTCATTGATTCCGGCTTCAGTAGCATGGGTTTGGGTGGCCTGATACAGGATTGGCTGGGCGACCCGGGCTTCGTGATGATCACGCTGTTCGTCATCATCTCGTGGAAGTACTTCGGTTTTCACATGATCCTGCTGCTGGCCGGCTTGCAGGGCATCCCCCGCGAGATCGAGGAAGCGGCCCTGATCGATGGAGCGGGTCGCTGGCAAGCGTTCCGTCACATCACTCTGCCCCTACTCGGCCCAACCCTGCGAGTCTCCGTCTTCCTGTCGATGATCGGAGCGCTGCAGCTGTTCGACATGATCTGGGTCATGACCAGGGGCGGTCCTCTTGGCGCTTCGAATACCATGGCCATAGCCATGTTCAAGGCTGGCTTCCAGTCTCAACAGATGGGGTATGGAAGTGCTCTAGCAGTGATCCTCTTCCTCTTCGCCCTCGTTCTGGCGCTCGCCTACCAGCGTTTTGTGCTGCGGCGTGACGTCGAGGGCGCAGTCACGGCATTCAACGGGTAGTGCGATGACAACCACCGCTTCCACAAGTACGACAACTTCAATCAGCGCCATCGGGAGCCGGAGGCTCAGGTTCGTCCGTCGGAACCTCCTGAATATCGCCCGCTACGTGATCCTGGTCCTCGTAGCCGGTTTGATCCTCCTGCCGATCGTGTACGCGGTTCTGGGTGGGTTCAAGGAGAACGGCCAGCTCGTCGGCGATCCGCTCGCCCTCATTCCCGCTCCATGGGTCTTGTCCAACTACACGGACGTCTTGTTTGGGGTAAACGCCGGGACCTTCTGGAGAGAGTTCGCCAACAGCTTGATAATCGCCGTGGTTGCCGTCGGATTGACCGTCGGCCTTGGATCCCTCGCGGCCTTCATCTTTGCGCGGATGGTGTTCCGCGGTCGCGAGGTCTTCTACACGCTGTTCACGCTCGGGTTGCTCTTCCCGGCAGCAGTGGCGATCCTGCCCCTGTACATCCTGGTCAAGCAGATCGGTCTCGGCGAGAACCTCCTCGGCGTGGCGCTACCGCAGGCCGCGTTCGGGCTGCCGTTGACGATCATCATCCTCCGGCCCTTCTTCAGAAGCATCCCGGTGGAGCTCGAGGACGCGGCGAAGATCGACGGCTGCAGCACGTTCGGATTCTTCTGGCGCGTGTTGCTGCCGCTCGCCCGGCCCGCCCTCGCGACGGTGAGCGTTCTGGCCATCGTCGGCACATGGAACGCGTTCATGCTGCCGCTGATTCTTCTGGGCGGTCAGGATCAATGGACCCTTCCGCTCGGTGTCATGAACTTCTCGGGTCTGTACGTTTCCGACCAGGCCCGCATCCTTGCCTTTACGGTCTGCGCAATCATGCCCGCGGTCATCTTCTACGGCCTGGCGGAGCGCCAGATCGTCGGCGGTCTGACTGCCGGATCGGTCAAGGGCTGACGTAGTTGGCCGCAGACGCCCCCTACAGGGACGCTAAAGCGAACATAGATGAGCGAGTAGCCGATCTCCTCGGGCGAATGACGCTCGAGGAGAGGCTCGCTCAGCTTGGCTCGTACTGGGGCTACGAAATCCTGAGTCGCGAGGCGTTCGACGAGACAAAGGCCGGCGAACGCCTCGGCCTCGGCATCGGTCACATCAGCCGGGTGGCCGGAGTGACCAACCTTCGCCAGCGAAGTGTGGCGGAGCTCGCCAACGAGATTCAACGATTCCTCGTCGAGCGGACCAGGTTGGGGATCCCGGCCATCGTCCACGAGGAATGCCTGCACGGACTCCTGGCCCGTGAGTCGGTCTGCTTTCCGCAGTCCATCGGCCAGGCGGCGACCTGGGATCCGGATCTGGTCCGGGCGATGGCCGAACGGCTTGGCCGTGAGCTCCGCGCGGCCGGCGCGCACCAGGCTCTCGCGCCGATCCTCGACATCACGCGCGATCCGCGCTGGGGTCGTGTCGAGGAGACGTTCGGCGAAGATACGTATCTCGTCGCGGAGCTCGGCGCCGCGTACGTTCGCGGTCTGCAGGAGCCCGGCGGCACCAACCGGGGAGTCATTGCCACCGGCAAGCACATGGTCGGCCACGGCCTGCCCGAAGGCGGCCTGAACCACGCTCCGGTGCACATCGGCCCCCGCGAGCTGGCGGATTCATTCCTCTTTCCGTTCGAGGCGGCCGTCCGCGACGCCGGCATGAGTTCGGTGATGCATGCCTATGACGACGTCGACGGGATGCCCTGCGTGGCCTCTCGGTTCCTCTTCACGGAGGTGCTGCGTGATCGCTGGGGCTTCGACGGGACCGTCGTTTCGGACTACATGGGTGTCGACGAGATCATCAATTCCCATGGGATGACGAATGACCGCCCAACCGCCGCCGCGCTGGCGCTCGAGGCGGGCCTTGACGTGGAACTGCCAACCCTCCGCTTCTTCTCCGGCCCTCTGGCCGAGGCCGTCTCATCCGGTCGCGTGTCGGAGAAGACTGTCGATGCGGCTGTGGCGCGCGTTCTCCGAGCCAAGTTCGAGCTGGGGCTCTTCGAGAACCCCTATGTCGATCCGGAAGCGGCCGGCCTGCCGTCCGTCGACGACCGTGCCCTCGCCCGAGAGATGGCCCGCCAATCCATGGTCTTGCTCTCCAACAGCGGGATCCTTCCGCTGCGCCCGGGTCTGCGCTCCATAGCCGTCATCGGGCCCAGTGCCGATAGCGCCCGGAATCTGATCGGTGACTACGCGCACGCAGTTCATATCGAGGCGCTCATTGAGATGGGCGGATTCGGCTCGAAGCTACCGGAGGGGTTCAACGTCGAGGACGAGCTTGCGGGTTCGGCGACGATCCTGGACGCCATCCGCCACCGGCTGGGCGACTCGACAGAGGTCCGGTTCGCCCCGGGCTGCGGGATCAAGGATGGGGATGACGAAGGCATCAGGGCTGCGGTCGACGCGGCCTCGGGTGCCGACGTAGCGATCGTGGTGGTCGGCGAGAAATCGGGCTTGACCGAGGACTGCACCTGCGGCGAGGGTCGCGATCGCATGGACATCGGCCTTCCCGGCCGCCAGGGAGAGCTCGTGGCGGCCGTCGTCGCGACCGGGACGCCTGTTGTCCTGGTCCTCGTCGCGGGACGACCGCTGGCGATCGAATCGGAGGCTGCGTCCGTGGCCGCCGTCATCCACGCCTGGGTTCCCGGAGAAGAAGGTCCCGAGGCGCTGGCCGACGTGCTCTTCGGTGTCACGAACCCCGGCGGCAAGCTCCCCATTACGGTTCCGCGCTATGTCGGTCAGATCCCCATCTACTACGGTCACAAGCCATCGGGAGGCCACTCGACCTGGAAGGGGCCCTACGTCGACGGATCCAACGAGCCTCTCTGGCCCTTCGGCTTCGGGCTGTCCTACACCCATTTCGAGGTCCGCGATCTGCGGTTGGACCGCCGGACTGTGGATGTGCAGGGTGACTTCGAGGCGAGCGTCGAGGTCGCCAATCTGGGCGACAGGGCCGGCGACGAGGTCGTGCAGCTGTACGTTCGGGACGAGGAGGCCAGCGTCACCCGACCCGTCAAGGAGCTGCGGGGGTTCAAGCGGGTCCACCTGGCCGCCGGCGAGGTCAAGAGAGTCCGCTTTGGGCTGGCGGTCGAGCAGCTGGCCTTCACCGGCGTGGACGGCCGTCTGGTCATCGAACCGGGGCTGGTTACGCTGATGGCCGGCACTTCGTCGGACGACCTGCCCTGCAAGGCGCAGATCGAGATCACGGGCGAAGCCGTATCCAACGTCCGGCGCAGTCGCTACTTTACGACGGTGGTCGTGGAGTAGACGCGCGCTCCATCCCGGGCCCAGGGAAGAAGCCTCCAGACCAGGCCAGCTAGGCCGGCACGACCTCGCCGGCCGCGGGGGTCGCAATCGGCGGCCCCCGGCGAGGGGACGGCGCCGGTCCTGACGACTCCCGGACGATCAGTGTCGGCTCGAGGCACTCGACGATCGGGGAGGACTCGCCCGATACGTCTGTGATTGCCGCTCGGACCGCGACCGCGGCCATCTCGGAGATAGGATGCCGAACCGTCGTCAGCGACGGCGTGGTGTGCTCGGCCACCGGTAGATCGTCGAAGCCCACCACGGAAACGTCGCCGGGCACGCTTAACCCGAGCCGGTGAGCGGCTCGCAACGCTCCGATGGCCAGGACGTCCGTGGACGCCAGGACGGCGGTGGGTGGGTTTGGCAGGGCCATGAGGGCCTCGAATTCCCTCGCTCCGCCCGCGAAGTTGTTATTGGCGTCCCGGCAGTACTCGGGCGGGACCTCGATGCCGTGCTCGGTCAGGCTTTCCAGGAAGGCGAGCTTGCGTTCCCGGATGTCCCCGAGCGGGCGCCCTCCGGCGAAGGAGAAGGAGCCACCGACGAAACCGAACGATCTATGCCCGAGTCCGACGAGGTGATCGATCAGCCTCCGGATTCCCAGCCGGTTGTCGACGTTGACGGTCGAGATGCCGGGTAGTGCGGCAGATCCCTGCCACATGCCCACGACCGTGACATTGGCCTCGTGCAGATCCTCAAGCAGCCGCGGTTGATCGCTGGTGTCTCCGACGAGAAGGATCGCGTCGCAATGCCGGGTTTCCAACACGGCTCGGAGAGCGATGGCTTCGTCCGTCCGGCCGTGGGCATGGCCCAGGACGACGTTGTAGCCGTGCCTGCTCGCTTCCACCGAGATGGCGTCGATGGCTCCGGCGAAGAACGGGTCCGTGATCTCGCGGACGATGACTCCCAGGAGCATCGTCCCGGCACCTCGCAGGCCGCGAGCCAGTGGATTCGGCCGGTAGTGCATCTGGCGGGCCATGTCCAGCACCTGCTGGCGCGTGGCCGGACTGATCGGCACTGGCATCGCTGCGCCGGCCAGGACTCTGGACACTGTGCTCTGGGAGACCCCGACGGCATCGGCGATGTCCTGCATCGTAGCCGGCCGTGCCAGCCGGACCGGTCGTCCGACCCGGCTTCCGCTCTCAGCGCCTCGAGCCTTGGGCCCCTTGCCGGCCCCATCGGCCGCCGTGCGCGGGGCGTGCTTGCGCCGCACCGGAGGAGTTTTGTCCGTTGCCCCGGTGCCGGGTTCTACTTCATCGCCCCGCATATTCCACCCCGGATCTCATACGTCTACCCGCGAGAACCTGGTCTTGACGGCGGTCCAGGTCGCCTCCGTTCGCATCCGTCCGCGTCATGGCTCGCCTCGGGCTGCGCGGAACTCTATCGTCGCCATCGAGTGGGCCGGGAGGGTGAACGTGAATTCGCCCTCCGACGTTCCAGCTACCTCGAGGGGTCGAGGAGCTACGTGGTCCGGCATCTGTAGGCTGTTCACGGCGTTGGCGGCATCCGCGGCCAGGACGCGAGCCCGCTCCACCGCCATGCCGGCGACGCGCACGCCTGTCGCTATCGCCCGGTCGAAGTGGCGGTTGATGAGAGTCACCGCCGCTCCACGGTCGGACGTCGAGGCGGTGGCACTCACCGCGCTCCGGCCGCTTGGCAGCGTGACGTCGGTCGTTACCTGCGTGCCATGAGCCTGAGCTCCGATGTGCGGGCTGTGCAGGGAGAAGGCATGGTACGTAGGCGTCTTCACGCACGCGGCCCCGTCGGTGACCAGGAGGGCATGGAGGACATTGACGGTCTGGGCCAGGTTCGCCATCGAGAGCACGGAGCACTGCCGGTGGAAGACCTCCAGCGCCGCGGCGGCCGCCAGTGCGTCCCTGAGCGTGCCTGCCTGCTCGAAGGTCGCCGGGGTACGGCGAGGCACGTCGCCAGGTCCCCAGTCTCGGGCCTCGGGATGCCATACGCCCCACTCATCGAGCGCGATGCCGATGCGATGAGATGTCGGCGCCATTGCCCCGATCGTCCGGGCGGTGCGCTCGATCAGGGCCTCCGTGGCGTCCGCCTCGGCCAGGAGCCGGTAGTAGTCGGCCTCATCGAAATCGGTCTCGGGGCCTCCGCGGATCCAGTACCGGTGAACGGACAGATGGTCGACGAGGCCGACGTTTGGCCCGAGTGCCGCGAGGAACCTCACGTTCCAGTCTGGATCGAGGCCACTCTCGGGGAGCGGGTCGTCCTCGAGGCCTACGGCCACGAGCTCGACCTTCGGGTCGATGTGCCGGAGCATGGTCGCGTAGCGGCGGAACTCCTGGGCGTAGACGGACGCATCGAAGCTTCCCCCGCAGCCCCAGCTCTCGTTGCCCACACCCCACACACGAACGTGGCCTGGCTCCGGGCGGCCGTTGGCGGCACGCTCTCGGGCCAGAGACGTGTCGACGTCGGAGTTGACGTACTCGACCCAGTCGCACAGCTCCTGGACAGACCCGCTGCCAACGTTCCCGCAGAAGTACGGCTCGGCGCCCGTGAGCTCGCAGAAACGCAGGAACTCGTGAGTTCCGAGGGCGTTGCTATCGGGCACGGAGAGTCCGCAGGACGTGCCGAGAGTCAGGGGTCGTTCTGCCGGACTGCCGATCCCGTTTCGCCAGTGATAGTGGTCGGCATAGCAGCCTCCGGGCCACCTGACCAGCGGCATCGGCAGATCGCGGAGGGCTTCCACCACGTCCGTGCGGAACCCCTCTACGTTGGGGATCTGCGACGAAGGTCCGACCCACAGCCCGTCGTAGCAGCAACGCCCGAGGTGTTCGGCGAGAGTCCCGTAGAGACGCGGCGAGATGCGCCCGATGGGATCGGCACCGATCTGTACTGAGGCCTCGATCATGCAGCCTCCTACTCGCGCACGCCGCCCGGGCGTCGCGCCCAGATGCCTGCAATCGAATGCAGCATAACCATTGCTGGCCATGCATGACGCACCGGAATGCACGATTTGACTGCCTCAGAATCGAGGCAAGGGGCGCGAAGGCGGCGTGCGACCGGACACCGCGGACGGGCGAAGCCAGCCGGGCCCGGGTCTTCCCGGGCGCTCACCCCCGGGGCCGGTTTGCGGGGAAGCCGGGTCATGCGTAGAATTGGAAAAACCCCCGGAGGAAATGCGCGCGATGGCGAAGTATGTCTTTGTGACCGGAGGCGTCACCTCCTCTCTCGGGAAGGGCATCACCGCCGCCAGCGTCGGGCGGCTCCTCAAAGCTCGCGGACTCGCCGTTTCCGTCCTGAAGCTCGATCCCTACATCAACGTCGACCCCGGGACGATGTCGCCCTACCAGCACGGCGAGGTCTTCGTCACCGACGATGGCGCCGAGACGGACCTGGACCTGGGCCACTACGAGCGGTTCATCGACGAGAATCTCACGCAGCTTTCCAACGTCACGACCGGCCGCATCTACCAGGCCGTGATCGGCAAGGAACGCCGCGGCGACTACCTCGGCGGCACCGTCCAGGTCATTCCCCACATCACCAACGAGATCAAAGAGCGGATCCAGCAGGTGGCCCGCGACGGCCGCGCCGACGTGGTAATCGTCGAGGTGGGCGGGACCGTCGGCGACATCGAGTCGCTGCCCTTCCTGGAGGCGATCCGCCAGATGCGCAAGGATGTCGGCCGTCAGAACGTGGCCTACGTCCACGTCACGCTACTGCCGGCGCTCATGGCTACGGGCGAGCTCAAGACCAAGCCCACGCAGCATTCCGTCAAGGAGCTGCGCGGCATCGGCATCCAGCCGGATGTGATCGTCCTGCGCTCGGATCACCCGGTCAGCCAGGAGATCCGCGACAAGATCGCCCTGTTCACCGATGTCGCCAGCGACGCGGTCATTCCGGCGGAGACGGCCCAGACGATCTACGAGGTCCCGCTCCTGTTCGAGGAGGCGGGCCTTGGGTCGCTCCTGACGCGCGAGCTGGGCCTGGACGACGTTGCCCGGCCGCCCGACCTCGAGTCCTGGACCGAGTTGGTCGAGCTCATCAAGCGACCCAAGCCCACGCTCGAGATCGCGCTCGTCGGCAAGTACATCGAGCTGCCGGACGCGTATCTGTCGGTCAGCGAGTCCCTGAAGCATGCCGGTTGGGCTCACGAGGTGGACGTCAAGATCCGCTGGATAGACTCGGAGCTGCTGACCAGGGACAACATCGAGGAGACGCTGGCCGGCATCGGTGGCATCGTCGTCCCGGGTGGCTTCGGCCACCGCGGCATCGAGGGCAAGGTCCTGGCGGCCAAGTTCGCTCGCGAGCGTCGCATGCCCTACCTGGGCCTATGCCTGGGACTCCAGTGCGCAGTGATCGAGTTCGCGCGCGACGTGCTCGGCACTGAGGATGCCAATTCGACCGAGTTCGACATGTTCACCGAGCACCCCGTCATCGATTTCATGCCGGACCAGCGCACGATGCAGGAGAAGGGCGGGACCATGCGACTGGGCCTGTACCCGGCTCGCCTCACACCCGGCTCGAAGGCGCACGCGGTCTACGGCACCGAGTTGATCTACGAGCGGCACCGCCACCGCTTCGAGGTGAACAACAGCTATCGACCGCTTCTGGAAGCGGCCGGGATGATCCTGTCGGGGCAGTCGCCAGACGGCCGGCTGGTCGAGATCATCGAGCTGCGGGACCACCCCTGGTTCGTGGCCAGCCAGTTCCATCCGGAGTTCCGCAGCCGGCCGGATCGGCCGCATCCGCTATTCGACGGGTTCATCGGTGTGGCGGTCGCGATCTCGCAGGGACGCGAGCCGGAGCTTCGGCCGGCGACGCGCCAGCCGATGGCGCCGGCGGGGCTACTCCCGACGGGAGCGCCCGAAGCCTGACTCGGGGCCGCGCGGGATAGTTGGCGGCGGGCCGACGATCGCAGGGCGTCCAGGCGACAGTGGGGACGGTGCCCGGCCGAGGGTCCGGATCTCGTTCGGGGCGTGTCTCCGGAATCCCCGCCTTTGGCGAACCATCTGCCACCCCTGTACGTCTTGTCTGGTAGAAGACGAACGCAGGCAAGACGACGTGGGTGAGGTCGATCGGCGCGGGGGCAACGCGCCGGTTGAGGCGGCGACCTCACCACATCGATCGGGGAGCTAGGGCCAAGCGACCGCACGGCCCTGTGGGGGTTAGATCGGTCCCAATGGTACGATCCAGCCGCGGACCGGGAGCGCGGCTCGATCCGGTGGCGTGAGCCCGTCCCCGCGACAACAGGAGCTGCTAGATGAAGATATTCCTCGACACCGCCGAGATCGAAGAGATCCGTACCGCCGCCCGATGGGGCATCCTCGACGGCGTCACGACCAACCCGAGTCTCTACGCGAAAGTCGGCGGCTCCTACGACTCTGTTCTTGTGGAGATCTGCAAGCTCACCTCCGGTCCCGTGTCGGCGGAAGTGATCGCCGACGATGTTGAAGGGATGCTCGAAGAGGGCCGCCATTTCGCCAAGCTCGCTCCGAACATCGTCGTCAAGGTGGCCATGAGCGAGAACGGCCTGGAGGCCATCGCGCGCTTTGCCGACGAGGGGATCAAGACCAACTGCACGCTCGTCTTCAGCACGAACCAGGGACTTCTCGCCGCCAAGGCGGGGGCAAGTCTGGTCTCGCCTTTCGTGGGCCGTCTCGACGACATCAACCAGGACGGCATGACGGTCGTTCGCGAGCTGGCCGAGATCTTCGCGCTGTACGACATCGAGACCGAGGTCCTCGCGGCTTCGATCCGCAACCCGTTGCACGTGACCCAGGCGGCCCTGGCCGGTGCCCACATCGCCACTCTGCCGTTCAAGATCCTGCAGCAGATGGTCCATCACCCGCTGACGGACAAGGGAATCGTCCAGTTCAAGAAGGACTGGGAAGCGGCGCGCAAGAGCGGTGCCGGGAAGGGCGCCTAGCCGCCCGCCGGTCACCAGCCGGCGTCGCGATGGCACGCTTCCGATGACCAAACCGGGCGATCGGACCGCCGATTCCGAGGCCGGGGCGAAGGGTCGCCTGGACGCGCTGCCGCCCGAGGTTCTGATCCTGACGGCGGCCCTGTCCGTGCAGTGCGGCGCCGGCCTCGCGACCTCGTTGCTGCGGGAATTTGGGCCGCTCCCCGTCGTCACGATGCGGATCGTCTTTGGGGCGTTGCTGCTGCTCGCCTTTCAACCGATCAGGCTGCGCGGCGCGACGCGCATCGCACTGCTGAGCTGCGTCGCCCTGGGCGTGATCCTGGCGATCATGAACTCGGTCTTCTACGTGGCCCTGTCGCGCATTCCACTCGGCGTGGCCGTCACGATCGAGTTCTGGGGCCCACTCACGGTGGCCGTTCTGGGCTCTCGCCGCTGGCTCGATCTGGTCTGGGTCGTCCTGGCAGCCGCGGGCATCTACACCCTGGCCGGCGGCCGCCTGAATGCGGACGATGCGATCGGTGTGGTGGCGGTCTTCATTGCGGGGTTGTGCTGGGCGCTCTACATCGTGGTCGGCAGGAGGGTCGCGGGCTACTGGCCGGACGGGCGCGGCCTCACCCTGGCGATGGTCGTGGCCGGGCTGCTCGTCTTGCCTGTGACTCTCACGCTCTCCGACGTGCGGCCCCTGCTGGTCGCACCGCTCGCCCTGGCAGGGGGCGTCGTCGTCGCCCTCTTCAGCAGCGCAATCCCGTACACGATGGAGATCGCCGCGTTGCGACGCCTGCCGGCGGCCACGTTCGGGGTGTTGATGAGCCTCGAGCCGGCGATCGCGGCGCTGGTAGGTTTCGTGATTCTGGGGCAGCTGCTCCACGTCACCGATCTCGTGGCGATCGGCTGCGTCGCCCTGGCGAGCGCGGGCGCCAGCCTGACGGCGCGGCGATTGCCGGTGGCCGTCGGGGAGCTCGAGTCCGAGTGAGCTAGCGCCGGTAAGTCGGCCGAGAGCGGTAGCTCGTGTGCAACAGCTGTTCGGACTTCTCGCCCAGCGGCTCGCCCAGGAAGTCGTCGTACAGCTTCTGCACGTATGGGTTCTCGTGGGCGCATCGCCACAGGCCGGCCTGGTCGTCCTGATACAGGCCGGCGGCGCGCTTGGCCCGCAGCCCGTCCGTGACGCCGTACGGCTGGCCGCCGCCGCCTACGCAGCCGCCGGGGCAAGCCATGACCTCGATGAAGTGATACGCCGGTGGCTCGCCGGCGTCACGCGCGGCTCGAACCCGGTTCAAGACCGTCTCGACGTTGCCCAGGCCGTGCGCCACCGCGAAACGGACCTCGTGGCCGTCGATGACGGTGCTGCCTTCCTTGACGCCTTCCAGCCCGCGCGTCGCCTGGAAGTCGATGCGGGGCGGATTGGCTCCGGTCATGAGGAAGTGGGCGGTCCGCAGCGCGGCCTCCATCACGCCGCCGGTCGTGCCGAAGATCGTGCCCGCGCCGGTATACGCGCCGAGGAGGTGATCGGGCTGCTCTTCCTTCACGGCCGGGAAGTTGATGCCCGACTGCTTGATCATGCGCGCCAGCTCTCGGGTGGTGAGCGAGACGTCCACGTCCTGGAAGCCGGACGAGTGCATCGACTTGCTGCGGATGATCTCGAACTTCTTGGCCGTGCAGGGCATGACCGAGACGACGAAGACCTTGGCCGGATCGAGGCCCATCTTCTCGGCGTAGTAGGTCTTGGCCAGGGCCCCGACCATCGCCTGGGGCGACTTGCAGGACGAGAAGTGGGGGATCATGTCGTCGTGGAACTTCTCCATGAAGTCCACCCACGACGGGCAGCACGTCGTGATCAGCGGCAGCACGGACTTGGCGTTCGTGAACCGCTCCACGAACTCGTGAGCCTCTTCCATGATCGTCAGGTCGGCGCCGAAGTTCGTGTCGAAGACCGCATCGAAGCCCATCCGTCGAAGGGCGGCGTACGTCTTGCCGGTCAGGTTGGTGCCGATCGGGAAGCCGAAGGCCTCGCCGATGGCGAC
>PLMA01000035.1:0-15804 GCA_003141455.1 Chloroflexota bacterium | reverse complement strand
ACGTCCTGGATCTGCTGGCAGACCTGGATGCAGCGGCCGCAGGTGATGCACTTGCGCGGGTCCAGGACGACGGCCTTGGTGGTGTCGTCGATGGGCAGGTCCGGAACGACGCTGTCGAGGCAGATCTCGCGCAGACCGAAATCGGCGGCCAGAGTCTGCAGCTCGCAGTTCTGGTTTCGGCCGCAGGTCAGGCATTCGTTCGGGTGCCTGGACAGGATCATCTCGATCACGGTCCGGCGGACCTGGATGATCTCCGGGTTCTCGGTCGTGATCTCCATCTCCTGCTCGACCGGCGTGCAGCAGGCGCGCAGCATCTTGGAGGAGCCCGCGACCCGGACGATGCACATGCCGCAGGCTGCAGTCGCATCCAGATCCGGATGCTTGCACAGGGTCGGGATGTGAACGGAGACCTGGCGCGCCGCGTCGAGGATGGTCGCACCGGCCCGGACCTCGACGGGGAGGCCGTTGATCGTCGCCTGGATCTTGTCCGTAAAGGTTTGCATGCCCGTCTCAGTTCCTGTCCATGGTCAGCCGACCCCGGAACTCGGGTTCGAAGTAGCGCAAAGCCGAAAGGACCGGACTGGGAGCGCCCTGCCCGAGTCCGCAAAGGGATGCCTTCTGCATCGCGTTGGCCAGCCGCCTGATCGTGGCGATGTCCTCCTCGCGTCCCTTCCCGGCAGCGATCTTGTCGAGCAGTCGGAGCATTTGCGTGCCTCCGATTCGGCAAGGCGCGCATTTGCCGCACGATTCGTCGACGCAGAAGCCCAGGTAGAACCGGGACAGCTCCAGGAGGTCGTCGGTCTCGTCCATGACCATCATGCCGCCCGAGCCCATGTACGACCCGAGCCTCTGGAGGTGCTCGTACGTGATCGGCGTGTCGAGCTCGCGGCCGGGAATGAGCCCACCCGACGGTCCGCCGGTCTGAACGGCCTTGATCGGGCCGCCGGAACTGGTACCGCCGCATATGCCCTCGACGACCTGTCGCAGGGTCATGCCCATCGGTATCTCGACGAGGCCGGCATGCTTGACCTTGCCCGTCACGGCGAAGACCTTGGTTCCGGTCGACTTGCCCAGCCCGATCGTCGAAAACCACTTCCCGCCGCGGGCGATGATTTGCGACAGGTTGGCCAGCGATTCGACGTTGTTGATCATCGTGGGCTGATTCCACAAGCCCTTCACAGACGGGTACGGCGGCCGGGGCGAGGGCGTGCCGCGCCTGCCTTCCAGCGAGGCGATGAGCGCGGTCTCCTCTCCGCAGACGAAGGCACCCGCGCCCAGCCGGACCTCCACGTTGAAGCTGAAGTCGGAGCCGAGGATGTTGGCGCCCAGCAGGCCGCTCGCCTTCGCCTGGCGGATCGCCTTCTCGATGCGCTGGATCGCCAGCGGGTATTCGGCTCGAATGTAGAAGAAGCCCTGCTTCGCCCCGATCACGTAGCCGCCGAGGATCATGCCCTCGAGGACGGCGTGGGGATCGCCCTCTAGGACGCTGCGGTCCATGTAGGCGCCCGGATCGCCCTCGTCGCCGTTGCAGACGATGAGGTGCTCGTCGCCCGGCGACTCGCGTGTCAGGCGCCACTTGAGCCAGGCCGGGAAGCCGGCGCCGCCCCGGCCTCGCAGGCCACTGATCTTCAGCTCTTCGATGACCTGTTCCGGCGACATCGATGAGAGCGCCTTCGCCAGGGCCTGGTAACCGCCGCGGTCGAGATACTCGTCTATCTGCTCGGGATCGATCACGCCGCAGTTGCGCATCACAATGCGGTACTGGCGCGGGGCCCCCTCGGTCGCGACGGGCTCGCCGGCGACGCGAGCCAGGTCGGCGATGCCGGGCACTCGATGATCCGCGGGAAGGGCGTTGCCGTCCGCGCAGGCCGCGACAAGCTGGCTGGCGAACTCGGGCGTGACCTCTCCGAACATGACCGCACGTTCTCCGGGCAGGGTCACCTCAACGAGCGGCTCCATGCTGCACATGCCCGCGCATCCCGTCCGGCTTACGCGCCAGTTCAGGGCGCGGCGCTTGACCTCGGTTTCGAGGACGTCGAATACCCCGTCCGCGCCGGCCGCCAGGCCGCACGTGCTCATGCCGACCTTGATCCTCGGCATGTCCGCGGCGGGCGATGGGGCGTGGATGCGGGCCTGAAGCTCGGCGAGCGTCAATCGTGCCATGTCAAGCCCTCTCGCCTTCGGCCGCGCCCGCAGGGGCCGAAGCGCCCGCAAGGGCCGGTGCGCCCGCCCGAGACGGAGCGCTTGCCCGGGCCGGTGCGCCCGCCGGGGCCATGGACGCCTCGAGGGTCTCCGCCGTCACCTTGGCGAGCAGCTTTCCGTTGACCGTGACAACCGGCGCCAGGCCGCAGCAGCCGACGCAACGAACCACCTGGAGGTGGTATTCGCCATCTGGAGTGGTCTCTCCGGGCCGGATGCCGAGCCTTTCGGAGGCGTTGTCCAGCAGCTGCGGAGCGCCTTTGAGGTAGCAGGCGGTGCCCATGCACACGGACACGACGTGCTTTCCCGGCGCTTCCAGGCGGAAATAGTTGTAGAAGGTGAGGACCTCGTAGATCCGTGCCAGCGGGACGTCCATCTCCTGGCCCAGGCTCATCGCCGCGTCGCGTGGGACGTAGCCGTAACGATCCTGGAGCCCGTGGAGGGCCATGATCAGGCTGCCGCGCTTGTTCTTCCAGCGCTTGGCGATCGCCGCGACGTCGTCTTCGGCCCTGGTTGGGCTCACGTGGCCTCCGGTTTGCGCTCTGGGAGCCTATGTCGTCGCGGCGGGGCGGCGCCGCGGGGGGAGTGTTGGCGATCACGCTACGCTTCGTGGGGCCGACCGCTCAGGGCCGTTGTTCGTGTTGTCGGCGGGCCCGGGCGGTCACAAAGGCACCCCCGCAAGTCCCGCGGATGAGCCACGTGGCGCCTAGGGTGGCGGATCTGGTGTTGGCGGCCGCCGGACTCGCACGAACGAATGATTGACGGCGCCCGCCGGGCCGGGTATTCTCCGCGTCACCCCGACCGTGCGTACCCGCTGCGGACAGATTCCGCGCGACTAGCCTGCACGGCACCTTCCCCACACGAGTTCTGCCCCCCATGTCTCCCAACGGTTCAGACCCACGCTCACGCAATCGCCGACCTCGCCGACGTCCTGCCGGTCGCACGCCAACGGTCGAGTACGACGACTTCCAGGAGGGCGACTCCCGCGATCTCGACCTCGCCGAGCTGAGCGGGATGAACGCCGACGAGCTCCAGGCCGTCGGCCGAGACCTCGAGATGGAGGCCGGTGCCGCCGGTAAGGAAGATCTCGTCGACCAGATCCTGGTCCGACAGAGCGAGCTGGCCGGCCATGCGTACGCCACCGGCATCCTCGACATCGTCGAGGAGGGCTTCGGGTTCATGCGGCGCCACGGCCTCATGCCCAGCCAGGAAGACGTGTACGTATCGTCCAGCCAGATCCGCCGCTACGGTCTGCGCATCGGCGACAGGATCAGCGGCTCCGTCCGCGCTCCGCGGGAGGGGGAAAAGTACTGGGGCATGATTCGGGTCGACCGCGTCAACGGCGTCGACGCCGAGACCGCTCGTCGCAGGCCCCAGTTCGGCGACCTCACCCCCGTCCACCCCAACGTGCTGATCAACCTCGAGACCGACCCCAAGAACCTCAGCCAGCGACTGATCAACCTCGTCAACCCGATCGGCAAGGGCCAGCGCGCCCTGATCGTCAGCCCGCCCAAGGCCGGTAAGACGTTCCTCCTCAAGCACATCGCCAACGGCATCAGCGAGAACTACCCGGACATCCTTCTCATGGTCGCCCTGATCGGCGAGCGGCCCGAGGAAGTCACCGACATGCGCCGTTCGGTCAAGGGCGAGGTCATCAGCTCCACCTTCGATGAGCCGACCGAGAACCACACCCACGTGGCCGAGATGGCCCTCGAGATCGCCAAACGCCAGGTCGAGACCGGCCGCGACGTGGTCATCCTGCTCGACTCGATCACTCGCCTCGCCCGCGCCTACAACCTGGCCCTTCCGCCGTCCGGCCGAACCCTTTCGGGCGGCCTCGACCCGATCGCCCTCTATCCGCCCAAGCGTTTCTTCGGCGCGGCGCGAAACATCGAAGAGGGCGGCTCGCTCACGATCATCGGCACCTGCCTGGTGGACACGGGCTCCCGCATGGACGACGTCATCTACGAGGAGTTCAAGGGCACCGGCAACAGCGAGCTCATCCTGGACCGCAAGCTCGCCGAGAAGCGCATCTTCCCGGCCATCGATGTCCAGCGCTCCGGCACCCGACGCGAGGAGCTGCTCCTGGAGGAGGGGACTCTCAAGATGGTCTGGACGATGCGCCGGATGCTCTCCGCGGTCGGGACCAACGAGGGGATCGAGCTGCTGCTCAACCGTCTCTCCAAGACGGACAACAACGTCCAGTTCCTGGCGACTCTGACCAAGAGCCTGGAGCAGTAGTCCTGCGTTCCGTCCACTGCTCCCGCGCGGCCCGACACCTGGTGTGGCGACACCCGGTAGCGGCCGAGGGGCGTGCGAGAATTGAGACATGTTCCTAGATCAGGTCCGGATCTGGGTGCGCGGCGGCGACGGCGGCGACGGCGCGGCGACCTTCCGACGTGAGGCCCACGTGCCGCGCGGCGGCCCCGACGGCGGCGACGGCGGCCGTGGCGGCTCCGTCTATTTGACCGTCGATCCGGGTGAGACCAGCCTTCGCGACTACCGCCACGCGCACCATTTCAAGGCCGTCTCGGGCGGCCGCGGCGCCGGACAGCGCATGCACGGCAAGGCCGGCAGCGATCTGACGCTGAAGGTTCCGCCGGGCACGGGCATTTTCGATGACGAGTCCGGGGAGCTGGTCGGCGATCTGGTCGCTTCCGAGCAGACCCTGCTGGTCGGCCGGGGCGGCCGGGGCGGACTGGGCAACGTCCATTTCGCGACGTCGACGCACCAGACTCCCCACCACGCTCAGAAGGGTGAGCCGGGCGAGGAGCGCTGGATTCGCCTCGAGCTGCGGCTCATCGCCGACGTGGGGCTCGTGGGGCTGCCGAATGCCGGCAAGTCCACCCTGCTGGCGGCCCTGACCGCGGCCACGCCGAAGATTGCCGACTACCCGTTCACGACCCTGGAACCGAATCTCGGCGTGCTCGACCTTGGCGACGAAGATAGCCGCCGCCCCACGATCGCCGACGTGCCCGGGCTCATCGAAGGCGCCAGCTCCGGCGCCGGCCTGGGCCACGCATTCCTGCGTCACGTGGAACGGACGCGGATTCTCGTCCACGTCGTCGACGGCTCGGATCGCGACCCGGAATGGAACTACAACGTGATCCGCGACGAGCTGGCCGCCCACGATCCGGCGCTGCTCGAGAAGCCGGCGCTCGTCGCGTTCAACAAGATGGATCGGCCGCGGGCCGCCGAAGCCTGGGCCGCTTTCGAGGCCGCCCGCCGGGCCGAGCGGGTTGAAGCCGTGGCCATCTCCGCCTCCGAGGGCGACGGTCTGGCCGGACTTCGCGCCCGTCTGGCAGCACTCCTCCCCGATGCCGCCGAGCTGGCCGAGCCGCGCGAGCCGGCCGGAATCGTGGTCCACCGCATGGATTCCGTGGGCGACGCCTTCCGCGTCGAGCGCGAAGACGGCGTGCTCGTGGTTCACGGCAAGAAGATCGAGCGGCTGGCAGCCCAGACCAACTTCGAGGTCGAGGAGTCGGCCGAGAGGTTCCAGCGGGACCTCATCCGGCTGGGGATCGATGAAGAGCTGCGCCGCCGCGGCGTGGCTGCCGGGGAGACCGTTCGGATCGGCGGCAGCGAATTGGAGTGGGAGCCCGACGAGTGGGACTCCCAATGACCGGGCCGGACTGGGTCGCGCCGGGCGATCGACGCGTCGGCATCCTGGGCGGAACGTTCGATCCCATTCATTACGGCCACCTCGTGATCGCGGAGCAGGTTCGCGAAGCTCTCGAGCTGGATCGCGTTCTCTTCGTGCCTGCGGCGATCCCGCCCCACAAGCCCGAGGCCGTGCTGGCCGCGGCCACGGATCGTGCGGCCATGGTGGAGCTGGCCATAGCCGGCAATCCCGCCTTCACGATCTCCCGGATCGAGCTGGAGCGTGACGGTCCCTCGTACACCGTCGACACCGTTGGTGAGCTGGTCGATGAGGCGGCACGCCGGGGAGTGGCGCGGGAATTCTTCTTCATTCTCTCGTCCGAGGCGCTGGCCGGCCTCTGTACCTGGCACGAACCGCTCCGCTTGATGTCGCTTTGCCGGCTGGTCGTGGTGCCCAGGCCTGGCGCGCCCCTGCCGGATGCGGCCTGGCTCGAGTCTCACCTCCCGGCCGAGCCCGGAGCCGGTGACCGCGCCGGGACCGCGGTCGATCGCGTCGTGTGCGTTCAGACCGTGCCGCTTGCCCATTCCGCCTCGGATGTTCGCAATCGTGCCGAGTCAGGCCGCTCGATCCGGTATCTCGTTCCGCCGGCCGTAGAGGCGTACATACGCGAGCATCGGCTGTATCGTTCTGACCATGCCCGGAGGACCGCTTGACGTGACCGACCCATCGCCCTCGGCGGAAACGACGCCCAGCCCAGACGGCCTGCCGCGACGGCGCAAACGCACCGTCACCGCCCAGGCAGCCGGCGAGGCGGCCGCTGCCGACGCCCTGGAAGCGGCTACCGCCGCCGAAGAGCCCGAAGTGGAGTCCGAGCCGGAGATCGAGGAGTCGCTCCGCCAGCGCGGCCTCCGCTTGAGCGCTCTCGACGTCGCTCGCAAGATCGTCGAGGCCGCGGAGGACAAGAAGGCCGCGGACATCGTTCTGCTCGACGTGACGGAGCTGACCTCCTTCACGGACTACTTCGTTATCTGCTCGGGTGGTTCGGAGCGCCAGCTCGGCGCGATCGGCGACGGCATCGCCCAGGCGTTGCGCGAGGAGGGCGTTCGGCCGATCGGACGCGAGGGCGGATCCAATTCGCACTGGACGTTGCTCGACTTCGGCTTCGTAATAGTCCACATCTTCGCTCCGCCGGAGCGCGACTACTACCAGCTCGAGCGCCACTGGATCAAGGCGAAGACGGTGCTGCGAGTTCAGTAGAGACCACGACTGCGCCTACGATGAGGCCCTAGCTACCGAATTCACACGGCCGCGCGGTGCCGCCCGAGAGGGCGCCCTGCGAACCGCAACGGCTGTCAACCTGCGCAGACACCAACTATTCCGTAGACTTCACGGACCGGCGTCCCTCCGGTTGGCTCGAAATACCGGGAGTCCAGCTACGACAACTCTCTACGCACCCGAACGTCGCCCCCATCGGGAGCCCACCATCGTTGACTACGTCAACATCCGGTGGGTCGACGAGTGGTGCAAACGCTGCAACATCTGCGTCGAGATCTGCCCCAAAGACAGCCTCGTGCTGACCCATGACGCCATCATCGAGGCGACGGATTGCATCCGCTGCGGCCTGTGCGAGCGCTTCTGCCCCGATCTCGCCATCGAGGTCCTGCCCAAGCGCGACGAATCCGGCAAGCTGCCGATTGAGGCCGCCCCGGCCAAGACACCGGTCGGTCAAGCCCGGCCCCACATCCCGGACGTCGCCCGCGGCCCGGCTGTCGCCGGCACCGACCCCCATCGCGGCCTCACCGACGCAGAGAGCGCTCCCGACGTCGACCGCGACAACCCGACGTGATCGACAGGATCGACCGATGACCAAGCGACTCGTACAGGGAAACGAGGCTGTTTTGCTCGGCGCAATCCGCGCCGGGGCCGGCTACTACGCCGGTTATCCGATCAGCCCCTCGTCGGAGATCCTGGCGCAGGCGTCGCAGTACGCCGCCGGGCATCCGGAGTTCCGCTTCCTCCAGGCCGAGGACGAGATCGCCAGTGCCAACGCGATCATGGGCGCGAGCCTGGCGGGGGCCAAGTCGTTCACCGCCACCTCCGGGCCAGGCTTCAGCCTGATGCAGGAGGCCATCGGGTACGGCCATAAGATCGGCATCCCAGCGGTCGTCGTGAACGTGATGCGCGTGGGACCGGCCACCGGCATGCCGACGATGCCCGGCCAGGGCGACCTGGCCCAGAGCCGCTACGGGTCTACCGGCGACTACACCAGCTTCGCCTTCTACCCGTCCACCGTGGCGGAGTGCTACGAGTACACGATCCACGCTTTCAACGCCGCGGAGGAGAGCCGATCGCCGGTGATCATCCTCTCAGATGCGTTCCTGGGCCACCTCAACGAAGTCGTGGACCTTGACGAGATCAAGGTTCCGGTCGTGAAGCGGACCATTCCGCCGCTCGCGTCCGGGGGGACGCGCCTCTTCTCGGGAGTGGCTACGTACGCGGACGGCGAGCCGGCGACGGCGGACTCGGACGAGTACATCCGGCAGTACGAGGAGATGCGCGAGATGCGCCGCAAGGTCGCCGAGCGCTACGCCTTCCACGAGTTTGGCTGGAACAAGGCGTCCGATACGCTGGTCATTGCCTTCGGCATCACCCGTCGCGTCGCCCAGCCGCTCGCTCCGTATTTCGCACTGTTCCGGCCGATCCGAATCTGGCCCACTCTGGACGAAGAGCTGGGCGCGATCGCGCCGCGCTACAAGAAGATCATCGTCATCGAGGGGAGCGACGGTCAGTACGCCAACGTGGTAGAGCGAATGCTTTTGCGCCGCGTCGAACGGGTGCCTCTGCTCGGCGGCCGCATGAGTCTGGAAGCCATCCGTGAGGGGCTCGACAGGATCGGCATGCTGCCCAAAGAGTCGTCCACCGCTGCAGCCGAAGCTCCGGCCGAGGACGGCGCCAAAGCTCCGGCCAAGCCCAAGGCCAAGGCACCGGCCAAGGTCGGCTGACCCGCGTCCCCTAGAGGTTCCATCGCAATGGCCATCAAAGACAAACTGAAGACCCATCTCTTCCCTACGATCTGGTGCCCAGGCTGCGGCATCGGCCTGATCATGCAGCAGCTGGCCAGTGTTATGGACGAAGTCGGCCTGGACAAGGACAACACCGTTCTCGTGACCGGAATCGGCTGCACGGGCCGCATGGGCGCATACATGAACTTCGAGTCCGTGTACACGCTCCATGGCCGGACGCTGCCGGTGGCCGAGGCAATCAAGACGGTTCGCCCGGAACTCAACGTGATCGTGGTCTCCGGCGACGGCGACATGGCTTCGATCGGCGGAAATCACCTGATCCATTCGATCCGCCGCAACCCCAACATCACGGTCCTGTGCAACAACAACGAGATCTACGGCCTTACCGGCGGCCAGACCGGGCCCACGACTCCGCAGGGGACCACGACTCTGTCGTCTCCGGCCGGCGCCGCGTACTCTCCGATCAACCTTCAGGGCCTGGTGAACACGAACCCGAACGCCTTCTATGCCAAGACCACGGTCTACCACCAGGGACCGATGCGAAAGGCGATCAAGGAGGCCATCGCGTGGCCGGGCTTCTCGTTCATCGACATCGCCAGCCAGTGCATCGAGAACAACGGCCGGCGGATCGGATTCGCCAGCGCCTACGAGATGCTCCAGCAGTACAAGACCGAGTACAAGCCGGGACCGCGCGACGCCACGCACCTGGAGCCGCACCAGCTCGGGATAGTGAAGGGCGAGCCCGTGACGGTGGCCGGTGCCGCGCCGTCCGGGAACGGCCAGGGCGAATGAAGCCGCCCGCAGCGAGGAGGACCTGATGACCGCCAAGTCCGTCGTGATAGACGGGATCGGGGGGCAGGGCGTTCGCGTCATCGGCAACACGATGGCCAGCTTGCTGGCGGTCATGGGCTACGAGGTCACGCTTCTGTTCGACTACGACTCTTCGGTCCGTGGCGGCATGAGCGAGGCCTTCCTGTCCTACGACCGCGAGCCGATCAGCAACTTCGTGGTTGAGTGCGCGGATGTCGTCCTGCGCCTTGCCGACCGCGGCCCCGTCCACCTGAGCGCGGACTATGTCATTGCCGATTGCGACCTGATCAAGCCCGGCGAAAAGGGCGAGGAGATCCCCTTCCTGCAGTTGGGCGTCGACAAGTTCGGGCGCGACCTCTTCGGCAACATGATCGCCCTGGGCCGGCTGCTGTGCGTCTGCGACGTCGACTTCACCGAGAAGCATCTGATCGAAGCGCTGCCGAAGAAGTACATCGACGAGAACATCGCGGCCATCAAGTACGGCTACGGCATGGACGCGGAGTCGATCCGGGCCATCGTCCCGGAGCAGGCCGCCAGCAACTTCGCCGAACGCTACGCCGAGCGTGTCCTGGCCGGCACCGCGCCCGCCGAGGCCCTCGAACAGGCCGCGGCGTCACGGAGCTGATGGCCTCATGAGCCCTCGTCGACACGGCCGCGGACGCAGCGGCGGATCGGCCACGGCTTCCGCCCCGGAGGGCCCGCAGGCCACAGGCGAGCAATCGGCCACAGGCGAGCAATCGGCCACCGTCGGCGAAGGAGCGGCTCCGCCCGCGAACAGATCCCGGTCGAACGCCGCACCCAGAAGGCTGCCATACGCCAGAGCCTCCGCTCCTTCAGCGCGGCTGGCTCAGCCCGCGCGCCCGACTCCTGTGGCGCGGCTGGCCCCGCCCGCACGGTCCATTGAACCGGCCGACGGCGCCACATCGGCCGGGCAGCCCGGACCCGACGGCAATGAGGTCGATCCCGAGTCGGGCGAACGGAAACCCTCCTGCACCCTCGCCCAGATGCGTCGCTTCATCAAGAGCCGTCCCTACGTTCCGGTCCACGAGCTGCGGCGCCGCTTCGAGATCGAGGGGATGGAGGACGAGGTCAGCCCCATGACCACCGGGCAGGGCACTCTCTACGTGGGGCTGCCCACGCAGGAGGCCATCTACCTGGGCGATCTCGTCAAATCCGGCGAAGTCGGCTGCGAGCTTCTCCTCGATCCGGTAGGCCCGGCCGTGATCGGCGTCTATCCGATGAGGCCGGTCGCGCGCCAGTAGGACGGCGCCAGGTCAGAAGGGCGCAACGAAGAAGCGGCCGAAAGCGACGAAGGCCGCAACGAGTCCGAACGTCGTGCTGAATGCGATCTGGGGGATCTCGCGGCGCCCCACGTGGTAGACGACGGCGATCCCCATGAGCACCGCCAACGCCAGTGCGGCGGTTGCCGTCAGCCACGGCTGGGTCCCTGTCCAGGCCGGTACGATCAGCCCGACCGCGCCGACCATCTCCAGCGTGCCGAGGATGACGGCCAGACCCTTCGGCAGAGCGGCGACCCAGGCCATCCGCCGGCCGGCGTCCTCATAGAGCACGGCTTGATCGAAGCCGGCGCCGAAGAAGGCAAGTCCCAGAATCACCTGAGCGACCCACAGGACGACGTTCACCCAAGGCTCCTTTGACAACGAGAGGGTTTGGACGTGATGGTCTCGACGGCTCATCGCCGTGGCCTCGGGCTCTCCATGACTACCAATGCGTGAGCGAACGGGCGGGCGAGACCTGCCCATTGTGAGTAACTTCGAGAGCCGGGTGCTTCAGGCACGGAGTGCAAGATCGCGGCGCGGGACACGGCTCGTCCAAGGTCGGAGGTCCATCACTCAGGCGCGAGACGGCGGAACTGATCTCGTAGCCGTAGTCTGATGCCCGGGCGATCCTGAGCGCTGGCGCCGACTTGCCCGACCTGCCGGAAGCCGGCACCATTATCGCGGCATCGTCGGGGGGTGGGTCGCCGACCAGCCAATGACTACCATCGATACCTCTGGTAGTCATTGCGCGTGAGCATGAGGCGTGCGCCAGGGGGTCCGCAGCCAAGTCGACAGGTCCCATACTGGCCGTGCGCGAGCGTCCTCCGCGCAAACCTGCAATGACGAGCAACGAAGGGGGGCCTGCACATGCGGTTCATCCCGCGCTGGCGGAAAGCGACCTGGGCCGTCGTGATCTGGACGGTGCTCATGGCGCTCTGGATCGTCTCCGCGAGCGCAACGAGCACCAAGGATGTCTGCACGACCGCGACGTACACCGATGCATGCCAGGCTGGTGCGACGATCGGCAAAGGAATCGCCGTCACGCTCTTGTTCCTGATCTGGTTCATCGGCTTCGTTGTGTTCAGCCTGATCTGGCTTATGAGCCGGCCCCAACGGCGACTCTGCCCTGTGTGCGGAGAGCAGGTCAAGAAGGGTCTGACGACCTGCCCGAAGTGCGGCTACAACTTCGCTCAGGCCGCGAGCGTTGGAAGCGCAAGTACCGGCACTCCGCCCGCCGCGCCAGTCGCGATGCCGCCCGGCGTTTTTCCCTGCTACCGCTGTCAGGCACCCGTCTGGCCGCCAATGACGGCCTGCACTGCCTGCGGCGCTCCGCTCAACTGGCCCGTCTCGCCCGCCTGACAGGTAGTCTGGCGCTGATCGTCCATTGGGCTGAAGCGTCCCGCCTCGCTGAAGCGTCCCTCGCCAGGGACTGTGAGACACGACCACCCGATCGTGCGGACGAGTTGCCCTGACAGGTGCGTGCGCCTGAGTTGTGCAGACGTACCGGCGAGGCACCCAATCCGCAACCGGGCGCGGCTAGACTTGGGTTCCGCAGGGCCGGTCACCGTGCCCTGAGGGTGAGAGCGATGGGCGAACCTGGTCGGTTGTCGACATAGGGAGCTAAGCGATGAAGGTTAGTTCTCGTTCTAGTCTGGGCCTGGCCGGTCTATTTGTGGTTCTCGCCGTCGCAGGCTGTTCCGCAGGCTCAGGGGCGACCCCAATCTCGACCCGAACGCCAACCCCCAGCCCTAGTCCTCTTGCGTCCCCCACGCCCTCGCCAGGTTTCGGGTCGACCGGGTCGATGACAACTGCACGCGCCGATAGCACCGCGACGTTGCTTTCTGACGGACGCGTCCTCATCGCCGGCGGCAACGGCAACTCAGGACCAGTGGCTTCCGCGGAGCTATACGACCCGAACACCAGATCGTTCGACCCAACTGGATCGATGACAACTGCGCGCGTCGATAGCACCGCCACCTTGCTAGAAGACGGCCGGGTCCTCATCACTGGCGGCGTTGGCACACTCAGTGCCTCGCATCCGCTCGCTTCGGCCGAACTGTACGACCCTAAGACCGGCCAATTCACGCCGACCGGATCGATGACCGCCGAGCGCACACTTCACACTGCCACTCGGCTGCCCGATGGTCGAGTACTGGTCGCCGGCGGAGGGGCCGAGGCCGGACCTCAGGTCTCGGCAGAGCTGTACGACGCCAAGACGGGGAAGTTCAGTCCGACAGGTTCGATGGCAATGGCTCGCTGGAGCCAGACTGCCACCAGCCTTGCCGATGGGCGCGTCCTTATCGCCGGCGGTGCCGCCGATTCATCCGCGGAAGTCTATGACCCGAAGACCGGCGTCTTCAGCCAGACCGGTTCGATGATCACTGCTCGCCAGAGCCAAACGGCCACTTTACTTTCAGGCGGTTGGGTCCTCTTGGCCGGGGGCGCCGCTACGGGCAACATACCGCTGGCTTCAAGCGAGCTATACGACCCCAAGACGGGCACGTTCAGCCAGACGGGTTCCCTTGCCGTTGGTCGCTGGGGCCACACCGCGACACTACTCCACGATGGTCGAGTCCTCATCGTGGGTGGCAGCGGCGGATCGGGAATCCTTGGCTCCGTCGAGATCTTCGATCCGGCCTCAGGGGTGTTCGGACCAGGTAGTCAGTTGGCTACCGCCCGGGCCGGCCACACCGCGACGTTGCTAGCCGATTCGCACGTCCTGATTGCCGGGGGAACGGCCGGCAACAATGTCCCCCTCGCTTTGGCCGAGGTATATCAACCGTAGAGCGGCTGCTCGTATCGGTGGATCGCGACGGGCGACCTGGAAAACCCACAGAGCTCAGCTGACGGATGGCTGCCGCACTCGCGGATCGGTCCAACACCATGGCTTGATCGTGGACAGGAGCGGTAGCTAGGCTATTGACGTGAAACCCGATGACTGGCGCCTGGTATTCGAAGGCGCTGTGGCAACGATCGCTGTCCTTGGCTTCGCACTCAGCCTCGGCAATCTCGGGTACGTGTGGTGGACGAACCGGCCACATGTTCGGGTGAAGCTGGAAGTGGGTTTTATCTTCGGCTCAGGCGGGACCAGCCCTACGCTGTTTATCCTCACCGCGGCCAACGTGGGAAGAATCCCCGTTGTCCTCACGTCCGCAGGCGTCGACCTTCGTGTGTTAGGCGACACGGCTGTGTTCATCGCCCCTCCGCGGTTCTCGCCTCCGTTGCCGCATACGCCCGATCCGGGCCATGCCTGGACGTACCACATTGCCGATGCCCTCGCTGACCTCGGCAACCCCGATCAGATCCGGGGCCTATTCATCGGCTTCCAGCGGTACCTGTACGAGCCCAGCGGAGGGTCGGCGACCACCTGAGCGGGGCTTCGGCCTCGCACCGCAGCGCGGACACGATGAGCAGTTAGTGTGGGGATGGTCCAGGCGAGAGGGTTTGGACTTCCGGTTCCCAAATGCCAGATCGTGGTTTCGAGATGGCTGGCAGATGCCCTGGCTGAGGCGGCCAAAGCCTTACCTGGGCCCCGACTACTTCAGAGACGCCTGCCCGAGCATTTCTATCGGCCGGTGTGGCCCGTGCGGCTACTCCAGGTAGTCCCGCAGCTTGCGCGAACGGCTNNACGGCTCGGGTGGCGCAGCTTACGGAGGGCCTTCGCCTCGATCTGGCGGATCCGCTCGCGGGTGAGGTTGAACTCCTTGCCAACCTGCTCGAGCGTCCGGGCGCGGCCGTCATCGAGGCCGAAGCGGAGCTGGAGGACCAGCCGCTCACGTTCGGTCAACGAGTCCAGCACGGCCGCCACCTGCTCCTTGAGGAGCTGACGCGAGGCGGCCTCGGCCGGGGCCAGCGCCCCTCGATCCTCGATGAAGTCGCCGAGGTGGGAGTCCCCCTCCTCGCCAATCGGGGTTTCGAGCGAAACCGGACCCTGGGAGACCTTGATGATCTCGCGCACCTTCTCAGGGGTGACCACGACCTCCTGGCCGCGCGACATCGCCTCGGCAATCTCCTCCACGGTTGGTTCGCGGCCCAGCTCGTGGAGGAGAGAGCGCGAGGCGCGGTGGAGGAGGTTGATCGTCTCCACCATATGGACCGGGATGCGGATGGTGCGGGCCTGGTCGGCGATAGCTCGGGTGATGGCCTGGCGGATCCACCAGTGGGAATAGGTGGAGAACTTGAAGCCCCGTTCGTAGTCGAACTTCTCGACCGCCCGGATGAGGCCGATGTTGCCCTCCTGCAGGAGGTCCAGAAAACTCATGCCACGGCCGATGTACTTCTTGGCGACCGAGACCACCAGCCGCAGGTTCGCGCTGGTCAGTTGCTCGCGGGCGTCATGGCCCATACGCACAAGCACGCCGCGGCGCTCGCGGAGCTTGGTGCCCGGCGGCACGGCGGGGTCCCAGCCCATCTCCCCAAGCAGCGCGGCATCGTGGCCGGTGGTGACCCAGCGCTGCAGGGCCGGGAAGGCGACGCCCTCGCGGGTCCAGTCGTAGATGGCGCGCAGGCCGATGTTGTCGCGCGAGTCCAGGTCCCCGTTGTGGACGGCGAGGTAAGCGAAGTCCAGCAGCGTGACGAACGCGTCCGGCTCGAGTGCCTCGTTGTAGGACGTGACGAGGTGGCGAGCCTCCTTGAGGAATGTCTTGGTCCCATCGGACTGGACATCCCGGCCGGCCTTGATCAGGTGGAAGTCGGGCGAGGCCACCAGCAGGTCGGCCGCGGCCTCGTCGGAGACCGCGTCGCGGACCATCGTGTGCGCATCGGGCCCGAACGGCAGGCGATGCTGCGTCTTGGCCGTCCGAGTCTTGCGCTCGGTGTCGTGGGCCGTCCACTCATGGAGCGAGACGATGCCCTTCCAGGGCGCCTCGACCAGCTGCTCGCCGAGCTCGAT
>PLMA01000014.1 GCA_003141455.1 Chloroflexota bacterium | reverse complement strand
CCGGGGTTCTGGCTCGGCTGGTTGCCGTTGCCGGGATTCTGGCTCGGCTTGCCGCAGTTGCCGGGGTTCTGACTCCGCTCAACGCTATTGCCGGGGTTCTGACTCCGCTCAACGCTATTGCCGGGGTTCTGACTCCGCTCAACGCTATTGCCGGGATTGTTGGAAGCGTTGGGATGGTCGCTTCTCTGCGATGTGTCGCTCGTCTGGTACGGGCTGGCTGTCGGTGACGCCGACGGTCGGGTGCCTGCCGCCGGGGCCTGCGGCCCAGAGACCCATGTGACCACGGACGTGGCGCCGACTGCGGCCACGGCGGCGCCCGCCGTGATCAACAGCGCCACCACCACGAGCATCGCGCCCGCTTGCATGCGCACCCGCAGCGGGATGGATGGGCCGCCCGCAGCTTGCGCGATTGCGACGCGCAACCGCCTGCCTGCCGTGTGGACCAACTCGGTCACCCGGACACGCGGATTCCGCCCAGCGATAGGCAAAGGGCTTCGTTCCCGTGCGGCGACCACACGATCCACGAAAGCTGCGGAGGGCATCGGGGCCACCCGAGCGGCGTACGCCCGAAGCTCGGCTTCTACCGCGAGTTCGTCCGCCGAAAGGAACTGCGAGTCCGCGCCATCTGCTCGGGGGTTCATGTTTGTCGAAGCTCCGCGAGGGCAGGACGCAGGCGAAGTAGCCCCCGGCCGAGGTGCGTCTTGACCGTGCCGATCGGATGCCCAGTCTGGCTCGCGATCTCCGCGATCGAGAGCTCGCCGAAGTAGCGCAAAACGATGGTCTCCCGATACGGCTCCGGAAGGGAGGCCACCGCCTGCTGGACCAGGCGATCGCGCTCGGCCATAAGGACGTCGGGCAGCGGCTCCGATCCTCCGGGGATCGCGAGTGGTTCGCCCGATTCGTTCTCCAGCGGGAGAAACCGCCGCCGGCGCTTGACCGCTCGAAGCGCGCGATTGATCGCGATCCGGATGAGCCAGCCGTGAAGCGAGCCTTCTCCCCGCCATGAGCCGATCAACTGGTAGGCGGTCACAAGGCACTCCTGCGCGACATCTTCTGCCGCGTCGTGATCCCCGAGGACGCGCGCGCACGCGCGGACGATAGGTCCAGACTCGCGCTCCACGAGCAGCCGGAAGGCGTCGCGGTCGCCCGCAACAATCGCCTGAGCAAGCTCGCGGTCATCCACATGCTGATTGTGCCTCGATCTGAAGAGCGACTCCGCATGACCTTCTGTGTCACCACCTGCATAGAAGAGTCAATTCGGGGGGCCGAGGCTTCACGGTAGTACCGGCGGTGCAGGGGCCCGCAGAAATCGCGGGCGCCGGGTGAAGCCTGAGGTCGCCCGAATGACTCTCTATTGCACGCGCACCCCATCGGGAACATGGCTTTGGAGTCGGTGGAGAGGAGAAGTCGTCCGAGATGATGATCCGCTCGAGTGCTCTGACGGCATTAGGCACGCGACGGCTGAGTCCAGTTCAGTGGAACCGGGCCGGCTGCGACCTCTTCTATGTGCGTGCGTGCGCAGACGTCTCCCCTTTCGACGACGGCATGATCCGGAGGGCGCTCCTTCGCGGCTCCGTCGTCTGCGAAAAGGTGGACGAGTTGAGCCCGGCGATCAACCGCCAGTTGTGGGCGATCGGCTATGTGGCAAGGGTTCGATTCGACCAGGTTGATCGCACGGTCGAGGTCGAGGTTTCGAAGCCCCGCTAAAAGCGGGGCCGTCGGGCCGCGGAGCGGCTGGGAGTACGAAACCGCCAACGTCACCATGGAGGCAATTCCGATGCAGCGTCTGCGCTCAACCCTGGTCGCGCTGGCAATCCTGGCGCTTTCGACGACCGCCGTCTTTGCGGCGGCTCCAGCCCGACCGGCTTTCGCTCCCGAATCCCATCACCCCAAGGCGAGCGAGAGCGCGGAGCCAAGCAAGGCGCCCGAGGCAACCGAGACGGCAGAGGCAACCGAAACCGCGGAGCCCGGCAGTGGCGCCGAGGCCAGCCATCCGGTGAACCACGGCTGCGTCGTTTCGCTGGCGGCCAAGACAGCCACACCGAGCGGCTTCAAGAACCATGGGCAGTGGGTTTCATCCATTGCCAAGAACAACCGCGGGCACAACCAGGGCGGCGACACCGACACTTGCACACTTCCGACCAATAGCCCCGCCCCGTCCGCCCCTGCTAACCCGGCCAAGCCCTAGCTCTCCGGCCGCCACGCGCTGCCGAGCCACTCGCAGCGACGAAACCCGGCCCAATGGCCGGGCTTCACGTTACGGTCCTGGTGCGGGGGACGGATTCGTACACGATACGGTTGTGTTGAGTTAGGTCGGGGCGAGAGGGCAGCGCCGACCCGGTCTGGCCTCTGCCGCCGTACGGACGGTGGAACCGGCTAGCCCAGCAGCGCGGTGATCGCCTCGAGCGGGACTGCGTTGGACGCCACGACGACCTGCCCGGCGGCACGAACCCGCGGGGCGATCGACGCGATGTATGCGCGGGCGACCGGCTTCTTGGCCTCCAGGACGTTGGTGTCGCGCAGGAGCAGCCAGGCGCAGGTCAACCAGACCGCCATGTCGACCAGATCGCAGGCGTAGTAATCGACGCGGTCGCGCTCGGGCTGGGCCTTGAGCGCATCGACGGCCTTTCCGAAGAGCGCCGTCAGCTCAACCAGGATCGCCTTCTCGGCCGCCATGTCGGCCGGATATTCAGCGGCCTGCCACTCCGCCAGGAGCGGGTCAAGGGAGTGGTTGAGCAGCTTCCCGATGGCCGCAACGACCTGCAGCTGGCTGGTGCCCTCGTAGATGTTCGTGATTCGAACGTCGCGGAAGAGCCGCTCGATGTTGAACTCGCGCATGTAGCCCACGCCGCCGTGGACCTGCATTGCCTGATAGCAGACGCGGTTGCCCATCTCTGTGGCGCAGTACTTCACCATCGGGGTCAGCGTCTCCGCCAGGGTCTGGCACTGCTTGTAGCGGGCGCGCAGGGCATCCAGATTGGGCGCCGTGCCCTCGCCGATCGCTTTCTCGTGAACCTTCCAGAGGTCTACCCAACGCGCGGTCTCGGCGAGCAGCGCCCGAGAGGCCTCCAGGTCGACCTTCATCGCGAGCAGCAGCCGGCCCACGGCCGGCAACGCCCGGATCGGCTTGCCGAACTGGATGCGCTC
>PLMA01000040.1 GCA_003141455.1 Chloroflexota bacterium | reverse complement strand
AGCATCGTCGACTTCGCCGTCGAGCTGCGCGACGAGACCACGGCCGAAGCCATCAACGCGGCCTTCCGCACGGCCGCCGCCGCCGGTCGCATGAAGGGCATCCTCGGCGTCTCCGACGAGCCGCTGGTCTCCGTGGATTTCCGCGGCGACACTCGTTCCGCCATCGTTGACTCTGCCCTGACGATGGTCGTGGGCGGCAGCGGCAAGTTCGTCAAAGTCCTGGCCTGGTACGACAACGAGTGGGGCTACAGCTGCCGCGTTGCCGACCTGACCAAGTTCATCGCCGAGCGCCTGTAACCACAGCCTCGCAGTCGGAACGGGGCCGTCCGGCATCGCCGCCGGCCCCGCGCCCCGGCCTCAGCTAATCCGAGGTAACGATGAACAAGCTCACCATCAGGGATCTGGACGCGACAGGGAAGCGCGTCTTCGTCCGCGTCGATTTCAACGTCCCTCTGGAGGACGGCAAGATCACCGACGACAGCCGGATCGTGGCCGCCCTGCCGACCATCAAGGCGCTGCTCGCACAGGGCGCCGTCGTGATCCTGGCCAGCCATCTGGGCCGTCCGGACGGCAAGGTCCTGGACAGCATGCGGCTGCGGCCGGTCGCCGAGCGTCTCTCCCAGCTGCTCAAGATGCCCGTGCCCGTCACGGGTGACGCTCTCGGCGCCGGCACCGAGGATGCGATCAAGCGTCTCAAGCCCGGCGAGGTCATCCTCCTCGAGAACCTGCGGTTCCATGCCGAGGAAGAGAAGAACGATCCAGAGTTCGCCAAGGCGCTGGCCGGCTACGCCGACGTGTATGTCAACGACGCGTTCGGCACGGCGCATCGCGCGCACGCCAGCACGGAAGGGATCGCTCGGCTCCTGCCGTCCTACGCCGGCCTGCTGATGGAGAAGGAGATCGAGTTCCTCGGCAAGCTGATGGAGAACCCGGAGCGACCCTTCGCGGCCATCATCGGCGGGGCCAAGGTCTCGGGCAAGATCCAGGTCCTGCGCAACCTGGTCGACAAGGTCGACGTGCTCGTGATCGGCGGCGGGATGGCCAACACCTTCCTGCTCGCCCAGGGCAAGTCGGTCGGCAAGAGCCTGGCCGAGCCCGATCGCATCGAAGACGCCAAGGCGATCATGGCGTCCGCCGAGCGGCACGGAACCAAGATCGTCCTCCCGACCGACGTGGTCGTGGCCAAGGAAGTCACCCGCGGCAGCGAGTACAAGACGCTCCCCGCCGACAAGGTCCCGGCCTCCTGGAACATTGTCGATGTCGGCAAGGCCAGCCTCGAAGCGATGCGCAAGGCGCTCGAACCGGCCCGCACGGTCTTCTGGAACGGGCCCCTCGGGGTCTTCGAGATCCCCACCTTCGCGGTTGGGACGAGGGAGATCGCCCGCTTCCTGGCCGGACGGGCCCAGGCCGGCGCTACGGTCGTCGTCGGTGGTGGCGACTCTGTGGCGGCCGTCGAGCAGCAGGGCCTGGCGGACAAGATGACCCACATCTCAACGGGCGGCGGGGCGTCGCTCGAGTTCTTGGAGGGCAAGGAGCTGCCCGGCGTCGCCGTGCTGCAGGATCGCCCCGCAGGGAGTAACTGATGACGACAATCGATCTGATCGAAGCGCGCCAGATTCTCGACTCGCGCAGCAATCCAACCATAGAAGTCGACGTCGTCCTGGTCGACGGGTCGGTTGGACGCGCGGCGGTCCCGTCGGGTGCCTCCACCGGTGCCAACGAGGCGGTCGAACTGCGCGACGGCGACAAGACCAAGTACGGCGGCAAGGGCGTCCTCAAGGCCGTTGCCAACGTCCGCGAGATCATCGCGCCCGAGCTTCTGGGAACGGACGCGGCCGACCAGGCCGGCCTTGACAAAGCGCTGATCGCCCTCGACGGCACGCCGAACAAGGGCAAACTCGGCGCCAACGCCATCCTCGGCGTCTCCCTCGCGGCGGCGCACGCGGCGGCGGCCAGCTACGAGATGCCGCTCTACCGCTACCTCGGCGGCGTCGGGGCGCGCATCTTGCCCGTCCCGTTCTTTAACATCCTCAACGGTGGCAAGCACGCCGTGAACTCCACGGACTTCCAGGAGTTCATGGTCGCGCCGGTGGGCGTTGCGACATTTGCCGACGCCCTTCGGGCGGGCTCCGAGGTCTTCCATGCCCTCAAGTCGATCCTGAGCGCCGAAGGCTTCTCCGTGGGCCAGGGTGACGAGGGCGGCTTCGCTCCGTCGCTGCCGTCCAACGAGGCCGCTGTCGAGGTCATCCTGCGGGCCATCGAGAAGGCCGGCTACAAGCCGGGCGACGAGGTTGCCATCGCTCTGGATCCGGCGACGAGCTCGGTCCTGGTCGAAGGCACCGGCGCCGGCAACGTGACCGGTCAGTACCGCCTCGAGCGCGAGGGTCGCACTCTCGACTCCGGCCAGCTGATCGACCTCTGGGAGAGTTGGATCAAGAAGTATCCGATCATCTCGATCGAGGACGGTCTGGCCGAGGAAGACTGGGCCGGCTGGGCAGAGCTCACCAAGCGCCTCGGGTCGAAGATCCAGCTGGTCGGCGACGACATCTTCGTGACCAACCCGGACTTCATCGCCCGCGGCATCCGCGAGTCGTCCGCGAATTCGGTCCTGATCAAGCTCAACCAGATCGGCACGATCACCGAAACGATCGACGCGATCGCGATGGCGCGACGCGCCGGCTGGACGGCCATGGTCAGCCACCGATCCGGCGAGACGGAGGACACGACGATCGCGGACTTCGTTGTGGCAATGGGTACCGGCCAGATCAAGACGGGCGCTCCGTCCCGGTCCGAACGAGTGGCCAAGTACAACCGGCTCCTCCGCATCGAGGAAGAGCTCGGCGACGGGTCTCTCTACCTCGGCCGAAAGGCCCTGGCGGGCGCCAAACCGTAGCGTCCTTCGCAGACAAGAAGAGCCGGTCCATTGGGCCGGCTCTTCCGATTCCGTGGCGGTTCCGCGGGGAGTTCACGCGGTAGCGTGGATCAGCCGGCGGGACACAGGCTCCGCTCGGCGCAAACCGAGCTGCGCTCGCCCATTGCGCCTTCGCTCGCCTGCTGCTCCCGCCGTCTTCTACATCGATCCCCGCCGGCCCCCTTCACCACCGACCCCGCATCCGGTGGGGGCACACTCGCCAACGACGGCATCCTCTCCCGCCGGCCAGTCGGGCGGCTGCGTCGGGGGCCGAATGCGCACCCGGGCAAGGAGCGCTAGTGTGAGAGCCGGTCCTGTTCCTCCCGGCCCCCAGACCAGTCTTTCGTGCGAAGCAGCATTGTCCGGATGAGGACGTTGTGACACGCCTGATCGATCTCTTCAGGCGCCGCTCGGCGTGGGTCCATAGCGACAAGGGCATCGAGCAAGGCGGCTAGGTCAGCATCTTCAACGACGCGGGCCACAATTGGGCTTTCGCTGACAACCGCGTCTCGGAAGCGGTAGGACGCGTCGCGATTCCCGTCAACCACAGCCTTACGGTATGCCGTCACGGTGTCATCGAGTGCTAGCAACTGGTGCAGTTGCTCTAGTCGGAGAGGCATCGCCATAACCCCCACAGTCGCGAAGAGCAATAAGCTACGCGCATAACTCGGCCTTCGGCGCGACCGCGCCTCACGCTCACGACCCCTAGCCTACGCCACCTGGGACGCGAATTACCCACATGCCGACGACGGCCCCGGATAAGCCGCAGGTAGTCGGGTCCCTCTGGAGTGCCGTCCAGCCCCGCTCCGCTAGTCGCCGACGCGGCAACCTCACAATCCTCGGCCCGTCGGGTGTTCCTGGCGCACTCTCGCCAAGGCTTCGCCGCCCCGGCCAGTGGCGGACAAGCGACGCCCGCTAGCCTCCGCTCTGGCCTCCGCTCCGCTAGCCGCCAGCGAGTCGGTCCCAGACGACCACGTTTGGTGGTACTCCTCCGCTCCTTGGCGTTGCCGCGGAACTCGTTTGTCGCGACTGCGAACGCCGCGGCCCGCCGGTTCCACCGGCACCGGCCGCGGCAACTTCACAATCCCGCGGGCGAGTGACATTGGCGCACACTCGCCAACGCCGGCGCTCTGTCGCATCCCGCCGGGACGAGAGGACTAGCGCCGACACCATGGGTGAAAATCCGAGGCCCGATGCTTGCAGCCGCGGCCGCGTCCTCCGGCTGACTCAAGCCCGGTGTTGGGACCGGTGGGCTGAGCCCTGACCGGCGGCGCGGCAGCTCCCGCCCAATTCACCTCGACGCCAGAGCAGAGTGTCGGGGTCTCCGGACCCAATCCCGCTGGCCGGAACGTCTTTGCTTTCGGGCCGCACTGCGCGTACGGTGGCCCAACCGTAACCACTGCAGGCGACCCTCCTGTCGAGCACTGGAGCCGCCGCCGCTTAGGAGCCGCAGTCGACTGGCTCTTCGCGACAGGGTGGACGAACGGAGCGATGTACCCCGTCCGGATGCCGATGCCTCGGGAGGCTACGGTCCGGATGCAGGCCGAGTCTGTGTTGAGCCTGCAGCCGCGATTTGCCGTACCAGGAGGACAGAGCATTGATAAAGTCGATGCGTCGCCCCGCTCCCTTCATCCAACGTCGACACTTGGCAGCGATGCTCGTGGCCGCGTTCTTTACGCTCGCCTCGACGGCCCCCGCATTTGCCAAAGCACCCATTACACTCCGGGCAGCTGCGGATCATACGGTCCAGATCGGGACGGCGATCGGTCTCCCGCAGCTGGACAATGACCCCACGTACCGGGCTCTGGCTGGCAGCCAGTTCAACTCCGTAACCCCGGAAAACGCCATGAAGTGGGACGCGATCGAGCCGCAGCGAGGCGTGTACACATACGCCGCCGCCGACGAGATCGTCGCCTTCGCCCGGGCGCACGACCAGCAAGTCCACGGCCATACGCTGGTCTGGCACAACCAGCTGCCGTCGTGGCTGACCGGTGGCACGTTCACCGCGGCCGAGTTGCGAGCGATTCTCCGCCAGCACATCATCTCGGAGGTCAGCCACTTCCGCGGCAAGATCTACGCCTGGGACGTTGTCAACGAGCCGTTCAACGAGGACGGCACGTATAGACAGACCATGTGGTTCCAAGCGCTCGGCCCGAGCTACATCGCCGATGCGCTCCGCTGGGCCCATCAAGCCGATCCGCAGGCAAAGCTCTATATCAACGACTACAACATCGAGGGCATCAACCCCAAGAGCACGGCCATGTACAACCTCGTCAAGTCGCTCCGTGCTCAGGGCGTGCCGGTCAGCGGCGTCGGTATCCAGGGACATCTGGGGACCCAGTACGGTTTCCCGGGCGACATAGCCCAGAACATCCAGCGTTTCACCCACCGTCTGGGAGTCCAGGTCGGGATCACCGAACTTGACGTCCGGTCGATTCTGCCGGTGGACGCCACCAAGCTGGCAACCCAGACCGACTACTACAACCGCGTCGTGGAAGCGTGTCTGGCGGACGCCCGCTGCGTGAACATCACAGTCTGGGGATTCACCGACAAGTATTCCTGGGTTCCCAGCGTCTTCGCCGGCCAAGGTGCGGCCGACATCTACGACGAGAACTACGTGGCCAAGCCCGCCTACTTCGCGATCCTCAGGGATCTCCTGGCGGCCCGCGGCCACTGACCCTGGTCATCCATGAGTGAACCGCCGGCCACTCACCAGGGCCCAGCGAAATAGCCGCGGCTGGTCGAGTGGCTACGACATGCAACGGCCGCCGGGCGCTTTGCCCGACGGCCGTTCGACTGATCTGGTCCCGTTTCCGGGTGAGTCATGGCCCGCGAAGGCCGGCGGCTCGTCAGCGCATCGGAATCGGCGTACGCTTGAGGCGCTAGGGAGGGAGACCCCATGAAACATCAGCGCATCGGAATCGGCGTAGGCTTGAGGGCGCGCCCGTCAAGCAAGAAGATCGTCACCGTGCTCCTGTCATTCTCGGTCGTCGCTCTCGCCGTGCCCGCCCTCGCGGTGGCACCGGCGGCGGCGTCGGGCGGTGGCCTCGACATCGGCCACACGTTCGTAACTACCATCGCCGCTCCCGGCCGGTTCCCGCTCGCCGCGGGCGGCCGGGCGGCAACGCTCGTCGTCAGCTCGGCTGACTTCCCCGGTGTCGTTCGAGTGGTGAGCGATCTCCAGGCAGACATCAAGAGCGTGACCGGCGTCCAGCCGGCGATCTCGCTCAACAGCGCGCCTGCGGGCGACGCCGTTATCGTCGGGACGATCGGCAAGAGCCCGCTGATCGATGGGCTCATCGGCGCCCACAAGATCGACGTGAGCGGCATTGCCGGCAAGTGGGAGACGTCTCTCGAGCAGGTCGTCCAGAACCCGCTGCCGGGCGTCGGTCGAGCGCTCGTCATCGCCGGCAGCGACCAGCGCGGCACGATCTACGGCGTCTATGAGGTCTCGAAAGAGATCGGCGTCTCGCCCTGGTACTACTGGGACGACGTCAAGCCGCAGCCTCAGAAGCAGCTGTACGTCCTGCCCGGCCGCCACAGCCAGGGCACCCCGGCGGTGAAGTACCGCGGCTTCTTCATCAACGATGAGAACCCCGATACGGGCACCTGGGCGCCCGAGACCTTTGGGCCCGGCCTCGCGACCGGCTACCCGGGCGGCCTCAATCACCAGTACTACGCGAAGGTATTCGAGGCGCTGCTCCGGCTCAAGGGCAACTACCTGTGGCCGGCCGTGTGGGGCCGCGCATTCGCCCTCGATGACCCCCAGAACCATGCCACTGCCACGAACTACGGCGTCGTCATGGGCACCTCCCATGAGGCGCCGATGATGTGCGGCATCGAGGAGTGGAATCGCTTCGCCACGCCGGGCAGCGACCCCTACGGCGGCAACGGCGAGTGGAGCTTCGTCCGCAACGCGCCAGCCCTCGAGCAGTACTGGACCCAGTGCATTCAGCGGATGGTGGACCAGAAGATCGATGGCGTCGTGACCCTCGGAATGCGCGGTCCGGGTGACGTGAGCTTGCCCGATGGCGACGCGATCCCGCTCATGGAATCCATCATCGCCAAGCAGCGGGAGATCATCGCCCAGGTCACCGGCAAGGATCCGGCCGAAACGCCGCAAGTCTGGACGCTCTACAAGGAAGTCCAACGCTACTGGAACAAGGGCATGCGCCCACCGGACGACGTGACGGTCGTCTTCTCGGACGACAACTGGGGCAACATGCGCCAGCTGCCAGATGTGAACGCGGCGCCCCGCTCCGGCGGCTACGGGATGTACTACCACTTCGACTACGTCGGAGGCGGCCGCAACTACAAGTGGGTTGACACGGTAAACCTGGCCAACACCTGGGAGCAGCTGCACGCCGCCTACACGTACGGCGTCAATCGCCTGTGGATGTTCAACGTCGGCGACATGAAGAACTCGGAAGCGCCGCTGCAGTTCTCCCTCGACTACGCCTGGAACCCGAACGCGTACTCGTCGGGCAACCTAGCGGCCTGGGAGAGCGGCTATGCGGCGCAGAACTTCGGGTCGAAGTACGCCGCTGCGATCGCCGACGTCCTCGACACGTACGGCCAGCTCCAGAGCCGCCGCAAGCCTGAGCTGCTCAACCGCAAGATCACACTAGATCCGACCAAGAACCTCTCGATCGACAAGGCGGCCGTCGTCTACAACGACCAGGCCAGCCCGTTCAGCCTGACGAGCTACCTGGAGCTCGACCGGGCGGCGGGGGATTGGGCGCAGCTGCGGGCGAAAGCCGACTGGATAGGCAGCAAGCTACCGGCGTACCAACAGGACGCTTACTACGAGCTCGTGCGCTATGAGGTCGACGCCACCGCGAACCTCTACGCGCTGCGCAACGCGGAGTTCACGAACCTCCTGTACGCCTCGCAGGGTCGGGCCGGGACGAACCACCTCGCGGACGTCGCCGAGGCGCGTTTCGCCGACGACCAGGCCATGAACACCTACTACAACAACACCCTCGCCGGCGGCAAGTGGCACGACTGGCAGCTGCAGCCGCACATCGACTACGGCGACATCGCCCGCTACGGACCGAACGCGCCGTGGCAGCAGCCAGAGCTGAACAACGTCGCCTTGACCGACGTTCTCTTCCCGGCCGTCCAGCGGATCAGCCTGCCTGCGACGGCGGACATGGGCGTGGCCATCGACGGGTCAGACCAGTGGTGGCCCAACTCCACCAGCGCGGCGGTCCTGCCGAGCTTCAGCCCCTACCAGACCGAGCCGGCCCAGTACATCGACGTCTTCAACCGCGGCTCCGTCCCGTTCGACTACAAGATCGAGGCCGGCCAGCCGTGGGTGATCGTCAGCCGTAGCAAGGGCCAGGTCACAGACCAGGTCCGCGCGACGGTGTCGATCGACTGGAGGCGGGCCCCCAAGGGCAGCACTGAGGTGCCCATCACGATCAGCGGTCCGGGCGGGAAGACGGTCATCGTCAAGGCGATCGTCCAGAACCCGGACGTCCCGCGATCGACGCTGACGGGCTTCGTCGAGGCCAACGGCTACGTCTCGATGCCGGCCGACGCGTACAGCCGAGCGGTCAACTCGGCCGGCGTCTCCTGGAAGGAGATCGACGGGATCGGTCGCACGGGCGACGGCATGGAGCCCTTCCCGCAGACCGCCTCGCCGGTCACGGCCGGCGGCGGCAGCCCGCGGCTCGAGTACGACATGACGCTCTTCGCGACCGGGCAGGTGACGGTCTACGTCTCCCTCTCGCCGCGCAATGACGTCCTGGCGCACGGCGGGCTCCAGTACGCGGTCTCCATCGACGGTGCCGCTCCGCAGATCGTCAACATCGCCACGGCAACCGGCGCGGCCGATGCGACGATGAACCGCCAGTGGGAGCGGAACACGTCCAACAACGTGAACCTCACCTGGACGACGCACACGATCTCGACGGCGGGCCATCACGTCCTGAAGTTCTGGATGGTGGACCCGACGGTCGTGCTGCAGAACATCGTCGTCGATACCGGCGGCATGCAGGACAGCTACCTCGGGCCGCCCACATCGATGCGCTTCTCCGCGCCCGCACACTAAGTCAGCCCCGTTCGTCGGGGGAACGGTAGCTCGCCGGAAGCCAGCCGGGGAGGGCCTCTCGGGGCCCTCCCCGCTTTTCGTGCCGGCCCGCCCGGCGGCTGGCGAACTGATGCTGGCAAACAACCGCGCTATCGAAGTCGTCCCAAGCGAATGTGGGGATTCTCATGGTCATCTTCAAGCGATCGACTTGCTGGTGACTCCTCAGCCACGACAACAGCGTGTCGTGCGCCGGCGCAAGCCGGGCATCAAAACGCACTGACGTCCAGAGGGTCGTCGAGACCCGTGTAACGTTGCGGGTCTGTTGGGTGTAGCGGTCGGTGGCTTCTGCTTGGCTTGCCAGGTCGGGCCTGTTCTGTGCTGAGTACCAACTCGCGGGTTGCCGAGGGCTGGCTGCGGACCTGAGCGAGACGGTCCCACACGACGATGCTGTGGTACTCGGCGTGCTCCCGTCGCAGACCGCGCGGCCCCGCCAGCTACGCCGGCCCCGGGCCCACGCGGTCTGCCTTCTAGTGGCATTGGCGCACACTGGCCAAGGCCGGCGCTGCGTGCCTTGACGGGGATCCCTATCGCGGTCGAGACTGGAAGTCGCGGTCTTAGCTCGCGAGCGGACGGGTTCGGCGCCAGCGGGGGATTGGATGCACGCCAATACACGCCTCGACTTAGTGCTATGGGCGCCCGTGTCCACGCCTTGGCTGTGGACAGCTGGCCTTGGGATCGGCCTGGTGAGCGGGTACGCCACACTGGAGCTGAACGCGCTACTCGCGATTCCATTGGCAGTCGTGTGGCTGTATGTCAGCCTCCGCCGGCCTCGCCTCGTCGGCCTGGCGGGCGCCGTCGTGGGGCATGGGATGGCGTGGACCTGGCTTCTGGGAAAGGCCAGTGGATTCTGCCTCCAATCGCTCCCGCCGATCTGCTTTTCTGCCCCGAGGCTGCCTTTCGAGCCGAGCTACACGCGATCAGAGGCGGCCTTGGCTACCCAGCAGCAGATGGGGACTGCAGTTGGCGTGGTTCTGCTGGCTGTAGGGATCGTGCTGACCGTCGCGCTTGCGCTGCGACTGCCGCGGCGGTGGCTCCACCTGAGGTAGCCGTCGCGAAGTGCGCCGACCCACCACAGGCCGCAGCTGGTGACATTGGCGCACACTGGCCAACGATGAAGTCAGCTCGCTAGCTTGGCGCCGTCCGTGCGCCGCGACACACATTGTCCGGGGCGCACCCAGGCAGACTCGGGCGGTGTCAACGAGCGGACGCCCGAGCAGTCGGCCCGTTGCTACCCAGCCCGTCGCGGGGCGGGGACACTGAACGCGCCACAGGAGGCTTTGACGCGCGGCCATTCCCACGGCCGCCGAGACCGCGCCCAGCCACCGGCGAGACCGACCTGCGGCGATGCGTCCCGTGGAGGAACCTGCCGTGCGCAGACTCATCGCTATGGGAGCGATCGCGCTCTTGGTTCTCGCCGTAGCCGTGCCGCTCACGAGCGCCAGCACGACGCCCGTCACGAGGCACGTGGACGGCAGCGTCGTCGTCTTGGAACCGGCCTTCAACCGGACCTGGCTCGCCCGGTTCGAGGTGCGGACGACGCCGTCGGGCGCCGTGCAGTTCGGCTACTTCGAGCTCTACGTGATCGGTGGCGCCCCGGCGGGCGAGATCCACGAGTTCACCGTCGACCACGTCAACTACTACAAGACCCCGTCGGGCGCCCAAGGGGCGACTCTCCAGATGCAGGAATGCAAGATCGTCCCACCATCACAGCCCTGCTTCTCCAGCTCGTACCAGGTCAGTGATGGGTCGACGGTCCGCCAGGGCGACACCCTTATGGGCCAGCTCGGGTGGACCGTCCAGTCCGGCAACATCTCGATCTACTCCACCGGCGGCCAGAACGGGCAGTAGCGACGGGCGCACGACCGGAGCGAGTTTGCGACCGCTCCGGTCGGAGCCTAGCCTGATCTGGCGTGTGCGCGGCGTTGGGGGCCGCCATACCTGAACCACGCTAGATCACACGCTCCCATGCGCGATGATGTTCGGCAGTGGACCGGCGTCGGCCCCAAGGTCAGGCACGATGCGGATCGTGACGGTGTGCTGGCCGTGGGAGCGTTCTACTTCGAACTCTCGATTGCCCTTTCGACTTCCTTTGCCCCTCTTTCATATAGCTTCTCTTCATCTGGAGCCAGCTTGTAGAGCAGTCGCAGGAACTGTCCGGCGTGACGGAGTTCTTCATTGGCGATGTCCGTAAGCACCGCGATGGCGAGCTTGTCGTCCGTTGACTCGGCCAGCTGCACATACAGTTGATTCGCTTCGTACTCAGAAGCGACCGTGAACCGGATTGCCCGGATGAGTTCCTGATCCGTGAGCTTCCTGTCGTTCGCCAATCCCGAAAATGGCGACCCGAAACTCGGCATGACTACCCTCCTTCTTTCTATTCCTCTCGTGTTCGGCAAACGGAAGAGCTGACGGGCACGGAGAAATGGCACAGGTATGCCGCAAAGGATCGCTGATCCCCGCATCCCGTGCAGCACTGGTTACGCTTTGAGGAAGGCCTGCCGATCGGCGTTGAGCTGGTCCTTGTGCGTGTCGGCCAGGCTATGGGCGGCCCTTCAGGTGCCGACCAATCGCGGGAGACCCGCTCGCCCAGTCGGCCCGGCCCTCTGGTGAACACTGGCTAATGCCGGCGACTCTTCACTGGCAGAGCGAAGGTCAGTAGGGCTCGACGTATCGACGGGACCCGAAACGACTCAGGCTTCGTGAACCGCCGGCAGCGCTCGTGCGTATCCCAGATAGCCGCAACGTGCTGGTTAGCGCGTCAACGGTTCTTAGGGGGTTTGGCATGCGACGCCTGGTTCTGCTGCTCTGCATCGTGCTGTCGGCGGCTGCGTGCGCAGGGACGGGAACGACGCCAACGGCCACGCCCACACCGAGGCCCGTTGCGAGCGGGTCATGTCTGGGCAATCACTTCGTAATCGACAATGTGGGTCGGTCCGACGTAGAGGTTCGCTTCAACGGCAATCTTGTGACGACCGTCAATCCCGGGCAGACTGCCGACATCGCCCAGTATCCTGATCAACCCGGGTATGGCCTATTCAAGGTGCCGCCCTTGCCGTGGGAGGTGCAGGTCACGCGCGTCACCGACGGTGCGGTGCTGCTGGCGATCCATCTCACCGATGACGGAACTGACGGACGGCGTTTCGAGGTGGGAGATGTCGCAGTCGCCGAGGCGGCCGGCGTCGCCTACTGCTGACGCCCGCCTGCCGGTCGGGCTACAACGATCGCGAGCGCGAACCGCCGGCTACGCCGGACCGCGCACAGGAACCTCGGCGTCCTCGCCTTCCGGTCGCATCAGCCCCTCACTGTCAGACTCTCGCGATCGTCACCCTACCCCTCAAGCCAGATGCCTCTAGTGACATTCGCTCACACTGACCAACGACGCGGCTCCGTCGCCAGCGCTCGAACTGGCCAGGCGGTCCGCACGACCGACGTTGGATGGGGAATTCGCGGCCTACTAGTTGGGCTGTGATGGGCTTCATGTCGGCGGCTCGGGGTCGCGCCACGCGCCAGCACCGCAGGCAACGCTTTCTGCCGGTATTGCTCGGGTGTTCCCTCAGCCTGCGATCCGGAGCACCTCGTTCGCTCGATCGAACGCCGCCGAGAGAGGATGCAAGCCGTCCGCGAGCCCCGCTCGGGTCGCGATCGCCAACAGCTCCATGTACTCGCCGTCATCACGAAGCCTGGCATGGGCGACGAACTGCACACGACCGGGCTGCGGCAGGGAGATCAGCTCCGCTGGGCCGAAAGCCGGAAGCGCGGCCTCGATCGAGGCGAGCAGCGCACGAGCGGCGTCGGCGACGCCTGGGATGTGGCTGAGGCCCTCCGCGAGCGTCCCGTCGCTGCGATAGACACTCGTCGAGCCGTCCGCGAACGCGAACAGGCTTGTCACGATCTCAGTCTCCGGCTCAGGGATCTCGACCGCCACGCTGACGACCCGAGCAGCCGCGGGGACCTGCTCCGGCGCCGGGAGCCAGTCCATGAGCGTCGATCGGACGCGCCGATACTCAGGGGCGAGCCGGTAGCGCACCTCGCCGGCCTCGAGGCGGTCGAACCCCTCGTCGAGCGCCATCCGAGCGAGCTGGGTGAGGAGCAGCGCCATCGCAGCGAGCTCCGCGACCATCTTGTGTTTCGAATTCAGCCGATCGGATGCGGCGAAGTCCCCCTCGTACGTTCGGGCGAGGATCTGTGAGTTGCCGCGATCGGGGAGCGGGAGCGTGCTGACGTCTTCGACGGGCGAGAACTCGCCGAGCGCTGCCTCGACCTCTTCGAGGATCGCCGTCGCGGCCGCGGCTACGCTGGGGGCGCCACGGAGGCCGGAAGAGTGAAGCCCCACCGAGCTGTAGATCTCGATCGTGCCGTCCGCGAACAGATAGACGCTGACGAGGTAGGTGTCGAGGCCCACGTCGGCGACGGCGGCGAACAGTCGCCCGAAGGGCCGAGCGGTCACATCGTCCTCGGGGGCCGGCCGTCGCGACAGCAGTTTCGAGCGCGCCTCGCCGTACGGCGGATGGAGCACGTACGGGACCGCCTCTCGCCGCGGAGAACGTCCCAGGAATCTCACGCTCATCCCCTCCGGTACACGTCGATGATCGCCGTTCGCGAACGGCTCCGCAACGATCGTCTCGAAGGCCTCGTCAGGCCCGTGCCGGGTCTACTCAGGCCGTCCCTCCGGTGGGACCAGCTCCACGAAGTCCCCGCGGTGGTTGTCGCGCTACCCGGTGTTGGCTAATCTTGCGACAGTCGGCCGAGCCTCGGCGTCGATGATCATCCGGACGCGGGCCAGCAGCAAGTTCGGGCTAAAGGGCTTCTCGATCAGGACGATGCCATCCCTGAGGCCGCCCTGATCGGCGATGGCCTCCTGAGCGTAGCCCGTCATCATGAGGATCTTCATCGCGGGCCTGTCCGCGGAGATGCGGGCTGCCAGGTCGGCGCCGTTTCCGCCGGGCATGACCACGTCCGTAAGCAGAAGGTCGATCGGACCCGGGTGCTCGGCGGCGATCGTCTCAGCCTGTTCAGGCCCCTCGGCGGCGAGGACCGCATAGCCCTGCCGCTCGAGCACCGAGATAACAAGCTTCCGCACGGAAGCCTCGTCCTCGACGACGAGGATCGTCTCGTGGCCTTTCTGCAGCGCCGCAATCGGGACCTGCCCAGCAGCGACGCGTTCACTGACGGGGGCCTGAGGCAGGCAGATCTCGAAAATGGAACCGTTCCCGGGCTCACTGCGCATGTCGATGCTGCCCTCGGACTGGCGGACGATTCCGTAGACGGTGGCCAGCCCCAGGCCCGTGCCCTTGCCGACTTCTTTGGTAGTGAAGAAGGGCTCGAAGAGGTGGGCCTGCGTCTCGGCGTCCATGCCGGCCCCCGTGTCGCTGACGGTGAGCATGACGTGAGGTCCGGGCCGTACTCCTTCGTGCGCCGCGGCGAAGGACTCATCCAGCGTCACGTTGCGGGTTTCGAGTGTGAGCGTGCCCCCGCGCGGCATCGCGTCCCTGGCGTTGACAGCAAGGTTCACCAGTACCTGCGTCAGCTGGCCCGGATCCGCGCGGATGAGGCCCAGGTCCGGGTGCAGCACGGTTCTCAGGAGGACATCCTCACCGATAAGGCGACCGAGCATGCTGCTCACCTCTTCAATCGACTCGTTGAGGTTGAGCGCCCGCGGCTGGAGCACCTGACGCCGGCTGAATGCCAGCAGCTGGCGTGTAAGCGCCGCTGCCCGCTCGCCCGCCAAGAGGATCTCGTCCACTTCCTCGACCCTCGCGTCGCCGGGCTCCAGCTCGCCGCGGAGTAGTTGCGCGTTTCCCGTGATTGCGGTCAGGAGGTTGTTGAAATCGTGGGCCACGCCACCCGCGAGTCGCCCGACGGCCTCCATCTTCTGGGCTTGACGAAGTTGCTCCTCCAGTTTGACCTTGTCGGTGAGGTCCATGGCGAGCACGACGCGGGCGGGCCGTCCATCCCAGATGATCTCGTGCGATGTGACCTCCACCTGGATGATCGAGCCATCGGCACGGAGATGGCGCGCTGCGGTAGTGGTGGGACGAACTGCTCCTTCGGTGTTGAGGAGGGCGACCAGAGAGGACACGTCCTCCGGCGGACGGATGTCGGTGATCGTCATCGCATAGAACTGCTCGACCGACCAGCCGTATTGCTGGACGGCTGTGTCGTTGACCGCGAGGAACCGCAGCGTCTCCGAGTCGTAGATCCACATCGGTTGCGGGTTGCTCTCGAACAGGTCGCGATAACGTCGCTCGGAGGCCCGCATCGCCTCGTCTGCTGCTTTCTGAGCGGACACGTCCAGGAGGAACCCGATCGTCGCGGGGCCGTCGGGAAGGACGATGTCGTGCGTCCCCACGACAAGGGGGAACTGCGATCCGTCGGTCCGGAGGCCGACCGTCTCAAACTCTTCGGGCAACCGCTCGCCGCGGGCTCGGCTCTCGACCCGGTCGATCAGCTCCTGCCTGTGGCCGGGCGCGAGGAAATCGGTCACAGACATCATCTGGAGGTTCGACTGACCGATGCGGAACAGCGAGCGGACGGTGCTGTTGACGAGGACGATCAGACCGCGTCGCGCGATGGCCATGCCGGCCGGGGATTCCTCGAAGATGATCCGGAATCGGTCCTCACTCTGGCGAGCAAGAGAAAGTGCTGACTCCACCCGCAGGATCACGAGCACAACGATGACTCCCGACGCCAGCAGCCAAACCGGCGTGTAGGCATTAGCACCGGAGGCGGCCTCCACGGCCAGGGTGACGGGCAGGAGCAGCAACGCTGCGGCCAGCAAGAAGCGGCGCGCGATGTTCCGCTGGATCCAATCCGTCCCCTCGCCGGCCAGCTCTGTGCGCGCCGCCGGATGCATAGCGGCTGCCGCCCACATGACCATGGAGATCAGCCAGAAGGCGTCGAGCGGTGACGGATCCAGAAGGACGTCCGTCAGGCCGAGCCGCAGGCTCAGAACGTCGGCAAACAACGTAACCGTCAGCCCTGCCACGAGTAGACGGAGCACTGGCGATCGGAGATTGCCGGATAGCGCGGCCCGGACCGCAACTGCCAGCAGGGCGATGTCCGCGATCGGATAGGAGACCATGACGGCTACGTCCAGCCCCGATCCGGTGTAGCCCTCCAGAGAAGGCCGCACGATGAACTCGAGGACCACCACGGTCATGACGGTCGCGACGATGAGCGTATCCAGCACGGCTGTCCGGTCCGGGCGGCCGCGAACCAGGAGAGCCACGCCGGCAATGAGCAGCGGGTACTCAGCGAGGTACAGGACGTCGGCGATCGAGGTCGCCGGCGATACGTTCTGGACAAGGCTGAGCCAGTACCAGAATAGATCGCCGAGTGCCAGCGACAGCATGCCGGCGCCGAAGAGCGCCCACGCTAGAGGCCGCGCCGGTCGATTGAGGCGGAGGCTGGCGAACACGGCGGCGACTGCGATCGCCTCGGTCGCCAGGTAGTCGACCGCTCGCTGGTACGAGTCCAGGAACGGGGCGTAGTACAGGCCGACCGCTACGGCGCCGAACAGCAGGATTACGATCCACGCCCGGGAGCGAGGTTCCGCCGGGGCGGCGGCGGGGAAGGCGTCCCGATGGCGATGGCCCAAGTGCCTTGCCAGCCCGGCGGACCGGTCGCCCATTTCGCCGTCTCCAACCCGCATCTGGTCCTCTCGCGCTGGAAGGACAGCATTCGTTCGTCGTTGGCGCCGGCCGATGCGAGCTGACCCTAGTCGCGATGTCCCCCCCCCCCCCCCCCNNACCCCCCAGATAGTCATCGGTCGGTCCTGACCCGAGCGTAAGAGTCAGGCTCGGATCTCCGCCAAACGGACGCTCACTAACGAATAGGCCCCACCGGTATCTGCGGCTCCGCGGGCCCGATCTCAGTCGACCGAGACGCCCGTCTCGTCCGCGCCGCCGGCCTTCTCGCGCAGGGAAGCGGCGGTCATCTGCGTGCGGTTGACCAGGACAAGGGCGAAGTGGCTGATGACTCTCCGGTCGGCGAGCGAGCGCGCCGTCGTATCCACCATCGGTATGAAGCGCGGATCCGGGGAGTCCACGAATGACTCGACGTCCGTCTCGGCGAAGAGGCTGATGGTGCCGGTGAGGGTGTGGCCCGGCGTGAAGATGACCAGCTCCCGTGGAATCCGCTCCATCAGCGGACGGTCCATCCCGCCAGGGAGGGCGCCCGACGGTGCGTTCGTGATCTCATCAGCCATCTGGCCGATGAAGGTTATCTCGTCCTGGTTGACCATCAGCTCGGGCACGACCAGGTTCGTGGGCTCGCCGTTTCGGCGAAGCAGGTGCGCATCGGTCAGCTTGACGTAGCCTCGGCTGTGGTTGACCAGATCCGAAAGCCGATTGAACCGGTGCAGCGACAGGGTGCCGCTGACCCGCAGGTGGGGGCCTACCAGCTCGATCGTCTCGAATCTGGGCGGACTGTCATCGCCCGCGGGCCCCAAAGAGTCGAAACCTGGCGAAGGCTGATCCCAGCTCGTCATGGTGTCCTCCCTGTCGTTTAGTGTAGGGCCTCCGGGTGCCAGCGGGCCCGAGAGACCCGTCTGCTGGCCCGCACCAACGTCGCGAGGCGCCGTCCGAGACCTCGAATCAGGCGAGACGAACCGCCGCCAGCTCGACCCAGAGCCGCGCCCCGCCCTCGACACGGTTCTCCGCCCCGACGCGCGCGCCGTGAGCCTCGGCCAGGGCTCGGACTATCGAGAGCCCAAGTCCGCTGGTGCCGATGCCGCGGCTGCGCGACGGATCGGCCTGGAAGAAGCGTTCGAAGATGCGGGGGAGCGCCTCCTCCGGAATGCCCGGGCCCGTGTCCTCGACCGCCAACCGGACTACCGGCCTCGGCGGCCCCGTCTTGACGGCTGCCGTCGACGCCGACGCGACCATCCGCACCGTGCCGCCTGCCGGCGTGTGGCGCAGCGCGTTGTCGACCAGGGCTCCGAGCATCTGGCGCAGTCGATCGGGGTCCGCCTCCACGATCATCCCGTCCTGGGCCTGGACCGAGAGCGCGATTTGATCGGCTGCGGCGCGGGCCTCGAAGCCGGCGGCAACTGAATCGAGCACGGCCCGAACGTCCTGTGGCCGCGGGCGCAGCGGCAGGTTTCCGCCTTCGGCCAGGCTGATCGTGCGCAGGTCGTCGACGATCCTGGCCAGCACTCGCGACTGGTCGCGGATCGTCTCGAGGTGGCGCCGCTCGGGCGTGTAGACGCCGTCGAGAATGGCGCTGGACGTGGCGTCGATCACCGCCAGCGGCGTCTTTAGCTCGTGAGCCGCGTCTTGCAGGAAGCGGCGGCGCGTCTCGTCCGCGAGCTGGAGCTGGCCGGCCATCGAGTCGAAGGTCCTGCCCAGCTGGCCGAACTCATCGCTGCGCTCAGCCAGGCCGGATCGCTTCCCCAGATCGCCCCGGGCCACCGCCCGGGCGGCTTCCTCCAGGCGAGTGAGAGGGCGGACCAGCGGGCCGGCAACCAGCAGGCCCAGCAGGGAAGCAGCCACGGCGGCTCCGGCGGCGACCAGCAACAGGCGCAGGATGGTGGCCTCCTGGGCCTGTCCGGTAGGCCTTGGGCCGGAGGAGCCGGATGTGGCCGGGGCCTGGGTCGCGGTGGCGCCCGAGTCCCCGGACTCCTCGTCGTTCGCCACCGTGGTCTGGATCGCGCCCGATGTCGCCGGTTGCGCCACCTCGCTGTCCTGGTCCACGTCGGCGAAGCCCTGGTTGACGATCGGCGGCGTCGCCAGGGCGATGACCGCGGCCGTGGCCAGGGCAACAAGAGCGAAGCCAAGGGCAATCCGCCAGCGCAGGCTCATCTCCCCCTCCCGGCCTTAGGCCGGTTCGACGGGTCGGGCGGCCCGGTAGCCTACCCCTCGAACCGTCTCCACATAGGGGCCGGCATCGGGTCGCGCGCCCAGCTTGGCCCGCAGGTTCTTGACGTGGCTGTCGATCGTCCGATCGAAGGTGTCGAACGACTCGCCGAAGACCCGCTGTCCGATCTGCTCGCGAGTCCACACCCGACCCGGCTGTTCGGCCAGGGCGGCCAGCACGTCCAGTTCGGTCCGGGTCAGCGGCAGGCTGACGCCGGCTCGCGTGAGGTCCCGAGTCTCGAGATCGATCGTCAGATCGAAGAACGAGACGGGCGGTATGGCCTGCGGCCCTTCCGACGCGGAGGCGGTCGGCGGCACGGATGTAGTTCGCCCGAAGCGCCGCAAAATGGCGCCGACCCGAGCCACGACCTCGCGCGGCTCAAACGGCTTGACGACGTAGTCGTCGGCTCCGAGCTCCAGCCCGGCCACCCGGTCGATGACGTCGTCGCGGGCCGTCAACATGAGTACGCCGACGCTCGAACCTTCGCTCCGCAAGACGCGCAGGACATCGAAACCGGACCTGCCCGGGAGCATGACGTCCAGGATGAGCAGATCGAGGCCCGCGGTTCGGCCGTGTTCCAGCGCCATCTCGCCGTCCGATGCCTCGAGGACTTCGTAGCCCTCGCGCTCGAGATAGGCGCGGACTACCTCGCGGATGTGCGGCTCGTCGTCGGCAACCAGGATTCGCGACGTCATGGTGGCAACGATAGTGGAGTCGGCCCAAGGACGGAACCACGGTCTGGGCGAGGATGGCTGCGGCTCCGCCGCGGAGGCGCTCACCGAGTCTCCAGTCAGACTCTTGCGACTGGGTAGTACCCATCGATCGCCGCCCGAGCCCTGTCGGGATCGACGTACCACGTCGCGTCGATTTGGGCGAAGACGGCCCACTCGCTGGGGAGCTGGTCCGCCGGGAAGATGGCCTGGTTCGGGCAGGCCTGTTCGCAGGATCCGCAATCGATGCAGTTGGATGGGTCTACGAAGAACTTGCGGTCGGTGGACGGGTCCGACGATATGCAGTCCACCGGGCACACGGCCACGCACGACTGGTCCATGTTGTCGACACAGGGTTCTGCGATCACGTAGGCCATGGGAGACCTCCCGGGTGCTGGGCGGCGAAGGGCGGCCGATCGATCATTCGCCGGCCGGCCCGGCCGTGGAGCGATCGGACGAAGCCGAAGGCGCGATGAAGAGACGGGTGCCAGGACGGTCGAGCGGGCCGAGGAGCCCGGTGGGAGCCCCTGGTGTGCCGTCCCGCTCGACTCGGGGACGAGATTCGCTGGAGAGGCTAACGACGATGCGGTAGGTGAGGAGGAAGACCGCCGCCGCTATGGAGATCACGTAGATCCAGAACGCCCAGGGAGTGCCGCTGTCGGAACCCGAGGCGATGCCGTGGGCGGAGGCTCCGATGAAGGCCAGGAAGGTCAGGTAGTGAAGGAGACGCCACGCTCGCTGGCCGATCTGGCGGCGGAGGTAGAAGCTGGCCGTCACGATGGCCGTCAGGTAGAAGGTGAGCTGGCCAACCCCGACCCAGATCGGGGAATACGGTGAGGCGAACGGGACCAGGATTGCGCGCGGAGTGAACGGGAAGCTCTGGTCGGCCGTCAGCAGCGCCACGTGCAGAGTGGCGAAGAGCAGGGCCACTATGGCCAGATCCTTGTGCAGGGCGAAGCTCACCGGGCGGTGGGCGATGGCGTCGAGGATCTTCGTCGAGAGAAGAAGGCCGTAGAGGACGGACGCGGCCAACACTCCGTACGCCACGAACCCCAGGGCCCGCACCGAGTACCAGGCCAGCATCCCGGGCTGGAGGGCGGCCACGGCCCCGATGCGGCGCAGGGCGGTTGGCGCGGTGGCTCCCAGCACGACGCCGACGACCAGCGCTAACACCGCCCAACCCAGGATCCGCACCGGCAACGGCAGGCCTCGGTAGATCGGGACGGGCCGGGCCAGCGGCCGAGGGTTGGGCCTGGCCTGGGGGCGCGGTGGGGTCGCGGGGGCGGATTCCGGATCTTCGTTGATCAGCATCCCGGCCTCCTAGCTGACCAGTAGCGTCAGGGTGGACGGCAGCGCCAGGACCTCGCCGCGGTCCGTCAAGAGCAGCGCTCCGCGGACTCGGGCGCGCTCCAGGAGGGCGAAGCCTTCGACGCTCCCGGCAATGACGGCGGCCTTCGCGAGAGCCTCGGCCCGCAGAGAGGATCCGGCCACGACCGTAGCCTGGACGACGTCCGTCTCGGCCGGGCTGCCGGTCCTCGGGTCGATCAGGTGGTGGCGGACCGTTCCGTTCACTTGCCAGCGGTGGATCGAGACTCCGGACGTGGCCACTCCCCAGCGAGTCGGGTATCCCCCGGCGGGCGCCGAGAGGCGCAGTACGGCCAGGTTCGCGTCCGAACTCCGCGGGTCACCCACGCCCACGTCCCAGCATCTACCGGGAGCGCACCGAATGGCCAGGTCGCCATCGGCGTCGATCACGGCACTGGGCCATGCGGCCAGCATCTCCAGGGCACGGTCCGCGATCCAGCCCTTGCCCACGCCGCCGAGGTCGAAGCGGAGACCGGGTGGCCGGCGGACGACGGCGGAGCCGCGGCGCCCACGCGAGATCAGCCACTCTCCGTCGCGAGAGGTGATCGCGGGCGAGGCGGAGCCAGGGTCGGATCCGCTCTCCGCGGCGAGACGGGCGTCGAGCAACGTGATGTCCGCCAGTCCCTCGCTGGCCTCGTTCGCGGACTGGCCGGCCCGAAGCGCAGCCGCGAGCGTGGGCCCGACCGGGACCTCGAGCCGCGGATCCGCGTTCAGCGCTGAGAGGTCGGACTCGGCCGTGTATCTGGTGAGTCGGGCCGCCCAACGCTCGATCCTGTCGACTACTCGCCGGCTGGAGCGCTCGGCATCGGAGGCGCGGCCGTCGGCCTCGAGGTGCACCACGAGCCGCCCGCCCATCGACTCTGCTAATAGGCTCGCGGGCGCGATGGGCTCGAGCTCCGAGCCATGCCGCAGCTCGCGGGCGGGCCTCGTCTCGGGGGCGGAGATCACGGCACGACCTTGCCGGATTGGGTCGTCTTCACGATGATCGGCGTCGGTGCCGGCGCCTTCGGCGCAGGCGCCGGTGCGACCGGCTGCGGGGCGGGAGTGGCCTGTGCGACCGGCTGCGGGCCCGCCTGCTTCGGAGGCGGATTCTGCGCGGCTTGCTTCTTGCCCGGCGCCGGGACGGTCACGACCAGGGTCCCGGACGTCGAAACGGTGGCGGGGATCACGGACGCGCCTGGGGGCGCGGTCTGGCCCGGCAGGAGCTGGACGTAGCGAACCGGCCGGCCGGACCCGAGTGGCGTACCCGTAGGCGAATCGGCAGGCGAAGCCGTGTCGATCGGTTGCTGGAGGATCGCCACGGGTGCCTGTGTCGCCAGTCTTGGCGGCAGCACGATGGCCGTAGCCAGTGCGGAGAGGGCCGCAAGCCCTGCGGCGCCGAGTGCCAGCCTCATCGGACGGGCATCCGGCTTGGCCTTTGGAGCGTGTGCCGCTGGAGCGTGTGCCCCGGGCAGCGTTCGGAGGGACGGTTGCGCCTCCATCAGTCGTCCTTGCCCCCGTTGCCGTCCTCATATCCCGATGGACTCGGGACGATGATGTGGATCACGGGCGGCGTCGGTTGCGGGTCGGTCGGTTGGGCCGGCGTCGGTTGGGCCGGCGTCGTTTGGGGCTGCGCAGGACCGGGTCCGGGGACAACGACAGCGGGCGCCGGACTGGCGATCCCGACCGCCGGCTGCGTCGGCATCGGCTCGACGTATACGGTCACCGGATCGAGCGAGGCGTCGGTCGTGGAGGTGGGTGACGCGGTCTGCTGCGCGGCAGTCGCCTGCGCGGCAGCCACCCGGGCTGCATCCGCCTGCGCGCCCGTGTAGCCCTGGACGACGAATGCGCCGCCCACGACAAGAAGTGCGACGACTCCGGCGATCGTCAAGCCGACGCGATGGATCGTGCTCATCGCTGACCTCCTGCTGCAAACCGAGTTCGATGGTTGGGATCTCCGCCCGGCGTGGCCTCGCTGCGGGCCGCATTCCGGTAGCTCGGTCTAGGCCGAGTCTCTCCCGCGGGAGTGGAACGCCCGTGGAGCGGGCATGGAGGCTGCGTGGAGGATCGGTGCAGAGCGTGCGCCGGGGAACGGAACGTGAAGATCACGCTCAGAAAGGGCTGGCGGATGCAAACCGGGAAGGCCCGGACGGGTCAGAGGTCCCGAACCAGAGGCCACGAGCCAGAGGTCACAGTTCGAACGGTGGCCCGGGCCACTCCGATTCCACGTACAGCTGCTCGAACAAGCCCGTCACGTCTCCGCATGCAATCGAATCGCGGGCGAGCTCTCGCGCTCGGGCCCTTGGGTCGGACACATGGCCCTCCGAATCACGAGGGCCAGGTCGTCTGACCTGGCCCTGCATGCGCTCTCGATGGAAGAAGTCCGGGTCAGGGCTTCTTTGGCGTCGCGGTCTTGCCCGGAGCCTTGGCGGCGGTCTTGGCCGGGGCCTTGGCGGCGGTCTTGGGTGCCGGCTTCTCCGCAGCCTTTGCGGCGGCCTTGGCCGGCTTTGCTGCGGTCTTGGGAGCGGGCTTCTCCGCTGCCTTTGCCTTGGTCTTGTCCTGGGCCTTGGGCGCGGACTTCTCGGCCGCCTTCGCGGCGGTCTTGGGCGTGGCCTTGGCTGGCTTGGAGCCGGCCTTGCCGGCAGACCTGGGCGCGGCCGTCTTCACCGGTGCGGCAACGGCTGCCGGTGCGGCAGCGGCCTCGGCGCGGGCGGTCTTTGAGAGAGCGGCCTTGGCCTTGCCGGCCGCGGTCTGCGGACCCTTGGCCTTGGTGGCTTTGGCCGTGGCGATGCGCATCCGAGCGGCCTTCACGGCCGCGGCCGTGCCGGTGCTCTTGGTGGCGCGGCCCGTCGGCTGCACGGCGACGCCCTGGGCCAGCGCGTTGACCTTGATGACCAGGCGTGACTTGCGGCGGGCGGCGTTGTTCGGATGAATTGCGCCGACCTTCGCGGCCTTGTCGAGGGCGCTCATGGCGTCCGCGAGGGCTGCGGCGGTCTCGGTATCGTTCCCGCCGCCGGCGACGTTCACCGCGTTGGCGACGTACGTCTTCGCCGCGCTCTTGCGCGGTTGGTTGATGGCCCGCCGGCGCTGTGCCTGGCGGACCCGCTTGATCGCTGACGGCGTGCGGGCGCCGGTCCAGCCTCGGGGCGTCTTGGCCAAGTTACAAGACCTCTGTACTGCAGATGGAATGGCGGCAGGCAGCCGAAACTGGGCGGACTGACGCGACGGTTGATGGTAGCAGAGTCGCGGATCCAAAGGCGAAGGGCTGCCGTTGCCCAATGAATCTGGCACCGCTAACTGCTCAATGATTTTGTCAGTCTCCTCGAATGAGAAAAGAGGCTGACCTTGACGCCCAGAGACAACTGCGAGTCAAGCGCCTTGACGTTCCGGCGGACTGGGCCTGCAGCGAGCGGGCGCACGACTTTTGAGCGTTCCAGCACCCAACTAAGGAGGTACACCAAGTTGCCAAAAGTCCCGTATGGCGGTGTGCCCCGGCGTCTTGACTTGACCGGGTAGGAGCCCCTGCCCTTTTGAATTGGTTTGGCCCGCGTTGGGTCGGAGGAAGTGCGCCGTCTGCAAGAGAGGTGGGTATATGTCCTATTTCAAGGATCTGAGCCTCCCAAGGCTGGTCCCAAGACCGGCTGTTTTCCGGGGGTTCGCGGCAGCCATCGGCGTCGTCGCGCTTCTGGGTGCGGCGGTGGGCGGGGCTGCAGGGGTGAGCATGTCGCCCCAGGCGGCTCCAGTTGGCTCCGTCTTCGTAGGAGTCGCCCCGACGCGCATCCTCGACACCCGCACCGGCGTTGGGTTGTCTGGCACGTTCAGCAACCACGCCGCGCGCACGTTCCAGGTGACAGGCAGCGTCATTCCTGCCGAGGCACTCGCCGTGACCGGCAACCTGACCGTAACGGCTCAGACCAGCAGCGGCTACGTGTTCCTCGGTCCTGTCGCGACGAACAACCCCACAAGTTCAACCCTCAATTTCCCGGTCGGTGACGATCGAGCCAACGCCGTCGTAGTCGCTCTGGGTGCCAATGGCACTCTGAGCGCCACGTTCGTGTTCCCGACTTCGGGTCCCACGAGCCACCTGCTCTTTGATGTAACCGGCTACTTCCTCATTGGCCCCGCGGGCGCTACCGGTGCCACTGGTGCCACGGGCGCTAGCGGTGCCGTCGGTGCCACGGGTGCCGTCGGTGCCACGGGCGACACGGGTGCCGTCGGTGCCACGGGTGCCACGGGTGCCACGGGCGCTACTGGCGGCACGGGCGCTACCGGCGCCACGGGCGCTACTGGCGGCACGGGCGCTACCGGCGCCACGGGCGCTACTGGTGCCACGGGTGCCACTGGTATCACGGGTGCTGCTGGTGCTTCGGGTGCTGCTGGTGCTACGGGCNNGGCGCCACGGGCTCCACGGGCGCTACTGGTGCCACGGGCTCAACTGGTGCTACGGGCGCTACGGGCGCCATCGGGCCCACGGGTGTCGCGGGTGCTGCTGGTGCCACGGGTGCCACGGGTGCCACGGGTGCCATCGGCTCCACGGGTGCCACCGGTCCCGCAGGTCCCACGGGTTCCGTCGGTCCCGCAGGTCCCACGGGTGCCACGGGCGTAACGGGGGCTGCCGGTGCCACGGGTGCCACGGGTGCCACGGGCGCTGCTGGCGCCACGGGTGCCACGGGCGCCATCGGTGCCACGGGCGCTACCGGTGCCACGGGCGCTAGTGGTGCCATCGGTCCCACGGGTGCCATCGGTCCCACGGGTGTCGCGGGCGCTGCTGGTTCCACGGGTGCCGCTGGTTCCACGGGTGCCGCTGGTGCCCAGGGCGCCACGGGTGCCACGGGCTCCACGGGCGCCACGGGTCCCATGGGTCCCCAGGGTGTCCAGGGCCTCAAGGGTGACACTGGTGCCACTGGTGAGACTGGCCCATCGGGTGGTCCCATCGGTCCCACGGGTAACACGGGTGCCACTGGTGCCACGGGTGCCCAGGGCAACACGGGTGCCACGGGTGCCACGGGTGCCACGGGTCCCCAGGGTCCCCAGGGCGAAGTAGGTCCCACGGGTGCCACTGGTCCCATCGGTCTCACGGGTCCCCAGGGTGTCCAGGGTATCCTGGGCCCTCAGGGCAACACGGGTGACCTAGGTCCCCAGGGTCCCATCGGTCTCACGGGTCCCCAGGGCAGCCAGGGTATCCAGGGTCCCCAGGGTGCCACGGGTGACAAGGGTGACAAGGGTGACACGGGTTCTCAGGGTATCCAGGGTGACATCGGTCTCACGGGTGCCACGGGTCCCCAGGGTCCCACGGGTCTCCAGGGTCCCACGGGTGGCACGGGTTCCATAGGTCCCGCGGGTGCCACGGGTGCCACGGGTGCCACGGGTGCCACGGGTGCCACGGGTATGACGGGGCCTTCTGGCTCCCAGCGGATCGTCGGCAACACGGATTCTGTCGGCGGCGACACAACCAACACCGTTACGTCGGTGGCGACGTGTACAGGTACTACGGTGCTGCTCGGTGGCGGCGCACGAGTGGCGTCAAGCGATACTCTGGAGGCGAGCCTCCGTCACTTCCACCTCATTGCGTCGTATCCAAGTAGCACGACCGTCTGGACTGCGATCGCCAATAGCGACGGCGGAGCCCCCGGGTCGGCCCAAATCCAAATCACTGCCTTCGCAATTTGCTCGCAGTAGTCACAGCACCGCACTAGCCAGCGGCTAAATTGGCTCAGTAACGAGGACCCCGACGGTCACACCGCCGGGGTCCTCGCTTGTCCACCCCACAGGCCCGGCACAGGATCGCAGGAGCCTGTGGGCCGGCGAGGCCGACCTTCGGGGAGTTCCGCTACCGCGGCTCGTCCCACGGCCGCGCAGGCCGTCTCCCTGGCGGTCCGAACGGCCTCGCCGGACTCTCCGACGGGCGAACCTCGTGCTCGTGGACGTTGAGACGGGTCTCCAGCGCCTGGCGGCCGCGTGACATCCGGGAGGCAAATGCGCGGCCGCATTCTGCTCGGCCTCGTCGGCTATCATTCGAAAGGAGTCACGTCACGACTCGGTGGAGGACGCGCATGATCTCAGAGACCTACCGGCCCCCGCGATCCCGCATGGTCGCGCGCGCCCTCCTGGCCGCGCTGCTCGTTGTGAGCGTCGCCGCGTGCGGCGGCTCCAAGAGCGAGGCTCAGCAGGCATCCGATGCCCTCCAGGCGGGCCTCCAGGCCCAGGCCGCCGGAAAGCTCGATCAGGCGACGACCAGCTACAAGGAATGCCTGAAGCACGACCAGACGAACAAGTTCTGCCTGTACGACCTGGGCACGATCGCCCAATCGAAGAACAGCTCCTTCGAGGCCGAGAACTATTTCCGCCTGGCGCTGGTCAGCGACCCCAACTTCGCCGTCGCCATCTTCAACCTGGCGATACTGCGAACGCAGGCCGGTGCCCCCACCGAAGCCATCACGCTGTACCAGCAGTTCGTGAGACTCATGCCGAATGACGCCGCCGGCCATCTCAATCTCGGCCTGCTTCTGAACCAGACGGGCAATGCGACCGAAGGCGCACTACAGATCGCCGAGGCGCTGAGGCTCGATCCGAGTTTCAGTTCGCGCCTGGCCTCGCCGTCGCCCTCGGCCAGTCCAAGTCCGTCGCCGTCGCCCACGGACAGTCCAAGCCCGTCGCCGTCGCCCTCGGCCAGTCCTAGCAAAAAGTAGCCGAAGGCGAGCTAGCCCTCGGTCTGGGGCGCGGCCCGTCGTCGCCGAAGCGAACTCGCCCACTCGGCGAAGAGGTCCAGCCGGCCGCGGATCATGACGAGGAACAGGGCTGCCATCGCGCCCAGGATGACCATCGGCGCCTTGATGGGATAGGCGCGATAGACGGCATCAACGGTGTGCTTGCCCGCCGGCAACGAGATGCCGATGTACGACGGGGAGACCATGAAAGTCGGCACCAGGACGCCGTCGACGGAGACCTGCCAGTCGGGGTGGTACGTGGTCTTTATGACCAGGGTTGAGTCTGCCGGGCACTCCACGACAAGGTTGATTGCACCCGCCCGGAACCATTCGAAGTCGGTCTTCCCTCCTCCAGGGCAGGCAGCCGTACTCGCCGGGTCGAAGCCCGGGACCGTCGCGGGGTAGTCGTAGCGCACGAATTGGCGCTGGCCGGGAAGCGAGTGAGTTCGCTCCCAGGCCTGATTGAGGCCGAACAGGGCAGCCTGAGTCGCGACGGCCTGGCGCGAGGTGATCGCGACGTATTCGGCGTACCCGCTCGTGGGTGCCTGGTACAGGGTGTATCGAGCCGTGCGCTGGATGGGCGTCAAGAAGGCCGCCACGGGCAGGTTCGTGGGGGCAACCATATACCGCACGTTGAACAGGTCGAAATCGCCCTGAACGTGGTCGTTGAAGTCCCAGATGTAGTCGGAATTCAGGCTGAAGCCCTGGATCGGCGGAGCAAGGGACTCGATCGCATAGAACGGCAGCAGGTTGTAGAAGTAGAGGTCCCCGAACTTCATCTGGTTGCCGAAAGTACCCTGCAGCCCGGCGTAGACGCGTCCGGGCGGGAGCGTCTTCAGGGTCGCCAGGATCGCGTTGGCGTCGGCGTCGGACTGCAGCGCGTCCATCGAACGCTGCTCGAACCGGGTGTTGTCCGAGTAGAAGGCCATACGTTCGGCCACGGCCGGGGTGAGGACGAGCAGCAGCACCGTGACGGCTGCGCCCAACCGCAGCGTCGAGAGGTGGGGCTTGAAGAGCTGCCAGATCAATGCCCCCCCGACACCGATGAGCACGATGGCGGCCAGGGTGACTCCGCCGGAGAACCGATGGAAGAGCAGCCCGTCGTGAAGAGGGAATAGGTTCGTCAGAACGCCGAGGGTTGGTCGACCGAAATATGCAACGAGCCACATCACGAACAGGCCGAGGGTCAGAAGCGCCACGCGACTGCGACTCACGATCGCCGCCAGAGCCCCAGCTCCGAGAAGGACCGTGAGCACGGGGATCCGGCCATGATCGAGCAGATCGCCGTTGAACAGCCAGGTGAGAATCGGGCCCGCGCCGAATGAATCGTACTTGTAGGCCTGGAGATACGGCGTCACGTTGTCATAGGCGGACTGGGTGAGCAGCGGCAACCACATGTACTCGGAGATCGCCGCGGCGAAGGCGCCCACGATCGCCACCCGCACGACGCGGCCGACGAGGTTGGCGCGGTTCAGACCCCACAAGGCGATGAGCACTATCGCCATGGCGGTCATGTAGGCGTACACGAGATGCGTCAGCACCAGCATCCCGAACAGCAAAGCCGCCAGCCACAGTCGCTTCCCATCGTGTATCGCCCGGTACATCGACGCGACGGCCAGGAACGACAGGTGCATCGCACACAGCTGCGTGTACATGCCCCAGCCGCTGAAGGTGTAGCTGTCGTACTCGAAGCCGTACCGGAAGTTGCCGGAGAGGAGCGTCGACGCGGCCGCGGCAATGGCGGCGGCCGCGACCGAGAAACGCATCATCCGCATCGACACGAAGACGGTGAGCGGGAACCCTACCAGCAGTGCGTAGCGGACCAGGTTCAGCGTCGTCAGCAGGTCCAGGAAGCCGAAACTGAGCCGTTGCAGGCCCACGACGAGCAACGCCGGCAGGTGTTGGTAGTAGAAGAACTGGGCGATGCCGGTCTCGACCTGGGGCAGCCAGTGGTCGAAGACGAACTCGCCGTTGTCGAGGGCATTCGAGGCACGCTGGATGAAAAGGTAGTGGAGCTGGTCGTCGTTCACGGACGGAACCGGGATCGTGACCTCGGAAAGCAGCGCGACGGCCGTGAACAGGGTCGGCACCGCGACGAGCAGCGTGAGACCGATCTTCTCGCGCCGCGTCAGGGGGCGGGCCGACTCATCCCGGATCGACTGCCCAAGCCTGTTCAGCGCAGCTCCGAGCCGGCCGAAACGGGACCGCGTGGTAGCCATGAACCCCACCGGCTTCGCAGGCTGGATCTCGGTCTTCGACCGGTCGTCCCGTTGCTTCTTTGAGTTCGCCACGGCCTATCGCACCCTCAATGTCGAACGGCAAGGACCGCAAACTAGTGTAGTGATCGCAGGTCGCTTCCTGCAGGCTCCGAGCGCCGGCCGCGGACGCGGCCGCGGCGTAGCGAGGTCAGCGTCCGGCCATCTCGATCGGGCGGAGTCTCAGGACCCGTGCCAGGGAGGCCTGATCAGCAGCTCGATCTTCGCCTCGAGTTCCTGGAAGCGCCTGCTGACTGCGCTCAGGATGAGCCCCACGGCGAATGAGAGCATGCCCGAAAGCTCCAGCGCGACGGCGAGGATCGCCGACGGGAAGCGTGGCACCAGCCCAGTTTCCACGAACTCCGAGATCACGACGATGCCGGGGACAAGGCCGACGAGCATGAGGGTGAGCCCCAGCCCGCCGAAGAACGCCATCGGGCGGTAGTCGCGGAAGAGCAGCACGATGGCCCACATGATTCGGCGGCCGTCGTGAAGGGGGCTGAGCTTGCTGAAGCTGCCGTCGGGGCGCGCCCGGAGGTCGATCGGCACCTCCACGATCCGGTAGTTCCGCTCGACCGCCTTGACGGTGAGTTCCGCCTCGATCTCGAAGTTCCGCGCGGTGATCGGGACGCCCAGCACGAAGTCGCGGGTCATGACGCGGAACCCTGAAAGGAGGTCGGTGAGTTGGATCCGCAGCAGGAAGCGCAGGAATGCCGGGAAGAGCCTGTTCCCCAGCCGATTGAGGCGCCGGAACTGGCTCGAGGTGCCTGCCATCGTGCGTGAGCCAACGACCATATCGGCCTGCCCCGCGAGTGCCGGCTCGAGGAGCGCTCCCACCGATTCGGCCGGGTAGGTGTCGTCGCCGTCAACCATCACGTAGAAGTCCGCGTCGATTCGCCGGAAGGCGGTTCGGACGGCGATGCCTTTGCCGCGACGCGTCTCGCGGATGACCTGCGCCCCGCTGGCCGCCGCGATCTCGGCGGTCCTGTCGGTCGAACCGTTGTCGATCACGTAGATCGTGGCCGCCGGGAGAGCTCGCCGGAAATCCCCGACAACCTTGGCCACGGTGAGGGCCTCGTTCAGGCACGGAATCAGGACGGCGATTTGCGGTGTGGTGGATGCCGCGACGATCTTGCCGCCCTGGGCGGCGCTGGGTTCCCCGCTCGGCATCGGTCTCCTCCTGACCAGCGTTCGTCTCCGGGTGCCACCGAGCAGGCGTTGAGCGGCAGCGGCGGAGAGGAACGAGCGGACTGTATCACGGTGCCATGGTCCCAACCGCACCTGTCGGCGGCGGCCACTTGGGCTCGGCGCTGAGGGCGACGCAAGACGCTCGGCATCGTTCATTCAGCGCAGCCCGAACTTTGGGAGCCCTCGCCCCATCTACGGCGCATAATCGCCGTTCGATAGCTCTCCGCCACATCGCTGATTGGAGGCTCCCCAAATGAACGTCGCGGACGTCGAAGGCATCGGTCCCCTCTATGCCGCCAAGCTCGAAACCGCCGGCGTGAAGACGACCGACGATTTGCTCGAGCGCGGTGCCAAGCCAAAGGGTCGTGAGGATCTCGAGGCTGCGACCGGCATCGCCCACACGCTCATCCTCAAGTGGGTCAACCGCGTGGACCTCTATCGCATCAACGGCATCGGGTCGGAGTACTCGGACCTGATCGAGGTTGCCGGCGTCGACACGGTCCCGGCGCTGGCTCAGCGAAACGCCGCGAACCTGACCGAGACGCTGGCCGAGGCAAACGCTTCCCGCAACCTCGTGCGCCGCATCCCCACTCTCGAGATGGTCGCGGACTGGATCGAGCAGGCCAAGAAGCTTCCCCGGGTCGTCCAGTACTGAGCAACGCGGCCGCGGGGCCGCCGCTGAACCGGGCGGCCCCGGTCGCGCTCAACGAAAGGGATGATTCGACCGGCTACACTCAAACCCCGTGACCATCCCTCAAAACCGGCTGCGCAACTTCTCGATCATCGCCCACATCGACCACGGCAAGACGACGCTCTCGGATCGGCTGCTGGAGCTGACGCACACCATCGACGCGCGCCTGATGACCAGCCAGGTGCTCGACTCGATGGATCTGGAGCGCGAGCACGGGATCACGATCAAGGCCCGGGCGGTCCGGCTCGAGTACACGGCGTCAGACGGCCTGATCTACGGCCTCAACCTGATCGACACTCCCGGCCACGTCGACTTCAGCTACGAGGTTAGCCGCTCCCTCCAGGCCTGTGACGGGGCCATCCTGGTCATCGACGCGACGCAGGGGATAGAGGCTCAGACTCTGGCCAACGTCCACCTGGCCATGCAGCAGAACCTGACGATCATCCCCGTCCTCAACAAGATCGACCTGCCATCGGCCCAGGTCGACGTGGTGATCGAGGAGCTCGAGAACGTCCTGGCCATTCCTCGCGAGGAAGTCCTCCTCGCCTCGGCCAAGGACGGGACCGGCGTCCCCGAGATCCTCGAGGCGATCGTCAAGCGCGTTCCGGCCCCGGGGGGCGACCCCGACGCGCCGCTCCAGGCCCTGATCTTCGACTCCCACTACGACTCGTACAAGGGCGTCGTGTGCTACATCCGGCTGGCGCAGGGGACTCTCCGCCAGCACGACGTCATCCGGCTCATGGGCTCGGGAGCCGAGGCCGAGCTCGTGGAGCTCGGGTTCTTCCGGCCGCAGCTGGTGCCCGTCCCCGAGCTGCGCGCCGGCGAGGTCGGCTACGTGGCGACCGGCCTGAAGAACGTCCGCGAGGCCCAGGTCGGGGACACGGTAACGACGATGGAGGCTCCCGCGCCCGAACCGCTCCCCGGCTACCAGCCGGCCAAGAGTCTCGTCTTCGCCGGCATCTACCCGATCATCGGCTCCGACTACCCGCTCTTGCGCGATGCAATGGAGAAGCTCCACCTCAACGACGCGAGCTTCAGTTTCGAGCCCGAGAGCTCCGTCGCCCTCGGCTTCGGGTTCCGATGCGGCTTCCTCGGGCTGCTGCACATGGAGATAGTCCAGGAGCGGCTCGAGCGCGAGTTCGGCCAGGAGCTGATCGCCTCGGCGCCATCGGTCGAGTACGAAGTCGTCCTGATGCACGGTCAAGGAACGGTGGCCGTCGACAACCCATCCAAGATGCCCAACGCCGGCGAGATCGAGGAGATCCGCGAACCCTGGGTGAAGCTCGGCATCGTCACTCCCACGACCTATATCGGCACGCTCATGGAGCTGGCCAAGAACCGGCGCGGAACGTTCCTCGAGATGGAGTACCTGGATCCGCTGCGCGTCCTGATCAACTTCGAGCTGCCCTTGGGCGAGGTCATCGTCGACTTCTACGATCAGCTCAAGACGCGAACGCAGGGCTACGCCTCGATGGAATTCGAGGAGATCGGCTACCGGGCGGCCAGTCTGGTCAAGGTAGACGTGCTGGTCGCCGGAGAGCCGGTCGACGCACTGTCGGTCATCGTCCACCGCGATCGCGCGCAGGCGATCGGCCGCGAGCTGGTACACCGCCTGAGGGGCCTCATCCCGCGCCAGATGTTCGAGATTGCCGTCCAGGCAGCGATCGGCTCTACCGTCATTGCCCGGGAATCGGTTGCGGCGATGAGGAAGAACGTCCTCGCCAAGTGCTATGGCGGAGACATCACCCGCAAGCGCAAGCTGCTCGAAAAACAAAAAGAGGGAAAACAGCGCATGAAGCGGGTCGGATCCGTCGAAATACCTCAGGAAGCGTTTCTGGCGGTCCTTCGGATGGATGACGTATGAGTGAAGAGTCGATAAGGGTCCTCACAGCGTCCGGCTTCTTCATGCTGCTGCTGCTGCTGCGCCTCGAGTCCGAGCGATTCGGAGCGGCCGAGTACGACGAGCCGGGGCGCCGGGGCGCGTGGACCAGGCTCGCCTGGTACACCATCGGATTGACGCTCCTGGCGGCGATATACGTCGTGCATCCGAAGCCGCACGACGTCCTGCTCCTCCTCGTAGGCCACCGAACGGAAGCTCTCGCATATGGCCTGGGCCTGGCCATGCTCGGGACGGCGCTCGTGGCCGCCTTCGCATGGTTCTGGTACGGCGAGCTGCGGCTCCCAGCCGGCAAGGCCTATCCGGGAGCCGCCCTCAACGCGATCGGGACGGCGGTCCTCGACGAGGCTGCCTTCCGCGGGGCGCTCCTGGGGACGTTGGTCTGGATCGGTGTGCCCCCGGTGACCTCCGTCCTCCTGGCCACCCTCACGTACGTTCTGGTCACCCGCCTGGCGGCTCCCGGACGCAATCGCATCATGATGCTGCTGGCACTCGGTCTGGGCATCTTCGGAGGCTGGGCAACTCTTGCCACCGGCGGCATCGGGGCGGCGATCATCGGCCACGCCGCGACGTCGTTCGCCTTGTTCGTCTGCACCGGCCACGCCGGCCAGGTGGCGCTCCCCGGCTTCGAGCCGGAAGAGGTGGAGCGGCGACGGCGCCCGCCCGAAGGCTGGCTGGATGTGTGGCGGCCGGCCGTCTCCGGTCGCGGCGGCGCGGCGCGCGGCCTTGGGGCTCCGGGGCAGTCCGGTTACGGCGCTCGACCTGTCTCGGCCACGGCTCAGGGTGGCGTCGCGGTTCACGCGGCGGTTCACGCGGCGGAAGGATTGGCCGCCTGGGTCCGCTCGGCGCTCCGCGGCGCAACTCGCCAGATGCCGGGGCGCCGCGACCGCTGACCGCCGACGCGGGCGCCGGCTCGACGCCCTGCGGCGCCGATCGCCGGATGCAGGGCTCCGCGACCGGTGATCCCCGGACGCCGAGGCTCGCTCGATGTCCCGCGACTTCCAGTCGCATTCGAGCCGAAGGCTGATCGCTCGGATACCCTCTGCGGGTGAGCCAGCCTCAACCCCCGGTCGCTCTGTACGTCCACCTGCCGTTCTGCGTTGCGCGCTGCCCCTACTGCGACTTCGTGGTGTACGCCGGGGCCGATGCCCGCGGTCCCCGGGCACGGACCGATCGCCTGTACGAGGCCATAGGTAGAGAGCTCGAGCTGCGCGCCGAACTCCTGGACGCCACGTTCGGCACGACGGAGGTGGGCGATCGCCCCCCTCTCGGGAGCCTGTACTTCGGGGGCGGCACGCCGTCCCTGGTCCCCGGGGAGTGGCTCGAGCGCCTGATCGCGATCGTACGAGCGCGGTTCGGACTCGCGCCCGAGGCGGAGATCAGCCTCGAGGCCAACCCGGGTTCGGACGACCGGGGTGACCTGGCCGCGTTCCGGCGTCTCGGCGTCAACCGAGTCTCGTTCGGCGCGCAGAGCATGGATGGGGCGGAGCTGCGGCGTCTCGGCCGGCGCCACTCCCCGGCGGACGTGGTCGCGGCCGTGACGGAGGCTCGGGCCGCGGGGTTCGACTCGGTCAATCTCGATCTGCTCTACGACGTGCCGGGCCAGTCCCTGGAGAACTGGGAGGCGACCCTGCGCCAGGCTTTGCGACTGGCTCCGGACCACCTGTCGTTGTACGCCCTCACGCTCGACGACCCGGATGCCGAGGGCCTCACGGGTGAGGCCGGCGATCACCTGCCGACCCCGCCGGGCGCGCGGCGCTGGCGCGAGCGAGCCCGCGTCGAACAGGACGACGACCGGGCCGCGGATCAGTACGGGCTGGCGTCCGATCTTCTGGGTGCCGACGGCTGGCGCGGCTACGAAATCTCCAACTGGTGCCGCCCCGGCCGCGAGAGCCTCCACAACTTGGTCTACTGGGAACGCCGGCCGTACGAGGCGGTAGGCCCGGGCGCCCATGCCTTTGACGGGGCCACGAGGCGCTGGAACGCCGCCGCGATGGAGCCATATCTGGCTTCTCTCCTGCCTCGAAGCGGCTCCGCTTCGCTGCCGCCGGGCGGTGAGGAGCAACTGACGGCCGAGACCGCGGCCGCCGAGCGGGTCATCCTGGCCTTGCGATTGGATCGGGGAGTGCCGGAGAGCTGGGGGGACGCGCCGCCGCTGGCCGCCGTGCGTTCCTGGGCCGAGTCGTCGGGCTTGATGGAGCGGGCGGTGCTGGATGGCCAGCCTCGCCTGCGGCTCACGCAGCGCGGTCGCCTGCTCAGCAACGAGCTGTTCCGGCGGTTGGTCTAGCTCTAGTTCCCAATCGGGCTTCCCGGTTTTGTCTCTGGAACCTCTAGGATGAGAGCATGAAAAAGTCGGGCGCGAGCCAAGGCCAGTCGGCATCGGAGCTCATCTCGAAAAGAATCGCCGAACTCGGGGACTGGCGCGGGGGAACCCTCAGCAGAATGCGCAAGCTCATCGGGGAAGCAGACCCGGACGTTGTCGAGGAGTTGAAGTGGGTGAAGGCCTCGACCCCGGGCACCCCGGTTTGGTCGCATAACGGCATCATCTGCACTGGCGAGTCCTACAAGAACGTCGTGAAGCTCACCTTCGCCAAGGGCGCGTCTCTGGAGGATCCGGCCCGTCTTTTCAACTCGAGTCTCGACGGAAACGCACGCCGGGCGATCGACATCCACGAAGGAGAAGAAGTTGACGAGTCCGCCTTCAAGGCGCTCGTTCGCCAAGCGATCGCCCTCAACAGTTCTGGCAAGTTGAAACCTTCGAAGAGCGCGAGGTCCTAAGGGATTCCGCCCCTGAACAGGTCCGACATCTCTGTACGGAAACGCCCGACGGCCCTTTGTGGCGGGTTGGTCGCCCGAGCAAGACCGCACGTTCACCCGTCCGTACCGGCCCCAGACGAACGGCAAGGCTGAGCGGATGGTCAGGACCCTGCTCGGCGAATGGGCCTACGCCCGGCCGTTCCGCGACACCGCCGAGAGGATCTCGCTTCTGCCGGTGTTCCTAGACTTCTACAATCGCGCCCCACCGCATGTCTCACCTATGCGTGGGGTGACTGCTATATAGCCGCCGATCCGATCGTGGGAGCCCGACCGTCCCTGCGGGGCTCCGCCCAGCCTGTATGCACGCTCGACGCACACTCTGAGGCGCCCGCATCAGGCGGGGGACTCGTCTGAGAGCCACGGGTCCGCGGATAACAGTCACCTGGTGCCTAGCTGAGAACCTGTGACCTGGAAATCGACGCCCGCGCCGCCTGCCACGCCCCGCGCCGCCTGCCTCGCCCCGCG
>PLMA01000016.1 GCA_003141455.1 Chloroflexota bacterium | reverse complement strand
CTGGCAGATGAGCTGGCCTGAACTTGTGGCTCGACCGAGTCGGCCATCGGCTGGCTCGGCCGTGCATCGTCGTGTTCCTAGCATTGGCAGGCTTTGCTAGCTGAAGGTAGCCCGACCGGCCCTATGCTGGCGTCTGACACCCGCTCGCACCGGGCCGGCTGACTCCGCCCCACCGGACCTGCTGACCTACCGATCTTCAGCCGAAGAGGTGAGATATGCCGTTCAACGAGGACATCGTCAAGCGAGCGAAGGCAAACTCTTACTTCCGTGAGGTCTTGGCAACCGGGCCGCACAGTCAGGTCGTGGTGATGAGCATTCCCCCGGGCGGTGACATCGGCGAGGAAGTCCACGATGACGTGGATCAGACGCTCGTCTTCGTCCAGGGCGAAGGTCAGGCCATATTGGACGGCCAGGAGAGCGCCGTCGCCGTCGACCGACTGGTCCACGTCCCTGCTGGAACACGCCACAACTTTGTGAACACCGGCAAGGTCGATCTTCGGCTCTACACGATCTACGCCCCGCCTGAGCACAGGCCGGGCACGATCCACAAGACCAAGGCTGAGGCCGACGCGGCCCACGAAACTGAGCATTGATCGGCGTCGCCCCGGAGCGGGCGGCGCGGTTGCTCGGCTAGACGGGCCCGCTGATCAAATCGGCATGCCCGCGTAGTCACGACGCAGCCATAAGGTTGGATCGGCGAGGTGCCCAAGGTCGGCGCTCGTGGCGGTTACCAGGCTACGAGAGACGCTGATCCATCCACCCGGAGCCAAGCGTCACACCCACCCGACCCACCCGCACCGCGCCGGTCAGGCGCTCGCTACCCGAACGCCTCGCTGATGAGCGCGCGCTGCTGAGCTCGGTGAGCAGCGGCGTAACCTTCGGCCGGGCTGGATCGCTCCGGCCGCGAGACGTCGACGAGTCCGACCTGTGGTGGCAGGAGGTCGCGGATCTCGGGCAGCACGAACTTGCGTGCCCCCATATTGCGAGGCTCTTCCTGGGCCCAGACGACCGTCTCCAGAGCCGGGTACGCGGCGATTAGCCGGCGCAGCTCAGCGCAGGGAAATGGGTACAGAAGCTCTATCCGGGCGATCGCGATGTCGCTAGACTCCGCTCCGCGCGGCGAGAGGAGCAGGTCGTAGTAGAAACGGCCGCTGCACAGCACTAGGCGGCGGACGTCGCTTCGTGAAGCCGCGCGATCTGGATCGTCGAGAACCGCCTCGAAACGGCCGGCAGCCAGCTCGGCCGGGCTCGAGGTAGCGGCCGGTAGCCGAAGCAGGCTCTTGGGCGTCATCAGCACGAGCGGCCGGACGATGGTCCGCAGCGCCTGATCACGCAGCAGATGGAAGTACTGGGCGGGGGTCGTGGGGTTCGCGACCCTCACGTTGTCTTCGGCGCCGAGCGCCAGATAGCGCTCCAGGCGGGCGCTCGAGTGCTCGGGTCCCTGGCCTTCATAGCCATGGGGCAGGAGCATGGTCAGCCGCGAAGTCTCGCCCCACTTGGCGAGGCCGGCGATGATGAACTGGTCGATCACGATCTCAGCGCCGTTGGCGAAGTCGCCGTATTGCGCCTCCCAAAGAACAAGCGCCTCGGGTGCCTCGACCGCGTAGCCGTACTCGAAGCCGAGGCAGGCAAGCTCCGAGAGGGGGCTATCGTGCAGTTCGATGGAGGCTCGCGCGCCAGTCAGGTGCTCGATGGGCGTGAAGCGCTGCCCGTCGGTCGCGTCGTGGAACACGAGGTGCCGCTGGCTGAAGGTGCCGCGCTCCGTGTCCTGGCCCGTCAGACGGATCGGTACGCCCTCGACAAGCAGGGACGCCAGGGCGAGTGCCTCGGCCTGCGCCCAGCCGACGCGCCCTCCCGCGCTGAGTGCGTCGCGCCGCCGTTCGAGCTGGGGCAGAAGCTTGGGGTGGATCGTGAAGCCGTCCGGCACGCGGAGAAGTTCGTCGTTGATGGCACGAAGTCGGGCCGCGCGCACGGGAGTAGGGCGAGCTTTCGCCGATGAGCGCCTCCCTCGACCGCTCGGGCCCACTAGGGCTGCTTCGTCACCGTCTTGGCCCGAACGAACCGCCGGGCCAGTCGTGGCCGCCTTTGCCACCGACTCCCGAACCTCCGCCAGGCGCGCTTGGGCCGCGCCGACCATTGCCTCCCCCGCCGAGAGCTCGATGGCCCCTTCTTCGACCAGGCGGCGCAAGTAGATCTCGCGGACGGTCGGGTGGTCGGCGATGCGGGCGTAGAGCAGCGGCTGCGTGTAGGCCGGCTCGTCCTCCTCGCTGTGGCCGTGGCGGCGGTAGCCGAGGACGTGGATGACGAAGTCGCCGTGGAATCGCTCGCGGTATGCAATGGCGAGCCCGATGACCGAAAGGCAGGCCTCGGGGTCGTCGGCGTTGACGTGGGCGATGGGGACATCGAAGCCCTTGGCGAGGTCGCTGGCGTAGTCGGTCGAGCGGCCGTCCTTGGGCTCGACCGTGAAGCCGAGCTGGTTGTCGCCGATCAGGTGGATGGTCCCGCCGGTCTTGTAGCCGGCGAGGCGGGCCAGGTTGAACGTCTCGGCCACGACGCCCTGGGCGGCAAACGCGGCGTCGCCATGGACCAGCACCGGGACTGCGAGGCGGGGGTCCGAGCTCGCGGTCGGTCCGCTGCGGTCGGTCTGCTCGGCCCGTGCCCGACCCTCGACCACGGGGTCGATCGCCTCGAGGTGGCTCGGGTTCGAGGAGACGATCACGCGTACCGAGCCGCCGGCGGTGGGATGGACGCCGTGGGCGCCGCGGTGGTACTTGACGTCGCTCGTCTCGCCCTGGGCCGGCGGGTCCGCCTCGGCAGTAGGCCGCCCTCGCTCGAATTCGTCGAGTATCGTGGCCTCGGGAATGCCTACAACCCCGACCATCACGCTGAGGCGCCCGCGATGCGGCATCCCGATCTCGACGGTTCTGGCGCCAGCCTGCCCCACGAGCTCGATGAGATGGTCCAGCATCGGAACCAGGACGTCGAGACCCTCGATCGAGAAGCGCTTCTGGCCCAGATAGGCTCGCCCGAGGAAGCGCTCGAAGACCTCCACGACAGTCAAGCGACCGAGGAGCTGCGTCCTCTCGGCTGTGGTGAGGTGGACGCTATGATCGCCCGTCTCGATGGTCTGCCGCAGCCAGGTCCTCTCTTGGTGGCTGTTGATGTGCTCGACCTCGTAGGCGATCGTGCCGCAGTAGGTGCGACGGAGCTCGGGCAGGATCTCCGCCAAGTTGCTACCCGGCAGGGCGACGTTCAATACGTCAGACGGAATGTGCGCCAGGCTCTCCGCGGTCAGGCCCCAGGACGCGAGGTTCAGTGTCTCGTCGCCGGGTGGCGGGCCGCCTAGCGGGTCGAGGTCGGCGGCTCGATGGCCGAAGTGACGGAAGGAGCGGACGAGGTCGACCCCGGCGGCGATCTCCGCCAGGCTAGCGGCCGCTGCGGCAGGTTCGGTCGAGATCGGCCGGGCGGGGGAGCGGGCGAGCGGGACCAGGGACGCGACCACCGACCGGGGGACGCCTAGGCCATCTGCGATCGATTCATAGAACTCGTCAGAGCCAGCGAGGAACTCCTCCAGCGTCGCGAGGAAGCGGCCCGACTGGGCGCCCTGGATCACGCGGTGGTCGTAGGTGCTGCTGACGGTCATCAGCGCCCCGCCGGCGAGCTGCCGGATCGCGCCGGTGGCGACGACCGCGCCCTGGCCGGGCATCAGTCGCGGAACCGAGGCCGTGGTGCCCACCGTCCCGGGGTTCGTGAGAGTGATGCCCGCGCCGACCAGGTCGTCGGCCGAAAGGCGGTTCGCTCGCGCACGCCCCACCAAGTCGTCGTAGCGGCTCACGAAGGCGGCGAAGTCGAGCTCGTCGGCTGCCCGCACGACCGGCACGACCAGGAACGGGCGGCCGTCGCGCCCCTTCACGTCCACGGCCAGCCCCAGGTCGATCGGGGCCGGGTCTACCCGGTGCGGCCGTCCGTCGATCTCCACGAAATGGGAGGCGAGCGTGGGGTGGACCGCGGCCGCCTGGGCGACGGCGTAGGCGATCAGGTGTGTAAGCGACAGCCGGGCCGGAGCGATGGCGGCGTTGAGCTGCTCCCGGCGAGCGACTAGGACATCGACCGGGATATCACGGAACGAGGTCGCGGTCGGGATGCCGAGGCTCGCGGTCATGTTGGCGACCAGGCGCGCGCCGATCCCCTCGATCGGCACCGGACCGGCAGGACCGGGCTCGCTAACGGGCTGCCCGCTGCCCTCACCCGACTTCTGGCTGGCGGGATCGGCTTCCGAGGTACTCACGACTGCCACGGTAGCCCTGTCAGGCGCGACATACCGGCAGGCGGATGGGCCGCCTCGCAGGGTGAGTGCGCCAGCCGCGTACCTCGGCCCGCTCTGTCGCACGGCCCCAAGCTCGATGCGTCAGGCGACCTGCTGGCGTCCGAGCGCGTTGTCAACCGTCCGCCTCCCACCATAGTGGAGGCGCGCCGATCCGGAGGGTCCCACTGACGAGAAAGGAGCAGGGGAGCGATGTGCCTGAACTGCGGCTGCATGCGGGCCCACGACGACATGGGCAAGCCCGGGATCAATCTCACCTACGAAGACGTGAAGCGTGCGGCGGACGCCAACGAGATGACAGTCGAAGCTACGCTGGCCATGATCGCCAGAACCGGCGATAGGGATCGAGGCGACCATCCGGCGGAGTACAGCCCCCAGATGGCGCGTGATCTAAGTCGACTTGATGACGACGGTGGCCCACCGCGCGACTGAATTTCACCTGGCTCCGGCGCGGCGGTTGGCGAAGTCCTGCCGTCGGCCCACACCCCGCCAGGGGCTGAGTGCCCGTTAGGACCACGCTACGGCACAAGCGGCCCGAGCCGCGGCTTCTCCGAACGTGTCCCGATACAGTTTCCTGCATGACTGACGAGCTGCTCCGTCTACGCATCGAAATGGGAATGCGAGGCGAATCCCGCGCCCGGCGCAGCGCGCCGCATCATCGCCAACATACTGACAATCAGGCCCGCCCATGACGAATAAGCGCCCACCACCGCCGACGCCCGGCCGCGGCTAGCGGGCCTGCTGGAGAACGATGACCGGCATCTGGTACGTAGTCGGCTTGGCAGTCGCAGGGGTCGGTTTCGTCTTCCTCGTGATGGGCCTGGCCCGGCTCATCTCCCACCGCAACCGCGGCGACCGCCACAAGGGCTTGCCTTTCGAAAGTGGCATCGACACCTACGGCGACACCTGGGGCCGGTTCGGCATCTCCTTCTACGTCTACGCCCTGCTATTCCTCGCCTTCGACGTGGAGGTCGTCTTCCTGTACCTGTGGGCGCTCGTCTTCCGCGACCTCCTGATCGGCGGCCTGGTCAGCATGGGTACGTTCGTTCTCGTGCTGATGCTCGGCCTGGCGTACGCCTGGCGGAAGGGGGTCCTGACTTGGCAGTAGTCGATCGCGGGTCGAGGGGGCGAAAGGCAGCGGCGGCGGCTTCGACCGGGGCGACCGGCCCGAAGACGGCGAAGGCGGCGACCGGCCCGAAGGCGGCTTCGACTCGTCAGCTCGCCCCTCTCCCGCACAGAGAGCTGGCCGCTCCGATCGTCGTCCCGAACACGCTCTGGCAGTCGGCCGATCCACTCGCCTACGACGGCGGCCAACCGGCAGACATAACCCACCTCCGCGAGTTCGGCCAGACCGACGCCGGGCGCAACGACGCCGCTCGATGGGGCGCCGTCCAGGTCATCCCGGCGAACGCGGACAACATCCTGGACCTCATTCGGGCCAACAGCCTGTGGCCGCTCCTCTCGGGCCTGGCCTGCTGCGCCATCGAGATGATGTCGGGCGCCACCAGCAAGAACGACATGGACCGCTGGGGCATGTTCCCGTTCCGCGCCTCGCCCCGCCAGGCGGACGTGCTCATCGTCGCCGGGACGCTGACCACCAAGATGGCCGGCCCGCTCATCCGGTTGTGGGAGCAGATGCCCGAGCCCAAGTGGTGCGTGGCCCTAGGCGACTGCACCGTCTCGGGCGGCCGCTACAAGCGCAGCTACTCGGTCGTGCAGGGGATCGACCGGGTCATGCCGGTGGACGTGTACATCCCCGGTTGCCCACCCCGGCCCGAGGGCCTGATCTACGGCATGCTCCAGCTCGGCCAGCTCGTCAAGGATCGCCGCGGCAAATGGGCCGACCGCGAGATCGGCCCTACGGTTCCGGACGACATCTGACCCGACCCTGAGAGGAGGCCACGGTGCACTCGATCGATCTAGCTATTCTCCTGATCCGCCTCGGAGTGGGTCTCACATTCGCGGCCCATGGGGCGCAGAAAGCGTTTGGCTGGTGGGGCGGGCCGGGCATGACGGGCTGGCGCGGCGCGATCACCAGCATGGGCTTCCGCCCGGTCGCCCTGTTCGCCGCCCTGTCCGTCCTGGCCGAGCTGGTGGGCGGCCTCATGCTCGCGGCCGGCATCTTGACGCCGGCAGCGGCCGCAGTGCTCGTCAGCCAATCGATCGTCATGATCTTCAAGGTCCACTGGCCTCACGGTTTCTTCTCCAGCAAAGGTGGGTTCGAGTTCCCACTGCTGCTGGCCGTCGGCGCTGTGGCAGTCGGCGTAGCGGGTCCGGGCCAGGTGAGTCTCGACCAGCTGATCAAGCTCGAGCCCACCGCAACCGTTCGGGCCGGAGCGCTGGTGATCGGAGCGCTTGGCGGGCTCGTCTCGCTGGCCGTTTCGTGGCTCGCGGGCCGGACGAACCCCGCCAAGACGAGTTAGCCCGACTCAGCCACTTCGCCAGTCGCAATGGGCCTGATCGACCCGCCTGCGACTGGCGGCCGGTAGATCCGTCGAAGGCTAGCCCGTCACCCCAGTCCGTCCATGGTCAGGTCGTGCCTTCCTGGTTCATTTCGATCGTCGCGTCATCGCCCTAGCGGTGTCGGCCATGTCATCTCGAGGCGCCGATCAAGGCCGGGCGACGCAGGTCGCTTCCGCTGAGAGGATGCGCCCTTTCGCCGCCGCGAATGCGTCGTCCGTCAGCGCCCCGCTAGAATGCAGCGCCGCCAGCCGTTCGAGCTCGCCCGCCCGGGAGCGGTCGGTGCCGTGGTAGCCGTCACGGTTCAGTAGGTTAGCGATCGTGGCCGTGATCGCTCCGAAGAGTCCGATGCCCAGGAGTCAGCCATCGCGGCGACGCGTCCCTCCGTGGTTACCGGGTAGGCGTTGCCGTAGCCGACGATAGTCAGTGTGGCGACGCCCACCAGAGCGCATCGAACGGCCGGCGACCGCACGGCAACCGTCGAGGCATCGATTCAGACTGCGCCATTCACGATCCAGCGATCGTGACGCCGTTCAGGGCCCGCGGTATGCCTAGACTTGAGGGCGGCGGCTCAGGGCCGCATCGGGTGGCTCCGGCGCACCCCGGCTCTTTGACCACCAGGAGGGATCTCGGGATGGAGCTCGACGGCGCGGTCGTCATCGTCACGGGGGCCTCGTCAGGCATCGGCGCGGCTACCGCCCGACTGGCGGCCGGACGCGGGGCAAAGATAGTGTTGGCCGCGCGGCGCTGGGATCGGATCAAGGACCTGGCGGATGATCTGCCGGACGCGCTCGCTGTGGAGACGGATCTGCGAGACCCGGCGCAGATCGTTCGGCTGGTGGACGCGACCCTCGATCACTTCGGACGCGTGGACGTGCTGGTCAACAACGCCGGTCAGGGTCTTCACGTGCCGCTCGAGCAGGTCCGACTCGATGATCTGCGGGCCATCACCGAACTCAACTTCTACGCGCCTCTCCTCACTATGCAAGCGGTCATCCCGCCGATGCGCCGGCAGGGCGGTGGTGTCATCGTGAACGTCAGCTCCATGACGTCCCGCATGGTGCTCCCGGGCGTCGGCGGATACTCGGCCACGAAGTCGGCGCTCAACATGCTCTCGCAGGTCGCCCGCCGAGAGCTCGCGCCCGACGGCATCGTNNGTGGCCGAGGCAATCGTCGGCGTGATCCAATCCGGCGACGAGGAGATCTTGCTGACACAGGGTTGGAACCCGGCCGCGCCGGATGCCCGCGACACCGGACAAGCGCGATAGAGCGTGAGACGCCAGCTCGCCCTCCGCCGCTATCAGGTCATGGTGTGGGCCCCCGGGCGCCAACGACATCCCCAACGCCATCGACCTCCACTCGGCCGTCTTCAACGGCCCCAA
>PLMA01000007.1 GCA_003141455.1 Chloroflexota bacterium | reverse complement strand
GACTGGTGCATCTCGCGCCAGCGCTCGTGGGGCGTGCCAATCCCGGCGGTGGACTGCATGAAATGCGGCGAGGCGGTGCTCACCGCCCCGCTCGCCGAGCGGGCCGCGGCGGTCTTTGCCGAGCACGGAGCCGACGCCTGGTACGAGCGGCCGATCGAGGAGTTCCTGCCCGAAGGCCTCAGCTGCCCGGAGTGCGGCGGCCGCGAGTTCGAGCGGGAGCGCGACATCCTCGACGTCTGGTTCGACTCGGGGTCGAGCCACGAGGCCGTCCTCGGTCACACTGACGACCTGCCGTGGCCGGCCGATCTCTACATGGAGGGCTCGGATCAGTACCGCGGATGGTTCCAGAGTTCGCTGCTCGTCGGCATCGGGACGCGTGGCAAGGCGCCCTATCGCTCGGTCGTCACGCACGGGTTCTTCGTCGACGAGCAGGGGCGCAAGATGTCGAAATCGATCGGCAACACGATCGATCCGCAGGAGATCATCGCCAAGAGCGGCGCGGAGATCCTTCGACTCTGGGTCTCCATGGTCGATTTCCGGGAGGAGATGCGCGTCGGCCCCGAGATCCTCGCGCGCGTGGTCGAGGCATACCTCAAGCTGCGCAACACGCTGCGGATCCTGGTGGCGAACCTCTACGACTTCACGCCCGAGACCGATGCGCTGCCGATCGACCAGTTGCAGGAGCTGGATCGGTTTGCGCTGGCGCGGTACGCGGACGTGGCCGTCAGGGTGCTGCGCGCCTACGACACGTACGACTTCCCGGCGGTGCCGCAGGCGATCAACAGCCTGATCACGGCCGATATCAGCGCCTTCTACGTCGACGTATCGAAGGACCGCCTCTACACGCTGGCGCCCAAGTCGCCGGCGCGGCGCTCGGCGCAGACGGCGCTCTACATCATGGCTGACGGCCTCGCGCGACTCGTCGCGCCGATCCTGCCGATGACGGCTGACGAGCTGTGGCGGTTCCTGCCCGGCAGCCGCGACGATTCGGTGCACCTGGCCGATTTCCCTGCCGGCGTCGAGGCCCTGCTGGATCCGGAGCTGACCGAGCGTTGGCAGCGGCTGATGCAGGTGCGCAACGCGGTGAACGTCGAGATCGAACGGCTCCGCAAGGCGAAGGTGGTCGGCAAGTCGCTCGAAGCCACGGTCGAGTTGCGGGCAACCGGTGACCTGCGGACGTTGTTGCAGCGCCATCTCGACGACCTGCCGACGCTGTTCATCACGTCTGACGTCGTCCTCGGCGATGCTCCTGCGGACGGCGAAGGCGCGCTCTATCGCGAATCGGAGACGAGCTACGCCGCCATCGTGGTTTCACGCGCCGACGGTGTGCGGTGCGACCGGTGCTGGCGCTACGTGCCCGAGGTGAGTAGCGACGCGGCGCGCCCGGGCGTCTGCCCGCGGTGCGAAGACGCGCTGGCCGAGGCGCACCGATGAAGCGGCTGTCTCGGGCGACGCTCGGCCTGGCCGGCGCCATCATTGCGCTGGACCAGATCACCAAGGCGCTCATCAGGGCCTACCTGCCCCTGCACAGCAGCCGCATGATGATTCCCGGCCTGCTCGATCTGACGCACGTCCAGAACAGCGGGGCGGCATTCGGGATCCTCAAGGGCTGGATCATCGTCTGGACCGCGGCTACCCTGGGCGCGACCGCCGCTTTCCTGATCGGCCGGTACTTCGCCCGGGGGTGGGTGGCGAGATGGATCGAAGCGAACCCGACCTTCCTGGCCATCGACGAGGCGGTCTGTCGCGAGGGCTGGAAGATCGTCGGATTGACCCGGCTTTCGCCTGCGTTTCCGTTTGCTCTCTTGAACTACGCCTACAGCGTCACGCGGGTCTCGCTGCACCAGTACTTCCTCGCGTCCTGGATCGGGATGATGCCGGGGACATTGTTGTACGTCTACCTCGGCTCCCTCGTCGGCGACTTTGCCGTCGGCGGCGGCCAGCACACCCGGACGCCGGCCGAGTGGGCGCTTTACGGCGTGGGACTCCTCGCGACTGTGGCGGTGACGATCTTCGTCACCCGCATCGCCCGCCGGGCGCTCCAGCAGCGGATCCTGGTCAGTGGAACTTCTGATCGCCGACCTCGGGGGTCATGATCTGGCCGAAGGTCTGCTCGTAAGGGCTTGACCTGCGCGGGGAATTTCACTAGGCTAGACTCGCTTCGCTCGTCCGACGGATCCACCCAGCACAAGGATATTGCGATGAACTCTGCACAGCTCGCCACCCGCATCGAGAAGTTGACCGCCCTCCTGGACGTGGGCAAAGCCATGGCCTCGGAGCGGAACCTGGACCGCCTCCTCCAGTTGATCCTGGGCGAGGTGACGCGGGTCATGGAAGCTGATCGGAGCTCGCTCTTCCTGGTCGATCGTGAGCGGAACGAGCTCTGGTCCAAGATCGCGCAGGGTCTGGAGGTACGCGAGATCCGGATCAAGATCGGCATGGGCATCTCGGGCTACGTCGCCCAGACCGGGAAGACGGTCAACATCCCGGATGCGTACGCCGACCCCCGTTTCAACCAGGAGACGGATCACCGCACGGGATACCGGACGCGCAACATTCTGTGCGCCCCCATGCGCAACAAACACGAGGAAGTCATCGGCGTCCTGCAGGTCCTAAATAAACTGGACGGCGCCTTCACGGCCGAGGACGAAGACCTGCTCCTCGCCCTGTCCAGCCAAGCGGCCGTGGCAGTCGAGAATGCCATCCTCTACGAAGATATCCAGAAGCTCTTCGAGGGCTTCATCAAGGCCTCCGTGTACGCCATCGAATCGCGAGACCCCGCGACCTCCGGCCATTCGGAGCGGGTGGCCGTCCTCACGATCGGCCTGGCCGAGAACGTGGACCGATCGGACGCGGGCCCGTACGCCGCCGCGAACTTCTCCGCCGAGGACATGCGCGAGCTCCGCTACGCCTCGCTCCTCCACGACTTCGGCAAGGTC
>PLMA01000050.1 GCA_003141455.1 Chloroflexota bacterium | reverse complement strand
GGCAAGGTGATCCTCTAGGGCTTGTCGGGCCGCGGCAGCATCGCGCGCCACCACCGCATCGAGAATGCGCTGATGGTCGGTCATGACCACGTCCCGGGCACCCGGAACGTACGCCAGCTGCCGACGGACCTCCGTCATGACGCCGCCCACAACCCCCAAGAGGAGCCGAAACAGCTCGTTGTGGGCCAAGGCCCCTAGGGCAAGGTGGAACTCGGCGTCGGCGTCGGCGAATGCGTCGCCCGTCGATGCCTCGGTCAGTTGGCCTGCGACACGTCGGAGTTCGTCGAGTTCCGAGTCCAGGGCGCGCTCGACAGCCAGCTCAACGATCCTTCCCTCGATGGCCTCGCGCGCCTCGAAGACCTTGTCGTAGGTCACGTCCGGCGACCGATGGAGGAGGATTCTGAAGGAATCGACCATCAACGAGATGTTTGCCGGCGCAACGAACACGCCCGCGCCCGGTCGCACGTCGACGACCCCCCGGGCCGCGAGCACCTTGATTGCCTCTCGTATCACCGTACGAGAGACACCAAACCGCATCTGCATCTCGCGCGCGGACGGCAGGCGATCACCCGGCGCGAATTCCCCATCCGTCAGCTCCGCCAGGAGCAGAGCGGCAACGGTATCAGACAGCCGGCGACCGTGGGCTTGCGACTCGCGCAGGAAACTGCGCTCGCCTCGCTCTGGGCGGTCGGTGTCCGGGGGCTTCATCATCTGGCCGGGTGACCTCGCGCGCTGTAGAACCTCGAAGCGGCAGGAGCCTACCACGTTGCATCGTACTTGGCATTGCCGGGCCTCGTGGTCCCTGGACCTCGACTATGTACCCGTCGACCAAGAAGTGACCACCATCGCGGCTAAGGCAGCGATAGTGCCATGTGACGCAGCCGGCTGCGACTTCTCAAACGACCCCGGATCTTCAGCAACGTCAATGATGCGTTGGTACCGATAAGCGGTCACCGCATGCGCAGCCGGTTGGAGTTCATGTGGTTCTGCCCAGGCCATGCCCCATGGCCGATGGACCACGACAATGGCCAGAGCAATTTGGTTCGCCGACTCCTCATGAACACGGTTTGGCCTTGGCGCTTCGAGCGAAGGTCGAAGCGGAAGCTGGATCGTTCTTCTCGCTTCAAGACCTGCTCCTGACTCTGACGGTGGCATGCCCTGCCACGGGGGCGGAGGCGTTCTCCACGTTGGCGAATGCTGCATTGGCGAATGCTGCATGGCTCCCCGCTGTTATGATATCGGCAGTCTGACCAAGGACGGGCTGGCGGTCGGCGTTCAAGTGATCGGCAAGCGGTGGCCCGACGGACTCCTGTTGCAGCTGGCCGCCTCATGTACTCAATCCAGCCCTGGCCCAGGATCGCGCCGATATGAATGTTCAGCTGATACAGGATGCCCGCGCCATCCTCGGCGAGGGCGTCCGGAACGAGCGCAGCGGGCGCCTGCATTGGGTCGACATCCGTGCCTGGCTGGTGCACCGCTTCTCATCGGCCGGCGGATCCGACTCGGTATTCGACTTCGGCCAACCCGTGGGCTCGCTCGGCCTCGGGGCCGATGGCAGTCTCGTCCTCGCAATTTGCGACGAATTCGGCCTGGCGCGCTCCGGCTTAGGCCGCATGGGCCAAGTCGTTGAGGTTGAGAAACAACTCGCGCGGAATCGCATCAACGCCGGCCGCTGTAACGCATCAGGTCGCTTCTGGGCGGGCACAATGGGCTCGCTGAGCCTAATGCTGGCGCGCTCCACCGGCTGGAGGAGGTCGGCGGCTCTCTAGATGCGACGCAAGTCCTCAGCGGTCTTCCGGTAGTAAAAGGAATCGATTGGAGCCCGGACGGACGGTTCAATGTATTCCATCGGCAGCCCCACACAACGCCTCAATGGCTTCCACTTCGACGAGGACGGCGGCGCACTCAGACGGCGACGCGCTTCTGTCGAAGTTCCCGCGCGGATCGATTTAGAAACTCACCTACCCGTTACTCTTGTGACGAGTGTGACGAGCGCCGCTTTCGGTGATGCCGACCTGGGGGATCTCTACATTACAAGCGCCAAGCTTAGGCTCACCCCTGAGGAGAGCGACCGTCAGACATAAGCTGGAAGCCTTCTTGGCTGCAGACCAGGACCGACGGCAAACCGGCAAACGTGCAGACCTGTCGTAGGGCTTGATGGAGGCCTGTGGTGAGCGATATGGATGAGATGACGCGGCGTGATACTTACCTGGTCAGGAGACTCGCTGGTGACGTCGCGATCATCACCGGCGCCTCTCAGGGCATCGGACGCGCAATTGCGCTGCGACTGGCAAGCGAAGGCGCCGCTGTCGCGATACTTGCTCGTAACGAGAAGAATGTGCGGGCTGTTGCCGAGGAGGTGGCCGTTGCCGGCGGACAGGCCATCGCCATCGCATGCGACGTGACCGATAGAAGCCAGGTGCATTCCTCGATCGATGCAGTTATGGAACGCTTTGGCCGCCTAACCGTGCTCGTGAACCATGCCGGCATCATTCAACTCGCTCCGTTCCTAGAGATAACGGATGAGATGTGGGCAGAGGTTGTCAAGGTGAATCTCACCGGTATGTTCATCGTCGCCCAAGAAGCTGGGCGCCAGATGATGAAGCAGCGATCCGGCCGTATTGTCAACATGGGTTCGGCGTCGGCTCACATCGCTCATAGCGGGCAAGCCGCGTATGCGGTGACCAAGGCAGGGATCGAAGCCCTGACGCGGAGCATGGCTTTCGAGTTGGCACCGTTCGGAATCACCGTAAACGCGGTCGCGCCTGGAACGATCGTCACGGGTCTATCGAGCGGGTTGCTCTCAAAGGAAGCGGCGGCGGAAAGAACCCGGCGAATACCGCTTGGCAGGTTTGGAGACCCGTCGGAAGTCGCGGCTGTAGTAGCGTTTCTCGCGTCTCGCGATGCGTCCTACGTCACTGGAACCGTCGTATCCATCGATGGCGGCCTCATCACCGCTGGCGTTCGCTCCTCGCCAGCCTAGCGCGCCCCCGTAATCGAGGTGCTTCTGCTTCGCGGATTCGCGGGCCGTACAAGGAATGCTCCGATGCCCTTGGGACAGTCCTCCGGTCGGCCATCGGTTTCGTGCTGCTAGTGTCCCGAAGCGCAGCAGGCTAGGCAGTTCGGCCGTTCGCAGCTACGATTCGGTGCATGCCGAACCATCCAGCGCCGCCATTGAAAACCAGCGAGTCCGAGAGGGCTACGCTCCGAGCCCTCCTGAGAGCGGGAACGACTGAGCAACGCCTCGCGATGCGAGCCAGGGTCGTGCTCGCCGCAGCCGACGGGATTGCGAACGAACGGATAGCAGCGCAGCTCGGCGTCCACAGGATGACTGTGCTGCTCTGGCGCGGGCGGTTTGAGCGAGAACGCATGGCCGGTCTGGCCGATGCGCCCAGGCCGGGCCGCGAACCGACCTACGATCGGGCTGCTCGGGATCGGGTGATCGCCCTGACTCTTGAGCCACCGCCAGAAGGCACCACCCACTGGAGTTCGCGACGGCTCGCGGCGCGGACCGGCATCAGCGTCACGACCATACAGCGCATCTGGGCCGAGGCGAACCTGAAGCCACATAGGACCGAGACGTTCAAGTTCAGCACCGATCCCGATCTCGTGGCCAAGGTCCGCGATGTCGTGGGCCTCTACCTCGCTCCGCCGGAGCGGGCGATCGTGCTCTCGGTCGATGAGAAGACCCAGATCCAGGCTCTGGATCGAACGGCACCGATGCTGCCGATGAAGCCCGGGCAGGTCGAGCGCCACACCCATGACTACAGACGCAACGGCACCACGCACCTCTTTGCCGCCCTCGAAGTCGCCACCGGCAAGGTGACGACACAGACCCGTGCTCGCCACACGGCCGCCGACTTCCTCGCATTCCTGCGTCAGGTCGAACGGGCCTATCCCGAGGGCGAACTGGCGGTCGTGCTCGACAACGTCAGCTCTCACAAGACGCCAGCCGTCCGAGAGTGGCTCGAAGCCCATCCGCGAGTCAGCTTCCACTTCACGCCTACCAGCGCGTCGTGGATGAACCAGATCGAGACCTGGTTCGGCATCCTTTCCCGTCAGGCCATTCGCCGGGGCAGCTTCCGTTCGGTCAAAGAGCTGATTGCGATGATCGCCGCGTTCACGGCTCAGTGGAACGAGGGCTCAACGCCCTTCTGTTGGGTCAAGACCGCCGATCAGATCCTGGCCAAGGCCGGGCGCAAGCCGACAGCGATTGGCGAATCGGGACACTAGGGTAGTCGCGGAAGAGGGCCTTATGATCGATCGTTCTTTCACCTTCGGAACGCACCAGGGCGACGGTCGAACAGAAACCGGCCTTGCAGTTCGTTTCGGCCTGATGCACTACGCGACATTCCCGGAATCGCTGGCCGGACTCGACGCGTTCAAACCCACGCTTGAGCTGGCCCTGTCAGGCCAACCTTGGGATGTTCCCGAGTCATCGACGGAAACGGCGATGGGTTGGACTTCCGCTGTTCGTGAGTTGGCCAGATGAACCGCCCTGGGAATCATGGAGACTGCCGTTCTTTGATTTTGGGCCGCTGCGGTCGCCGTTAGTTGGCAATGGTATACGGGAGCTGACGGCCCCGGGCAAAGATAGCCATCTAGAGGGCATCGAGGGCGAGGTCGGTGCGGAGACTTGCCGCCACTCGCCAGTCGACGATCCGACGGGAAAAGGCATCCACGATGAACGCGGTGTAGCAGAAGCCGGCGATCGTCCCACCTTGGCGAAGACGGCCACGTCGGCGCCAGCAGCAGGTTCATCTCACGGCCTGAGCGGCCACCTCCCAGGAAACTCCCGTGGGCGGGGCGGAGTAGCCGCCGGCCGGCGTCCCTATGCCTCGGGCCCGCCACCAGCTGCCCGTCCGCGGCGCCCAGGGGCCGCCCCTCTCGCGGTTCCGCTCGCAGTCCCGCGCCGGGCACCTGGTGGCGGGCGTGGTAGCTCGAACGTACGAGCGGGCCCGGACTCGACATGGCGGAAGCCCATCGCCAGGGCCTCCTCGCGAAGGTCGACGAATTCGGTGGGATGATAGTAGCGCACCACCGGGAGGTGGTGCGCTGGTCGGGCGCGGGTACTGGCCAATGGTGAGGATGTCGCACCCCACCGAGCGAAGGTCCCCGAACGTCGCCGAAAGCTCTGCGCGCTCCTAGCCCAGTCCGACCATCACGGAACTCTTCGTGTGGACCGCCACCCCGACCTCTCGGGCGTAGGCCTTCGCCCGCTCTAGGACGCCCTGGCTCCGCTGATATCGGACTCGCTTCCGAACCGGCTTGGAGCCGTTCGACCGTCTCCACGTTGTGACCGAGGATGTCCGGTCCGGCGGCCACCATCGTTCGGAGGGCCGACTCGTCGCCGTCGAAGTCCGGGATGAGGACATCGATGCCCGTCCCCGGCGAGCTCGCCCGCAGGCGGCGGATCGTCTCGGCAAAGACCGCCGCTCCCCCGTCGGGCAGGTCATCTCGGGTGACCGAGGTGACCACGACGTGCTCGAGCGCGAACTCCGCGATCGCCGCGGCGACACGGCGAGGCTCGTCGTCGGACCAGGCGGGCCAGCCGGTCTTCACCGCGCAGAACCCGCAAGCCCGGGTTCAGATGTCGCCCAGGATCATGACCGTCGACGTCCGCTCGCTCCAGCATTCGCCGACATTCTGGCAGCGGGCCTCCCGGCAAACGGTGTTGAGCTTCAGCCCTCCAAGGAGATCGTTCAGGTCCCCGACCGTCTCTCCGGCCGGGAGGGGAACTCCCAGCCATTCGGGGTGCCGGCGCGCCGGGAGCGCGGCGACACCACCAGTCCCTGGAAGACCTCGATTCACGAAGCGCACCTCAGGGAAGCAGTGCCGAGACGCAGGGTTCGCCCCTGCGGCTCGGGCCACGGCAGATCGCTCTCGAGATCTTCGAGAATGGTGGACACCAACGTGTTGGAGCGTAGTACAATACGTGGTGTCATCCTACCGGTAGTACCTGTATGAGCCACCACCGAGGAAGGAGAGGCACCGTGCCACTGACGCGGTGCCCTGGTCAGTCTGAGTCTCAGGCATTCTTCGTGAGACAGATCACGCTGAGGCTGGCCTGCGCGCGAAGACGAATGGACATGGGCAACAGCAGAGGGGGAGATCGGGATGAACGACATTGAGCGCGTGGGCAACGTTCTCCTCCAGGCGGAGCAGGACCGCGCCGCGGTTGGACCCGTCTCGGATCTCGTGCCGGGCGGGCTGAGTCTCGACCTGGCCCATGCGATCTGCGAGCAGCGCATAGCACGGCGGTTGGAAGCGGGCGAGCGGATCGCAGGCTTCAAGGTCGGCTTCACGAACATCCCGGTCCGGGAGAAGATGGGCCTGCCCGACTCGACCTACGGCTACTTGCTCGATTCCATGGTCCTGCCGTCGGGGAATGCCCTGCCCATGAACGAGTTCGTCGCGCCGAAGATCGAGACCGAGATCTGCTTCCGGCTCGGGAAAGACCTTGCCGGTCGCGACCTGACGATCGAGGACGTCCTGGACGCGACGGACGCGGTGTGCGCCTCATTCGAGATCTGCGACGCCCGTATCCGGGACTGGAAATGCCCCTACCCGGACTTCTTTGCCGACAATGGCTTCTCGGCCCGCATCGTCCTCTCTGGGCGCTGGGCGCCGGTGCGTGAAGTGGACCTACTAGGCGAAACCGTGATCCTGCGCAAGGATGGCGAGCAGATCGCCGAGGGCAGGGGCGAGATGGCCCTGGGCCACCCGGCCAACGCAGTGGCCTGGCTCGCCCGCAAGCTCTCCGAGCGCGGCCGCAGCCTCACGGCCGGAATGGTCGTCATGACCGGCACGCTCACCCCGATCATTCCGATCGAGAAGGGCGCGAGCTACGTCGCCAGCTTCTCGACGCTCGGTTCGGTCGAGAAGGCGTTCGTCTGACATTTGACCCGCCCGGTGCCGCTCGCTGCGGTCCGATTCGGTGGTCGAGAGAAGAAGGAGGATCGATCGGTGAGCGTGGTCCAACGCGGGTCCGTCGAGGAGCTGTACGCTGCCGCCGCGGCCGACTTCGGGCGCTACGAGATCATCAAGGACCTGGTCGACGAGTGCATCGACCTGGCCCTCAACTACCGGCAGTCGGGCCACCCTGGCGGATCGCGCTCCAAGGTCCACCTCCTCCTCGCGACGCTCCTGTCCGGAGCCATGCGCTGGGACCTGCGGCAACCCTGGCGGCGCTTCGCTGACCGGTTCGTCCTCTCAGCGGGCCACACCGTCCCGCTCGTGTATGCCACGCTGGCCGTCCTAAACGAGGCCCTCCGGGCGCGCCACGAGCTCGACGACGACTCGCGCTTCGCCTTCCCCGACGGCGGGCGCTGGGCGCTCACCTCGGAGGACCTGCTCACCATCCGCCGCCGGGGCGGCCTGCCGGGCCACGCCGAGATGGCCGGCAAGACGCTCTTCCTCAAAGCCAACACCGGACCGTCCGGCCACGGACTGCCCGTGGCTGCCGGCGAGGCGCTCGCCCTCCGGCTGGCCGGCTGCGAGGAAGTGAAGGTCTTCGCGGTTGAGGGCGAGGGCGGGCTTACCCCCGGCGCTGCCCACGAGACCAAGAACTCGGCCTGGGGTCTCGGCCTCTCGAATCTCGTCTTCCTCATCGACTGGAACGATTTTGGGATTGACCTGCGTCCCGCATCCTCGGTCGTCCATGGCACACCCGATGATTGGTTCCGGCCGTATGGCTGGCGTGTAGCCGGGACCGAGGACGGCATGACCTGGGGACCGGTGACCAGGACCGTTCTCGAGGCAGCCCGGGGTGACAACCAGGACCGCGTCCCCTCCATTGCCTGGGTTCGAACCCGCAAGGGCCGCGGCTATGGCACGTACGACGCGCCATCGCACGGCTTGCCGCACGCAATGAACAGCCCGGAGTTCTGGGCGGTCCGCGCCGAGTTCACGGCAAAGTACGGGGTTACCTACGAAGGCGCCGGCGAGGCGGCTCCGATCGACCCCGAGGCCCTGGCCGCCCAGGCCCACGCGAACTTGCGGATCGCGATCTCCGTCCTGCGCCGCGACGAGGGGCTCGTCCGCTGGCTGTCCGACCGTCTCCTCGCCATCGCGGCCACCATCCCCGACGAGATCGCGGGCTGCAACCTGGGCGGGCACACGGCCGCGATCTTCGCCGACCGGCGGATCACCGACTACCGATCGTACCCGGCGACGATGTACCGGCGCCCCGGCGAGAAGGTGGCGAATCGGGCGGCCTTCGGCGCGTGGGGCTCGTGGGTCAACGCCTTCGCCCGCGCCGAGTACGGCCGGCCGCTCTTCGTCGTCTGCTCGGCTGACATCGCCGAGTCCACGAACCTTGCCGGCTTCGGCAAGGACTGGGGCGATCTGCCGGGTTGGGGCTGGTACGAGCGCGACGCGAACCCGCGCGGCGTCGTCCTGCCCCAGGAGATCACCGAGTTCGCCAACGCCGGCATCCTGACCGGGATGACCTCAGTCAACTTCGCCGACGACCCCATGACCTCGTTCGACGGCTTCTGGGGCGCCTGCTCGACGTACGCCTCCTTCTCCTACCTCAAGTACGGACCACTGCGCCTGTTCAGCCAGATGGTGCAGGACTCGAACCTCAAGGTCGGCAGGATCCTGTGGGTGGCCAGCCACTCCGGGCCGGAAACCGCCGACGACTCGCGGACCCACTACGGGATCTTCGAGACCGGCGTCACCCAACTCTTCCCCGAAGGTGCCGTGATCGACCTCCACCCCTGGGAGCACAACGAGGTGCCGGTCCTGCTCGGGGCGGCCTTTGCCACCGACGTCCCGATCGTCGCGCTCCACTTGACCCGGCCGCCGATCGCGATCCCGGACCGCGAGGCGCTCGGGATCCCGTCCCACTTCGAGGCCGCCCGGGGTGCCTACGTCATGCGCAACTTCCGGCCGGGTCAACCACGGGCGGGTACGGTGTTCGTCCGTGGAACGGCGTCGACCGCGAACCTGGTGCAGATCCTCCCGGAGCTCGATCGCCGAGCCCTGAACGTCAAGGTTGTCGCGGCGCTTAGCCCGCAGCTGTTCCGGATCCAGGACGACGCCTACCGGGTCGCCACGGTCTCCGAAGCCGATCGCTGGGACGCGATGGCGATCACGAACGGCGCGTTCCGGCTCATGCACGACTGGACGGAAGGCCCACTCGCCGCCGAGTACTCGCTCTCGGCTGACTGGGACAACCGCTGGCGGACCGGCGGGACCCTCGACGAGGTCATGGACGAGGCCCACCTGGCGCCGCGCCACATCCTGGAGGCGATCGAGAGATTCGTCCGCGAGCGGGACGACCGGATCCGGCGCCTCCGAACGACGGTCGCGGCGATCGAGGGCCGCTAGTCCGGGGCCGCCGGGGCCCGCCGCCGACCTGTTGTCTCTTCTGACAGTAATCCATTGGAGAATATCAGACGGCACCATCAAGGAGGTCTAGAAACAAGATGGAAGAGAAGATTGTCTATTTCGACAAGCCCGGCAAAGAGAACACCGACGAGGTGCTCCGCATTGCCAGCAGGAGGGCAAAGGAACTGGGTATCAAGAACATAGTAGTGGCGTCCACCACAGGCGCTACGGCGGTAAAGGCTATGGATGCTTTGAAGGGCCTGAGGGTAGTTATCGTGACCCACTCTTTTGGCTTTAGGGAAGCTAATACCCAGGAATTCACCGAAGAGAATAGAAAGTTGGTTGAGAGTAAAGGGGGCACAATACTGACCGCGGCTCATGCCTTTGGCGGAATCTCCCGCTCGATGGGCCAGGGTTCCATTCCGGAAGCGCCGGCAACCTACATCATCGGGGACCTGGTTGCCCTTACCCTGCGGGTCTTTGGTCAGGGCACTAAGGTAGCCTGCGAGATAGCCACCATGGCGACCGATGCCGGCTTGGTGCGCACTGACGAGGACGTTATTGCCATAGCTGGCACCGGCTCAGTCGCCGCCGGACGCGGGGCTGACGCGGCCGTAGTGATACAGCCAGCCCCCTCCCATCGCTTCTTTGACACCCAGGTCAAGGAGGTTCTCTGTAAACCCAGGCTTTAGTTGCGGGACCGCCTGAAGACTAGTGCGTGTATACCAGCGCCGCGTGCCACGGTCCGGTCACGTGTTCGGCCAGCCCCGAGAATGCGGCCCAAGGTCAGCGGGGTCTGGCGCGGAGCCCCGAATGCCCTCGCCCGAACCCTACAGGTGGGTCCTGTACAGACCCTCAGCGCCAACAGTGCCAATGCCTATGTCCGACCCTTGCGCTCACTCGCGATCTGGCTCGTTGACGAGGGGTTGCCGCGCCCAGGCGCTTGATCCTGGGCGACCGTACTTGCCGCGCGCTCTCGATTTGGGCTACTACGATCAGGCTCACGCCATCCACGAGCTCCGGCAGCTGACCGGCCGGACGCCAACAGCTCTCTTTGGCGAGTTGGAGACGAGGTCGCATTTCTACAATCCGTCGCGCGCCGTCCGGCCCTAGCCTCTCCAATAGATCAGGCTATACACACCGGAGGCGACATGCGCCACTTCGTCGTTACGCTCACGTTTCTGGTCCCATTCGAGTCGTTCGGGGAGGCTGTGGCCAGGCACCGGGCCTTTCTCGACGAGGGCTACAGTGCCGGAATGCTGCTGATGTCTGGCCCTCGGACGCCGCGGACTGGCGGGATCGTCGTTGCCCGAGCCGAGTCGCCTGAGGCGCTTCGCGCCTTCTTCGCGCGGGATCCGTACAAACTGGAGGACCTGGCGACTCACGAATTCGCCGAGTTCTCCCCGGTGAAGTCGCAGCCGATCCTTGCGGAGTGGATCTCCTGAGGCGTCCTCCGTGGGTGGGTCGAAGGCTCGCTTGTTATCTCGGCCTCAAGTCCTCTCGCCCCGACCTTTCGCCACGATCGGGTGATCGTGTGGAACCAGCCCAACAGCGGCCGGCCCGGCGAATCGCCATGGGAATCAGTTGCCGCCAGCGCAATTCGCGCCGATACTCGCCACACGGCGACGGGCGGTTCGCCGAACCGTCCACAGGGCCGCGCTGACGAGGAGGGACAGCATGGCCCAGGTCAAGCCGAAGTCGCCGGCCGCGAAGGTGCCAGCGAAGCCAGAGGACCTCTGGCATGAAGAGGGCCGAATTGCGGTGTTGAGACAGCACAAGACAGCCAACCCCGCGGGGTTGCTGGCAATGGGCCCCCGAAAGGCGCCAGTGGTGCCGTGCATCTGACCCTGGCCTACGGCTCACGCGGACTCCAGATCGACGTGCCCGACCACACGACCGTCATCCGCCCCCGCCACCGCCCTCCGGTAGCTCAGCCGCTCCAGACGATCCAGAGGGCACTCCGACAGCCTGTCGCGGGCTTGCCGCTTCGGCATCTTGCGAAGCCCGGTCAGCGGGTCGCGATCTCCGTCTGCGACATCACGCGGCCGCAGCCCCGCCCTGTGATGCTCGAGGCCATCCTCGCTGAGCTCGATGGCATCGTCCCGCCGGAGGACGTGACGGTGATCATCGCGACCGGGACGCATCGGGCGAACACCGAGGCCGAGTTGGACCAGATGCTTGGACCGGGGGTCCGCGACTCGTGTCACGTGCTGAACCACGCTAGTGGGGATGCGAGAACTCTTACGGATCTCGGGATGGTCGACGACGTGCCAGTCCGTCTGTCCCGGGACTGGGTCACCGCTGACCTGCGGATCACCACTGGCTTCGTCGAACCGCATTTCTTCGCCGGCTTCAGCGGTGGTCCCAAGATGGTTGCGCCCGGGCTCGCCGGCCTCGACACCACGCTTCAATTACATAACGCCCGCCGGATTGGCAATCGGCGGGCGACGTGGGGTGTCTGCGAAGGCAATCCGGTGCACGATGCCATCCGTGCGGTCGCCGCCATCGCGCCGCCGGCGTTCGCGCTGGACGTGCTCCTAAACGACGAGCAGCGGATCACCGCGGCATACGGCGGCCCTCTGTTCGAGATGCATCGCGTTGCACGCGAGCACGCCAAGGCGGAGGCGATGGTGCGGGTGGATCGGGCGTTTGACATCGTCGTAACGACGAACAGCGGATATCCCCTCGATCAGAACCTGTACCAGGCCGTGAAGGGGATCTCGGCCGCCGCGGAAGTCGTGCGAGACGGCGGGACGATCATCTGTGCTGCGGAGTGTCGAGACGGGCTGCCCGACCACGGGTCCTATGCAGCCCTCCTCGCCAGTCGAGACACGCCCCAGGAGTTGTTGAGGATGATCGAGACAGCGACCGTCACGATCCCCGACCAATGGCAAGTCCAGATCCAGGCCAGGGTCCAGTCCCGGGCGCGCGTGCTCGTCCACGCCGATGGGCTGACGGACCGTGAGATCGCGGCGGCTCACTTCGAGCCTGTGCACGACGTTTCGGACGCCCTCGCTGGCCTGCTGCAGGAGGATCCCGGTGCACGAGTCTGCGTCCTGCCAGAAGGCCCCCAAACCATCGCTTACGTCGCCTGACCAACGTGGACCGGGAGTGCAAGCTGTGGGTGGCACGAGCACTGGGCAGCCACCGGACATTGAGATACCGGTGATCGTCGCGCTCGGCGCGTTCGATCCGCTCGACCCCGTCGAAGGCGCCGGCCTCCATGCCTTGATTCGGCGTTTCAGGGCAGGAGATGCGGCGGCCTTCGCCCAGGCACTGGCGGCAGCCACACGGGCGATCGACAACTCCCTAGAACTTTCCTCGGGTCGCCTGCTCGTCGTGCCGGTACCTGGCCACACGCCCGGCACGGCCAGCCCGGTGCTCCTTGAATGGACCATGGAACTCGCCCGCGGCCGGGCGTGGATCGTGCCCGAGCCTCCGCCCCTCCGTCGCGTTCATGCTGTCGCGCCAGCCAAGGATGGTGGGATGCGCGCCCCGAACCTAGAGGAGGCGAGCCTCCGCTGGACGGAACCGGGCCCAGCCGGCAGCATGATCCTGCTGATCGACGATGTGATCGCGTCGGGAGCAACGCTCCGGACGTGTGCCGCCGCAATTCGCCTGGACGGCGGCGGAGGCCGCGAGTTCCGCGCTCTCGTACTTGGCCACGCAAAGCCTGAAGCGCGTTCTCTGAGCGGCCCCTAGACCGGGCCCCTCGGCGGTCCTGGATCGACCCTCTCGGTCCCATTCCGCCCCGAGAAGCGAGGTGCCACATTCTGCGGCGCCGGCAAACCAACGAAGGAAAGGCCGGAAGCTCCAAATGGGCCCAACGCAGCTTTCGTTGAGTCGTCAGCCGTACGCCGGGAACTGGTGGTTGAAGACGATGGCCCAGCGCTCGAACGCCTTGGCGGTCTGGCCGGTAGCCACGAAGTTGAGGGCGGCCTGAGCGCGGACCGCATCGTCGTCCATGGTCTTGGCGACGGCGGCGCGCAGGGTCGCGGTCAAGTACGAATCGAGCCGCTGGCCTGACCCGGTCCAAGGGTCGGGGTGGGCGGCCCGGACCCAACCGGCCCCGGTCTTGAGGGTGGCCGTGACCGCGACGGGCATGGCCGGCAGGGAGGTCGCCTTCTGCCAGACACGCTCCACCATCATCTCGAGGTGGAAGGAGTGGAGCCGCCCGCCGTTGCCCATGATGTTCCACGCCTTCATGACTCGGACGAGCGGCTTGAGTGCGCTGTTGGTGCGGACGTTGGCGTCCGTCATGAGCTTGTCGTGGTAGGGCGGGTTGGTCGCCTGCCAGCCGCCGGAGCCGTTGGGGATGTAGAAGCCCCCGCCTTTCCCGTGGAAGCCACCAACGAGGTCGACTTCGAGGTCCTCGCCCAAGGCGAGATGGACGGTAATCCCGCGGACGCCGACCTTCGTGTTCGCGTACTTGCGGTTGAGGCCATCACGTAGCCAGCGCAGGAAGACGCGCGAGTCGCCCTCGTAGCGCGCCCAGTACTCGGGGACGCTCAGCGCCACCATGATGTCGATGTCGCGCTCAGGCCGGACGATGGTCCCGCGCCCGTACGAGCCGATGGCCCACGGAGCCGTGGCGACGCTGTAGTTCGCCGCGAAAAAGGTCTGCAGGTTAGCGAGCCGACCCGCCGCAATGGTGCGCTGGTTCGGGGTCAGTGCCAACCGCCCTTGGAGTTCCGTGAAAGCGGCGGGGACGGTGGTGGCCATCAGTCCCGGTCGGCCGCGTGAAGGTAGTTCTCTCCCTCGATTTGCCCCTTGACCTTGGCATAGAGGTCTTCTGGAATCTCGCGCGGCTCCTGCTCGCGCAGGCCGTTGAGCCGGTTCCCGAGTTGATGGACGCGGTCGGTCAGGGCGTCGAGGCTCTGGGGTCCGGCGACGTCGATGTTCCCAAAGCGGCGGGCGTCGTCGCGCAGCGTGATGTAGCGCGCGCCCTTGCTGCTGTGCGCGGACGCCTGCTCGTCGGGGCGGAAGAAGAGCCTGACGGCGGCTAGGAGCGCGCCGACAAACGCGAGGCCCGCCGTCAGCCAGGTCGCCCCGCCGGCAATGACCGACAAGCCCGCGCCCGCCGAGGTCGCCGCCGAGATGATGGTAACCGGCAGCCCCAGGCGGGTCGCCCAGATGCGCCAGCGTTGGCCGGCGGCGAGGTGCTGGTAGCCCGTGAACTCGGCATCCTCGGCGATGCGGGCGGCCTCCTTGCGGAGTTCCTCGTTGGCGTCCATCGATCTAATTTTCCCACGTCGTCGTCACCTGCGGGCGAGTCTTCGGCCCCCCGCGGTCCCGATTTCGTGCAAGGGGCCGCGGGGGACCGCCCTACGCCCGGTGCTCTGACCGCGGCTCACCAGAGATGGATCCGTTCGGCGACCGAGGCGTCGCGAAGTGACGCCGGGATGGGGACGACCTTCGTGCAGGCCGCCAGCTTGGTGGCCGCGGTCCTGGCGGCTGACGGGCCAGAACCGGCGGCGGTGATCGCTGTCGAGAATTCGGGTCCGATCGACCTGCTGCTCACGGCTATTGTCATGCCCGGTGGGAACGGCGTCGACCTAGCAGCCCGCCTCTCTGCGTTGAGGCCCACGAAGCCCCTGCTTCCTCATCCATCTGCCTCACGTTTGCGACATGGCGCCGTGATGCCGGCGTGGGCCGAGAGCCAGGCCTATCCGCTTACTACCGACTCATCGGCGGAGTCGGCGACGGGGTCGCGCCACTCTTCTGGCACGACGATGCGGGCGTTGATGCCGGCGTGCTCGGCTAGTAAGTAGAGCAGGTTGGCGCCGGAAAGCAGCTCCAGCGGCTTGCCCTGTGCGAACTGGAAGGAGGCCGCCCCATAGCCAGATGTGGTCACGAGAATGCCCTTGCTGGCGCCCTCGTTCTGCATCGTGCCGAACAGGTCGCGGACTGCTGAAACACCGACCGTGTTCTTGTAGCGCTTGGCCTGGATCACGACCTTGCCTCCGAAGATCGGGCGAGGGTCGAATGCCACGCAGTCCACGCCTCCGTCGCGCGAAGCCTGCGTCAGCCGGGTCTCCAGGCCCATCTTGGTGAACAGGTTGGTGATCAGCGACTCGAACTCACTAGGCGTGAGTTCCATGAGGTTCGGGCGCTCGTCGAGCTGGGAGAGGACATCAGTCTCTGTGATGAACCTCGGATCGACCATCTTGAGCTCGAGCACTGGCCGCACGGGTGCAAGGTCGGCTGGACTTGGCGACACCGCCGCAGAGAGGCCCTTCAGGCACGCGGCCGGATCCACGGCGTCGAGCTTGATCTTGCCGAACGTGTCCGCGGTGGTTCGAACAGAAACGATGCACGGCTTCTGCTGCTGGCCGGTCGAGCGATCGACGGTATCGACGACCACGTTGAGAACGATCGACTCCACCTGGCCACGGCGGTCCGCCTCAAAGACCTCGTGCACGATCCGGATGGTCGACTGGGCGATGGCGCTCGCATAGAGCGCCTTCCGCTTGGCCGGGCTTTCGGCGACAACGTCGATGGCATCGCGCGCCTTGACGTACCGGTACGACTTCTCGGCGGGCACGATCGAGAAGTCGGGAAGCTGGTAGTCGATGGCCAGAAGTTTGCTCTGCGCGTCGTACGCCAGGGCGAACCTCTGAGGGAATCCGTCGGGCCATGCCGAGCTGCTCAGGACCATCTCAAAGTAACTGCGGATGGTCTCGGGGTCGTTCCTGGCGAGATCCGCCTTCATGGCATCGATCTCGGCATGCTGCGCGGCGGTCTTGGCATTGGTCTCAGCGACCTGGCGGTCGTAGGCCTCCCGAGCCGCCGCGAGTTGGGCGTTCCGACCGACCTCGTAAGCTTGCCAGGCTGACGTATCGTGCTCGAACCTCAGCCTCGCCTCCGCGAGGGCCTTTTCGTGACGCTCTTTCGCGCCGGGAATGAGCTTCTGCCCAAAGCTCAGCGGTGCCACGTTGTAGGCCGCCTGTTGAGGTGGCGGAGTTGGCTGGCCCAGTTGTCCCGGATTGAAGGCCGGGATTGCGGGATGCTGCTTGAGGGTGTCGAGGTCGATGTAGTCGTCGACAGCGAGCGTCGTCTTGAGGATGGTCTCCAGCCCCTCCGTGCGCGCGGCCAGTTCCGCCTCCAAGGCTGCGGTCTCTTCCTCGCGGGCTTCGGCGTGGAGCCGCTTCATGTCGCGTTCGTTCGAGACCCGGGCTCGTTCCGCTGCCCGGATAGCCTGCTCGCGGGCTCGAATGGCCTGCGCTTGGGCGCGCTGCTGGGCTTGCCGCTGACGCTCCGCCTCGCGACCGGCCTGTGCCCATGCTGCGTACAAGCTGGTTCTGCGTGCCATCGTCCCTCCATCCCGGCCCGGTAGTCGCCGGCCGACCTACACCCGGCGTCTGGACCCGTCCGCGCTGCGCCAACGCCGGCGCCAATTCTACGTCTGTGGGGTGGCCCGAAATCGGCCGAGTGCCGTCAACCTAGCCGCCCATCCGGCACCGCTCACACCGCATCTGCTGACGTCCCGGTCCCGGATGGGCATCGATCGGGCCTCCGCAGTTCAAGCACAAACCGGCCATTCGTCTCTCGGCCATGGACGCCAACCTGGCCGCCCGCACCTCCTCCGCGGCATGGGCGGCATCGATCTTCTCGGGCCTTGGCCCCTCTCGACGCGCTTCCTCCGCCGGTCCTGTGCGCAGCTTCTCGCCGCCGCGTGCATAGATGCCGTCGCGCCGGGCACGTTCTGCTCGGTTCGCCCTCGGCCGAGCCTCCCGCAAGACCGCCGGCACCCCATCGCTTCTCACCCTGACTCTGGCCCGCGCTTCGCAAAGCCAGGCGGCACCCTGACGCCGCCCATCGGGATCCGCGGCTTCGCCAACCGCGGAAATCGTGGCGCGCATGCCTATCGGCGCAGCTACCAGCTCCTTGCCACAATGGGAACGATGAGAGATCGCACTCCGCCCGTCCCGTACGGGGTCTTCCTCGACTCGTCCATCGTGATCTACCTGGAGGAGTACGGTGAGCAGATCTTCGATGGTGTGGCCGTCGACCCTGCCCTGCCTTCGCAGCTGCAAGAGCAGATGGAGGCGCTCCGCGTACTGATGATGCTCGCGTTCAGGGCGGGCTGGGCGTTCGCAGTTTCGCCGGCTGTGGTCGATGAAGTCAACTCGTCCTACGTGCGTGAGTTGGCCGCCTATTGGCAGCAAGCACGCGAGGATTGGGGCATAGAGGAGCGGGGCTTGGCTCCCATGACAGTCATCAGCTCGCTGCCCAATGGCGACCAGACAGTCCTAGCCCAGGCTTACCGATCGGGTTGCGAGGTCCTGCTGACGAACGATCTGAGGTGGCTGAAGCCGACTCACCACCGGACGCTGACCGCCTTGGGGTTGGACGCCTACACGCCCGAAGCGCTGGTGACGTTTCTCGAGCCATGGCTGGGCCTCTGGCTGTAGAAAGGGCGGGAACAAGGGGCTCCCGCCGAGCTGCGCTGCCACGACCTGGTCTGACATTGGCGCCGCCGGGGAGTACGGTCGTCGCAGCCAGATCCGGCCACTCAGTAGGGGTTGATGCGGTGCGACAACATCGTCCCAGGTTCGCTTCAACCGGCGGGGCCGGGGGGTTACCCTTTGAGGAACGGCGTGAAGGGAAGAGAGTGGTCGGCGAACCAACGGCATGCGAAGGCGGAAACAGGTGCCTCACCGTGCTCTGCTCCTCGCCAGCTAGATACTCTTCGGCGCGGACATGGAACTCGTTCATCGACGATATCACTGCGTCCACCGCACCGAGCACAACGTTGCAGCCGCGATCTCGACACCGGGGGTAGAACGATGGCCGTTCTCAGTCAACCAGTCCGCGAGGAACGGATCGAGAAGGAACTCGAAGCGATCCGCAGTAGGACCGACACGGAGCGGATCCCGATCCCCTGGAAGAACGAACGGGGCCGGGTGTTCGAGGTCATCAATCTGTCGCTCGACTGCGTAGTCCTCAACCCCGCCAGCCACCGTGTGCGAGAGCAGCTCGAATCCAACCCGAAAGATCGCGCGATTGTGGAGGCCGATCCCTTCGGCGACGAAGCTCAGGGGATCCTCACGAGGCTGCTACAAGAGACCGAGCACTTCGAGGACCTGCAGGCCAACCTCGACGCCGAGGGCCAGAACGAGGCCGGGGTCATCACCGCGGCTGGCGTCCTGATCAACGCCAACAGGCGCGCGGTGGCACTGCGCGACCTGGGCCAGACCCACATACGCGTCGTGGTCCTACCCAAGAAACCCGACCCTGCGGACATCGCGCGCCTGGAACTCTCCTTCCAGATGAAGCGCGATTTCCGCCAGGACTACACGTTCGTAAACCAGCTGCTCTTCATCGAGGACATCAAGCGCCAACTCGGATACAGCGACGAGGACGTGGCCAGGGCCATGGGCTTGGCGAAGGGCGACCCCCGAAAGGGTTCCGAGGAGGTGCGCAAACAAACACGGCTCCTAGCCCTGATTCGCGAGATACAGATCCGTAGCGACGGCCACGTCCCGCTCGACTTCTTCGACGACCGCGCGATCGCGCTAGCGGAGATCGACGACATCTACGAGGGCCTGCGCGAAAGGGACGCGACCGGCGCCGAGCAGGTCAAAGAGATGCGCCTACTGGCGATGCTCGTCGGGACTGAGTATCGGAGTATCCGCCTGATTCGCGCTGAGACGGCGTCCGCGGTCGTGCTTTCCGAGCTACGGCGAAACGAAGCCGTGGGAGACGCGGTTGAGGCCGTGCTGTCAGCGGAAGCGCGCCAGGAGCTTCCTGGTGTGGACGAACTCGCCGACGAGCCAACAGAAGCGGCCCCGAACATCGGGTCGCTAGTGGACCTCGTCGCCAAATCGTTCAACGAGGAGACGATTTCGGTGCCGTTCGGCGACCGCCCGGCTGCCGTCAACCGAGACGAGCTGCTGCGGGGTTTCGTTGAATCGTTCGACGATGCGGCCGAGGACATCAAGAACCAGGACCGCGACGAGAAGAACCGAACCAGCCCAATCAGGCTGATCCGGAGCGCCCGCGACAGCGCCGACCGTGCGCTTGCGGCATACCAGAGGGCCGTCAAAGACCCGGCCTTCAAGAAGGGCCAGCTCGACTACGAGTTTCGGAAGCTTTCCCATGCTGTCGAGGCGCTGCGTGCCGCCATGGAAAAGCACGAGCGGTGATGGCACCAGAGATCGCGATCAGCCTCCGGCCCGATGGCGGGACGGTCGAGATCCGACGTGACGACGGGTTCCCCGAACCGATCTGGCTCGGCGTGCGGGCCGAGTGGGGGGCCGACGGCCGCGATTCCAGCAGGCTGGTGGTTGTTCCCCTCGAACGCTTCATGACCAGGCGGAATTCGTTCGTCCAGCGCGCCCGCGCCCTCGGCTTCGACGTCCGCCTCGACGACGGAATCAAGGCCGCGATCGACGGCCTCAAGGAGACGCGCCGGGCGCTCGACCGTCACATGGCGCAGCCCGGCTCCCTGTCGGAGGAGGAGGTCGCCGACCTGCTGTCCCGGGGGCGCTACAAGCGGGAGCTGCGCGTGTTCCAGATCCGCGACCTGACCCGCCTGCTGCGGCTTGAACACGGTGCCAACTTCTCGGTGCCCGGCGCGGGTAAGACCGCGGTCGCCTACGCCATCTACGAGGCCGAACGAGTCCGAGGGCGCGTCGACCGCCTGTTCGTGGTCGCGCCGCTGTCCGCGTTTGGGGCGTGGGAGGATGAGGCCGTCGAGTGCCTCCGTGATCCACCGACCCCGCTGCGCTACTCGGGCGGACGGTTACCGCGCGCCACCGAGGTCGTGCTCGTCAACTACCAGCGGCTCGTGGCGAGCTACACGCAGATCGCCGCCTGGGTGCGCTCGCACGAGACCATGGTCGTGCTCGACGAGGCGCACCGGATGAAGCGCGGCCGACGGGGCGAGTGGGGCAACGCCTGCCTGGACCTCGCCTACCTCGCGAGGCGCCGCGACGTTCTGACCGGGACCCCCGCCCCGCAAGGCCCCGGAGACTTCATTGCCCTCGTGGACTACCTCTGGCCCGGACAGGCTGTCCGGATACTGCCCACGGCCGTGTCCGCGACGCGGCTGCCCGCCGACATCACCGGACAGGTGGCCGACGCGATCCGGCCCTTGTTCTCGCGGACCACCAAGGGCGAACTTGGGCTACCCAAGATCACCCGCACCATCGTGCGTGTCCCCCTCCGGGGGCTCCAGGCCGACATCTACGCCGCTATCAGGGGCATGTACGCGGGCAGCCTAACCGTGCCCCACCGCGACGAGCGCGATCTGCGCCGCCTGGGCCGAGTAACAATGTATCTCCTGGAAGCGGCGACGAACCCGAAGCTGCTCGCGGCTGGGTCGGCCGACGCCGACCCCGAGGTCTTCCGTCACCCGCCCCTGGAGGTCGCGCCCGGCTCGCGCCTCGCCGAATTGATAGAGAGCTACAACGTCCACGAGACGCCACCCAAGTTTGTGAAGCTCATGGCGCTCGTGAAAGCGAGCGCGGACCGGGGCCGCAAGACGTTGATCTGGTCCAACTTCGTGCGCAACATCCTGATCCTGCGCGACATGCTGGTTCGATACGAGCCGGTCGTCTACTACGGCGACGTACCGGCGTACGCGGATGATGGGGTGATCGAATCGAGGACGGAGGGGATCGGGCGTTTCCGGTCTGACCCCAACTGCATGGTGCTGATTGCCAACCCCGCGGCGATGGGGGAGGGCGTGAGTCTGCATCGCGAATGCCACGACGCGATCTACCTGGAGCGCACGTTCAACGCCGGCCAGTACCTCCAGAGCGTGGACCGCATCCACCGGCTTGGGTTGCCGGACGACCAGGAGACACGCATCACCCTCCTCGAAACGGAGAGCACGATCGACGAGGTCGTGGATGCGCGCGTCGCGACAAAGGCCGAGCGGCTCTACAAGATGCTCCAGGATCCAGACCCGAACACGATTTCCCTCCCCGACGAGGAGGACTATGGGGCCGCGATCGACGAGGAGGACGTTGCGGCGCTGTTCGCGCACCTGCGTGGGGAAGATGCATCGTGACGCGGCGGCGCGCCCCGCAACGGCCCCCTTTCCGACACCCCACCGGCTGCGGGCGGCCCTTAGGGCGGGCGACGTCGCGCTGCGCCACGCCGATGGGCCCGTCGCGGCCATGAACGCGGCGTGGCCGCGCACGCCAACCGACGCTGTCTTCTCGCCCGACGATCTGCGCGCGGGCATCGACCTGCTCGCGGAGACGGGGCTGCTGGGGATCTCAAACGGCTCCGTCTTGCCGGAGCCGCCGCTGCTCTCCCTGCTCGCCATGAATGCCGCCGACGCCTGCGAGCAACTGGCTGGACGGCTGCTGGAGGCCCGCCGCCCCCTGTGGCTCACCGCGGCCATTGGGGAGGGCGGCGTTTCCCCGGAACTCGTCCCCGACGACGTCTTCCGCGCCCTGGCCCAGCTGATCCCCGATCCGTCGCGCCGCGAGGCATTCCTGCTCGCGATGGGGCGGCGCTTCACCGAGGACGACCGGCGGCGCGTGGGAAACGTCGCGGAAGAGGCCGTGGTGAGAGCCTGCCGCGACGAACTCGCAGCGGCGGGCCGAGGCGACCTCGCCGAGAAGGTGGCCCGGGTCAGTCTGGTCTCCGACCAGCTCGGGTACGACATCGCGGCCCCACGCAATGGCGGCGCCAGGCACATCGAGGTCAAGGGGACGCGCGCCCGGGGCACGACCATCTCAATCTTCCTCTCCCGCAACGAGGCGGCCGCGGCCATGCACGATCCCGACTGGTCGCTGGTAGTGTGCAAGGTCGGCGACGACGACACCGGCGACGTGGCCGGCTGGACCACAGCCCGGACCATCGCGGACCGCCTGCCCGCCGACCCAGCTCGGGGCGGAGCATGGCAATCCGCGGAGGTTTACCTTGATACGGCGGAGCTGACCGGAGGCCTGCCGCCATGGCGGCCGTGAGCCGAGCGAGGCTTGCGCGCTCGCCTCTGCGCCACCTCGACGTCGATGCGGTGGGCGAAGCCGCGCGCATTGAGACGCGGAACCGCGAGGTGCACCTGCCGCCCATAACCGCCTACCGATGGTGGGCACGAAGGACGGAGAGCATCAACGGGGCGATCTTGGACGCGTTTGCTAAGGACCGGCCCGGTCGGCTGCTCGTCGTCGACCCCTTCGCGGGTGGCGGCGTGATCCCGCTCGCTGCTGTGGTCCGCGGCCACCGCGTCTACGCCCAGGAACTTAACCCCTGGGCCGCGATGGGATTGGCCGGCATGCTGGGCCTCGCCGCGGCGACCGACCTGGCGGCCGCCGGGGCGGAACTGTCCAAGCTGGCGCGGCCCCTGCTCGACGAGGCGTACGGGACGAGGTTCTCCGACGGAGGGCACGCATCCATCAGTTACACGTTCCGGGTCGCGGCGGCCGATTGCCCCGCGTGCCGCGAACACCTGCGGCTCTTCCCCCACGCCCTGGTCTCGCTGCGAGCGAGGCGCGAGCATGGCGACCCGGCCGCGTTCCTGGCGTGCCCGGCCGGCCACGTCTTCGCCGGCGTCGAGGCGGGGATCCAGAAGTGCGGCATCTGCGGGCGCGCGACCGACCCGGCAGCCTCCTACTCGGCGGCCCGGCGGGTGCGGTGCCGCAGGTGCGGCGCTGTTCACGCCCTCTCAGCCCTCGCCACTGGCGGGGCCTGGGTCTGGGAGCCCGTGCTCGTCGAACGGGTCGCTGGCCACCGGCGGGAACTCTCCGAACCCACGCCAGACGAGATCGCCCAGGCCGACAAGGGGCGCTGGTCTCCCCAGTCCAACCTGGGCGTCATACCTGAAGGCCAGGAAACGGCGGTGCTGCTGCGGCACGGCTTCCGCGCGTGGGACGACATCTACCCTGACCGGCAGCGCCACGTCCTGGAGCGCCTCCTGCTGCTCGCGAACCAGGTCACGGGAACCGAGATCACGCTCCTGGCGCTCCGCCTCGCCGTCGTCGGCACCGCCGAGATGGCGGGCTACCTATCGCGCTGGGATCGCTACTACCTGAAGAGCTACGAATCAATGGCCGGGCACCGGTTCAACTTCACCACGTTCGCCGCCGAACCCAACGTCTGGGGCAACGAGACGGCCGGCCGGGGGACCGTCGTACGCCGCCTGTCCTCGTTCGCCAGGGCGGCCCGGTGGCTGCGCGACCACAATGTGGGCGACCTCAAGATCCAGGGACCCCTTCCGGCAACCCGCCGACGCTCGGCCATGTCAGCGTGGGCCGACGTGCGCGTAGTCGAGGGCAGCTCGGAGCGCATCCTGCTGCCCGACAAGGCCGCCGACCTGTGCCTGACCGACCCTCCCTTCCACGACGACGTGCAGTACGACGAGCTGTCCCTGCCGCTGCGCGCCTGGTCGAACCAGTCGATGGACCAGCTCGAAGGCGAGGCCGTGGTCAACGGCGCGACCGGCCAGAACGCCAACGACGGGGAGTACCGCCGCCTGCTCACGCGCATCTTCCGGGAGGTCCACCGCACGCTGCGCGCCGACGGCCACCTGATCTTCAGCTACGCCAATCGCGAGCCACGCGCGTGGTCTGCGCTGCTGGGGGCGCTCCACGCCGCGGGCTTCCGTGCCGCTGGCTACGCGGCCGTCCACAGCGAGAACGAGACCGACATCGTCAAGCGTGACGTGCGGGCCTGTACCTTGGATCTCCTCATGGACCTCGTCCGGATGCAATGCGACGTGGTCGAGCCGTGCATCTCGCCCCGAATACCCGAGACCGAGGAGGGGCGGTTCCTCGGCCTCGTCGGCGAGGCGTTCGCGCGCGTGCATACCCTGACCGAGGAGGACCTGTCGGCGCTGGAGAGGCGCCTAACGGCGTCCGCGTTCCTCGCCGGGCACTCGCGCCGGCCCGCAACGGCCGGGGCCTCCTAACGCGTCGCCCATCCCTGGTCCTGCGGTGATGGCTGGGGCCACCGAACGAGGGTGAACGCTGCGTCCGCCTGACCCTCGGGTCGAGCGCGGAGCCCACCAGCATCACGATAAACCACCATGTCGTGAGCGCTCCGAGAGCCCAGTACTGTCGAGTCGCGGGCGCAGAAGATGGCTAAGCACGCGGCCGAGCCTGACTAAACCGGCCGGATGCCTGCCTCCTGCGCAGAATGTCCGCCCGACCGAAGGGCCCTTGCCAGCCCCCTTCCGCCCCTCTCGCGCGATCTGATATAACTTGTGCCTGCTCCCGAGCGGGAGTAACTCAGTTGGCAGAGTGTCTGCTTCCCAAGCAGAATGTCGCCGGTTCGAATCCGGTCTCCCGCTCCAAACTTCTCCATTCACGAGAGCAGCGACACGCAGCCTCTCGTACCACACCCTGGGCACCCTTTCCCCATCGTTTCGCCGTCACCTTCTGGCCACAAACCGGAGTGCGCGGACCTCGGGGAGAGAGAGCGATGGTTAGCATACGGCTGCGTGCCGTGCCGGGCCGGGCCGGGCCGGGCCCGGGGGCAAGGATCCGTCCCGCCCGCGGCAGCGCCGGCCTAGCGGGCTAGATCGGCCAGCCGCTATCCGAAGATCGACGTCACGATGAGGCCGATCGCGGCGACGCCCATGACGATCGTGGTGATCCAACCGACTACGTTGAGCAGGCGGCCGTTGGTCCGCTCGCCCATCGCCGCGCGGTTGTTAGAGACGAGCATGACGAGGACAAGGAGCAGCGCGGCGATGAGACCGTTGATCACCGCGCTTAGGACGAGCGCGGCGATCGGGTTGACGTCGAGGATGGCGATGACCATCCCGACGAGTGTCGCCGCGATGATGATCACGTAGAACTGGGGCGCATGGGTAATCTTGTGGTCCAGCCCCGATCGCCAGCCGAACGCTTCCGTCACGCCGTAGGCTGCCGCGCCCGTGAGAACCGGCACCGTCAGCACGCCGGCCCCGATGATCCCGACCGCGAGCAGGAGCGGGCAGCGTCGCCGGCCAATGGACGCAGGGCCTGGGCGGCATCGGTGGCCGAGGTGATGTCCGTCTTGCCTGCCACGAACAAGGTCGCGCCCGTGGTGAGGATGATGAAGTAGGCCACGACTTCCGCCTGGGCGTAGGTCCCGATGCCCGACGGATCATCGTCCGACGCTCCGGTGATGAGGCCCGGACCGAGGGATCTTGACGAAGCGTCTCAGCGGGTTCTTCTCGGCCCGGAGCTCGGCAGCCTTTGGATCGATAGGCCGATCGGGATCGACGCGCGGCTCGCCGGTGCTGGTCGGCACGTTCCGCTCAGGCACGAAATGATCTCCTCCACTCTGCGCTGGCTTCTCGACCGCAGCGTCAGCACAATACGACTCGTCGGATGTTGAGGTATTCGTAGCTGACTGTCAGGATCCGGCCTCGGTTGTCTTCGCCAATGATCCCAGGAAGGACCCGCCGAATGTGGACGCTCGGTACGCCAGCGATCGAAATCGTGATCCGATCGGCGATCATCTACGCGGTCTTCTTCGGCGCCCTGCGCGTCTTCGGCAAACGCGAGATCGGCCAGTTCACGCTCTTCGATCTCGCCCTCGTCCTGCTAGCGGCGAACGCCCTGCAACCGGCGATGACGGGGCCCGACCAGTCGATCACGGGCGGGCTCATCATTGTCGCCACGATCTTCGTCCTCAACCGAGGCGTCGCGGCTCTGCGCGTGCGCAGTCCGCTCGTCCGCCGGCTCCTCGAATTCGCCCCGACGGTCGTTGGCCGCGACGGAGCGTGGCTTCTGCCGGTGCTCGTCCGGCAGGGCCTGGACCTCGTCGACGTCGGGGCCGCACTTCGCGAGCATGGACTCGACGACGTCAAACAGATGAAGCTGGCGACCCTGGAGGCCGATGGATCGATCAGCATCGTCGCCACGGCAGCCGCGGAGAAATCAGGGATCGGGCGCCGACGGCGGCGCTATCACCGGCCGCTCTGACCCGGTCGCTCGCTCAGCGTCGACGACGCCGCGCCGGCCCGAAGGTCAACCAGTCAACCAGCACACCGACGCCCCAGGTCATCAACCGCAGCATCCAATAGACGATGGCCAGTGGCCAGGCCACGATCAGGAGCAGGATCGTGATGAGGCAGCCGTGATCGCCGCCCTGACGGACAACGACTATCTGAGGACGCTCTCTACCCATTAGTCGCACCAAGCGGAAATCGATGCAGGTCCAGTCCGGGTTCGGCGTCCTCTTCATCCCCGCGTTCGACACGCCCGGGCAGGCCGTCGATGGAGCCGTTCTCGTCTGGCGGACTACCGGGCTCCGTATCGATGGGCGGCAATGGACCGACGTCAGCCCCAATTGGATCGGACAGCTGCGACTCATTGGGTGGTGCGTCTGGGGCAGGCCCCGCATCGCCGGCAACTGGGGTGCGGTTTGAGTTGGCGGCACGGTCATTGGTCACGGGTCTCTCCTTGTGTGTGACGGAGCGCTCAATGCGCATCTTGTTCGGCGCGCAGTTGGATCTGCCAGGCAGTGAGCTGGCGGTACAGGCCCGGCGCCCCGACGAGCGGATCTTCGGCAAGTTCGAACCCCGCGGGGCACAGGATGAACGGCTCCGCCTGCCAGCCACCGAGGCCGCCATGCGAACCGACTAGCTCCTCGAACCCGGTGACCTCCCCGGAGACGCGATCGACCGCGCCCAGCACGATAAGGTCGCCGGCGTTCGGGAAGCCATCAAGGTGAAGCAGGTTCTCGGCCGCCCGTAGCCCATAGTCGGCCAGGGGATCGATGCCGTCGGACTGGCCCGAGGTCAGGTCGAGCCGGCCGCGCGGCCCAAATACCAGGACACCGCCGGCTGCGGACCTGACCATGAGTGCTCCGATTCCCGGATGACCTGACAGCGCCTCGATCAGGCCAGGGTATAGCGTCTCGATCGCCTCGTTGGTCATGCGGTCGGGCCCGCTGGTGTACTGTTCGGCGACGCCCAACGGGCCCTGGCTGGGACGCCCGCCCGCTCGGAGGCGGCGAGTATGGGCTTGGGCGCAATCCCTGTCTCAGCGGGGCCAGCAGGTCCGCGACCGTGCCGGCCGACGCGACGGCGAGGCCATGGCCCATGGGCGGCCACAAGGCCTTGAACCTCGGCGAAGCGGCTCGGACGCGACACTCTAACTATTCGTGTTTCGCTCGCCGATCCACGCTCACGCTACAACGCACACGAGCGCAGGACTTCCCAAGCAGAATGTCGCNNAGAGTGTCTGCTTCCCAAGCAGAATGTCGCCGGTTCGAATCCGGTCTCCCGCTCCAAATCGCCAAATCCCCTCGTCATGAGCCCTTCTAACTGAGGGGCTCGACGATTCTCCGGGCTGGCACCATGCTCTCCGACACTCGAGCTGGACAAGTTGCGGAGGGCTCCGTTCGGGCGGCGGACGGCGCAGACCCTCGATCGGTATCTGCGGGCGCCGGCGAGCCATCGCGACACGCGGACGGCCGGACTTCGAAGTGTCCGCCCTGGGCTTGCCATTGACTAGCCAGTCGACCAACCCTACTATCCGCGTATGCCACGCACAATCCAGCAGCTCGACGAGATAAAGCAGGCTCGGCGGGCTGAAATCCTCGACGCGGCCCTCAAGGTATTTGCCCGTCGAGGCCTGGAGGCCACGAAGATCACCGACATCGCCGAGCAAGCAGGCGTCAGTCACGGTCTCCTGTACCACTACTTCCCAACCAAGGAAGCCGTGTTCGAAGCGATCATTGAACGCTCGGTCTCGGACGGCCTGACGATCATCGACGAGGCGGAGCGCTCGACCCCTGACGCGTGGTTGGCTCTGGAGCGGATCGTCGATGCGTTTCTGGCGGGCCTGCGCGAGAGAACCGAGTTCAACCGGATCCTGGCCGTGGCCGTCAGCTCAGAGGCGGCGCCACCGGGCATCAGACTCGTCATCCAGCAGTCCGAAGACCTGGTCCTCGATCGCCTGATCGCGCTCATCGACTGTTGCGAGCGCGATGGACGGATCCCGCCCGGCAATGCGGCCGGCCGGGCCCTTGCGCTCACGGCGCTGATCCAGGGTCTGGCGATCTTCGGTGCCTACGGCGGTCGGTTCGCGACGACGTTTCCTGCCAGGGAAACGGTTCTAGCCCTGCTCAAGGGCTGACACCCCAAGCAATCACAAGCAGTCGAAACGGGTCTTTCTATTGACTGACCCTTCAACTAACAACAAGTCCAAGAGGTCTCCGGGTACACAGCAGAAGGAGCTCCGAACCGTGGCCAACTTCCTGTACCGACTGGGTCGCGCGGCGTTCGACCACCGGCGCATAGCGACGGCCGCGTGGGCTCTCGCTCTGGTTGGCCTGTCCGTCCTGGCTGTCAACCTCTCCAAGCCCACGGCGAACAACTTCACCTTCCCCGGCACCGAATCCCAGCAGGCGCTCGATATCCTGGGGCAGCGTTTCCCGACGCTTTCGGCCGGAGGAGCGACCGCCCGGGTCGTCGTCGAGGCGCCGGCGGGCCAAACAGTCACGTCGGACGCGAACAAGGCCAAGATCGAGACGCTCGTCAAAGCACTCTCTGCCGTGCCCCAGGTCGCGATTGTCATCGACCCGTTCCAGGCACAGGCCGTCAGTCAGCAGCAGACCATGGCCTATATCCAGGTCACTTTCTCGGTGGGGGTCGGCGACCGGCTGAGCGACGGCACGCGTTCGGCCCTCGAGGCCGTCGCGGCTCAGGGACGATCGGCTGGCCTGACCGTCGAGGTCGGCGGGGATGCCCTGAGCGCCTCGACTAGCCTGGGCGGCCAGGAGACGGTCGGCGTGCTGGTTGCGGCATTCGTGCTTGCCCTCACCCTTGGCTCGCTCGTCGCCGCCGGTCTGCCGCTGCTGATGGCTGTCGCCGGGATCGGGGTCGGGCTGGCAGCAATCGAGATCGCCTCGAACTTCTCGACGCTCAGCTCGTTCACTCCGATCCTTGCGCTCATGCTCGGGCTGGCGGTCGCGATCGACTACTCCCTGTTCATCGTCTCCCGCTATCGGCACGAGCTGGCCACTGGACGGGAGCCGCGCGACGCGGCCGGTCGTGCCGTGGCCATGGCCGGCTCTGCGGTCGTCTTTGCGGGCTCGACCGTCGTGGTCGCGCTCGCGGCGCTGGCCGTGGTCGGCATCCCGGTGCTCGCCCAGATCGGACTCGCGGCCGCATTCACGGTCGTCGTATCCGTGCTCGTCGCGCTCACGCTGCTACCGGCGATGCTCGGCTTTCTCGGGCGCCGACTGCGGCCGTCCGCCGATCCCGAGGGCGATGGCGTGCGACCCGGCCTCCTGGTCCGCTGGGCGAGCCTCATTACCCGTCGACCGATTCCCGTCATCGTGCTCGCCGCCCTCGGCCTGCTCGTCGTTGCCACCCCGGCCTTGAATATGCGATTGGGTCTGCCAGACGACAGCTCCGCGTCGCCGGCCACGACACAGCGAAAGGCATACGACCTACTTTCCGAGGGCTTTGGGGCTGGCTTCAACGGTCCCCTCCTCGTCGTCGTCGACGGATCGGAGAGCGCGGATCCGAAGGGCGCGGCCGCGCAAGCGAGGACGTCTGTGGGCTCCCTCTCCGACGTTGCCTATGTGTCGCCGGCCGTCTCCGACCAGACCGGCAAATTCACGCTGTTCCAGGTCATCCCGAAGAGCGGCCCAAGCGACGCCGCGACCGAGGCTCTGGTGGCCCAGATCCGGGCCGCGGGCTCCGGCCTGAAAACGCAGACCGCCGCCACGATTTCCGTTACCGGCCGCACCGCGCTCAACATCGACATCTCACAGAAGATGCAGGACGCTCTCTTGCCGTTTCTGATCATCGTGGTCGGGCTAGCCATCGTGCTCCTCACGATTGTGTTCCATTCGATAGTGGTTCCGGTCAAAGCAGCTCTCGGGTTCGTGCTCTCCCTGGTCGCCACCCTCGGCGCGGTCGTCGCCGTGTTCCAGTGGGGCTGGTTCGGCAGCTTGATCGGCCTCGGGTCAACCGGCCCGATCCTGAGCCTGCTGCCGATGATCGTTATCGCGATGGTCTTCGGCCTTGCGATGGACTACGAGCTCTTCCTCGTCACTCGGATGCGCGAGGAGCACGCCCGGCACGGCGACCCGACCGCCGCAGTCGTGACCGGATTCGCTCACGGCGCCAAGGTCGTCTCTGCGGCCGCGATCATCATGATCTCGGTGTTCGGGGGCTTCGTGCTGTCGGACGACCCGCTCATCAAGTCGTTCGGCTTCTCGCTCGCGGTAGCCGTCCTGTTCGATGCTTTCGTGGTCCGACTCACTATCGTCCCGGCGGTGATGGCGCTCGCCGGCAAACGGGCGTGGTGGCTGCCTGGTTGGCTCGACCGGCTATTGCCGAGCATCGACGTCGACGGCAGTCAGGCAGAAGCCTGATCTGAGCACCGACCAGGGCGGTAGGATCAGACCGGCCGATTGATCGTCAGCCAGCAGAGCTCCTGCGCCCTGGATCCTCCTGGGCGACAGCGAAGACGCCCGCGATCGCCGCGTCGCGGGCGGACTGCGGGGTGTTGGGCCACCTGTCGTTGGCGAGTTCTATCCCCTCAAGTAGATGCTCGATCGCGTCCGCCACAACCTGCCGGGATCGGCGTTCCGGGATGCCCCAGGACAGCGCCTCACGGACGAGATGCTCGGTCCCGATCTCGGTGATCTTGAACTTGCCGCCCACCGGCAGGCCAAGGCTCGTCGTCCGCGGAACGAAGGCCGTTGTCGCAGAGACGTCGTAGACCGGCGCGAGTCGAATGACGCCGGCCTCGTTGATGATCGAGAGGTTCTTCGCGTGCAGGTCCGCGTTGCGGAGCGCGACCGACACGACCACCTGGGCGAGGAGCCGCTCGAGTTCGGCCGGTGGGTCGGCGGATCGCTCACGCAGGATGTTCGCGAGTCGCAGAAACGAGGGCGAGTCTGGCCTCGGTGGGACCGGGGCGTACTTCGCTCCGGGCGGCAGGCCCAGCGCCTGGCACAGGTCCTCCTGGTGCAGGCGCGTGGTGACGCCACCGCGCATCGGCCTGTCGTAGCGAGTGACGATCAGCACGGGGCGGCTTCCCAGGCTGTTGGAGACAACCGCCTCCGCGGCGGGCGTCGCCGTGGAAGCGGCGACGAGCGCCCACGCCTCAGCGCTCGAGAGCCCCGGCCACTGCTCGGGTTCGGGCTTGAGGATGTGCGTCGAGGGTGCGCCGTCGAGGGGTATCGCCCAGGAGTCGCCGATGCGAGCCACGAGAAGCTTCTCCTGGGCTCCGCCTAGCGACATCCGGATCTCGGAGTCCGGGATGTCGGCGAGCGAGGGCAAGCCGTCGAGCTGCTCACCGATGGTCGAGTCGGAAACGAGGTCGTACTTTCCAGCCGACGGGTGGACTCCATCCGGCAAGACTGCGACCGCTCCGGCGCACTCCCCTCCAACCTGAGCCAGGAGTCCGAAGGTGTCTTCGGTCCGCAGGCCCAACCTCGCCGCCAGGCGAGCCCGGCGTCCCTCCTCCGGCAGCAACCCGTCGAACCAGTTCTGAGTGAGGTCCGGTGACCATGGCGCCAGACCCGACGCCGCGACACTCAGCGGCGCGTCCTGGTCCGGAACGTACCGGATCCCGCGGTCGCGGCCCTGGTCGAGTGAGCCGACCCGCCTCCCGTGAAGCCAGACCGCGAGGTGCTCAGTCGGCGGCATCGGGGCTGCCTTCGGCTACAAGTCTCGTCGTCTTGAGGTGGACAGTCGGAACGGCGCCCAGAAGGGTCAGAGCTCGAACAACGAGGGCCGCGCTGACGTCTCCGGTGGTTTCGAGCTTGGCGACCGTTGGGCGCGTGACACCAAGCCACGCCGCCAGCTCGGACTGGGACCAGCCCCGGCGTCGTCGAAGCTCCCGAACAGACTGGCCGAAATCTGCGGCCCGGAAGATGTCACGCGGCTCCATCTCGCACCACCAATGTAAACGAACCTTGGCATTATGGACGACGGACAGACGATGTCAACGCTCCTTTGCATTTGGCCGAGGAGCCCGCGATGCTAACAGCCGTTTACATGCGTGGACTCAAATGGTACGCAAGATGGTACGCATAAAGCCTTCCATCCCGGTTGGCCACGGCGTAGCCTCGAACTGCCTCGAGCAGCTCCTCGGCTTGCACCTTATCCGCCGGTACCAAGCGGCCGATTCCAACATGCGACCAGCCCAGATTGGGCTCGTCCGTCATCTCGCGCGACAAGCCGACGCGAGCGTTGCAGCCCTGGCGCAGAAGGTGCTCGACGAGTTGACGATGGCGGGTTGACCCGCCCGAACTCGGCCCTCCGGCGCTCCTCCGCGAATCTGAGCAATGGTGGCGGTGCTGGGTGCCGCGACCTAAACGAACAACAAGCGCTTCGTATACGTCGCGAGACCGGCGCGGGCTTGTACCCGAGGCAACCCGCAGACGCGATGCAGCGCGACGACGCAAGGTAATGTCACGCGTGTCGGCGGGCGTGCGTCGGGTTGGCCCTCCGACTCCAAGCGAGCGCGTGCTCCGAGCTGGGAGATCCGGATTGTCGGCTACTGCAACCGGTCGTTCGCTCCTTGACGATCTGTCTCGCTTCGCGAACGGACGGGGAGGCCCCTTGGCGGTCTTCCTGTGGGCTCTCGCCGAAGCAGTAGCCCTTCCGGTGATTCCCGATGTGCTCCTGGGCCTGCTTTTGCTCGCTGCCCCGCGGCGCTTCGTGGTCCTCTTCGCGTCGCTCTGCCTGGGTTCTATCGCCGGTAGTCTGCTGCTCTACGCCCTGACAATGGCCGACCCAGAGGCGGTCCGGCAGGGACTCCTCGCGCTGCCGGGGATCAACCAGCCGATGGTGACCGCCGCGTCGGGGACGGTGGCGTCGAGTAGCCCGACATGCCTGCTGCTGTTCGGGCCCGGAACGCCACTCAAGGTCTTCACTTTCGCTTGGGCAAACGGAGCGATTTCCCCGATTGGCTTCCTTCCAGCCGTGATCCTGAACCGCGTGTCGCGCATCGCTCCGCTTGCCGTCGCGCAAGTCGCCTTGGGGCTGGTGGCTCCCGATTTCCTCCGGCGGCACGAGCGAATCGTGCTTGGCCTCTACGGTGCGGCCTACCTTGCGACCTATGCCGTGTACCTGGCGTAACGCCCCCGGTTGTCGCGCGCGGCTGCGGACGGATCAGTTCTCCGGCTTTCGGTAGAGGTCCACCGCTTCGTACAGGGCAGTCCTCTCTCTGGCCACCAGGGAGTCGGAAACTGGGTCTCGGATCAATCCTGCCTGAACGAAGGCGTCTGACTCGGGTCGGACGACCCGCCGGACAAGGAGACGCCCGCCAGGCTGTAGCGCGCCGGCAGCAGCGGCGGCCAGCAAATCGATTCCTCGCGCATCCAGCCAGTCCGGAACATTGGACAGAGACGCCGCAGCCAACGAAGCCGGACGCCGCGACGCGAGGGCGGCGGCAAGGTCCACGTGCATGAGCGTCAACTCCAGCTGGCCCCGGCCGCCGTCGAGCCAGGCAGCCCCGTCGCCGGGATCCGCTGGGCGACCGGCGAAAACCGGACGCCACCACGGATGGCGGCGTATGAGGCCGGAGGCAACTACCCCATCGATCCGCTCGACCAGGCCATGAGACCAGCCGCCGGTTCGCATGCGGTCCAGTTCAGTCCGGTTCGGGGCCAGGGGAGCGAGCAGCCGCGTGTGGCGCATCGCGGTGTGGGTCAGCGGGCCGAAGAGGCGCGGAGCGACGTGCTTGCGCCAGGAGGCGGACTGAAACGTTGGGTCAGGTGCCGTCTCAATGAGCTCGGTCAGGCCCGGACAGATCAGTCGCGCAAAGCGGCCGAGACGAGCAAATGGCCGACCCACACCGGAGTGGGTATGAAAGCCACCGACCACTGCCCCAATCTGACTGTCCCAGAAGACCGCCGCGTTTTCGGGCAGCAATGGGCGGACCAGTTCCCGATACACCGCGGGAGCAGAGGGGTCCGCTCCCACCTCGAACCAGCGATACAGACTCGCGTCGTCGAGAACGCGGGCAGCCGCCAGCTTGAGGCTCACCAGAGCCAGCTGATCCGGGTTTGTGTCGATCGCTACGACTCGGGATCCACGGGCGGCCAGCGCCAGAGCGGCATCTCCGGCGGCTGCTACCACGAGGACTTCTTGCCCAGGCGATGAGAGCAACTCGAGGTCGAGGCGGTCGTCTTCCCAGGCTCTCGTGAAAAGGATCGTCACTGGGCGAAGTCCCGGACCACCGTTGACCGTTTGCCGCCGGCAGAGCGCGTAATCTCCGGCACGAGCGAAACCGAGACCGCAAGTGCCCGCGGCAGTTCCGAGGCCAGAGCGGCCTTGATCAGGCCCGCGGAGCGTTCGTCCCAGGCAGTTCCCGCGACGACCTCAAACACGGCACTGTCGGGGTTCTTCTGCACGAATCGATACGCGCTGACCATGTCTTCGGCGAGGCCCAAGATGGCGCGGTAGGAGACGTCGAGCAGGAAGCCAGCCGAGAGCCTCGTGCCGTCGCGGAGCAGGAAGCCGTCATTGCATCGCCCCACCAGATCGGTCAAGAGCCTGGTGTGCCGGCCACAAGAGCAAGCCTGGTCAGAGATGCGGGCAAGGTCCCCCTGGCGATACCGCACGAAGGGCATGGCGTGGTTGTGCAACTCGGTGCCGACCACTTCGCCGACTTCAGAAGTGAGGCGGCCCTGTTCGTCGACGATCTCCGTGAGAACCACGTCCTCGTGGAGGTGGTAGCTACCCTGCGGACACTGGCTCGCGACCCTGCCGAGCTCCTCGGTGCTGTACTCGTCGCAGACCCGGACGCCGAGGATCTCAGCCCAGGTGTCTCGCTCGGACTGCGTGGACAGTTCGCTGCCGACCGACGCGCCTCGCAGGTGAAGGGCAGACATTCGCGCCGGTGAGACGGCCACCAGGTCCCGCAAGACCGTGGGATACGTGTGGAGGATGTGTGGCCGCAACGCCTCCAGGGCCTCGAGAACTCGCTCAGGGTCCGCTGCGGTGGGGATGAACTTCATGGGGTAAAGCCCCGGCACGCGCAGGAGCGGGTACTCCGAGGTGTAAACGTAGGCCTGGCGGTACCAGAAGGGATAGTGGTCAGCCGTAGCCCAGCGAAGCATCCGCTGCCCGGAAACGAGGTAGGGCCAGAAGCGGTCGGCCAGGTGGGGAACCGTCATCATTCGGCCCGACGAGCCGGACGAGGTCGACAGCAGGCAGCGCCGCAGATCGATCCCTTCGGCGACAGAGCGGGCGGGATATCCGGCACGCACCGCGTCCTTGTCCATCAGCGGCAAGCGGCGGAAGTCGTCGAGGGTCTTGATGTCGTTGGGCTGCACGCCAGCCTTCCCATACAACTCGCGGTAGATGGGGACCTTGGCTTCAGCCCACACGGCCATGTCCGTGGCCCGGCGCAGGGCGAAAGCGTCGAGGTCGGGGCGCTGGGCCCATTCACGGCGCGAATAGACCGGCATCGACACGACGACCCCGGCCAGATTGACCAGATACTCGCGGGGGCTAAGGCGACGCAGCGACATACGGACTCCCTACAAGGCGCGGATGACCGATTCCAGTCGTTCGGTGAAGTCGCGTGGCGACTCACCTCTCTGAGCGCGGACGGGCACGCCGAAGCGGACTTCGACGGGGGCTCGATGGGGTCGTCGAGACCCTTTAGGCAAGACCTTGGCAATGCCGGTGATCCGCACCGGAAGGACCTGGCAACCAGTCTGGATGGCCAATAGACCGATCCCAGGCCGGAAGGGTCCGATCTCCCCGGTCATCGACCGGGTGCCTTCGGGGAAGACCAGGACATGCCAACCCTCGGACAAGAAGGATTCGGCGGCCTCCAGGGATCTCTTGGTCCTCCGTCCGCCGCGATCGAATGGGAAGGCCCCAAGCCAAGCTGCGAAGAACCAGCGCACGCGGCTGACGGTGAAGTAATCCGCCGCGGCAGTCACGGCTATGCGCCGGCGGTGCTTGGGGCCTAACGCGAGGCGCAGTGCAGAGAAGTCGAAATGGCTGGCGTGGGTCGGGCAAATCAGCGCCGGGCCGGTCAGCTCATCGAGATGCTCGGCACCATGAACCGCTGGGCCCCTGAGGAAGATGGCGAGGAAGGGTCCAACGAGCCGCGCGGTTACTTCCCGCGCAGTGCAAGCGGGGGCCGAGAACTGCCAGCCGGCCGGGCGGCTCACAGCGGCACCCCGGCGAGGCGAGCTATCCAATAGGCCAGAGCGACGGTGATCAGCAGAGAGTCGATCCGGTCAAGAATTCCCCCGAAGCCAGGGAGCCAGCGGCCCGCGTCCTTTACCCCAGCCTCGCGTTTGGCGGCGCTCTCGAGCAGGTCGCCCCAGACCGATCCGAGGGCCACTAGTGGGACCATGGACACGAGGAACGGCGCGCCGTAAGGCCCGACTAGAGCTGGTGTGAAGACGGCAAGTCCGAGGGCTGCGCCGGCCACGTTTCCGACCATCCCCTCGCGTGTCTTGTTCGGGGACAGAGTCGGGGCCAGTTGATGGCGACCCCAAGTCTTGCCGACCACAAAAGCCGCCACGTCGGAGAAAGCGCAGGCCGTGGCGAGGGCGAGGAACAGGGCTCCACCAGCTCCTCCTCGCTCGACCACCAGGGCTACGCCGTGAGCTAGGAGCACCGGGATCAAAGCAACCCCAACCGCTGCCGTCCCTAGATCTCGAATAGCCCGGCCGGTGTCGGACCGGACGACCGGCCAGAGGGCGCCGACCAGCACCAATCCCCCAACCAGCCAGTCGGTGGCATGCACGCCCTCGCGGCCGATGCCGCCGATGATCAGCAGCCCGGCGAGGATGATCGCCATGCGGTGGTGGAGAGGCAGCCCGAACATGCGGCCCCACTCGTAAAGGCCAGCCGCAGACATGGCACCCGTCAGGATCACCATACCCGGCACTCCAGTGCGGGCAGCGGCATTCAGGAGCAAGGCCAGGAGGGCATAAGAGCCGCCTCGCGCAAGCACCGTGCGCGAACTCAAGCCTCCAGGTCGCCCGCGGCGCACCAGGGCGAAGGCGACAGCACCGACCAGCCCTGCAATCGAACCGATCAGGAGTATCGCGGACGCCTGGTCCAGGGGGGTCATCGCTCTACTCCAGCGTGCGAATGGCTACAAACAAACGCTCGGCCAACGTCAGCAATCCGCCGGCCAGTAGCAGAGGTCCGAATACCCCCCACGGGGTGGCGGGGCCGGCGAACAAAGCCCACAGGCTGCATACGACCAAGAGGATCATCCGGCCCGGCTTGGACAGAACCCCCCGATAGAGCCGCGGTCCTCCCGCTGCCCGCGTGGTTATGCCCACATAGGAGGCTAGAAGTGCAGCCGCAACCCCAAAGAGGACGATCGTGCTCGAGGCCCCAGGCAAGAAGGCAACCGGTGCCAGGAATGCGACGTCGGCCACTCGATCACCGACCTCATTGAATAGCTCACCACGCGGATGTATCCGACCGCTCCGCCTCGCCAGATTGCCGTCGAGCAGGTTGAGCACCAATCGCCCAACGACCAGCACCGGCACAGCCAGCAAAGCAACGGGTTGCGCTGGCGAGGCGAGTAGAGCCGCAGACCCCAACAGGGCGACTGGGATCGCCGCCAGCGTGATCGCGTCGGGGCTTATCCCGGCCGCCAACAAACGATCGACAAGCGGCAGTAAGCGAGCGTTGATCGCGCTCTTGGAAGCGTAGAGATTCACGGAATCGAGTCTCCCGAGTCTTGGGCTGCATCGGAGCGAGCCGCGTACCACGCCTTCACCTCGTCCCGCCGGACCTTGAGGGTGTGTGTCCGAGGAAAGTCGGCTCCCTCCCAACGGACCCACCGGCGAACACGCTGTTGGGGCGACAGGCTCGCATTGGCCTGCTTGACGGCGGCTTCGAGAGCGTCGTCATCGGCCGTGCCGGCCGGGATGAGAATAGCCGCCAGGCGGCCTGGTTCGGACTCGATCACCACTGCAGCCGAGATGGCGTCTGCCTCCGCAAGGACCATCTCTATGTCCTCCGGGTAGACCTTGAGACCGTTTGGCAGCGCGATGCGGCCACGTGTCCGACCACGGATCACGATCTCGCCGTGGCGGTCGATCTCGGCTGCATCCCCAGAGTGCGCCCAGCCATCGGCCAGGACCTGCGCGGTTAGCTCGGGCTTGCCCCAGTAGCCGGACATCATGTTCGGGCCACGGGCCAGCAACTCGCCATCCGGGGCGATGCGCACCTCTATGCCGGCCAGGGGCGGTCCCACCGTTCCGGGCCGTCGCGACTTGCGGGTGTGGCCGGCAACGCTTGCGCACTCGGTGGCCCCGTACCCCTGGACAACAGCGATCCCGAATGCCTCCCAGGCGCTTTGAAGCTCGGGCGGAAGCATCGCCCCGCCGCACGTGATCGTGGCCAACTCGCCGCCAAACCGGGAGAGGATTGATCGGCACAGGACCCGTCGGGTCCGCATTGGCAGATGGCGTGACACACCGCGCTCTCGGTGGAGTTGGGTGGACTTCCCGGTTCTGAGCGCTTCCGCCTCGACGCCGTCCATGAGGAGCCGCAGCAGAGCGGGCACGGCCGTGAGCACTGTGATTCGGTCTCGCTTCATGGCGGTGAGCAAGGCCGACGAAGTCAGGCTGGGCAGGAATGTGAGTTGACAGCCGCACATCAACCCGTAGAACAGGGGCACGATCTGGCCGTACATGTGTGACAGAGGAAGCAGGGCCAGCGCCCTCTCGCGGCGCACGCCGGCAGTCATCGCGATCGTGCGAGCGCTGTGGATCAGTTGACCGTGGGTGAGCGTGACGCCCTTGGGGTCGCTGGTTGTGCCGCTCGTGAACAGCACTTCGGCCAGATCTGAGGGAGCCGGCGGTGACGGCAGCTGTCCCAATGGCTCCGCGGTGAGCGTCGCGGCGTCGATTCCCATGACCGGTACGCCCAGGGCGGCAGCCGATAACGCGGCGACGTCGGGGCCCGCCAACGTCAAGACTGGTTCTGTAGCTCGCCCAATGCGAACCGCAACCTCCGGGGCCATCCGCAGATCCAGGGGCACGATCACTGCCCCCAAGCGCCAGACGGCGAAATAGGCCGCAACCAACCAGGGGTCGTTCGCAGCCCAGGTGACTACCCGATCACCCGCTGTCACCCCGCGCCCCGACAGCGTGGCAGCTACCTGAAGGCTCGCCTTGTTCAGCTGATCGTAGGTCCAGCGCTCGAGTCCGGACCCACGCGGCATGACGAAGACCGGGTCTCCGGGGTTGCGGACTACCGCCAGATCAAGAAGTTCGACCAGCGTTTCGCCACTGCGCGTGGCGATGTTGGCGGCTACCGGCGGCCCAGTGAGAACCCCCTCGCGCATGACCGTCCGACCTCGTTTCAGACCCATCCCCGACCGGCGCCGGCCGGCAATCCCCGCTTGCCGACCTGTTGGCTGGCGGACATCATTGTCGGTGACGCGCAGTGGATCCGTGTGTCGTGGATGCGACAGGGATTTGGCAAGTCGGACGGCTTGTCCATCGGCTCCTGCTCGTCGGAATGAACAGAAAGCGCGAGCGCACAGGACAAAAAGGTCGGGATCCTGAAGCTCGGCGAGAAGGCGCAAATGGCGTTTGTTCCGACACTCTAACTGGACAGTTCTTGGTCCCGATTCCACGCTCAGGACATACCATTCAGACGCCGCTGCTTCCCAAGCAGAATGTCGCCGGTTCGAATCCGGTCTCCCGCTCCAAACTCGAAGTCACTCTCAGAAGGACACCCAGCTGGGTGTCCTTCGGTGTTTCTGGGCCACTGATTCGGCGGCCTTCCCTTGCGCCGCGCCTCGCGGGCCAGCTACGACCCAGACGAGAAAGGAGCCGGGCGGCCCGGGTGGGCCTCCGGCTCCTTCTCAAGCTCGTTGTGGGAAGTCAGTTGGTGGGGGCGGTCACGGAACTCGCGTAGTGGTTGCTGGACAGGCCGTTGATCGTGAACGGCCCGACCTTGAAGATGCCCCAGTACTCGTTGGAGATGTGGTTGCCACTCACGGCGACGGTCACCGGCACGACGGCGCTGAACAGCGCGATCCCCGTCGGATGGCCGCTGCCAGAGTCGGGGTCGACGCCGTTGCCGGAGATCCAGTTGTTGACAATGGCATTGCCCGAGACGTTCTGACCCGGTGCGTGGGCGTGGATGCCCACCCCGGCTTGGCCGTTGTTGCGCAGCGTGTTGTGGATCACACGGTTGTTGTAGGAGGCCGTCCCTGGGAACGGGGCGAACATGCCGACGCCCGCGCCGCCGTTACCCTCGGAGACGTTGTTGATAACCAGATTGTCGTAGACGCCGCCCATGGTTGGGTCGGTCATGGCCTGCGCGTTGTGCGAGGGCAGCGTGATCCCGCAGTCCAGAAGGTTGTTCAGCGAGGTGTTCCCGGAGATCACGTTATGGGCGCTTGGCCCGATCTCATCGGTGATGAGAATGCCGCCGACGTTGTTCTCCACGAGGTTGTGCACGAGGCGTGACCAGGTCACGCTCAGCAGGTGCACACCCTCACCGCAGTCGCCCGGGACGTTGCCTTGAGCCTGGCATTCGAGCGGCGGGTTCGTGCTGGAGCCCGCGTCGTTGAGGCGGACGGTGTTGTCCTGGATGACGACCTTCGAGGTCGCGGCAACGAGGATGCCCTCGGCGGCTGCATGCTCAACCGCAAAGCCTTTGACGACCGATCCGCTGGCGCCGGGCCCGAAAACGAGCAGCCCGTAGCCCACGATGCCCTTGCCTGCGAGCGGTTGAATCCCGCCGGTCTGGCCCGTTGCGTCGATGACCGAGCCCTGGCCCGTGAGGATCACTTTCTTGGTGATGGAGACCTGCTCGGCGTAGGTGCCCCCGTCGACGTGGATCGTCGCCCCGGGCGTCGCGACGGCGACGGCGTGGCTGATGGTCAGGCACGGCTGGCTGTTTGTGCACGGGTTGGAGTCCATGCCGTGCTCGTGGGAAACGTAGAGTCCGGCCGGTGACGCCGCGGCAATTGGGGCGGCGAACATGGCCGCGGCCATGGCGGCGGCGAGTCCGACGGCGGCCGCTCGAGTGAGCCGGTGTGGTGAAACCAGGGTCACGAGACTACCTCCATTAGGTCTACGCACAAGGGTTCGGTTTCATGAGCCGAACGGTGCGCAGCGTCGAGTCCGAGATTGGGGCTCAAGGCCAAAGAAACCTCCCCGGGCACGTGCGTACCCGCCGCTCGAAGGGTCGGACTCGCCATTGGCCCTGCGCGACGGTCGTGGCGACCGTGTGGGGACGCCGCGCGGGTGGGAAGCCGTAGCTCCCGTGCCTCCCTTCGTTGGGGCAAGTCTGCCCACAGTCGCCCGAGGTGGATGGGTGGACGGCCTGCGTTCCACCCCATGACACGACCTGGGACTTCGGGGGTCCCAAAGGCGGTTGTGGGCGGTCCATCTCGCGTCTTTGTACCGCCTGTCGGGCCAGAGGATCATCGTGAGCTCTTGTCCGACCTCACCCGCCAAGCCCACCTACACCGAAAGGAGTCTCGTGAACACAGCCATAGACGTCTTCGCCATCGCCGTCGGCTCCTTCTTTTTGGGATGTGGGCGGTGTCGCTCGCCACCCACAATGTGCCGGAGCTGGCGACGAAGCCCTGGGAGATTCGGGCTCACATCACCGCGGAGTGGGCCATGGGCCTGACCGTGATCGGCGGCGGCGTGACGTCCCTTGCCGGAGTCACCCAGGGGCGGGCAATCCTGCTGGTCGGGCTGGGCATGACGCTCTACTCGATCGTCAACAGCTCTGGTTACTACATGCAGCGCCGGCAGGCGCCGCCCGTTGTCATGTTCGGAGTGTTGCTGGTCGTGACCGCCCTCGCGGCCGGCTTTCTGATCGGCTGAGCGGCCCGGTCGCACTGGCCTATCGCCCTGTCACAATCAGACTCGCAGACGCGGGTACGCCTCGGCGTCATCGCTGTTGCGGGGCCCCTAACTCCGCGCGGAAGGGTCGGAACATGCACTGGCGCAAGTCGTCATGGGCCCTCATCATCTGGACGGCGCTGATGATCTGGGGGGTTTTCAGCTCGGCTTGGGCCGCGGCCAAGCTCTGTGCCGAGACTACCCGCACGTATCCTGGCGATTGCAGCGGCTCCGTGCTCTTCTCGGTCTACGTGGTCCTGTTCATCTGGTTCGTGGTCGCTGTGCCGCTCTGGGTCATCCGGCACTCCGCCAAACGGAAGGGGCGAATCTGTCCGGCCTGCGGGCGCTCGGTGCCCGTGAGCCGTATGCGCTGCAGCTGCGGCTATAGCTTCGTGCCGTAGCTCCCAGCCGCCCTGTCAGGCCGCCCGGACGTCACGTCGACCGAAGGCGAAGACCCCGAACAGGGCGAGCCCGACGGCTCGATTGTCAATCCCACGTCCTGCCTCCGGGATCCGAGCTGTTGTCGCGATCCTAGCGAGCCGGTCGAGGGGTCGCAGCCGGCTGATGGGCAGCAGCCGAAGCGGCACGCCCCGCTTCGTGAGTGTCGTAGATCCGCTTCGCGATCTCGACCATGGTCAGGTACGCGGCCACGATCCCTACGAGCAGGGGCCAGAAGGCGATCGGAAGGGCTCCGAAGCCCAGTACCGACCCGAGCGGGCTGATCGGCACGACCACCGCCACCACGAGCGCCGCGAAGATCGCCACTGCCAGCTCGCGGCTGGGCCGGCTCCGCCAGAACGGGCTCATTCGAGTTCGGATCACCAGGACCACCAGGATCTGCGTGAAGAGCGATTCCACGAACCAGCCGGCGTGGAACGCCTTGGCCGAGTCCTGACTCGACCCTAGCAGAAGGATCAGCAGGCCGAACGTGGCGTAGTCGAAGATCGAGGAGATCGGACCGAACAGGATCATGAACCGCTCGATCGAATGGACGTCCCAGCGAGCCGGCACGGCTTCCACGTCCGGATCCACGTGGTCGGTCGGGATGGCCGTCTGCGAGGCGTCGTAGATCAGGTTGTTGAGCAGGATCTGGCCCGGCGTCATCGGCAGGAAAGGCAGCAGCAGCGCGGCCCCGGCCATGCTCAGCATGTTGCCGAAGTTCGAGCTGGTACCCATGCGGATGTACTTGAGGGTATTGGCGAAGGTCCGCCGGCCCTCTACGACTCCCCGGCTGATCGCCTCCAGGCTTGGCTCCAGCAGGATGATGTCGGCCGCGGAGCGGGCAACGTCCGTGGCGTTGTCGACGCTGATGCCGACGTCGGCGACGTGCAGCGCCGGCGCGTCGTTGATGCCGTCGCCCATGTAGCCGACGACGTGCCCGGACTCATGCACGGCGCGAACGATCTGCAGCTTCTGGTCCGGATCCACGCGAGCGAAGATGGTCGTTCGCCCGACCCGCGCCACCAGGGCTGGGTGGGTCATCTTGCGCATCTGGTCGCCGGTCAGGACGCCGTCGACCTGCAGGCCGACCTGTTCGGCGACGTGCCGCGCCACCAGGTCGTTGTCACCGGTGATGATCTTGAGGGCGATCCCCTGCCGGGCAAGCTCGGCGATCGTCTTGTCGACGCCGGGCTTCGGCGGGTCGCTGAAGAGAATCACGCCCTCGAAGGTCAGATCCTTTTCGAGGCGATCGGCGTCGGCCAGACTTGCGGCCGGCCCCGACGGCTGCGCCGACTTGACGTCCGCCGGGGCGAGCGTGCGACATGCGACCGCAACCAGTCGGAAGCCATCCGCGGACGAGCCGTCCACGAGCTTCTTGAGCCTGGCGTGCTCCGCGGCCCGGATCGGCCGCTCGCTGTGATCCTCGCGAACCTTGCTGCAGCGAGCCATTACCGACTCGGGGGCGCCCTTGGTGACGAGCAGCGGCGGTTGGCCCTTCTGCGACACGACGACGCTCAGGAGCCGGCGGTTGAAGTCGTAGGGCAGCTCGGCGAGCTTCGTGTAGGTCGCCAGGTCCTTCGGCTTGGGTGCTTTCGCCAGAATCGCCGTGTCGAGCGGGTTCTCGAAGCTGGCCTGGAAGTGGCTGTTGAGGTACGCGAGCGTCAGGGACTGGGTGGCCTCGCCGGCGTCGTCCTTGTCGATGCCGACCGCCTTCACCAGCTCGAGCTTGCCCTGCGTGAGCGTGCCCGTCTTGTCAGTGCAGAGAACCGTCACGCTGCCGAGGTTCTGGATCGCCGGCAGCCGCTTGACCAGCACGCCGTGCGCCGACAAGGCGCGGGCGCCGCGGGTCAGGTTGAGGGTCACGATCGCCGGCAGCAGCTCGGGCGTTAGGCCTACGGCAAGGGCCACCGAAAACAGGAGTGCATCCAGGATCGGGCGGTGGAGCGCGACGTTGATGGCGAAGACCCCCACGACCAGCACGAGCGTCACACGGGTGATCAGGAACCCGAAGGCGCGCACGCCCTCCTGGAAGTCGGTCCTCGGGGCACGCTCCAGCAACCGCTGGGCGATGGCGCCGTAGCTCGTTCGTGCGCCGGTCGCGGTCACGACGGCCTTGCCGCTGCCGCTGACGACGCTCGTCCCGAAGAACGCCAGGCCGTCGCGATCGCCCTCCTTGGCGGGATCCAGGTCGCCCTCCTTCGACACCTTGGCCGAGGCCGCGGACTCGCCGGTGAGCGATGACTCATCTATGTAGAGGTGGTTCGACTCGAGGATGCGGGCGTCGGCCGGGACGATGTCGCCGGCCCCAAGGACGATGAGGTCGCCGCAGACGAGCTGGACGATCGGCAGGTCCGCTTCCTTGCCGTCGCGAACGACCGTGGCCTTCAGCGCGAGCCGAGCCTGGAGCGCCTCAACCGCCGCCGCGGACCGGGCCTCCTGGACGAAGCCGAGGGCCGCGCTGAGCAGAACGATGGTGAGAATGATCCCGGCCTCGACCTTGTCGCCGACGGCGAAGCTCACGATGCAGGCCGCAAGGAGGATCAGCACCAGCGGGCTGGCGAACTGCGAGACGAGGATCGCCAGAGGTCCGCGGTGGCCCTCTCGACCGACCGCATTCGGGCCGTCGGTGCGCAGTTGGCGCGCGGCCTCGGCCGAGGTCAGACCCGTGGCCGCCGGAGCGGCCGGTGCGCCGGCGGCCGCCGGGCCCGCGGCGGAGGCGCCCGAAGCCGCCGCACCCGAAACCGCCGCACCCGAAGCCGCCACGGTGGGCGTTCGTTTCGGAGTCGCTCGGGAAGCCATGGCGCCGATGCTAGCGGGTTCGCGGCGAACCCACCGTCACGGCTCGCGTGCTACCTCACTCGACGACCCGCAGCTTCGCCGGCAGGTTCATCCGGGTCAGTCGCCGCCAGGTCAGCGCGGGGGCAAGCGCCACCACGCCGATGCCCACGATGACTGCCAGGACAACGGTCTGAGGCGAGATCGCCGGACTCATGGCGAAGTCGGGCATCGAGGTCGGCATCAGGCCGTAGACGAGCCAGACGAGAGCCGCGAAACCTCCGGCGATCCCGACGATTGTGCCGAGCAGGCCGATGAGCCCGCTCTCGACCATGGCCGAGCCCAGGACGCGCCGGATCGGCAGCCCGAAGGCGAGCATCGTGGCCACCTCCCGAGTCCGTTCGTCCTGGCTGATTGTGGCCGAGTTGTATGCGACCAACAGGGCGAGGATCAGGGCGACCAGGGCGACCACGCTCAGGATGTCGGTGAACTGCGCGACGAGATCACGCATGCTGCTGACCAGGGCGTCGATCGGCTGGGCCGAAACCACGCCCGGCAAGTCGAAGAGAGCCCTCCTCAGCCCACTCGCGTCCGTTCCCGAGGCCGGCACCACCGTCGCGCGATTGGCCAGCCCGGCCATGCCGAAGAGCGACGCGCCGTCGCTGCCCATGTAGGCGGTGGGCCGCATCGGACTCGGATTCGTGCCCGAGAGCGTCACCTCGGCCTCAGCCATTGCCACCGCCGTGTCGGAGACTCGGACGGGGTGGCGCAGCGTGAAGCGATCGCCGGGCCGGAGCCCCAGATCCTCGGCAGCTCGCTGCGACAGCATCACCTCGCCTGGTCCGGAGGGCAGCCGCCCCTCGGCCACGCTGGCGTGCCAGGCGTTCTCCTTCATGTCCAGGACGTCGAGCTGAATGTCGATCGGGTCGTGTTTGCCGTCCTTGACGCTGGCCGTCGCGGGCAGCCGAAGGACGAGATCCACGTGGCCGGCGCCCGGCACGGCGCCAAGCTCCGTGCGCACCGCGTCGGCGGGGAGAGGCGCGGCCAGATCGACCGCGATCCGATCCGGGCTGCCTCCGATCATCTCGGCTTGGCCTCGATCCATCCCGACACTGAAAGTGTCGAGCATGCCGATCGTGCCGATCAGCACCGTCACCGCCGCGGTGATCCCAAAGGCCGTCAGCACGGTCCGACGCGGAGTCCGCAGCACGTTGCTCAGCGGGTAGCGCAGCCACGCCGGCAGGGGTAGCCGCCGCCCCAGCCGAGCCAGGCCGGGCCGTCGCGCGGACAGGTAGCCGGTTCGAATGGCATCCACCGGCCGAGACCGGACCGCCCGCCAGACGGGGTAGATCGAGGCCGCGAACGGGAGCGCGAAGCCGATCGCTGCGGCGCGGGCGAATACCTCGGGCTGGAACGGGGTCTCGAAGACGGGCATCGGCAGCATCCCCTGGAAGACCGCCTTCAGGGCCAGATCCAGAGCCAGCCCCACGGCGATCCCGAAAGCCACTCCCATAAGGGCGATCTCCGCGGCCACCGCCAGCGGCCGCAGGGCCAGCGTCCGCGCCGGCAGTCCCAGAGCCAGCCCAATGCCCACCTGTCGGCGCTGTGACTCGACGATGCGGGTGGTCAGGTTGAAGGCGGCGAACGTGGCTCCGACCAGCATCAGTCCGGCGAAGAGGGCCATGAAGTTGCCGTCGTTCTGCGCGTCTCGGTCCACCCAGCGGCGGGCTGTCTCGTCGTCGCTGGCGATCGCTTTGGCGCCGAGATCCGGCATCGCCGCCACTGCGGCAGCCTGGAGCTCATCGCGCACGACCGGCGCCAGGGACGGATCCGATAGACGCACAACCAGTTGGTTGGCCATGCCGGGATGACCGGACAGCTTCGCTGCCGTCTCCAACGGCACGAAGACGACGGCGTAGTTTGCCTCGGCCATGAAGTCGCCCATGGGAGAGATGACGACCAGGTAGTCGGGCGAGAGCGCCGACCCGACGACGCCGAGCGTCTGGGCGTCGGCGACCTTCACCTCGCCGGGGATGGGCAGGTCGTAGTGCGTGGCGAAGTGATACTCGAGCTCGGCCACCGGCTGGCCGTCATCGGTCGAGGCAAGGCCGCGACCGCTTCTGATCTGCAGGGCGTCGACCGACGAATCGCCGGTGGGCATCCCCACGAGCTGGCCGGGAACGACGATCGTCTGGCCCTCCGCGGAAGCGTCCACTCTGGTCGAGACGACGAATCGCACCTCGGCCCCAAGGACGTCGCTGGCATGCGGGATGCCATCGACGAGCGCTCGCAGCTGTTCGGGACTCGCGAAGCTGCCGTCGGCCAGGGAGAGACGCACGTCGTGGGCCCGGAGAAGGGCGAGGCTCTGCTGACTGGCGTTCTCGCGCCAGGCCGTGACGCTGTTCAGCGCTGCGTACAGGCCCGTGCCCATCGCGATCGTGGCTGCGATCGCCAGGACCAGGAGCCAGCGGTCGCGCAGATCGCGGCCGGACCAACGCAGCCAGAAGACGAGCTTCTTCATTCCAGGTTCCGCCCTACCAGCGGAGCTGGGCGACTTCGGCCCGCCCGCCCTCGGGCGCCCCGTCGCCAACGACGTGGCCGCTGCTCAGCTCGATCACGCGATCGGCGGCCCGGGCGATCTCGCGGTTGTGGGTCACCACCAGGACAGCCCGCTCGCCCGCGGCCTGGGCGCGCAGCAACTCCAGAATCGCCACGCCCGTCTTGAAGTCCAGTTCGCCCGTGGGCTCGTCGGCCAGCAGCACCGGGTTTCCGGTGGCCAGGGCGCGGGCGATCGCCACGCGCTGCTGCTCCCCACCCGAGAGCTGATGTGGGAAGTGGTCCACGCGATCGGTCAGGCCGACTTCCGCAAGGCGCTGGCGAGCGACCGCGTTGGCGTCCTTGCGGCCGGCGGCATCCGCCCCGAACTCGACGTTCTCCAGCGCGGTCAGCCCCGGGAAGAGATTGAAGGTCTGGAAGATGAAGCTCGCGGTATGGCGCCTGAACTCGGCCAGCGCACCGCGCGAGGCGCCGGTTACCGTCCGTCCGGCGACGCGGATCTCGCCGCCCGTCGCCACGTCCAGGCCCCCGACAAGGTTCAGGAGCGTGGTTTTGCCGCTGCCCGAGGGGCCCAGCACGACGACAAACTCGCCTTCCCGCACGGTCAGGCTGACCTCGGAGAGAGCGACTACGTCGAGCCCGTCGAGGTGGTAGACGCGGCTCACGTTCGAGAGCTCGATCAGAGCGGGCTCGGAATAGGGCGCCGCGGGCACAACGGCGATCGGCGCCGAACGAGGGGACAGAATGGACGAAGGCCCACGCACGGAACGCCCTCCTTTGCGGTCAAGAAGGTGTGCGCTCCCCGGCGCTGCGCACTCCGCGCTTGGTTCAGGATCGATCTTAGGCGGCCAACCCGGGCTCCCTAGGGGCCGAAAGTCCCGAACGGCCGACGGGCCAAATGGCCCTATCGGGTCGAGGCCTGGCCGACAGTTCAGTCAGGCATCGAGCGGTAGACCCGCGGAGGGTGATTCGTCCACACCTTGACCACATTCGAGTGCGGGAACGGCATGCGAAGCGGTCTGGCATTTGCCACGCTACTCCGCAGACCCGGGCAGCTCGTGGAGCCCGTCCGTCCTGCCCCGGGAAGAGTCCATACGTCGGAGGAGGTCGCTCATGGCTGCTGCCATCGGGTACATCCGTGGCATGTTCGAATGGACCGTCAAACGCGAAGGGATCATCGCTCCCGATGAGCGGCCGCCGGCCGGACAGTCGCTGGCGCTGGGCTTGCAGCACATATTCGCCATGTTCGGGGCGACCGTGCTGGCACCGATCCTCATGGGCTTCGACCCGAACACCGCGATCTTCTTCTCCGGCATCGGCACCATCATCTTCTTCGTTTGCGTCCGCGGCCGCGTACCGAGCTACCTCGGGTCGAGCTTCTCGTTCATCGCCGTGGTCATCTCGGCCGAGGCGATCGGCGCAGGACACAACATCCCGGCCGCCCTGGGCGGCATCATCGCCTGTGGTGCCGTCTATGCCGTGATCGGCCTGATCGTCATGGTCGTGGGCTACAAGTGGGTCGAGTGGTTGATGCCCCCGGTCATCACGGGCGCCATCGTCATGGTCATCGGCCTCAACCTGGCTCACGTCGCGGTTGCGGACCTGAGCGGCGTGGCCTCCTGGTACGTCAACCCGGCCATTGCCCAGACGAACGACCTCTTCTTCATGACGATGGGCCTCCTGACCACGGCGGCCGTCGTCCTGGTTGCGGTCTACGCACCCGGCATCCTGCGACGACTGCCGATCCTGCTCGGCGGCATCGCGGGCTTCGTCATGTACTTCATCGCCACGAACCTGCTCCACCTCGGCCCCAAGGGCGCCGACATCAGCTTCGACAAGGTCAGCTCCGCCGCCTGGATCGGCCTGCCCAACTTCACCACACCTGTCTTCGACGGACATGCGATCGTCTTGATCGCGCCTATCGCCCTCGTGCTGGTAGCCGAGAACCTTGGCCACATCAAGGCAGTTTCGGCGATGACAGGCCGCAATCTCGATCCCTACATCGGCCGCGCCTTCCTCGGCGACGGCGTCGCCACGATGGTTGCGGCATCGGGCGGCGGGACCGGTGTCACGACCTACGCCGAGAACATCGGGGTCATGGCCGTGACCAAGATCTACTCCAGCCTCGTGTTCCTGATCGCGGCTTTCGTGGCCCTGGCGATGGGCGTTTGCCCGAAGTTCGGAGCCTTGATCGCGACGATCCCGAGCCCGGTGCTGGGCGGCCTGGCGATCGTCCTGTTCGGCCTCATCGCCGCGACGGGCGCTCGCATCTGGGTTCAGAACAAGGTCGACTTCGGCGTGACTCGCAACCTCGTCACGGTCGCGGCCGCGCTGACGATCGGCGCCGGCGACCTGACCCTCACGTCGGGCGACTTCTCGCTCGGCGGCATCGCCATGGCGACGTTCGGGGCCATCATCGTCTACCAGGTCCTCGGCCTGGTGAAGGTGGGCCCGGAGCCGGGCACGGAGGCGGAAGCGGCCGCCTGAGATCGTCTCTCGCGGAATCGGAACGGGCGGCCGGAAGGCCGCCCGTTCTCTTTGGCGAAAGGCTGACTACGCCGGTCGGCCGGTTCCGAACTGGCGGTCGCCGGCGTCGCCCAGGCCCGGCAGGATATAGCCGTGCTCGTTGAGCTGCCGGTCCACACCGGCGCAGTAGATCTCAACGTCGGGGTGGGCCTTGGTGACCGCGTCCACTCCCTCCGGAGCCACGATCAGGTTCACCAGCTTGATCCGCGTGGCGCCCCAGCGCTTGAGGACCTCGATCGCGGCCGTGGCGGAGCCGCCGGTGGCCAGCATGGGATCGAGAATCAGGCACAGGTCCACCGTGGCTGAGTCGGGCAGCTTGTTGTAGTACTCGACCGGTCGAAGCGTTCGCTCGTCCCGGAAGAGCCCCAGGTGCCAGACCTCCGCCGTGGGCATGAGCTCCAGCATGGCGTCGACCATGCCCAGACCGGCCCGAAGGATCGGCACGAGGCCGATGCGGACGCCGAGCTCGTGGGCGTCGGTCCGTTCGAGCGGCGTGTTGACCGGCAGGGGGCGGACCTCGACGTCCGCCAGCGCCTCGTAACCAAGCAGCCACGAGAGCTCGCGCACCACTTCGCGGAATTTCTTCGGCTCGGTGCACTCGTCGCGCAGAATGCGCAGCTTGTGGAGGATCGCCGGATGCCGCGAGACGTGGAGCGTCGGCCACGACGTGTCGCGAACGGGCATTGGAGAGGTGTCCGGCACTGGTATCTCCTCCCTGGCGCGAGTTTAGGTGTTAGGGCCCATCCTAAGAGGTCAGAGACCTCGGCGCGCGGGCAGGGCCTCAATCAGGGCGTGCGGTCGGTTCGGCAGTTCGACGGGGACGCCATGGCAGGCGAGCGCCGGCAACGGAGGTCCCCAGCTCGGTGCGGGCCTGATCCGCGATTCGAGTCAGGTCGCCCCCGGACCGCGCCCCCAGAAGCGGAAGAGTGGCGAGCATGATGGAGAAGCCGCCGTACCAGAGTGCTGGGAGAGCCAGCATCGACGACACGGGCACGGTCCAGCGGCGGTTGGTTCGGGCGCCCCAGACAACGAGCAGGAGCGCGAAGGGAATGCGGACTACGAACGGAATCGGGACCGCCGCCCACGTTCCGTTCTTGCCGGCGTTTGCCTGAAGAACCTCCACCCAGCGGCCCCACGCGCCCGGCTGGATGGCGGCCGAGACGGCCACCACGGCCGCCGTCGCGCCGAGGGCGATGGCAAGAGAACGCCACTCGCGCCTGACGGCGAACCACAGCAGCCCTACCCCCGGCGTGATCTTGGTCAGAAGCACGAACGACCAGGTCGCCGGCCAGCGGAAGCCAAGGACGATGGCCAGCGCCACGAGCATCTCGATGTTGCCGCCCCAGATCTCTATCAGGCCGAAGAAGGCCAGACCCAGGAGGATGAGCCTCGGCCCGGTGAGGTAGACCATCGCCGTCATCAGGATCGCCGCCCAGATCGCCATGAATACCGGCCACGGCAGCAATCGGATCGGCTGGAGGATCTGCAGGAAGCCGGGCGAATAGGGATAGGCGATCTGGTCGGTCCAGTTGGAGTGCAGGTACGGATTGGCGAGATCCGGCGCCCAGTAGCAGCGGGCGTCCATTCCGGACGGCAGAAGGGACGTCCCCCAGGGCTCGGCGAAGTAGACGATGCCCAGCCACGAGACAGCCAGAGCTACAACGCCAAGGACGACAAGTAACGGCACTCGACGACCGGCGATGTCGATCTTCCGCTCGCTTGAGCCGCTCAGCTGAATTCTCCCTGCCTGCTTCTGCACCGTCTGAAGCCCCCCGGCCCCGGCATGCTAGCACCGCGACGTGCCCTAGCCCGGCATGTTGATCGCGGCCCTACCCCAACACCTGCAGCAGTCGCGTCCCAGAGGTTTGGCCGTCGGCGCGCTCCACGACGGCGGAGGCGCCCAGCCGCTCCAGCTCGCCATCATCGCCGTCGCCCTGACCGCGCGGCCCGAGGAGGCTCTCCCACCCTTCGGCAGCCAGACGTTCGAGCGCCGATCTCGCGGCCCGAAGTGTTAGATCGGCCACGTCGGCCGCGTCGCCGTGCAAAGCGCCGTCGCCGAGCGTGGCGCGGATGGCACGCGACGCCGCGGCAGCAGCTCCCAGATCCGCGGCAACGACGTCGACCCGATCCACCGCCGCCGGCTGGATCACCAGCGAGGCCGACCCGCCGGCAAGAGCGGAGACCAGGCCGGCGACTCCGCCAGGTGCCGAAGTTCGCGCCGCAGGGCCGCCTACGACCAGCCTGAGCCCGCGGAAGACCAGGCTCCGCAGCGACGACTCGATGAGGATCGAGACGGGGATACCCTCTGCACCAACCCAGTCCGGAACGGCGCCGACAAACAGTCCGTCGGGCGGCAGCCCATCGGCAAGGGCCATCTCAACTCCCAGGGCCTGCAGGGCGAGGCCTCGACCGGACCGGGTCGCGGCATCCGACGGCAGGCGACTGGCCACGTCCGCGCCCAGCGCGAGAGGACCGGGGCCGATGATCACTCGGCAGCCGGCTCGCGCCTGAAGCCGATGCGCGAAAGCATGATCGGCGAGGGCCCGCTCCGGGTCCACGTTGTCCTCGACGATCTCTCGAACGGGATCCCCGACCACGTAGTCGATCCGCTCGAAGGCGGCCACGACGGCTTGTTCCGGCGCGGCGAAGGCCGACGCGACGGTCATCAGACTGGCGTAGGAGCCGCGCCGTGCCGCAGCGTCATCCGTGGCCTCGCGCAGAGCGGCCAGGCCGCGCTGACTGCCGGCCGGAGTGTGATCAGCGCCCGGCTTCGTCGCCTGGAGGCGGCGTCGGGCGCGCGCCGAACGGGCCCAAGCGGCTCCCCCGGTCCCTCGGCCGATACGGCCTCCACCGCGATCGCCTTTTCGGTCGCGAACGCGATCCTCGAACTCGAAGAGATCCGACGTCTCCAGACCGGCGTGACGGCGGGCCTCGGCGAATTCCCAGCTTGCGGGAACGCGGACCGCGATGACGTCCGCACCCCCATCGACCAAACCCCGAATCTCGGCAACCGCGGACAGCGTTTCGGTCGCCTGCAGGGCAACCCCGAGCCACGGCTGCTCCGGGAGCCCGAGAACATCGCGCATCTCGCGGCTGACGGTGCGATTGGCGTCGAACCTGGTCAACGCGGCATCGATCATGGCGCTCGCCCGCTTCTCGGTGGCGGCCAGGCGATCGGGACGCTCCAGTAGCTCCGCCTCGAGGCCCAGGTCGATCGCTCCGGCGGCCACGTCGAGGGCGAGATCGCGAGCCGGCAGATCGTACTCGAGCAAAGCGGCGACGAAGGGCAGGATCACGCCGCGAGCCAATCTGCCTCGGTCGGAACCGAAGTAGCGCTCGGCAAGCGAGGCGGACAGTGGTCGACCGGCGCGATCGAGTCCGTCCACGCCAAGCATGCGAAGGACAGCTCGCTCCTGGGCGATGGTGGCCGTACGCCGGGCAGATCGCGACAACTCGCCGGCCAGATCCGCCGCTAACCGTCGAACCAGTTCCGCTTGGGCCTGGAGAGTGCTGCCGCTCATCCTCGCCTCGCTGTGGGCCTTTCGCGGCTGTAGCGTAACGGACACGGCGCTCAAAGGGAGGGGTACTGTCGGGTGGGCCACGTCCCCAATCGAGCCCGGCAACGTCGAGCAGGCTTGCCGAGATCAGGCTTGGCTTGCGCCTACTGCAGGTCTACGCCGACCGGGAAGATGGACATCGTGGTCGTGCCATCGCCGAGCTGCCCGTAGTTGTTCTGCCCCCAGCAGACGACGGTGCCGTCCCTCATCAGCGCGCAGGTGTGCTCGTAGTCGTCGGTCTCCGTGATATCGCCCCCGCCGGCGCTGAGCTCGCCGATACCCCCGAGAACACCGAAGCCGCCGGGGCCGATGACCGTCACGGGATTGGAGGTGTCGGCGGTCGTTCCGTCTCCGACCTGGCCATAGGCGGCCGCGCCCCAGCACTGCGCGGTGCCGTCTGCGAGAAGGGCACAGCTGTGATACTCGCCGGCACTGACCGAGGTGGCGGTGGAAATCTGTCCGGCCCGGACCGGGACGGACCTGTTGGTGTTCGTTCCATCGCCGAGCTCGCCGTTGTCGTTGTCGCCCCAGCACCAGACCGTGTGGTCTGACAGGAGCGCGCAGTTGTGGAGTCTCCCGCCGCTGATCTCCGTGACCCCGGTGAGGTAGCCGGCGCCGCCGGGCCCCTCCACCTGCACCGGCGAGGCGCTGTTGGTCCCCGGTATGGCGCCGCCGTTGCCGAGCTGGCCGTGGTCGTCGAGGCCCCAGCAGTCGACCGTTCCGCCCGAGATCAGGGCGCAGGCGTGGTTGGCGCCAATCGTGATGGACGTCACATTTCCGAGCGTTCCGTGTCCGCCGACGCCGACGACCGCGAGCGGCGTCGAGTTCGCGTTGTTGTTGATCGAGCCGATTCCGAGCTGCCCGGCCTGATCGTGGCCCCAGCAACGAACGGTGCCGTCGTTGATCAGGGCGCAGGTGAACTGGCCGTCGGCGTCGATCTCGGTAACGCCCGTCAGGTGTCCCGTGCCGCCCACCCCTAGTACTTCCACCGGTGTGGAGCTGTCGGTCGTCGAGCTGTTGCCGAGCTGACCGTAGGCGTTCTCGCCCCAGCACCACACCGTACCGTCGTTGCGCAGCGCACAGGTGTGGTACTTGCCGGCGGCGATCTGAGTCACGTTCGTGAGCCCGCTGACGATAACGGGGGTCGAGCTGTTGGTGAGCGGGTTGCCGTTGCCGAGCTGACCACTGCTGTCGCTGCCCCAGCACTCGACCGTACCGTCGGAGCGCAGGGCGCAGGTTTGGAAGCCGCCGGCGCTGACCGCGCTGGCAACGACGCTGCTCACGACGATTCGGAGAGCGGGGCTGGTGTGAATGCCATCCGTCACCAAGACGCTCGCCACCTGGACGCTGCTGATCCGCAGGACACCGCCGGCCGTCGAGACGCCGTTCGTGAAGGTGATCTGAGTCGACGTGCCGAAGTTGACCTGGGCGCCGCTGAGGTCGGTCACGGTCCTGGTTCCGGCTCCACCCGAGAAGGTGAGGTTGTGAGGGCCGTCGCCATAGCCGGCCGCCGTGTTGCCGTAGGTGTCGACCGCGCGAATCGTCAGCTGGTCGGTCGCGCCGGGCCTGACGACGACCTTCTCGGCCGACAGCGAAAGCGAGCTCAGAGCCGCCGCGCTCACCGTGACGTCGAGGTTGCCCTGGTGGCTGCCGTCACTGACGACGAGGTGGGCGGTCTGGGCCTTGTACAGGGTCATCACGCCGCCCGCGCTCGAAACGCCGTTTGTGAAAGTAATGGAAGTAGCAGTTCCGAAGTTCGTGGCCACTCCGAGGCGTGTCGTCACCGTCGGGTTGTAGGTGCGGATCGAGCCCGCGCCCGAGAAGGTCAGATCGTGCCGGCCCGTGTAGCTGGTGGCGGTGTTGCCGTACGGGTCGATCGCCGTAATGGTCAGGTTGTCGGTTGCGCCGGCGGTTGCGGTGGTTGGCGCGGCCGTCATCGAGAAGTGATCGATCGCGGCAGGGCTGACCGTGAAGGAGGCGGTCGTATGGGAGAGGTCGCTCGCGACGTCGGTGACGGTGAGCGTCGTCGCGCCCGCTCGATAGAGAGTGATGGGCACGAGTGTCGGTGCTCCGGTGAAGGTGATCTGGCTCTGGCCGGCGGCGCACGAACCCTGAGCCGGATAGCTCGGCGGCGTGCCGTTGGGGCTGTTGCCCGGGCCGGAGAAGGTAAGGCAGCGAGTCCCGACGTTGGCGTTTCCGTATGTGTCGGTGGCGGTGATCGAGAGGTTGAAGGCGGTTCCGGCGGTCTGAGTTGCGGGGTCGGCGACGTTGAACGTGGTGATCGCTGCCGGCTGCACGTCAAAGGCCACCGGGTTGCTCGTGTAGGCGGTGCCGGTGTTCTGCCTCACGGTGACGTTCGCGGTCTCGACCTTGTACAGGCGCATCACGCCATTGTTCGAGCCGGAGACTGTGGCGACGCCGTTGGTGAAAGTGATCGCCGTGGCTGTCCCGAAGTTGATCGCGGTGCCGATTGAGGTGGTGACGGTCGGGACGTGGGTGCCGATCGTGCTTGCGCCGGAGAAGGTCAGGTCGTGCGAGCCGGTGTAGGCCGTCACCGGGTTGCCGTAAGGATCACCCATGATGATCGTGAGGTTGTCGGCGGCGCCGGCCACGAGCGTCGTCGTGGCTGGCAGAATCAGGAAGCGGGTCTGAGCGCCACCGTTGACGGTGAAGGCGCCGGTCGAGCCGCTTTTGCCAGTGGAAGCGTCAGTGGCCGTAAGCGTCGTCGGGGCTGCGTTGTAGAGAGTGATGCTGACCGTTCCCGCGACACCGCTCGCGAACGTGACGGCCCTGCCGGCGACGCAGCTGCCCGGCGCCGGATAGACCGGGGCATGACCGTCCGGGCTCGAGCCGGGGCCGGAGAACGCGATGCACTGGGCGCCGGTGTAGTCGGTCTTCGTGTTGCCGTAGGCGTCCTTGGCCGTGATCGAGACGTTGAACGGGACCCCTGCCGCCTGGGTGGCCGGGGTGGGCATCGTGAAGGAGTCGAGAGCGCCAACGCCGACCGTGATCGTGACGGCGTTCGAGGTGTTGACACCCTCGGCGACGGTGATGTTCGCGGCACCGGCCCTGTACAGGTACATGACGCCGTTCGAGGCACCGGAGACCGTTGCCACACCGGCCGTGAAGTTGATCGACGTGGAGCTTCCGAAATTGATGGCCGTGCCGCTGGAGTTCGACACGGTCGGGTTGTAGGAGCCGATCGCGGTCGCGCCAGAGAAGGTGAGGGAATGAGAGCTGCTGTAGCTCGTGGCGGTGTTGCCGTACGTGTCGAGGGCGGTGATCGTCAGGTTGTCGGCCTGGCCCGCGCTCGGGGTAGTCGTCGCGGCCGCCAAGCGGAGGCTGCTGATCGCGCTCGGGTTGACGGTGAATGTGGCCGTGCCCGTGAGGGTCGGCACGCCACTGCCCAGAGCCTGCAGCGTCGGCGTCTCGGCCTTGTAGAGCATGATTCCGGTGGCAGTGCCGACTCCGCTCACGAAGGTTACGGAGGTTGCGCTGGACGGATAGCTGGGCGCCGTGCCGCTCGGCGCGCTGCCAGGGCCCGACCAGGCGATCGTCTTAGCGCCGCTGTAGCTCGTGGTGACGTTTCCATACGGATCAACCGCAGCCAATCTGACCGAGAACGCCGTTCCAGCCGTCTGGGAGCCCAGCGGGAGGCCGCTCGAATCGGTCAGCGTGTAACCGGCGGTCCCGGCCGCATTCACGGTGAAGGCGCCGGTCGAGCCGCTCACCCCCAGCGAGGTGTCGGTGGCCGTGATCACGGTCGAGGTCGAAGCGTTGTAGAGGGTGATCGGGACGGCGGCCGCGACACCGTTCATGAAGGTGACGGCGCTCTGGCCGACCGCGCAAGAACCCAGGGCCAGATACCTCGGAGCCGTGCTGTTCGGGCTCGAGCCCGGGCCGGAGAAGGTCAGACACTGCGCGCCGGTGTAGCCCATCACCGTGCTGCCGTAGGCGTCCTTGGCCGTGATCGACACCGAGAACTGAACGCCGGCTACCTGGGTTGCCGGAGTGGTGATCGTGAGTGAAGCGACCGGGCCCACGCTGACGGTGAAGGCGCCGGTCGAGCCGCTCCTGCCTGAAAGCGTGTCCGTGGCCGTCAGGACTGTCGAGATCGAGGGGTTGTATAGAGTGATCGGGACGGCGGCCGCCACGCCGCTCGTGAATGTGACGGAGCTACCCGCAGCGCAGCCGCCCTGCGCCGGATAGAGCGGGACGTGACCGTCGGGGCTGTTGGCCGGGCCCGAGAAGGTCAGGCACTGCGAGCCGGTATAGCCCGTGACCGTGTTGCCGTAGGCGTCCTTGGCCGTGATCAAGACGTTGAACGGGACGCCTGCCGTCTGGGTGGCGGGAGTGGGGATCGTGAACGAGTTGAGCCCGGCCGGGCCGACGGTCAGGGAGAGGCCCGCCCCGTTGCTGTGGCCGCTGCCGTCGCTTACGACGAGACTCACCGACTCGGCCTTGTACAGGGTCATCACGCCACCGGCTGTGGCGACGCCGTTGGTGAAGGTGATCGCCGTGGCCGTTCCGAAGTTGGTCGCAATACCGCCGGAGTTGGTGACGGTCGGGATGTAGGTGCCGATCGTGCCCGCGCCTGCGAAGGTGAGGTTGTGCGACCCGTTGTAGGCGGTCACCGTGATGCCGGCCGAGTCCTTGGCCGTAATCGTGAGGTTGTCGGCCGCGCCCGCAGTTGGACTCGTCGTTGCGGCCGAGAGCACGAAGTGGTCGAGCGCCCCGGAGGCCAGGGGAACCGCCACTGCCGGCGAGCTGGTCGCCGTCCAGGATTGCCAGACCGTGGTCACTGTGTAGTTGTAGGTGCCCTGGCTCAGCCCGGTGTCAGTGCAGGTCAAGACTGAAGTGGAGGCCCCCTGGGCCGGGCAATTGCCGGCAGGATTCCCGCCGTTCCGTCGCACGTAGTAGGAGACGGAGCCAGATCCCGGCGGCGCGACCGCGGTCCAGGTGAGGGTCGCCGTTCCCGCCCCGGGACTACCGCTGAGCGTGGGAGCGGCGAGTGTTCCGACAGGGCCGCTGCCGTTTCCGGTGCCGGTCGCCGTCCAGTAGGCACCGGCCACACCGGTCATGACGAGCGCCACTACGAGGCCGCACAGCACGGGTAGCCACGCGTTCTTCCGCGTAGGTCGCGTGCGCTTCCGAGAGTCGGCTGCCGCGTTCACGAGTGAGCACTTCCGCCGTAGGTCAGGGCGAAGCTCTTGTTCTTGCAAACGTCCTGGTTCACTCCGGGGAGGTTGAGCAGCATGATCTGCGGCGCGCGTGGCGCACTCGTCAGGGTCACGCTGCCTCCGGCGGGGACGGCAATCGGGTCGGCGCTAGATGCGTTCGACTGGGTGAGTTGGACGTTGCTCGCGCTGATGCAGCCGGGCGGAGTGCTGTCCGCGGCTATGCCCACAGTCAACGAGGTGACGAAGATCGGGACGTTGTTCGGATTGGTCAGTGTGAGCCCGATCGCCGTCGTCACGCCGGGCACGAGGTTCCCCACACCGCCCGTGATCCGGAAGTTGGCACCACCAACTTGAGCCCCGCCGTTCCCGCTGCCGACCGCGGATGCAATCGGGGTCGGGGTGGGAGTGGGGATCGGGGTCGCCTCCACGCCACCAACGGACTGGATGGCGGAGACAGAAGGCAGCGGCGAGATGCCTGCCGAGACCGACGGCGTGCCCTGCGAGCAGACTTTGGGCGCGCCGCCGCCCAGCCACTCGACCGCGAGCCCTCCCAGGGCGAACGGAATGAGCAGCAGCAGAAGAAGGAGCAGCAGCCTGCGGCGCCGCTCGTCCTTCCTGGGATATCCGCCGCGTGGCTCGCCTATCACCAGGACAACGTCCTCTTCATGTTCCCCCCGATCACCCCTCGTGGGGGAACGCTAGAGAGGGGCGGCCCGGTTGGGGGCCGCCCCTCTGCCCTCTACTGAGCGGTGTCGTTAAGAGGCCGAGAAGTGGAGGGTGACAGCCGCGCCCTTGCAGGCATCCTGGCTGCGGCCCGGATCGTTGAAGAACTGGATCGTGGGACCAGCAACGGCGGGGGTCGTAGTGGCCCCGGCGGCGATATCCGTACCTCCGGCGCCCCACGGAGTCACGGCAACGCCACGCGAGAAGTCCGCGTCGGTGCAGCCGGCAATGAGGGTTGTGACGCTGGTGAGGGACACGGTCGTGACGTGAACCGATTGCGTCGTTCCGTTTTCGATGGTGACGTGGGTCGTCTGCTCGACGTCGCCCGGGTACATCGCGGTGAGCGCGGGCGCCACCTGATGGACGACCAGGCCGCTGACGCCGTTGGCAACACTGCCGGTTCCGCTGCCGGTGCCGCTCGACGTCCAGAACGCATAGGCGACCCCGCTGACGGCAATGACTGCCACCAGGGCGATTGCCACGGGAATGATCTTCCGCTTCTTCACTGTCTCTCTCCTTGATATTGAACGTGTCCGATGAGTCCGTTTCGCCGGCAGATCGATCTCCCTGTGTGCCGGGCCGGGAAGTCAGGGCACCAAGGCAGCGAAGGTCCTTTGTCGTGGTGCCAGGAGGCACCGCGTCTCGGAGACCCCCCCCATCGCAGTAGGTACATCAAACGACGGGTTTCACCAGACCACAACCGGACCTCCTGATCGGCGCTCTTGGTACTTTGGTCACCCGAAATCGGGCAATTGAGCACAAACGCGTTGCAGGCCTGCACCTCAGCAGGTGCCGACGGCAGCATCCGAGTGACTGGTTGAGGCGGCAGGAGTACGCCCGACGTGTAGTGCATCGGCCCCGGTCCGAAGGTCCGCCCGACCGCGCCCGACCCCTGCGGGCCGGCTACTCCTCTGCGGCCCGGTGATACACCCCGGCAACCCTGACCATGACCGCCTCGCCCAGGAGAGCGGCCAGTGCGGCGGCGCAATCGGGTGCGCTCGGATCGGAGTCCATGTCTGCCCAGAAGACGTATTCCCAGCGAACGCCCCGACTCGGCCGCGACTCCAGGCGCGATAGATTGATGTTGCGTCCGGCGAAGCACCCCAGGCAGCGGTAGAGGCTGCCGGGGACGTTGCGAACGGCCCATACGAGAGTCGTCTTCATCGGGCCCGCCTGGGTGGCCGGGGTGAACCAAGCCACCGGTAGCTGCTCGCGAGCCAGGACGGCGAAGCGGGTCCGGTTCGCGTCGCCGGTCTGAATGTCGCCGGCGAGAACCTCCAGGCCGTACATCGGAGCCACGCGCGCCGAGGCCACCGCCGCCGCGCCGAGCTCGTGTTTGTCGGCGATCGCCTTGGCCGCGCCGGCCGTGTTGTAGCTGGTCAGGACGGACCACGGCCGCGACCTCAGGAACTCGTCCGCCTGGTCCAGGGCCTGAGCGATGCTGTACACGCGCTCTATCTGCTCCAGGGTCTGGCCGGGGAGCGCCAGAAGCGCGAGGTTCACGCGAACCGAGACCTCGGCCACGATCCGTACTTCGTCGAACTTGAAGAGAAGGTCGTAGACCTCACGGACGCTGCCTCCGGACGACCTCTCGATCGGCACGACGCCGGCCTCCACCGTTCCGCCCTGAATCGCCTCGAAGACCGCCCGCCACGTCGGCAGAGCCACCGCCTCAGGTGCCACGAAGGCGGACAGGACGCCCTCTTCGCTGAAGGCTCCGGGCTCGCCCTGGAAGGCGACGCGGGGCGAAACGGCATCGCCGGGACCACTTGCCCCGATGCCGGAGGAACCGCCGGGCGCTGGCGCTGCCATCTGACCTCCGCGGGCTATTCGGAGCGCTTGGTTCGGGACGCCGAGGCCGCCCCGTTGCCGGGCTGAGCCACGGTCGTGAAGTGGCGCTCGCCGCGTCGCCGCACCTTCGCGCCCGACTTCCAGATCGCGTACTCGAGCGAGTCGCACAAAGCCTGGCAAGAGGCGGCGATGATGTTCGTGCCGCTGCCCATCGTCGACCATTCCAGGATTCCGTTCGACGAGTCGATGATGACGCGCGTCTGGGCACCCGTGGCCTCTTCGCTGTCGAGGATGCGGACCTTGTAGTCGACCAGATGGACCGGGTCCAGCTGCGGATAGAACGCGCCGAGGGCCTTGCGCAGCGCGGAGTCCAGAGCGTTGACCGGGCCGTTGCCGTCTGCCGCGGTGTGGAGCACCTCACCGGCGACCTCGACCTTGACCGTGGCCTCCGCCAACAGTTCGGAGCCGCCTCGCTGCTCCACCAGGACGGTGTAGTCGCACAGCTCGAAGGGCCGCAGATAGCCGGCCTTGTGGCGCTTGACCAGCAGCTCGAAGGAAGCCTCAGCGCCTTCGAACGCGAGCCCGTCCGCCTCGAGCTGCTTGATGATCTTGCTGAGCGCCTTCGAATCGACCCCGTCCAGCTGCTGACCGAGCTGCTCGGCCCGCAACTGGGTGTTGGCCTTGCCGCCGAGCTCGCTCACGACCAGGCGCATGACGTTGCCGACGACCCCGGGATCCACGTGCTGGTAGGCGCTGCTGGCGCGGGCCGTGGCAGCCCCGTGAACGCCGCCCTTGTGGGCGAACGCCGATCGTCCGACGTACGGCTGGTGGTCGTCCGGAGTGATGTTCACGATCTCCGCCACGTAGCGGGCGAGGTCCGTCAGGTCGCGAAGGCGGCCGGAGGGGACCGGCTCGAACTTCGTCTTGAGCTCCAGATCGGCCAGGATGCTCACCAGGTTGGCGTTGCCGCAGCGCTCTCCGTAGCCGTTGATCGTTCCCTGGACGTGGCGCACGCCGTTGGCCACCGCGGCCAGGGAATTGGCCACCGCCAGCTCCGAGTCGTTGTGGCAGTGGATCCCCCACACCACCTCGGGGCCGCCGTCGGCGGCGAGAGCGGCGAGGGTGGCGCGGACGATCGCGACAACTTCGTCGGGGAGCGCCCCGCCGTTGGTCTCGCACAGGACAAGGGTCCGTGCGCCCGCATCGCGAGCGGCCCGAAGAGTGGCCAGGGCGTAGGCCGGATCGTCTTTGTAGCCGTCGAAATAGTGCTCGGCGTCGTAGATCGTTTCCCGACCGGCGGCGACCGAATAGGCCACCGAATCCGCGACCATGGCGAGGTTCTCGCCTGGGGTGGCGCCCAGCACCTCGCGGACGTGGAGCAGCCAGCTCTTGCCGAAGATGCACACAACCGGCGTATCGGCAGCCACGATCGCAACGAGATTGGGGTCCGTTTCGGCGCGGTTGTTGCGATGGCGAGTCGAGCCGAAAGCAGCCAGCTTCGCGTTCTTCCACGGGATCGACCTGGCGGCCGCGAAGAAGTCGGCGTCTTTTGGGTTGGAGCCTGGCCAGCCGCCCTCAACGTAGGTAAGCCCGAATTCGTCCAGGCGGCGCGCGATCTTGATCTTGTCGGCAAGCGAAAGGACCAGGCCTTCGCGCTGGGTCCCGTCGCGCAGGGTCGTGTCGTAGAGGACCACTCGCTCGCTCATCGTGAGGCTCCAGTTGCGGCGGTGCCGGCCTTCGCCCCGGCCTTCGCGCCGGCCTCGAGGGCGGCCACGACCGCGTCGGCCATGGCCTGGGTGCCGACCTTGCGTTGGCCCGGCTGCTCGCCGGTTGCGGCGACCAGGTCGGAGGTTCGATAGCCCTGGGCGAGGGCGTCGGCAACGGCCTTCTCTATCGCTTCTGCCGCGGTGGTCTGGCCGAGCGACCAGCGCAGCAGCATGGCGCCCGAGAGGATCGTCGCCAGCGGATTGGCGATGTCCTTGCCGGCGATGTCCGGAGCGGAGCCGTGGATCGGCTCGTACAGGCCGTGGATGCCGTGGGCGGTCCGTTTCTCGCCGATGGACGCCGACGGCAGCATTCCGAGCGATCCGGCCAGCACGCTGGCCTCGTCCGACAGGATGTCGCCGAACAGATTCTCGGTGACGATGACATCGAACTGGGTGGGGCGGGTGACAAGCGACATGGCACAGGCGTCCACCAGCCGATGCTCCACGGTAACGTCGGGGTATTCGGGCCGGACCTCCTCGACGATCGTCCGCCACAGGCGGCTCGACGAGAGGACGTTGGCCTTGTCGACGCTGGTCAGCTTCTTGCGCCGGCCGCGGGCCAGCTCGAAGGCGAGCTTGACGACCCGGCGGATCTCGCCTTCGGTGTAGAAGAGCGTGTCCACGACCTCGCGGCCGTTCGGGCCGAGGCGCTGCTCGGAGGGCTTGCCGAAGTAGAGCCCGCCGGTCAGCTCGCGCACAATCAGCATGTCGACGCCGGCGACCAGCGATTCGCGCACCGGCGAGCTCGCCTGGAGCACCGGCTGGACCGTTACGGGCCGCAGGTTGGCATACAGGGCCAGGTCCTTTCGCATGGCCAGCAGGGCCTGCTCGGGCCGGACCTTCGCCTTGGGATCGTCGTACTTCGGGTCCCCAATGGCACCGAAGTAGACCGCGTCCGCGGCGGCGCAGGCGGCCATGTCCTCGTCGCGGATCGGCACACCGTAGGCATCGATGGCGACCCCGCCGACGAGCACCTCCTGCCAGGTGAAGCCGAAGCCGAAGAGCCGACCGGCAGCCTCGAGGACACGCCGGCCGCCCGAAATCACCTCGGGGCCGATCCCATCGCCTGGGACCACCGCGAGGCGGAACGTAGGTGTGGGCTTGGGCGTGGGCTGTGTCACGGGAGCTTCTCCACTCTCTCGGGTACCTGGCCGGAGGCGCGAGCCGCGTCCAGCATCGCCCGGCGCGCAACCGCGTCTTGATGGAGCTTCTCCGCGCCGGCTAGATAGGCGGCCACGGAGGCCTCGATGATGTTGGTCGATAGACCGTGGCCGGTCGCGACGAAGGCGTCGTCGCCCTCATCCGTGGAGCGGCGGACGCGGACCACGACCTGGCCCTGGGCGTCCTCGCCGGCGGACACGGCCTTGATCTCGTACTCGGCCAGGATCGGCTTCCAGCCCAGAACCGACTCAAGGGCCTGATCGATCGCGCCATAGAGCGCGTCTACCGGGCCGTTGCCGGTGGCCTCGATCGAGCGCGATTCCTCGCCGATCTTGAGCGAGATCATGCCCATGGCCCGGCCGCCGTGAGAGCTGGTCACGCTCCAGCCCGCCAGACAGATCGTGTCCGCCGTGCCCGTGGCACGCTGCTCCACGATCGCCAGAATGTCGGCGTCGGTGACGTCCTTCTTGACGTCCGCCAGGGCGATGACCTGGGCGTAGATCGCATCCAGAGCCTCGCCCTCGACCTCGTGACCGAGCGTATGCAGCTTCTCCCGCAACCCGCGCCGCCCGGACAGCTTGCCGATCGTCAGCTGGCTGCCGGAGAGCCCCACCGACTGCGGGGTCATGATCTCGTAGGTGAGCGGGTTCTTGATGACGCCGTCCTGGTGGATGCCGGATTCGTGGGCGAAGGCGTTGCCGCCGACGATCGCCTTGTTCGGCTGGACGGCGAAGCCGGTCAGGTAGCTGACCAGCCGGCTGGCCGGCGTGATCTGCTCTGTGACGACCCGCGTCGCCAGATTGGGAAATTGCGTCGGGCGGGTCTTGATGCCCATGACCACTTCTTCGAGCGAGGCGTTTCCGGCCCGCTCGCCCAGGCCGTTGACGCAGACCTCGAGCTGGCGAGCGCCGTTCTGCAGCGCCGCCAGAGTGTTGGCAGTGGCCAGACCCAGGTCGTTGTGGCAGTGGACCGAGATCGTGGCGGCCGCGCCGAAGCGCCCCACCACCTGCCTGACCAGATCTCCGAACTCGGCCGGGATAGCGTACCCAACCGTGTCCGGGATGTTGAGCGTGCTCGCCCCCGCCTCGACCGCGACCTCGTAGATCTTCATCAGGAAATCGAGGTCGGTCCGAGTGGCGTCCTCGGCGCTGAACTCGATCTCGACGTCCGGCCCGAGGGCCTTCCGCCCGTACGCGACCCACCTGGCGGCCGCCAGCAGCGCCTCGTCACGCGAGATGCGCAGCTTGTGGCGCAGGTGGATGTCGCTGCTGGCGATGAAGACGTGCAGGTGAGGCCGCTCGGCGACCCGAAGAGCCTCCACGGCGCGCTGCGGATCTCCGTCTTTGCAGCGCGCCAGGCCGGCAACCGCCACGCCCCGCGTCTCGCGGGCGATCGTTTGGACCGCCTCGAACTCGCCGGGCGAGCTGGCCGGGAACCCGGCCTCGATCACGTCCACGTTGAGGCGGACCAGCTGGCGGGCGACCTCGATCTTCTCGGAGACGGTGAGGCCGGCCCCCGGGGCCTGCTCGCCGTCGCGCAGGGTGGTGTCGAAGATGCGTACCGAGCCGGGGGTTATGCCCCGGTTCGGTCCGGCTCCCGGGGCTACACCCCGGCTGGGTACATGGTCGGGTACGTTCTCGCTCATGCCGGCCCTCTGGTGTTAGCCCTTGGGCTTCTCGGCCGCCGCCTGCGGCTGCCCGTCCACGACTTCGACCGGATTCAGGAACGGCATCGCCTTGCGCAGCCGGGCGCCGACCTGTTCGACCTGATGGTCGCGGCCGGCTTCACGCATCTTCTTGAACTCGGGCAGACCGGCATCGTTCTCGGCGATCCAGCGGGCGGCGAAGGAGCCATCCTGGATCTCGCCGAGCACCTTCTTCATCTCCGAGCGGACGCGAGCGTCGATGATCCGCGGCCCGGAGACGTAGTCGCCGTACTCGGCGGTGTCGCTGACCGAGAAGCGCATGTAGTTCATGCCGCCGCGGTACATGAGGTCCACGATCAGCTTGAGCTCGTGCATGACCTCGAAGTAGGCCAGCTCCGGCTGATAGCCGGCTTCGACGAGGGTCTCGAAGCCGTTGCGGATCAGGCTGGTGACGCCGCCGCAGAGGACGNNGTCTCGGTCTCTTCCTTGAAGGTGGTCTCGAGGACGCCGGCGCGGGTGGCGCCGATGCCACGGGCGTAGGCGAGGGTGCGGGCGCGGGCAGTGCCGGTCGCGTCCTTCTCGACGGCGAAGAGTGCGGGCACGCCGCCGCCCTGTTCGAAGACGGAGCGGACCAGGTGGCCCGGACCCTTGGGGGCGACCATGCCCACGTCGATGCCTTCGCCCGGCCTGATTCGGTCGAACCGGATGTTGAAGCCGTGAGCGAACATCAGCAGCTGACCGGCGTGCATGTTCGGCTCGATCGAGGTCTCGAACACCTTCTTCTGGATGGTGTCCGGGACCAGGATCATGATCACGTCGGCGGCCTTCACCGCATCGGCGATCTCGGCCGTCTTGAGGCCCGCCTCGGCCGCGATGGCGCGGGCCTTCGGGTTCGCCTCGACGACGGTCACGTCGTAGCCCGAGTCGCGCAGGTTCTGGGCATGGGCATGCCCCTGGCTGCCGTAGCCGATGATGGCGATCTTCTGGCCGGCAAGCGCCTTGGGGTCGGCGTCGGCGTCGTAGTACATACGTGCGGTCATCGCTTCACTGCCTCCTCGATGGACCCGGCACCCCGGGACATGACGACGGTACCGGAGCGGACGAGCTCCTTTATGCCGAATCCGCGCAGGAGGCCTATCAGAGCGTCCACCTCTGCCTCCGTGCCGGTCGCCTCGACGATGAGCGACTCGGCCGCGAGATCCACGACCTTGGCCTTGTACATCTCCGCGAGGGTCAGCACCTCGCCCCGGTTGCGATCGTCGGCCCGGACCTTGATGAGCGCGATCTCGTGCTCCACGGTCGGGTCGCTGGTGACGTCCTGGACCTTGAGGACGTCGATGAGCCGGTAGAGCTGCTTTGCCGCCTGCTCGACGGCCACGTCGTCGCCGCGCAGGGTCAGCGTCATGCGGCTGACCTCGGGCAGGTCCGTGTGGCTGACAGCGAGGGTCTCGATGTTGAAGCTGCGGGCTCGCATCAGGCTGGCCACCCGGTTGAGAACGCCGGGCTTGTTGAGGACTATCGCAACCAGGACGTGGCGGTGCACCTCGCCGTGGCCGGGCATCGTTCGGGCCGGCGGCGCGGTGTGGGCCGGCGCCTGCGGCGCCGCCGAATTGGCGGCCTGGTCTGCTGGCATCTGTCCGTTGGGGCTCATTGCTTGGGCTCCTCGAACTGCTCCTCGAGCAGGTCCGACAGGCCTTTGCCGGCCGGCATCATGGGGAAGACGTTCTGCTGCTCGGCGATCTCGAAGTGGACCAGGGCCGGGCCGTCGACGGCTCTCGCGGCGGCGATTGCGGGGCCCACTTCCTCGGGTGTGGAGGCGCGGAAGCCGGCCACGCCGTAGGCCTCGGCCAGTTTGATCCAGTCCGGGCCGAGCAGATGTGAAGAATGGTAGTTGCCCGCGTAGACGAGTTCCTGCCATTGGCGGACCATGCCCAGCTTGTGATTGTCCAGCAGGGCGATCTTGACCGGGACGTGGTCCTGGACGAGGGTCATGAGTTCCTGGACCGTCATCTGCAGGCCGCCATCGCCGACGATCGCCCAGGTCTCCTTGTCCGGCCGGCCGATGGCGGCGCCCATAGCGGCGGGCAGACCAAAGCCCATCGTCCCGAGGCCTCCGGAGCTGATGTGGCTGTTGGGGCGGCGGAAGCCGGCGTACCGGGCGGCCCACATCTGGTTCTGACCGACATCGGCGACGATCGTGGCATCGTGGTTGGAGGCTTCGCCGATCTTGCAGACGACGAAGTCGGCCGAGAGCTGGCCGTCGCGCCAGGCTCCGGATCCGTGCCACGGCGTCTTCTCGGACTCGGCCCGCCACTCCGCAATCTCCGCCAGATACGCGGCCCGACTCTCCGGATCGACCTGCGCAACCTGCGGCAGTAGCGCCACAAGAACGCGCTTGACGTCGCCCACGATTGGGATCTCCACCGCCACGTTCTTGCCGATCTCGGCCGGGTCGATGTCGACGTGGACGATTCGCGCGTACGGCGCGAAGGTGGGCACGTGACCGGTTACGCGGTCGTCGAAGCGCATGCCGAGGGCGATCAGCAGGTCGGCCGACTGGATCAGTTTGTTGGCGTGCTTCCAGCCGTGCATTCCTACGAAACCGAAGCTCAACGGGTGTGTCTCGTCCATGGCGCTCACGCCCAGCAATGTGTGAACGACCGGGATCTGTGCCTTCTCGGCCAGCTCGCGCAGTTCGTTCGTGGCGTCGGCGATCAGGACTCCGTGGCCGGCCACGATGACGGGCCTGCGGGCCTTCGCGATCTCTTGGGCAAACAGCCTGATCTGGCGCGGATGGCCCTCGAAAGTCGGCTTGAAGCCGGGCAGATCGACAACCTCCGGATGCTCGGCCGTGCAGACGCCCATCAGGGCGTCCTTGGTCAGGTCGACGTGGACCGGCCCGGGACGTCCGGTTCGGGCGATGTGGAAAGCCTCGGCAAAGACTCGAGGGATGTCGTTCGCTTCGCGGACCAGGTAGTTGTGCTTGGTGCACGGCAACGTGATGCCGGTGATGTCGATCTCCTGGAAGGCATCCTTGCCAAGCAGGGACCCGACGACGTTGCCGGTGATGGCGACGATCGGGACGGAGTCGAGCTGGGCGTTGCCTATCCCGGTGACGAGGTTCGTGGCTCCCGGGCCGGATGTGCCAAGGCACACCCCCACTTTCCCGGTGGCGCGGGCGTAGCCATCGGCCGCGTGGGCGCCGCCCTGTTCGTGGCGGACGAGGACGTGCCGCAGTTCCGGGTAGTCGCCGAGGACGTCGTAGAAGGGAAGGACGACGCCGCCGGGATATCCGAAGAAGACCTCCACTCCCTGGCGGAGCAGCGCTTCGCAAACCGCGTCCGCCCCGATGCGAGGCCGCGTCAGGCCGCGTTCGGCCAGGCTCTTGATCTGGTTGCGGAGGTTGTCCGTGAGCATTTCGCGGCGGCCGGCCTCGATGGCGGCGGCTCGCTCGGTGCCGGCGCCCGGGGTGTGGTTGATGCGCTCGCGCCGCTGGTCGGCTTTGTCGGTGCCGTCAGACGCGGGCGTCTCCGCCGTGGTCGCGGTCGACGAGCGGCCATTACGCGCAACGGTGCGTGCGTCGCCCTCTTTCGTGCCCATCGCTGCGTCCCTTCCTGTCCTCTGACTCCGATCGCCTGCGTCCGGCCGGTCGATCGGCGGTTTGTCTGGCCATCAAAAAACCCTCGCCGCTCCGGCGAGGGTTCTGATCGATCGGGCTTGCGTCTCTAGCGCTCGTCCCTTCGTCCATCCTCCCGCCGGGAGCCGGTAATGAGTACGAATACGCGCTCAATGCCAAGCTCGACAGAGCGAAGTAGACCGAGGAGGGATACGTCGACCAGCCCGAGGTCTTCGGCCGGCACCTGGACACGCCGACCATCCGCCCTGATGGCGATGGCGACGTGGCGGCGATGCAGACCGGTGAACAAGCCCAACCTGGTTCTCCGTAGCTAGCGCACGCGGGTCCTATTCCCGCAGTGTCTGGCGAGTGTAGCAGCAGCGGTCAAGCCGTGCGCCAATGCCGCTCCGGCAATGCGAGGGGCGGGACCGTAGACGGTGGCGCCGGCGGTATTGACGGGCCGGGTGGCTACGCGGCGGAATCAGGCCCGCCCGGGTCGCTCGTGCGCCGATGCCACGGCCACCATGCCCACTCCCCAAGGAAGGCGGTGATGGCCGGGACGAGCAAGCTTCGGACTATGAACGTGTCGATCAGGACGCCCAACGCCACCGCCAGACCAACCTGGAAGAGCAGCTGCAAGGGCGAGCTCACGAGCGCGCCGAAGGTCCCGGCGAGGATCAGGCCCGCGGAAGTGATGACCGTTCCGGTCCTGGCGGACGCGACACGGATCCCCTGCCGCAACGGCCGAGTGGAGCTCTCCTCCCGAACGCGCGACATCAGGAAGATGTTGTAGTCGGAGCCGAGCGCAACGAGCAGGACGAAGACCATCAAGGGTATGAAGTAGTTCATCCCCGGCTGCCCGAAGAGCTTCTGGAGGATCAACGCGGAGAGGCCCAGGCTCGTGGCATAGGACAGCAGAACGGTGAGGACCAGGTACACCGGAGCCACGATCGCTCTGAGGAGCAGGATCAGTACGATCAGGATCCCAATGATCGTGATCACCGCGACCCGCAGGAAGTCGGCCGAGATCGTGTCCTGGACGTCGGCGAACTCGGCGGTCGCGCCTCCCAGGTATGTCCGCACCGCGCCGGTAGCTCCGGTCGGCAACGACTTGATCGCCGGATCGGTCGCCAGGAGGGTCCGCAGGCTTCGTACCGCGTCGAACGATCTGGTGTCATAGGGGTCCGTGGCCGTCGTCACGTACAGCCGGGTGACGTCGCCGACGGCGGACGCGTACGCGCTCCGCAGGGAAGGCGGCACGTACAGGACGGACGAGCCCAGTTCGGCGGCCAGCCGGTCGAGTTCGTCGGGCACGCGAAGGCGCGCCGCCGCCATAGCCTGTTGTTCCGCGGCCGCGGCAGGGCTGAGGTCGATGCTCGTCGGGGCGAAGTAGATCGGTGTCGGCTGCGCGGCGAACCAGCCCGACATCTCCTTGAGAGAGCTGAGCAGCTGCAGGACCGCGACGGCGTCGCGGCTCGTCGCAAGCGTGGCCACCGCGCTCAGCGCGGACTGATAGGAAGCCTGGGACTTGACCGCGGGCTGGGCCGTTCCGAGCTCGTTGAGATAGGCCGTCAGCTCGGCCAGCTCCGTCGTCGAGTCCGAGGAAGCCGGCGCCGATGCCGCGGTTTGGATCTGCGCGGCGATTGCGTCCAGCTGGTTCGCGACCAGGGCCTGCGCGCGGCTGTCGACGAGCCCTTTGTGGAGCGTGGCCATGTCGGCGGAGAGGGCGATCCACAGGCTGTCGTGGCGCTCGTCCGAGAAGGCGTCCGCCAGGCCGCTGACGTAGGAATCGGCCGATGCGATTCCGGCCAGGCTTGCGTCGCCCAGCTGAACGTTGATGTCCGAGCTGGGTGGCTTGCGAAATGCCTCGGCCGTCTGGGGCAGCTGAACGGAGGGGCGGAGCAGGTCCGATATCCTCCCCTCGCCGATCGGGTCGACGATGCTGCGGACGGTCCGGATGTTCGGCAGGTCCGCAATCGAGGTCTCGAGAGCTGCGATCCCGGCCAGCCCATCCTGATTCGTCAGGTCGGCGGTCGAGCCGCTCGGCACCTTGATCAAGACGGTTAGAGGCATGAGCTGGCCCGGGGCGAGGTGCCGGCTGAGGGTCTCGAAGCCCTGACGCGACTCGGCTCCGGTCGGCAGCTCGTTCAGGACGTCGAAGTTCTGCTTGAGCTGAGGGAGCCCCAGGGTCGGGACGAAGAGGATGACCAGCACCGCGCCCGCGAGCAGACCGGGCCTGCTCGTGATCCTGCGCGCCAGGGCGGCCCAGAACCCCATGGTTTCGTCGTCTGCCGTCCGCGTCCGTTCGTGGGTCGGCCAGAAGAGACGCCGTCCCGAGATTGCCAGCAGCGAAGGGGTCAGTGTCAGGCCGGCCAGCAGCGTGACGAGAATCGTGATCGCCAGGGCAGGTCCGGTTGTCTGGATCATCCCGAAACGTGCGGCGATCATCGAGGTCAGGCCCACGATCACCGTCGCAGCCGAGGCCGCGATGACGGCGCCGATGCGACCGTAGGTCACTCGCACGGCATCTTCGGGCTCATGCCGCCCGAGCTCCTCGCGGAATCGGGAAATCATGAAGATCGTGTAGTCGGTGCCGACGCCGAAGACGAGGACCACGATGAACGAGTCGAGGACCGAGGAGAGCTGCCATCCTGCCTGGGCTACGAAGCCCAGAATGCCGCGCGCGACGAGAAATGCGGCACCGATCGTCAGGAGCGGCACGAGGGCGGCCAGCGGCGCGCGATAGATGAGCAGCAGCACCACGACGACCAGGATGATCGTGACCAGAGTGGTCCGGTCGGTCCCGTCGCGGATGGCCTGGAGATAGTCGCGGCCGATCCCGGCCTGACCTGTCAACTGGGCCTCGAGGCCGGCCGGTAGCACCCCGGAGGAGCCGAGATGCGCGCGGACCTCGTCGACGGTTTCGTTCGTCTTGGGCAGGAAGGAGGGCGTGCTCATGTCGAAGCGAGCCAGCTCGACGACGCCGTCGCTGCTGCGCAGCATCGACGCGAGGGAGGTCGAGCCCTCGGCGGTCACATAACGCAGGATCGCCTCGGGATGGCCGCTGCCCTCGAAGTAGCTCCGCAGCCCTTCGATAGCAGCCCGGTCCGCATCGGTCATCCCGCCGATCCTCGAGAAGACGATGAGCCCTTGAGACGGCGCCGAGTCCGACGGAAACGACTCGGCGATGATGTGACGAGCGGCGAGCGACTCGGCATCCTGCGGAAGGAAGCTGCTCTCGTCGGCGGAACCGACCTGCGTCAGCGACGGGCCCAGTACTCCGAACAGCACGGCGGCCACGACCCAACCGGCCAGGAAGACAAACCTCAGCCGAACTACCAGCCAGCCGAGTCGATCGAACATCAAGACTCCCCTCCGCGGGCTCCCGGTGCGTCGATCTGGGCGAATCGAGGGAGCAGATCCGGTCGACGGCATTGTAAGCAGGCCCATCCCCGGCGGTTGCCCGGAAGCGGACTTGCGGATCGGCGATCTACGGATCGGAAGGACTCACGAATCGGCAGGTTCGCCGCTGACGGTTGCGGTGGTCGCCGAGTCCGATCCGGAATGCGGCGCGGGTCGCCTCCGCGCGGCGGCCCCAAGCCGGACCGCCGCGTATACGACCGTCAGCGGTGGCGGGCCAAAGTGAACGTCATTCCTTGTCGCGCCTCCGCCGCCGCAGCCACCACGCTGCGAGAAGGAAGCCGGCCGCGATCGGTACGACCCAGTAGCGACCGCCTGGGTCTTCGGGTCCGGCGGCGATGCCGGTGGCCTTGATCCGAACGAGCGGCATGCCTTCGCATTTGTGGGCGATCGCGTCCGGGGAGTCTCGCCATGGATTCCCCATTCCCATCATGCCGGCGATTACGCCCATGCTGCGCAGCAGAGGAGCGACCACTCGGATCCTCTCATCGTCGTCGGTAACCTCTTCGGCCACGCCGCCGAAGGCATGGTCGGGCAGGATCACTTCGACGTGGGGGTCGGCGAGAACGTTCTGGAACCAGTGGGCGCGTCGCCCGAACCCGGCGATGCAATACACGTACTCGCCGACGATGGTGTAGCCGAGCGGCGCGTCCCGCATCTCACCACTCTTGCGACCACGCGTGCGGAGGATCATCAGGTAGCCGGTGAGCGGGTTCGAGATGTAGCGGCCCAGGCCCATCTTCAGAGCGGGTACACCGACGTACTTGTTCGCCGAGTTGAAGGCGGCGTGAAGCGCGGGCAGGGCGGCAGTCACCGAAGCCGGGTACAGCAGGCCCTCCCCCCACTTGCCGTTGCCCTGCTCGCCGGCAGCCGAGCCGGCCTCGCTGGTGGCCGCGCCCGTCGCGGCGACGGACGAAGTTGTGGCCAGATCCGATGTTTCGCTTGTGACCATCGTTCCCCTTCTCTGAAGGGCCCCATCGGGCACGGGATGAAGGTTAGGCCAACTGAATCGGCACGGAAAGCCGGCCGCACGCAGTGTGCGGGTGTGGCGGTACGATTCGAGCCCGCATTCCATCGGAAGGACGAGATGACGCGATCGAGTGAACCTGCGCCCCAGACCCTCGAACTCAAGCGCCTCGAGGTGTTGGTCCGGTCCCTGAGCATCGAAGAGCGAGCGCGGCTGACCGCGGGCATCGATGCCTGGCATGCGGCAGGGGTCGACTCGATCGGCCTGGGGCCGATGCTGACGCAGGACGGCCCCAACGGCGTCCGAGGCACGACCTTCCCAGAAGGATCCAGCGCGACCTGCACGCCATGCGGAACGGGCCTCGGCGCCACATGGGACGCGGATCTGGTGGCCCAGGTCGCGGCCCGGATCGGCCGGGAAGCGAAGCGTGCCGGCGTCCACTACATGCTGGGGCCGGTCCTGAACCTGGTCCGCTCGCCGCTCGCCGGCCGCGACTTCGAGTGCTATTCCGAAGATCCCATGCTGGCTGCCAGGTTGGGGGTTGCCTATGTGGGCGGCATGCAGTCGCAGGGCGTCGCCGCCTGCCCCAAGCACTTCGTGGCCAACGATTCAGAGACCCATCGGACAACGGTCAACTGCGTAGTCGACGAGCGGACGCTGCGTGAGGTCTACCTCCGGCCTTTCGAGGCAGTGGCTCGGGCAGGCGCCTGGTCGATGATGGCCGCCTACAACCGCGTCAACGGCCTCCACGCCACCGGCGACCGAGCCCTCATCGGCACCATACTTCGCGACGAGTGGGGCTGGGACGGCGTACTGATGTCCGACTGGCAGGCTACCCAGGACACCTCAGAAGCCACGGCCGGGCTGGACCTGGAGATGCCGGGGCCGCCGAACAGCTTCGGGCCACTGCTCGCGGCAGCGGTCCGGCGCGGTGAGGTCGATGAGAAGACGCTCAACCGTATGGCGATGCGTGTCCTGACCCTGGCGACGAGGGTCGGAGCCCTTCCTGTAGAACGCGACGCGGTTCCCGCCGGTGAGGCCGCCGTTGGCCGCCTGGGCTCACCCGCGCCCTTCGTTCTCTCTGACCCGGAGGCCGCGGCTCTGGTCCGCCGAGCGGCCGCGGACTCGTTCGTGCTGCTCGCCAACGACGGCATCCTGCCTTTGGCGGCCGGCCACCTGAAACGCATCGCCGTCATCGGCCCGAACGCGGCCGCGCCATGCACACAGGGGGGCGGTGCCGCTCACATAAACGCACCCTATGCGGTCTCTCCGCTCGACGGCCTGCGCGCGGCGCTGCCGGACAGCGTCGACATCGCTCATCAGCGCGGTTGCGGCATAGACCTCTTCCTGCCGCCACTGACGCGCATGGATCTCGCCGACCTGGACGGCAACCCCGGGCTGACGGTCGAGTTCTTCCGCGGCCAGGAGCCCCGGGGCGCGCCCGTCTCGCGGTACAACGTTCGATCGAGCGACCTGCATCTCTTCGGCGATTTGCCGGCGGGGTTGGCTCAGAACGACTTCGCCGTTCGCCTGTCCACGTGGCTGACGCCGCGAGTCAGCGGGCCGTATCAGGTGGCCATGCGCGGCCTCGGCGGCCGCCGCCTCTTGGTCGACGGAGTGCCCGCGGCCGACGAATGGGCCGCCCCGGCAGGGATCGACGTACCGACCGCGCTCTTCGAAGGCAAGGAACGCGGCGGAACCTTCGTCTTCGAGGCAGGGCAGCGCGTCCTGATCACCGGCGAAGCACACTCGGAGACGCACCATCCCAGCCTTCTGTCGATCGGCTGCTCCGAATCAGAGTCGGGCGATTCGGTGGCATCGGCCGTTGCCGCGGCCGCGGCCGCGGACGTGGCGATCGTCGTCGTCGGAACGGACGAAGCCTGGGAGAGCGAAGGGCGGGATCGCAAGACGGTGACCTTGCCCGGCCGCCAGGACGAGCTCGTCGAGCGAGTGGCCGCGGCCAATCCCAGAACCATCGTCGTGGTCAACGCCGGCTGCCCTATGGATCTGCCCTGGGCCGACAAGGTGGCCGCCGTCATATACGCCTGGTTCCCCGGCCAGGAGTTCGGTCATGCCCTGGCCGACGTGCTGCTGGGTCTCCGAGAGCCGGGTGGTCGGCTGCCCGTCACGCTGGCGCACGGCACCGACGACTTCCCCGCATACGAGACGACGCCGGGTCCGGACGAGGAGCTGGTCTACAGGGAAGGCGTGAACATGGGCTATCGCGGCTTCGACGCGGCCGGAACGGAGCCACGCTTCGCGTTCGGGCACGGCCTCGGCTACACCACGTTCGAGTACGAGTCGCTGGACCTGCGGTCGGACGGGCTGGCCGAAGGCGAGTCGGTGGAGCTTCGGGTCAAGCTCCGCAACACCGGATCGCGAGCCGGCAAGGAAGTCGTCCAGGTCTACGTCGCCGACCTCGAGAGCTCAGTGCCACGCCCGCCACGCGAGCTCAAGAGATTCGCCGTCGTGCGCCTGGCCCCGGGCGAGGTCGCGGTGCTGACCTTGACGCTCCAGGACCGCGATCTGGCCTACTGGGATGCCGCACGCCACTCATGGCGGATCGAGCCCGGCCGATTCGAAATCCAGGTCGGTCGGTCCTCCCGTGACATCCGACTTCGCCAGTCCTTCGAGCCCGCCTGATCGTTCGATCGGTCGGTCCGCTGCTCGGTCTTGAAGACCGCTGGACGAGAGTCCCGTGAGTTCGAATCTCACCCTCTCCGCCAGGATTCTGAGCGTGAATCGGGCAATGGCTGTACGGGGAGCTGCCGGTTCGCAATCAGCATTCGAGCGCGAAAGCGGGGAGGATGTGGTCGCGCAAGCTGTATCTTCTTGCGGAGGCTTCGCGAGAGATGCTCAGCGCAGGGAGCCTCCAGGGGAGGGACATCGTGAGGAAGCCGAGATCGCGCGGTTTCGCGCCCAGGGTCGTGTCTATTGGCGTTGTCGCCTGCCTGATCAGCGCAGCCTGTGCGTCGGCCACTGTGACCGACGCCCCGCCGACCTCACCCTCGTCGCCGACCCCCGGCCTGACCTCGCATTCGTCTCCAACTCCCAGCCCGACCGCGCCAGATGCGGAGGGCTGCCTCGTCGGCGAGGCGTGGAACAACTACGCAGAAGAGCGAATCGCGAGGTGGGACCAGCCTGCGGTCGAGAAGCCGATCGTGGCTGCCGGCGACGACTACGACTGGGTCGATGCCAAGTCGAGCGCGGACACCCAGGCATCGCAAATCGATCAGTTCGTTGCGAAGGGTGCGAAGGTCATCATCGTCCTGGTCCTGGGGGGCCTCGAGGGTTCGCTCCCGCCCGCGACCCAGAGTGCGATCGACAGGGCGGTCGACGCGGGCGTCGCCGTCATCGCCTACGACCATCTCGTCGATAGCCCGAAGGCGCTCTTGGTCGCGTTCGACCCGGTCGAGATCGGACGGATGGAGGCGCGCGCCATCCTCGCCGCAAGGCCGAAGGGCAACTACGCGATCATCAAGGGCCACCCCCAGGGCCAGCTCGAGCCCGACCTCATCGCCTCCGGCATCCACGAGATCCTGCAGCCCGCGATCGACAGGGGCGACATCAAGATCGTTGCCGAGACCTACACCGTGAATTGGGATCCCTCCACGGCCCAGACCGAGATGGAAGCGATCCTGACGGAGAACCACAACAGGATCGACGCGGTCATCGCCGAGAGCGACGGCATGGCCGGCGGCGTCATCGCGGCCCTCAAGGAGGTCGGCCTCGACGGCAAGGTCGCCGTTGCCGGCCAGGGCGGCGACACAGGGAGCCTCAACAAAGTCGCCCTGGGCACGCAGACGGTTGACGTATGGCCGGACCTGCGGCTGATGGGGGCTGCGGCCGGCGATGCCGCGGTCGCCCTCTGCAAGAACCGGGATATCGCCAAGCTCGAGGGCACCAGGCCGTTGTCATTGCCCGGCAACAACCAGGTGACCTCGATCCTGCTCACGCCGCAGGCAATCGCGAAGGACAACCTCAACGTCGTGATCGATTCGGGCTGGGCGAACAGAGCCGACCTCTGCGCCGGCGTCGACCCCTCCAAGGCGCCTCCCGCCTGTCGGTAGGCCCGGTTTCAGCCGCTCTGGAGGTAGATTCAGACCTGCTTCCTATCGTTGATCGCGCCTGTCTTCGGCTCATCTTCCGCGCCGGCGCAGCCCCCTAAGTCCGACTCGCTCAGATCGTCTACGGCTCGCTCCGACGCATCCAGAAGCGCCTGCTCCCTACTTCATCGATCCGGTCTTCTCGCACGCATCGCGCTTCCAGAGACGAGACCCGATCAAGCCGAGTGCGCCTATCGCCTCGGTCCGATCGGCCACGGCCGTCTCCGAACCAGATCAAAGCCCGCGTCTCCGACGTACCTGCGCCACACGCTCGACACAGTGGCCGCCATGTGCGCGCTCAACCGAACCAGCGACCGCAAACGCCCACCCCTCCAGCTCTGGGAACGCCCGGGCCTAGACTTGCGATCTTCTGGTAACCTCGATGGCCCCCGTCCGCGCGGCTGCGAGCCGAGTGAGGGCGGGGCAATCGAATCGCGAGTAGAGCCATGGCAGAGAAACCGCGCACCCTGTTCGAAAAGATCTGGGATGACCACGTCGTGTCGTCCGACCCCGGCGCGCCGGCAATCCTCGCCATCGATCTACATCTGGTCCACGAGGTAACCAGCCCGCAGGCCTTTACCGGCCTCCGAGAGCGAGGCCTGAAGGTCCGAAGGCCGGGCCAGACCGTCGCCACGGCGGACCATTCGATCCCCACGCTGGACCCATCGCTGCCCATCCTCGACGAGCTTGCTGCCAAGCAGCTCCGCCAGATCGAGGAGAACTGCCGCGAGTTCGGGATCCCGTTCTACGGAAAAGGCAGCCCGACGCGCGGCATCGTCCATGTCATCGGGCCGGAGCTGGGGCTGACGCAGCCGGGCATGACCATCGTCTGCGGCGACTCCCATACCGCCACGCACGGCGCCTTTGGAGCTCTCGCCTTCGGCATCGGCACGAGCGAGATCGAGATGGTCCTGGCCACGCAGACGCTCCTCCAGCGCAAGCCAAAGACGTTCCGGGTCCAGATCGACGGCCGGCTGGGGCCGGGCGTCGGCGCCAAGGACATCATCCTGGCCCTGATCGCCCGGATCGGGATCGGCGGCGGAACTGGTCACGTCATCGAGTACACAGGCGAGGCGATCCGCGCCCTGTCGATGGAAGAGCGGATGACCGTCTGCAACATGTCCATCGAGGCGGGCGCCCGAGCCGGGCTCATCGCCCCGGACGAGACCACGTTCGCGTACCTGAAGGGCCGCAAGTTCGCTCCGCACGGAGCGGCCTGGGACGAGGCGGTCGCGCGCTGGCGGAAGCTGCCGACCGACGAAGGCGCGACCTACGACCGAACGGTCACCATCGACGGCCAGGCGCTCGAGCCGATGGTCACCTATGGCAACAACCCCGGCATGGGCATCTCCGTGACCGGCCGGATCCCGTCGCTCACCGATGTCGAGCCGGCCGCCCGCGCCGATCTCGAGCACGCCCTGGCCTACATGGGCCTGCAGCCGGGCGCGTCTATCGCCGGCCAGAAGCTCGACGTCGTCTTCATCGGCTCGTGCACCAACGGCCGGATAGAGGACCTGCGCGCCGCGGCTTCGGTCTTGCGCGGGCGCCGCGTGGCCGCGGGCCTGCGGGTCCTCGTAGTGCCCGGGTCGCAGCAGGTGAAGAAGCAGGCGGAGGCCGAGGGCCTCGACGACGTCTTCACAGCGGCCGGCGCCGAGTGGCGCGAGTCCGGTTGTTCGATGTGCATCGCCATGAACGGCGACCAGCTCGAGCCCGGCCAGTACGGCATCAGCACCTCGAACCGCAACTTCGAGGGACGGCAGGGCAAGGGCGGTCGAACCTTCCTGGCCTCGCCTATCACCGCTGCTGCCAGCGCCATCGCCGGCGTGGTCACCGACCCGCGGACGCTCAAACCGACGGCAACGTCGGTCGACGTCGCACATAGCACGGCCGTGGAGACCCATTGACATGCCTGAGCCGTTCGTGAGAACCACCAGCCGGGTCATCGCGATCCCGCGCGCCAACATCGACACGGACCAGATCTGCCCGGCGCGCTTCCTCAAGATCACCGACAAGGCCGGCCTGGCCGACGCGCTCTTCTTCGACTGGCGCTTCACGCCGGACGGGAAGCGGCGCGAGCCGGTCTCGTTCATCGACGAGCCGCACAACGCCGGCCGCCAGATCCTTCTGGTGGGCGACAACTTCGGCGCCGGGTCCTCGCGCGAGCACGCCCCATGGGCATTGCGAGCGTGGGGCATCCGAGCGATCTTCTCGACGGGGTTCGCGGACATATTCCGCGGCAACGCGCTCAAGAACGCCCTTCTGCCGATCGTCGTCACGCCGGATCGGTACGCAGCGCTCACGGCGCTCCAGGCTGCCGACCCGGATGGCGAATGGACCGTTGACCTCGAGGCCCAGAAGGCAACGCTGCCCGATGGCGAGTCGTTCGCGTTCGAGATCGACCCGTTCGCTCGGAAGATGATCCTGGCCGGTACCGACGAGATCGGCTACGTCCGCTCGAACCTGCCGGCTATCGAGGCCTGGGAAGCCGCCCATCCGGCGCGCGTCGACACAGCGCGAGCCTAGCTCGCGTCGCGAGGGCATCGCTGCACGGTAGCCTCGCAACCAGCTGATCGACGGGCCGCCGTACTCCGGCGGGCCTTCCGATTCTTCTTGCCCTTGCCCGCGCCGGCTTCCGACTAGACGATCGGGCGCATAGGCGGAGCCCGACCCGTACGGCGGCGTCGGCATCGGTTGCTCCGGCGCTCGGACGGGGTTGATGGTACGAATCGGCCAGCCGATTGCGCTCGCTCTGGGGCGCGGCCCGGCGCTATCCTCTGCGGCAGATGGGATCTCGCGGCCGGCCGTCACCAGGCACCGGTCGCCAGACCGAGACCGGGGCGCCGATGGACGAGAGAATCACGCGGGCGATCATCGGGGCACTGCGCGAGCAAGACCGCTCCGGCCACGAGTTGTGGAAATGGCTGGGTCCGATCCACGGCACGCATGAGGAGCTGAGCGAGGCCAGTCTCTATCCAATCCTCTACCGCCTCGAGGGGGAGCGCGTGATCCGGGGCGAGGGGCGGGAGGTGTATCCGACGCGGCGCGTCTATCGCGTGGCGGCACGCGGTGTCGAACTGGCGGCGGGCCACGGCTGGCCGGTCGTCGCCCATCGGCGAGAGTCGGATCCGATCCTGACCCCGGTGGTCGAGGAGCCCGTGGCTCTGGCCTGGACCACCGAGCCGGATGCGGCCACGACGGTCCAGCCGGCCACAACCACCGAGCCGGGCGACACCGACGCCCAGGCCGACCCGGCCACGACGGCCGAGGCCCTCGTCCGCGACTACGTGTCCAAGGTCGACGCCGGCCTTCGCCTTAGCTGGCCCCATCGAAACAGCGTGCGGATCGAGATCGGCGACCACCTGCAGGACTGCGCGGAGGAGCTCGTGGGTCGCGGCCTGGACCCGGTGGCAGCCGCAACCGAGGCAATAGCTCGCCTCGGGCCGCCGGAGGTCCTGGCTGAGGCGGCGACTTCGGCCCAGTTCACATGGCGCAGGCTCCTGCAGGGGATCCGCACGGGCAGCTACGTCGCCGTCGTTGCCGGAGGACTGGGCCTGGCCGCCGGCGCCAGCGTACTTCTCCTCGCACCGTTGATCGCCCGTACTGTTGCCACGGTCGGGGGCTGGCTTGGAATCCACGTCTACGTGCCCGAGACCGTCGAGTGGGGGGACCAGCAGAAGCTCGCGGCGATCTGGGTGGGAGCCTTCATCGCGGCCAGGCGGAGCCTACCGCGTGTGGCCATTCTTTCGAGGCGGGCTGAAGAGGACATCAGGCTCGCTTGGGCAATTGCCGGCGCGTTGCCGTTGCTTCTCTTGGCCCTTCTCGCGCCCATCGCCCTCGACCCTCTCAATGCTGTCGGGCTGGTCGGCGTCCCGGCCGCCTTCATCATCGGCACCTGGCGATCCCAGGGACCGGGCGACGATTCGGCCAGTAGACGCGGCGTCGCCCAGGCGGCTCTGCTGCTAACGATCTTCCTGTTCCTTCCGGGGTTCCGGGCGTGGGTGTTCGACCCAGCGACCGTCCCTGCCTCCAATCCACCCGCAGCGCTCGCGCAGACCATGTCGTTCTACTGGCACGACAACCTGCAGGGCACGTCGAGCTGGCACGTCAGCGTCTCGGGGCTGGATCCGGCCCTCTGGGCCGACGCCCGGATCGAGATCTGGCCCACGGCCCGGCAGGGAGCGACCATCGCCCCAGACCCTCGAGCCACGCAGCCATCCATGAGCATGTCGCCCGGAGATGGTTTCGACCTGGCCACGCTCCCGAATCCCACGCCTGATTGGTGGGTTACGCTGACGGCGACCGGATCGGACGGCCAGCGCCGGACGCTTCTGGCAGACGTCCACATGGGCGCTCGTTCCACGGGCCTGGGCAGCCTCATCGGCTGGGTTCTAGCGCGCCGGTAGCCGCACTCTCGCTGCTCGCTGCGCCGCGTGCCCAGCGTCTACACTGGCAGAAGATCGAGATCAGCGATCCTCGACAACGAACCCGCCCAGCCCCGCGGAGACCACCATGCCTGACGTGCCGAATCCCCTGCCCTACGACGTGCCCAGCGATCCGGCCAAGCGCCACAGCGCGGCCCTGACCGACGGTCCTGACCGGGCCGCCGCCCGCGGCATGCTCAAGGCCATCGGCTTCACCGACGACGATCTTGCCCGGCCCATCATCGGCGTGGCCACGACCTGGATCGAGACGATGCCGTGCAACTACAACCAGCGCCGGCTGGCGGAGCACGTCAAGTCGGGGATCCGGGCGGCGGGCGGGACGCCCATGGAGTTTGGCACGATCTCGGTCTCCGACGGTACGACGATGGGAACCGAGGGGATGAAGGCGAGCCTCATAAGCCGCGAGGTAATCGCCGACTCGATTGAGCTCTGCTCGCGAGGCCATCTGTTCGACGGCCTGGTCTGCCTGGTCGGCTGCGACAAGACGATCCCGGGGGCCATAATCGCCCTCGGCCGCCTCGATATCCCGGGCGTCATCCTCTACAACGGCTCGATCTATCCGGGCGTGTACAAGGGCAAGCGCGACGCCACGATCGTCACGATCTTCGAGGCGATCGGCGCCTATAGGGCCGGCAACATGAAGGCCGAAGAGCTCTACGAGATCGAGTCGGTCAGCTGCCCCGGCGCGGGTGCCTGCGGCGGGCAGTACACGGCCAACACGATGTCGATGGTCCTCGAGATCCTGGGCCTCTCGCCGGCCGGTCTCAACGGCATCCCGGCCGAGCATCCGGCCAAGGACGCGGCGGCCGCGCGCTGCGGCGAGATCGTCATGGATCTGGTCCGGCGCGACATCCGTCCCAAGGAGTTCGTGACCCGCAAGTCCATCGAGAACGCGATCGCCTGCGTGGCCGCCACGGGCGGTTCTACAAACGCGGTACTGCATTTGCTGGCCATCGCCCACGAATACGGGCTGCCGCTGCACATCGATGAGTTCGGCGAGATCGCGGACCGGACGCCCATCGTCGGCGACATGGTCCCCGGCGGGCGCTACGCCGCGGCCGACCTGTATGAGGCGGGCGGGCTTTCGCTCGTCACCCGCGAGCTGCTGAAGAAGAACCTGATCGACGGCTCGACCCCCAACGTCGACGGCGGCACGATCGCCGGTGCTGCCAAGGCGGTGGTCGAGACCACGGGCCAGAAGGTGGTCGTTCCGATCGAGTCGCCCCTCAAGGAGACCGGCGGCCTCACCATCCTCCACGGCACCCTGGCTCCGGACGGCTGCGTCATCAAGCTTGCCGGGCACGAGCGCCGCTTCCACAAGGGCCCGGCGCGCGTCTTCGAGAACGAGAATGCCTGCTATGCGGCCGTGCGCGACCAGAAGATCAACAAGGGCGACGTGATCGTGATCCGCTACGAAGGACCGGTCGGCGGGCCCGGCATGCAGGAGATGCTGTCGGTTACGGCGGCGCTATCCGGTGAGGGCATGGGCGAGCACGTGGCCCTGCTCACGGACGGCCGCTTCTCCGGGGGTACCCACGGCCTGATGATCGGGCACGTGGCTCCGGAAGCGGTCATGGGCGGCCCGATCGCCCTCGTCGAGGAGGGCGACGAGATCGTCATCGACGTCGATCGCCACGCGCTGGATCTCAACGTGGCCCCCGACGTCCTGGCGGCGCGACGTGCCCGCTGGGCCCCGCCGGCCCCGCGCTACAAGAGCGGCGTCATGGCCAAGTACGCGGCCATGGTCTCGTCCGCTTCCCAGGGGGCCGTCACCACCGGCGACCGACTGGCCGAGCAGCTGGGGCGTTCGACCCGCTAGCTCTCCTTGGCGGCGACGGCCTTGGCGGCGACGGCCTTGGCGGCTACGCCCTTGGCGGCGACGGCCTCTCGAACCTCGAAAATCAGGTGCTGATCGTGGTGGTATGTCAGGTCGGCATGGCCGAACTCACCCGGCGAGCTCTCGTCGGTATGTTGACCGGTGCGATCCGCGTGCATTTCGGAGATGGTGCCCCTCTGGCCCAGGATCGCGGCCTTGTCCTCCTCGCCCAGCTTGCCTGACTCGTAGAGCAAGACCAGCACCTTGGCAGCCTGCATCCGCAGATGGTCGTCCCTGCCACTCAACGCGGCGCAGAGCGGCAGCACGGCGGGCGAGCCAAGCTCACACAGAGCGTCCATCGCGCCCTGTCGCACGGTTCTGTCAGTGTCCTTCAGGACCCCGATCAGCGGCTCCACGGCGCGAGGATCGCCCATCTTCCCGAGCGCCTCGGCCGCGAAATGGCGCACCAGCGCGTTCGAGTTGCCGAAGGCGGCGATCAGGGGCTGGACGGCCTGGTCGCCGATGTGACGGAGCGCATCGGCCGCAGAATGGCGAACGAGCTCGTTCGAGTCGCCCAGGGCCGCGATGACCGGCCGGACGACTTGGTCGCCCATCTTCCCGAGCGACTGCGCAGCGGCCTGGCGCGCGACCACGTCCGAATCGCCGAGGGCGGCGATGAGCGGCTGGACGGCCCGCGGGTCTCCGATCTCGCCGAGGGCCTCCGCGGCGACCTGGCGCAGGCTGGAGTCGCCGACTTTCAGGCTGGCACAGAGAGGCGCCACCGCTCGCCGGTTCCCGATCTTGCCCAGAGCCAGGGCAGCATCTCCACGGACCTCGTCGTCGTCGGACGCCAGGGCCCAGATCAGGGGCCGCACGGCGCGACCGCCGATCTCCACGCATCGCGACCACTGTCGCTTCGCGATCCAGTAGCGTGCGGCCGCCTCGGACTTGTCGGGCAACCAACCGGTCCGGTCGAGAATCTGCCTTGCCAGCTGTCGCCTCGTCGGATTCGCATCCACGAGTGCCGCAGCCACCGGCTTGAAGGCACCTCCCGAGATCTTGATGAGCGCTTCGGTGGCGGACCGGCGACAGTGCAGGTCGGGATCGCCGAGCGCCGCGACCAGGGCCTTGCCGGCTCTCGGATCGGCGATCCTGCCGAGCGCATCGGCCGCAGCCCGGCGGACCATCTTGTCCCGGCGTTTGAGGGCGGCGACGAGAGGCTCCACGGCGGGGGCACCGAGCCTTACGCACTCAGCCCACTGACGCTTCTCGACGAGACGGTAGGCCTCCCCGGGCTGACCGGGCTCGGGAGTCCAGCCGAGCTTCGCGAGTGCCTTGGCCGCAGCCTGGCGGACGCCGGCAGTCGAGTCCGTAAGAGCGCCGCCGAGGGGCTCGATTGCGCGTGGGTCGCCGATCGTACCGAGCGCCCTGGCCGCAGCCTGGCGGACGCCGGCAGTCGTGTCGGTGAGGGCGCCCATGAGGGGCTCGACGGCGGGTGCGCCGACCTTGCCAACGGCGCTGGCGGCGGTCTGGCGCACGATCGGGTCCGAGTCCTTTAGAACGCGGAGCAGGGACTCGACGGCGCGCGGGTTCCCGATCAAGCTGAGCGCCTCGACCGCGGCTCGGCGCACCTCCCTCCTGGCGTCGGCCAGGACGGCGATCAGGGGCTCGACGGCGCGCGAATCGCCGATCCGGCCGAGCGACTTCGCTGAAGCGGCGCGGATGCCGGCGTCCTTCTCGTACCCCAGGGCTCTGATCAGCCCGGAGACATCTCCACTTGCCTCTAGCTTCGCCGGATCGGGTGGCCCGAAGATCGCCATCGTGCGTTCTTCCTCCGATGGTTGCGCGCTCCCCGATCATCATAGTCGGCGAAGCGCCATGCACACGCACATTCGCGTGCGCGGGAGCTCGTAATTGGGCTCGAATCATCGAGGGCCGCTGCGGCACCGATCGAGCGCGTCTGCCGGCCACTCCAACACAGTGAATCGACGACGACCCGGGGCCGGGTCTATCTCGGGAGAAGGCCCCGCGGCTCTTCGTCCGCCTGTCCGGCGGCAGCCGGCGCCGTCGCCGCATTTCGTCGGGCCCTACCGGCGAACTGGCGCGAGTGCGGGCCGCCGCTCATTAGCGAGAGAAGCCGGCCGTGCCGCAGCAGTCCGCGCCGCGGGTCGGGCCGCGCCACGACGGCTTCGATGTTCTCGCGGGCGAAGACCTCGACCATCGCACGTTCGGTGATGGCACTGAAGGTTCGCCGATAGGCCTCGCAATGTGGGTCGCGGGCGGTGCGCGCCAGCGTTCCGCCGGCCTCGACGACCGCGTTGTAGGGACAGCCGCCGCGGCACAAGGCGAGGTACGCGCAGATGCCGCAGGATTCCGCCACGTGCTGTTCGCGGGCCGCGAACGCCTGCCAGACCGGCGAGGCCTTGAGTGCCTCCGCCGAAGGCGCGGCATGAACGTCGCCGAGGCTGAATTGCGAGATCCCGGCGAAGCGCTGGCAGGGGTAGATCGCGCCGTCTGGGCCAACCGCGAGGTACCCGCCCAGGCAGTCCCCGAAGGTGCAGATGCCGCCGCGCCCGGCGCTCACGCTGCGGCACATCGAGTCGAGCGTGCTGATTCGGACCCGCGACAGATTCGCCAGATAGCGATCCAGCAGGCCGACGAGCAGGTCGCCGTGCGCCTCCGCAGGCAGCGACCAGCGATCGGCGTCGAGGTGCCGAAGGGACGGCAGCGCGGCGTGGATGCTGAAGTCGAGCCCCTCGGCGACGAAGAAGTCGAATATCTCGTTCGCCCTGGGCGCCGTCCGCGCAGTGAACGTGCAGATGCAGCCGACCTCCAGGCCGTGCGCGCGCGCCCGCTCGATGCCGGCCATCGTCCGGGCGAAGTAGCCCCTGCCACGCTGGGCGTCGTTGATGGCCTCGGGACCGTCCAAGCTGGTGCCGACGGAGACGCCTTGCGCGAGGAATAGCTCGCACAGCTCATCGGTGAGAAGCCACAGGTTGGTCTGGATGGCGAAGCGGACCCGGCGCGGCAGCAGGCCGTCGCGCAGGAGAGGCAGCGCCATTCGGTACCACTCCGCGCCGGGGATGAGAGGCTCGCCGCCGTGGAATGTGACCTCGAACCTGTCGGCTGCGGCACCAGCGCCCCCGTCACGCCCGTCGCCCCCGTCACGCCCGTCGGGCTCGCGGCGTTCGCCGTCGGTCCTGTCCGCGCCGGCGGCCCTGTCCGCGCCGGCCGCCCCCTGCCAGCGAACCACCGACTCGAGCGTCTCGCGCGACATGGTCGCCCCGCCGGCGTGCGGCCCAAAGCAGTAAGCGCAGCTGGCCGGACACGCAAGCGACGGAACGAGCATGAGGTGCTGGGCCATCAATCTCACCGAACGCGCGCCCGCTGACCCGCTCAGCGAGCCTGGCAGCAGTGTATGCGTCCGCTCTTCGGCGAGCGCCTTCTCGACATCACATATCCGCCCCGGAGTACTCGCGGGACCGGGCTTCGAGACGATGCATCGACGCATATTCTTTGCCTGCGCTACCCGTCGACCCGTCAGCGGCGGGGCCCGCGGAGTACGGATGGAGGAGTCCTCGCATGGCAGTCACCGTTGTAGGCAAGAGCGTATCCATCGCCGCGATCGTTGCCGCCGTCGGCGGCATTCTCGCAATCGTCGCGGCACCTCTGGCGTGGATAAGCCTCAGCGCCCCGGGTGAGAGCCAGACAGTCACCGGCCTCGATGCGGGCCTGATCGGCGGCAAGATCGCCCTGGTCCTCGGCATCCTGGTGTAGCCGTGGTCGTGGCCGGGATTCTCAACGTCAATATCCCGCAGTCGGGCGTCGTCCTGGCCGCCCTGGGCGTCCTGATCCTCCTCGTCGTCGTCCTCGTCTATTTCACCAAGCTGGTCAGCGACGAGAGCTTCACGAATACGTCCGACATGATGAAGTTGGTGGGCGGAAGCGCGAGCCTCGGGATCGGCGTGATCCTCGCGGCCGTGGGCGGCATCCTCGCCATCCTCGGCGGCTGGCTGATCGTGGCCAAGAAGGCCTAGCACCTTCGAATTCGCCCTCGCACCCCGGCCGTCGCGCTCGCGGCGACCGGGGTTTCTTCTGTCTGCGCGTCGCAGCGGCTTAGGCAACGAGCCTGATCCACCCTAACGAGTGGGGGCCGGGAGGCGCTGTTGCCCCTCGACTTGTGGGGCCGAGCCCTGCGATGCCCCAAGAGCCCGACAACCCGGGCGGGTTGGCCCCCGCTTCGGCGGGTCATGCGGCCCTAGCCGCGAGCGGGTCCTCTTCCGACAATCCTCGTAAGGCAACGATCGTGGTCTCGCCACACGCGGTTTGTCAGGTCGGTTTCGGAACCGTTGCCGCCGGCGCCGACCCGGAGCGCTCCCGGATGAGGGCGCGAAGGCGTCCAGCTACATATCCCGCAACGACTCGGCCGAATCCAAAGCGGTCGTGGCCGACCGGTCCCGCTGACATCGGACGCTCGCGCACGAGGCAGGCGCGGACGTCCGCTCAGGCATGCAATCGGCGGAACACGTCGTCGGGCGAACCCGGGTAGACAAAGGGGCGATTGGATGGTCGTGGCTCAGATCTCACCTCCCGAGGTAACGGACGCAGGCGCCCGCTTCCTGGCCGAGGTGACCTCGAAGACAGCAGGCATCTCCCGCTTGGAGATGTGCATCCAGTGCGGCAGCTGTGGGGGTTCCTGCCCCTCGGCGAGTGCCATGGACCACACCCCGAGAGCGATCTTCGCGTTGATCCGCGCCGGCAAGCGCGACGAAGTGCTCCACAGCAACACGCCGTGGATGTGCCTCTCCTGCTACCACTGCGTGGTGCGATGCCCGCAGGAGATCGAGATCACGGACGTGATGTACGCGATCAAGACCATCGCGGAGAAGGAGCACGCCTTTCCGAGCAGCGTCGGTCCCGATTTCGGCGGCGTCTTCATCGGCCAGGCAAAGCGCTTTGGGCGCAGCTGGGATCTCGGGCTCACGGCGAGGCATTACCTGCGCCACTTCCCGCTGCGTCTGCCCGGCATGACTCCGATGGCCTTCGGGCTCTTCCGCCACGGCCGGATCGGGCTCCTGCCTACGCGGATCCGCCAGAGAAAGCAGCTCCATGCCATCCTGAAGCGCGCCGATGAGCTGGAGCGAGCCCGATGAGCAGCTACCTCTACTACCCCGGCTGCTCTATGGAGGGAAGCGGCCGCTCCTATCGCGAGTCCCTGGAAAGCGTGCTGGAGCCCCTCGGCATCGCCCTCGAGGAAATCGACGATTGGAACTGCTGTGGCGCGACCGAGTACGTGAGCCTGAGCACGACTCCCGCCTACGCCATGATCGCTCGCAACCTGGCCATCGCGGCCGGTGAGAAGAAGAACGGCGAGTCCCTCGTCGCGGCCTGCAGCGCCTGCTACCTCAACCTGGCCAAGGCCGACCACTACATGGCCGAGCAGCCCGCGCTCAACGCCCGCGTCAACGACGCCCTCGGCGCCGGCGGCCTGCACTACGACCCGGGAACTCTCAGGGTCCGCCACCTTCTCGAAGTCATCCTCACGGACGTAGGCTTGGACAAGGTACGCGCGGCGGTGAAGAAGCCGCTCACCGGCCTGAAGGTGGCGCCCTACCTCGGCTGCATGGTCCCTCGCCCGGACGTCGACGGCGCGTATGCCGACCACGACCAGCCGAAGAGCCTGGACATGCTGCTGAAGGCCCTTGGCGCGGAAGTCGTGGACTACCCGCTGCGAACGGAGTGCTGCGGCGGCCACATGAACCAGATCGCGCCCAAAGTCGGGTTGGAGCTGGTCCGGCGCCTCGTGTCCGAGGCCGAGCGGCTCGAGGCCGTGATGATGGTCACGGTCTGCCCGATGTGCCAGATCAACATCGACGCCTACCAGGGCGAGATGAACGGCATGTTCCATACCAAGCACAAGATGCCGATCGTGTTCTTCACCCAGCTCATGGGCCTGGCGTTCGGCGTCGAGCCCAAGAAGCTAGGCATCGGACGCGAGTACACCAACGCCAGCAAGGTTCTGGCGAAGACGCTCAAGGCAGCTCCCGAACTGGCGCTCGCGGCCGCCGGAGCAGCTCCGGCCCACAGACCGCGTCCGGACAAGCGAGCCCTGCCGATGCCGCGCATGGCCGACAGCGAGGTGGAGGAATGACCGCCGAACACAACCACCTGCCGGTCGAGGGCGAAGCTGCCGCCGGACTGCCCGCGGCAGGCGAGATTCGGATAGGCGTCTACGTCTGCCACTGCGGGAGCAACATCGCCGGCGTCGTCGACGTCGCCGAGGTCGCGAAGTGGGCGGCCGAGAACCTTCGCGATCAGGGCGTCGTGATTGCCCGCGACTACAAGTTCATGTGCTCCAGCCCCGGCCAGGAGTTCGTGACCGACGACATCAAGAAGTACGGCCTGAACCGAATCGTGGTGGCGGCCTGCTCGCCGCACCTCCACGAGAACACGTTCCGCCAGGCCACGGCCCGCGGCGGTCTGAACCCGTACCTGTGCGAGCTGGTCTCGATCCGCGAGCAGGACTCGTGGGTCCACACGGACAAGGCGGCGGCCACGGTCAAGGCCAAGGCCATTCTGGCCGGCGGCGTGGAGCGGGTTCGCCGCAACGAGCCGCTCTCGCCCATGACGGTCGACATCAACCCCGCCACGCTTGTCGTGGGCGGAGGTATCGCCGGCATCTCGGCCACTCTGGAGCTGGCCGACGCCGGCTTCAAGGTCTACCTCGTGGAGAAGGACCCGTCTATCGGCGGCCACATGGCCCAGTTCGACAAGACCTTCCCGACGCTGGACTGCGCCGCCTGCATCCTGACCCCCAAGATGCTCACCGCCGGCACTCATCCCAACGTCGAGCTCATGACCTGGAGCGAGGTCGAGAAGGTCGAGGGCTACGTCGGCAACTTCACCGTNNGAGGACCTCTGCAACGGCTGCGGCGTGTGCCAGGAGAAGTGCCCCAAGAAGGTCATCGATGAGGTCTTCGAGGCGGGGCTGGGTTACCGCAAGGCCGTCTACACGCCGTTTGCCCAGGCCGTCCCGCGGACGCCTGTAATCGACCGCCCCAACTGCACCTACTTCGAGAAGGGAACCTGCAAGGCCTGCGAGAAGTTCTGCGAGACCGGCGCGATCGACTTCACACAGGAAGACAAGATCCTGACTCTCGAAGTCGGCAACATCATCATCGCCACCGGCTACGATCTCTTCGACGCTCGGAAGATGCCGCAGTACGGCTACGGCCACCTGCCGAACGTCTTCACCAGCCTGGAGTTCGAAAGGCTGTCGAACTCAGCCGGCCCAACAAACGGAGCCGTGGTCCTGCGCGACGGCGTGACCGAGCCCAAGTCGGTGGCGATCGTCCATTGCGTCGGCAGCCGCGATCGCAACCACAACAACTACTGCTCCGCCATCTGCTGCATGCAGAGCCTGAAGTTCGCCCACCTCGTCAAAGAGCACACCGACGCGACGATCTACGACTTCTACATCGACATGCGGACCGTGGGCAAGGCCTACGACGAGTTCTACCAGCGGATCCTCGAGGAGGGCGGCATCTTCATCCGCGGCAAGCCGGCCGAGATCACGGACGTCGCCCGCACTCCGGACGAAGAGGGCAAGCTGATCCTCCAGGTCGAGGACACCCTGATCGGACAGCAGCGCCGCTTCCCGGTCGACATGGTCATCCTCTCGGCCGGTCTCGAGCCACGCGCCGATGCCAAGGAGCTGGCCGTCCGCTTCGGCATCTCGTGCAGCTTCGACGGCTGGGCCATCGAGAAGCACCCCAAGCTGGACCCGGTTGCGACGATGACCGAAGGCGTATTCGTCGCCGGCTGCGTCAGCGGCCCCAAGGACATCCCGGCCTCTGTGGCGCAGGGCGCCGCGGCGGCCGCGCGAGTCCTCGGCCGCATCCAGCAGAAGAAGATGAACCTGGAGCCGATCAGGGCGTCGGTCAACGCCGAGCACTGCTCCGGCTGTCGCATCTGCAACACCCTGTGCCCCTACAACGCCATCTCCTTCGACGACGTCAAGGGCGTCTCGGCCGTCAACCCGGCGATGTGCCAGGGCTGCGGAACCTGTGTCGCGGCCTGCCCCGCCGGAGCGATCTTCGGCACGGGCTTCAGCGACGAGCAAGTCCTGGCCCAGATCGAGGGTCTGCTCAGAATCGGAGCGGACGGGATGCGACCCCACCGGTCGACCTTCCCTACGGCCCACCATGAGGCAATCGAGGAGGCGGTGCGAGCATGAGCGCGCAGGCACCTGTCGCACCGGCTCCCGCGGAGGGAGCGACCACGGCGGTCGCCACCTTCGAGCCGGTGATCATCGGCTTCACCTGCAACTGGTGCAGCTACCGAGCCGCGGACCTGGCCGGNNGGCGAGTGCCACTACATCGAGCAGAACTACAAGGCCCTGCGCCGGTTCCAGCTGCTGCAGCGCACGATCGAGGCCCTCGGCATCGAGCCGGGGCGGCTCCAGCTCGTGTGGGCCAGCGCCGCCGAGGGCGTCCGCCTGGCCAATGAGATTGCCCGGGTAACCGAGGAAGTACGAGCCCTGGGACCGCTCAACTGGCCCGCGGCCAGCCTGGTCGACATAGACGGCGTGGACCTCGAGGCGGCCTGGGAGGCCACCGGCGGGGACGCCGGCGGACCGCCCGAGACGGCCGGCGGGGTCAACCCGGACCACGCTACGGCCGAGAGCGCCCGATGAGCCCCACTCCGAAATCCAAGCCCGCGGCCAAGCCGGCGGCCAAGCCCGTGACCAAGCCCGCTGCCAAGCCCGCTGCCAAGCCCAAGCTCGCCATCTTCGGCGCCGCGTCGTGCGGAGGCTGCGACATCGCCATCGTCAACATCCACGAGCACATCCTGGAGGTAGCCGCGGCCTTCGACATCGTCCTGTGGCCGACGGTGATGGACGGCAAGTACTCCGACATCGAGGCCATGGAAGACGGCGAGATCACGATCACGCTCGTCAGCGGCAGCATGCGGACCGACGAGACCGTCCACCTGGCGCGGCTCCTGCGCCGCAAGTCGAAGTTCATGGTCGCCTTCGGGTCGTGCGCCAGCGAGGGCTGCATCCCCGGTCTCGCCAACCTGTCGAGTCGCAAGCAGATCTTCGACACCGTGTACTCGACGTCCAGTACTGAGAACCCGGACGGCATTCGACCGATCTACGAGTACCAGGCGCCGGAGGGCGTCCTGCACCTGCCCGAGTTCGAGCCGATGCTTCGGACGTTGGATCAGGTCGTGGACGTGGACTACACGATCCCCGGCTGCCCGCCCGAGTCCAAACAGATCTGGGCCGCCCTGCAGGCGGTCGTGGCCGCCCTGAACGGCACCGGGCCGCTGCCGCCCAAGGGCTCCGTCCTGGGTGCCGGCGAGTCCACCGTCTGCGACGAGTGCCCCCGCAAGCGCGACGTCAAGAAGATCGACCACTTCGTCCGCATTCAGGATGTCGCCGCGTTCGATCCGGAGATCTGCCTCCTCGAGCAGGGCCTGCCCTGCAACGGCCCGGCGACGCGGGATGGCTGCGGCGCGCTTTGCCCGAGCGTCGCGGCACCGTGCATCGGCTGCTACGGCGCAGCCGAGGGCGTCGTCGACTACGGAGCTCGCCTGATGTCTGCCTACGCATCCGTCATCGAGGCGACCAAGCCCGAAGAGATCGACAAGATCCTCGACGGGATCCCCGATCCGGTCGGCCAGTTCTACCGCTTCAGTCTCGCGGGCTCGCTGCTCCGCGGCAGCAAATCGGCCTGGCAGAGCGACGGGGAGTAGCCACGCAAATGGAACGAATCACCATCGACCCCATCACCCGCCTGGAGGGCCACGGCAAGATCGAGATCTTCCTCGATCCGGACGGCGAGGTCGCCAACGCCTACTTTCAGATCCCCGAGCTGCGCGGCTTCGAGCGCTTCTGCGTCGGCCGCCCGGTCGAGGAGATGCCTACGCTCACCAACCGCATCTGCGGCGTCTGCCCCGAAGCCCACCACATGGCCGCGGCCAAGGCCGCCGACGCCGTCTACCACGTGGATCCGCCGCGCGCGGCCAAGCTGCTGCGCGAGCTTCTCTACAGCGCCTTCTACTTCACGGACCACACCACTCACTTCTACGCCCTGGGCGGCCCCGACTTCGTCGTCGGACCCGATGCCCCCGCATCCGAGCGCAACATCCTGGGCGTCATCGGCAAGGTCGGCATGGAGGCCGGCGGCAAGGTCATCGAGGCCCGCAAGCGCGGCCACGAAGTCATCGAGATGATCGGCGGCCGCAAGATCCACCCCGCGACGGCAGTGCCGGGCGGGATGACCCAGGGCATCACCGAAGAGCAGCGGAAGCAGATCGAGGAGTTCGGGCGCTGGGCGATCGAATTCGGCCAGTTCAGCCTCGGGATCTTCGACAAGATCGTCCTCGGGAACGAAGCCTACAAAGAGATGGTCCTGTCCGACGGCTACACCCATCGGACCTACTACATGGGCATGGTCGACCCGAACAACAAGGTCAACTTCTACGACGGCCAGATCAGCATCATGTCGCCGGACGGCGAGCGCGTGGGAACGTACGCCCCGGCGGACTACCGCGACTGGATCGCCGAGCGTGTGGAGCCCTGGACCTACCTCAAGTTCCCGTACCTCAAGAAGATCGGCTGGAAGGGCTTCGTCGACGGCGCCGACTCGGGCGTCTACTGCGCCACTCCGCTGTCGCGGCTCAACACCGCCGAGGGCATGGCCACGCCTCTCGCCCAGGCCGCCTACGAGCGCTTCTACGACACGCTGGCTCCCAAGCCCGAATCCGGCGGCAAGCGGCTGGTCCACCACCGCCTGGCCACCCACTGGGCTCGCCTCATCGAGCTGCTCTACGCCGCCGAACGGGTCGTGGAACTCGCCAAGGATCCGGAGATCACCTCGCCCAACGTCCGTACCGTTCCGACCGAGAAGCCCACCGAGGGCGTCGGGACCGTCGAGGCGCCGCGAGGGACCCTCACCCACCACTACTGGACGGATGAGCGCGGCATCCTGACCGCGGTCAACCTGGTCGTCGGGACGACCAACAACTACGCCCCCATGGCGATGTCCATCAAGAAGGCCGCGCAGAGCCTCATCCACAAGGGCACGGTCGTGCACCAGGGGCTGCTGAACCGCGTCGAGATGGCATTCCGTCTCTACGACCCGTGCTTCGGCTGCGCGACGCATTCACTCCCCGGTGAGATGCCTCTCCAGGTCGCGATTCGCAACTCGGACGGCGAGGTCATCGAAATCCTCAAGCAGAACTGCTAAAGCAAATCTGCCAGGGCAGTTTTGCTCCAGATCGGAGGCCGCCGTGGCCGATCGCGCTCCCGCCGACCCGCAGCCTCAAACCCAAATCGTCCGCGGACGGACGATCGTCATCGGGCTTGGCAATCCTCTACTAGGCGACGACGGCGTGGGGTGGCGAGTCGCGGACGAGGTTGAGGGCCGGCTGCACGCGGCGCGGCAGGCCGGACGAGAGATCCCAGCGGTGGAGATCGAGCGGCTGGGCGTCGGCGGGCTGCGCCTGATGGAGTGCCTGACCGGATACGATGCGGCGATCCTCGTCGACGCCGCCGAATTCCCGGATCGGCCCATCGGCGAGGTTCGCTGCTGCTCGTTCGAGGAACTGGCCGACCACGCCGCCGGCCATCTCGATTCCGCGCATGACGCCTCCCTGCGGACTGCCCTCGACCTGGGGCGCCGGCTCGGCGCAGATCTGCCCACGCGCATCGACACGGTCACGGTCCAGGCCAAGCGAACGGACGAGTTCAGCGAAGAGCTGAGCCCCGCGGTCCTGGCCGCCGTCCCCGCCGCCGCGGCGGCGGTCGTCGAGCTGCTCCACGCGGAGGCGAGCTAGCGATGCATCAGGTCGTGCTCGCTCAGGCCGTGCTGGACAAGGCAGTGGAGCGGGCCGAGTCGTTGGGTGCGGCCAGGGTCATCGCGGTCCACGTGCTGCTGGGCGAGGACGACGAGCACACCGAGGAAGCGCTACGGTTCGCCTGGGACGAGGTGTCGGCGGGAACCCGCGCGGACGGCGCCGAATTCGTCATCGAGAGAATCCCCGGAGACGGATTGCGGCTGGCGGCAATCGACATAGATCGAGGCCCGGCATCAACTGACAAACGGCCCGACCACGAGGAGGGCGCGATCGGATAAGGTGGAGCGAGACTAGGCGCTCCGGCGCCGTCGATGGGGACTCGGGCAGAAGCTGCTGCAGCTCCGCGGCCCGGTCACAAGTCCAGTTCTCGGACTCCCGGGAGGGAGACATGGGACAGCAATTCGTGGTTCAACTGCCAAACCGGCCGGGCGAGCTTGCCCATCTGGCCAGGGCTTTGTGCGCTCGCGGCGTCAACATCGTCCAGGTCCACCAGACCACCGTGGGCAACCTCACCACGGCCGAGATCTACACGAACTGCTGCGACGACGACACGACGGACGTCCTCCGCAGCATGGGCTACCCGTTCGTGGCCGGAACCAGCCTGATCGTCGAGATCGAGGACACGCCCTGCGCGTTGGGCGACGTGACCACCAAGCTGGCCCGCGGCAAAGTCAACATCAAGGGCTGCTGCGTAGTGGATCGAGCCAACGGCATGGCGACCTGGGCTTTGTCCGTAGACAAAGAAGACGTGGCCCGCGAGATCCTCGGCATACCAGCCGCCGGCAGCCTGACCGAGGCGGCCTCCAAGAACTGAGGCTCCGCCGCTCGCGGCTCGCGATCCAAAGACCTGACCGAGCCTCCGGATCGCGAGCCGGTCCGCGCCGACTTACCTTGTTCCGCTATGGCACGAAGTAGCCGGTCACATCGAAGATCACGTGCGCGGTGGGACCCGGATTCGGGGCGACAAGGGTGACACCCAGGCTGCCGCCACCAAGGGCCACGGTCACACCGTTTGCACGATCGTCGCCGACCGGGAAGTTGAGCGTCGAGCTGGTCGGGTCGTTGACGGCAACCGGGCCGATGAACAAGTAGCCGCTGCTGGTCTGGGCCGTGACGGTCAGGTTGCCGGTCACTGCCGTCGCGGTGGCCGGTACGCCACCACGGTTGGCCACCCCGAACGCACGCGCCGCATGCGAGCCGAACGGACCGCTGAGGCCGTTCCCGCTACGCGTGTCGAGGAGGCGTGCCGGGTTGAGCGGAACATAGCTGGCGCCGGTCAGGTTGGGTACGAAGTAGCCGGTCACGTCGAAGATCACGTGGGCGACCGGACCCGGGTGCGGGGCCACAAACGTGATTCCCAGCGTGCCTCCGCCACCAAGGGCCACGGTCACTCCGTTTGCACGATCGTCGCCTACCGGGAAATTGAGAGTCGAGCTGGTCGGGTCGTTCAACGCGACGGGACCCAGGAAGAGATATCCAGGACTGGTCTGACCTGTAACCGTCAGATTGCCGGTAACCGCGGTGGCTCCGGCTGGCACGCCGCCATTGCCAGAGACCTGGAACGTGCGCCCCTCGTGCGAGCCCGACGGACCGGCCAGACCCGTGCCGCTACGGGTGTCGAGCACCCGCGCCGGGTTGAGCGCCAGGAAGGTGGCACCGCTCGTATCCGGCACGAAGTAGCCGGTCACGTCGAATATCACGTGGGCAGTCGGACCCGATTTCGGGGCGACAAAGGTGACGCCCAGGGTACCTCCGGTTCCAAGAGCCACGGTTACCCCGTTGGCCCGGTCGTCACCGATCGGGAAGTTGAGTGTGGAGCTCGTCGGGCTGTTGTTCGCGCTCGGACCGAGGAACAGGTAGCCGTTACTGGTCTGGCCCGTGACGGTCAGGTTGCCTGTCACCGCCGTCGCGTTGGATGGCACGCCGCCAAGGCCTGCCACCTGGAACGACCGTGCCGCGTGCGAGCCGAATGGCCCGGATAGACCGGTGCCGTTACGGGTATCGAGAAGGCGTGCCGGCGGGAGCGCGACGTATGTGGCGCCACTCTCGGCCACCGTGAACGACCACACGTCCGACGTAGCCACGGCGACGGAGGACGCATTCATGGCCTTGACCCGCCAGTAGTACGTGCCGATCGCGTAGAGCGTGGTCGGTGCCCAGGCCATCATGACGGTCGCATGGGTTTCCTTGAGGACCGCGAAGTTGGATGTGGTACTCGTCTCGATGGTGTACCTGGGGTATGACTGTGTCGATGTCCACTGGAAGACGAACGTCGGCTGCGCGAAGACCTTCGTCGCCGCCCCGTTCACCGGGCTGACGAGCGACGGCGCCACGGGGACAAGGTGGAACTTCCGGGCACTCGACCACGGCCCGGTCCGGCCGTCGGCGTCCACCCTTCTCACGTGCCAGGCGTAGTCGCCTGCCGCGAGGGCGTCCGTGTACGCGTAGGCCGACATCCCCGTGTTCGTCAAAATGACCTGGTTGGGGCTCGAGAAGTTGTCGTCGCCGTTCTTCGCTATCTGGACGTCATAGCTTGCGGCGAACCCCTGTGGGTTCCACTGGAGAAATGGCACGCCGGCTACGGTGGCGTCCGCAGCCGGATAGGTCAGGCTCACCGCCGGCGAGGACTTGGTAAGCGGGCGCGTCTCGCTCCAGGTCAGGGCGTTGCCGGATCCGTCGATAGCCTGAACGCGCCAGTAAAGGGGGCCCTCCGGGTACGTCCTGTCGTATTCCGTAAAGGAGGTCTGGTCCACGGTCTTGTCGTCGAAGGTCGTGGCGAAGTCGGCGACGGTGGAAACCTGGATGCGATATTGCTTCGCTTCCTGGGTCACCGGTGCCGCGAGCCCCTGGTTGGTCGCGAGGAAGTCCTGCCAGGAAAACGTGACTTCGTCCGCGACTGACGCGGCGTTGGCGGGCGCGTTGAGGTGGATCCCCTCGGATTTCTTCTGATAGTCGGACGCGTTCTGTTGCGCATCGCTGTCGAAGCGTCCAGTGTTGCCGCTCCTGGCGGGCCTGACGAACCAGTAGTAGGCCTGATTTGCCTGGTTATCCAGCCACGAATCCCTCGGCGAGAGCCGGGTGAAGGTAGTGGTGTAGGTGCGGTATACGTTGGTGAAGTCCTGGTCTGCGGAGACGTAAACCGTATAGGCGAACGCACCCGGCACCGCGTTCCAGGTGAGAGTCGCGGTGTCCTTCTCAGGTGTAGTACAAGGCACGGCTGCGCACTTCGCCGGCGTCAGGTAATCGCCGGGCGCCAGCAGGTCCAGTTGAGGGATGACGAACGTCCGTAGCGAGGCAGACGAGTCGGAAATGAACCCGCTCGGGCCGTAGGCCTTGACGTACCAGAAGTACGTCCCGGACGACTTCACGTCTGTTGGATAGGTGAAGGCTGGAAAGTCGGTGGTGCTACCCAGCTGAGTCTCCGCGCCGGAGCCCTGCACGCCGTACCACACCTGATAGGACGTGGCGCCGGTCACAGGCTGCCACACGAGCGCGGGCATGTCATAGCTCGAGGCACCGTCAGCCGGCGAGATCGGATCGGGTGTCGAGTATGTCGTGGCGATGTCAACCAGGGTGAAGGTGCGCTGGCTGCCTGAGTCGGGGATAAGGCTGAGCTGGTTGTTCTGGTCGTAGGCCTGGACGAACCAGCGAAATGGAGAGTCGGTGGGGTCGAGGGTCGGCGGCGTCCACGAGGTCGAGTAGGTAGCCGGCGACGTTACCGCCGTCAAGCCGCTCTGCTTGATGACCGTGACCTTGTATTTCGTCGCACCCGGGGCATCGGACCACTTCAGCGTCGGAACCTCAACGGTTGCACCGTCGGCAGGGGCGACGTACGCCGGCATGCTCGGTTTGTATACAAAACTCCACACATCCGAGTTGCTGGTGTTCGACCAGAGGCCGAGAATGCCGGCCGTATACCCGACTCCGGGATTGAGCACCGGCCCATCGATGCCGCGCACGTGCCAGTAGTAAGTCACGCCCGGTAGCGGGAATACGTTGCAGGTGCCCGGCGGATTGATGCCGATGCCGACAGCAGACGAGTATGGCGTAAACGTGGTCCGATTCGTGTAGCAAGTCTGGCCGGTCCCGAAGTTGATGTCGCTGCTGATGTCGAGCTGATACCAGGCCGCATGGTCGATCGGCATCCACGTGAAGGTAGGTACGTTCAAGGTGACGTTGCCGTTGGCGGGTGCGACAAGAACTGGTCGACTCGACCAGGCGCGCGTGAAATCGATGGCGAGGACGTTCGCGTCCGACCAGGGACCGAAGTCCTGCGGGCTGGCGGCGTCGAGGGCGCGCACTCGCCAGTAGTAGTTGCCGTTGTTGAGGTTCCCGATAGTGCCAGTCTTGGAAACATACGGTGCGTAGCGCGTGTCCTTCACCGTAGCGTCGATCGTTACGTTGTTAGCCCAGTCGGTGTTCGGGCTGACCTGCACCTGGTAGGTCTTGGCGCCGAGAACGGGGCTCCATTCGAAATACAGGTCACAGCCCAGTGCCTGACCGAGTACTTGAGCGTCCGGGCAGCTGGCCGCCGACCCCCCGGCGTCGATCGTTGCCCCGTCGGCCGGGTAGACGAGTGTCGGCGTGCCCGGCCACACGACGGAGGCCTGGTGCGTCGCCGACCAGTCGCTGACGATCCCGGGGGTCGACGAGATGCCGCGGACACGCCAGTAGAACGTTTGGCCGCTCGTCTTCGGCTCGGTGATCACATACGAGGTGCTCTTGGTTGGGTACGACGCCGCACCGATGAAGTCCGCCGCGTCGTCGACCTGGAGCTCGTAGGACAGGGCCCCGGGCAACGCCAACCAGGTGAACCTGAGAGGGTCGGTCGGGAAGGCGAGGGTTGCCATATCCAGGGGGTATTGCGGCTCCGGCGCCGCGTTCCAGGTCTTGTTGAACTGCGTGTCTGCCCAGGGCCCCAGCGCGCTGGAAGAATCCATTCCTGCGACCCGCCAGTAGAGCGTTCCGAGCGGCAGGTCCACGGTCGGCGTGGCACGAAGCTCCTGCGTATCAACGGTGTAGGTAGTGACGGAGAAGTTGGGAGCCGTGGAAACGACAACCCTGTACTTGACCGCGCCGCTCACGGCACCCCAGCTGAGCACGTGGTTGGCGCTCACCGAGTCTCCGCTCGACGGGCTCAGGCCGGTCGGAGCGGATGTCGGCGCCACCGCCAGGGCAGTCCCAGCCGTCGCCCCGAGAATGGAGACGACGAAGCCCGCAACAAGAACTAAGGAAGATATCCGACGCATTTCCCACTCCCCTACACGCGACCTCCCGCACGTGCACTCGGCACGCCGTGGTGCCGTCGAGTCTACACGCCCAGTCCACCCGCAGTTCACCGGCCAGAAGTATCTAGTACATTCCGGCCACTCCACCGGGTCGCCTGGCGCGGGCTGGGATTCCGGCGCGAAGGACCGCGCCCTGCCTGCGGCAGGCCGGTCCAGTCTGAACCCGGCGCTTCGCGCTCATGACCGGTGCGTGGCTTCATCAGCCGGCGATCTCCGCCCTCCTCTATTGCCAGCGCCGCGAGCGCCGGGGCTACCGTGGCCGCTGCTTGATCAGGCGGCCGCGCCGTGAGATGGCATGCGTGGAGAGCGCGGCCACGCCCATTCCCACCAGCGCCCGTTCGGCGGCGGGCAGGGGTCTCACGATCGAGAGAAACTCCTGCGCCCGTGCCCGATCCACCAGGCCCAGCAGAGCCTGCCCGCGCCCCGTCAACGTCAGGGTCCGCTGCCGCCGATCCTCGGCGTCCCGGTTTCGCTCGATCAGCTGTCGCTGGACAAGGCCGTCGGCGAGCCGGCTCACCGCAGATGGCGAGCGGCCCAGAGTGTCGGCCAGGTCCGCCACGGTCATCGTGCCGCTGTCCGCGAGCGCATAGAGCGCCGCCAGCTGGGTGAAGCCCAGGTTCAGCTCGCCGAGCTGGGCCGCGAAGCCGATGACCAGATCGCGCCAGATCGCCCGGCCCATGGCGATCCGGTCCGACAACTCGCGCGGGTTCTGAAGACGGAGGCGGGCTGCCTCCACCGGGGCCGACAGCAGCTCACGGGCAGCCGACTCCACTGCCGCCCGGCTCGGGACGGTCAACGACGGGATGTGCAGGAAGGGACGAGTCGACCCACGTAGACGCCGCAGCGGAGACGGATTCGGGGATGGCGGGGCCTCCGAGTCGGAGGGGGCCGCGGATTCGGAGACGGGCGTGGCGGCGACGGTCGCTCTTCCCGCCGCGGCGTCGCGGGCCGTTGAGCCGTCGCTCGAGGCTTCGGTAGCGGCGGCCGGGGACTGGGGCGGTACCTCCTGGGCCGCCTCGGGGGCATCTCCGGGGAGGGACGGATGACGGCCCAAGCCCGCGTCCGGGGGTCGCTGGCCGAGGCTCGGGATCCTGGGAAGGAACTGCGGCATGACCTCAGCGTACGCCAGATTGACCGATCCGTGCAATCCTGCACACTTTTCTTTCGTGCTCGTCTGAGGCTGCGGTAGCCTTCGTAGATCACATCGGCCGCCTTATGGTCGGTTGGAACGGACGGATAGTCCCGGCCCGTAGCCGCGCCGCTTTGGCTCACGGCTTGGACCGAAGGAGACCAGCCACAGCCCATGGACCGCATAGCCTTCGTCTTCCCCGGCCAGGGATCCCAGTCGGTGGGCATGGGGAAGGCTCTGGCCGCTGCTTCGCCTGCCGCCCGAGCGGTCCTTGCGGAAGCCGACGAAGCGTTGGGCGAGCCAATCAGCCGCCTCGCTTTCGACGGTCCGGCCGAGCAACTCGACCTCACGGTCAACGCTCAACCCGCCCTAGTGGCCGTTTCGATCGCCTTTCTTGCCGCGCTTCGTGAGAGCTGGGCAGCGGCCGGAGTCGCCGCCCCGCAGCCCGCCTACGCCGCGGGCCACTCCATGGGCCAGTACTCGGCCATGGTCGCGGCGGGAGTCATCTCCCTGGGCGACGCGGTCAGGCTCGTGCGCGAGCGGGGCCTCCAGATGCAGGCCTCCGGTCAGGGACGAGCCGGCGCCATGGCGGCCATCATCGGTCTCGACGACGCGCGGCTGCCGGAGCTGATCGCCCTCGGCACTCCGCACGGCAGCCTGACGGTCGCCAATCGCAACGCCCCGGGCCAGGTCGTCATCTCAGGAGATCGGGCCGCCGTCGAAGCGGCCGTCGCCGGTGCCAGGGACCTGGGCGCGCGGCGCGGCATCGTGCTTCCCGTCTCGGTGGCCGCCCATTCCTCGCTCATGGCCGAGGCCGCCGCGGGCATGACCCGCATCCTCGGACCGATCGCCTTCGCGGACCCGGAGATACCGTTGCTGTCCAACGCGGACGCGACGCCAATCACCACCGCTGCCGGAGCCCGCGACGAACTGATCGAGCACCTGACCCGCGGTGTCGACTGGGTCGCCGCCGTGGGGCGAATGACCGCCGACGGAGTCACGACCTTCGTCGAGGTCGGCCCCGGCAAGGTTCTGACGGGCCTGATCAAGCGCATTGCGCCAGACGCAAATTCCATCGCGGTCGACGAGGCAGGCGCCACAGGCGGCATCGCCGTGCCCTTCCTCGAAGACCTCGCCACATCCAAATGATCGCCGCTGCCGGCTGCCCTATTGCCGTGGCGTCGCATCCCAGAAGGAGCTAGATCCGGTGCGCAAGCCTGACTACACGAGACGCATTGTCGTTACCGGGCTGGGCGTCGTCAGCCCGATCGGCAACGACAAGGACGCAGTCTGGGAAGGCCTGACCGCCGGCCGCTCGGGCATCGGGGAGATAACGCGCTTCGACACGACCCCGTACGAGCACAAGGCGGGTGGCGAAGTCAAGGACTTCGACATCACGCAGTTCTGGAACTTCAAGGACGCCCGCCGGACCGAGACGACGGTCCATTACGCTGTGGCTTCGGCCAAGATGGCGGTCGCCGACTCCGGGCTCGAGATCACCGACGAGAACCGCTACGACATCGGCGTCATCTACGGTTCCGGTGGCGGCGGGCAGGGCCTCTTCATAACCAACCAGGCGTTGTGGAAGACCAAGGGCGCCCGGTCCGTCAGCCCGTTCTTCATCGCCAACGGCCTGGTGGATGCGAGTTCCGGCACCATCGCCATCGAGACGGGGGCAAAGGGTCACAACTTCTGTCCCGTCGCGGCCTGCTCGACCGGCACCGTGGCCATCGGCGAGGCCGCCGAAGCTATCCGTCGAGGCGACTGCACGGCCGTCATCGCCGGCGCCGCCGAGTCGCCCTTGCTGGAGCTCGTCCACATCGGCTTCACCAACATGCGCGGCCTGGGTGCGCCGCTGCCCGGCCAGCCGATCGGGACGGTCTCCCGGCCGTTCGATCGGACTCGGGATGGCTTCGTTCTGGGCGAGGGCGCGGGCGCCCTCATCCTGGAGGACCTCGAGCTGGCCAAGGCCCGCGGCGCAACGATCTACGCCGAGGTGGTCGGATACGGCTCGGCCGCCGACGGCTACGACATGATCGCGCCCGCGGCGGGCGGCGAAGGCTCGGCGCGGGCCATGAAGATGGCGCTGGAACGGCGGAACGTGCCGGCCGACGAGGTCGACATGATCAACCCGCACGGCACATCCACGCCAGTCGGCGACAAGGCCGAGAGCGAAGCGATCTGGGCCGCCTTCGGCAGTCACACACCGGAGATCCTGATATCGGCCACGAAGTCGATGACGGGCCACATGATGGGGGCCGCCGGAGCCTTCGAGGGCGTGGCGACGGTGCTGTCCGTCTACCACCAGACCGTGCCTCCGACGCTCAACTACCGCGAGCCCGATCCGGAGTGCAACCTCCTTATCGCCACCGAGACGGTGGAGAAGCCGATCCGGTACGCCCTCTCGAACAACATCGGCCTGGGCGGCCACAACGCCGCGGTCATCTTCAAGCGCTACACGGGCGACTGAGCTCCGGCTAGAGGTACGGGCGGTCGATTCGGAGCGCGAGGAACACCAGGTTCGGCACGGGCATCTCCGCCTGGAGGCCCGAGCAAGTACAATCCCGAGATCGGGCCCGGCCGCGCGAACGGTAAGCGGGGCGGCTCCGATCGCCGTCCCCCCGGCGGACGAGTTTCGTCTCGCTGGACCTGATTAGCTGGGCGCCGCCCGGCGGTGGTCGCCTCCGCTTGAAACACGTCCTAGGAGATGGCCCGTGCCCACCAGTGATCCTGCCCGTCGCGCTGTCGTCACCGGCCTCGGAGCTGTCACCCCCATCGGGAACACAGCCGGAGCTTACTGGGAGAACCTGCTCGCGGGCGTTTCCGGCGTCGGACCGATAACGCAGTTCGATCCCGCCGGCCTCGACGTCCGCATCGCCGCGGAGGTCAGGGACTTCGATCCGACCATCGCGATGGACCGGAAGATGGCGCGCCGCATGAGCCGCTTCATCCACCTGGCGATGGCGGCCGCGGCAGAGGCGGTGGACGACGCCGGCATCGACTTCTCCACATACGACCAGGATCGGCGGGATCGCGTTGCCGTCTGCCTCAATACGGGTGGCGGCGGCATGGACCAAGTCATAATCGGCACTCAGGTCATCGCCGACAAGGGCCCCGGCCAGGTCTCGCCGTTCGCCATTCCCGCCCTTTCGGGATCGATGGCCGCCTGCCAGGTCTCGATGAAGTATGGGATCACCGGCCCGGTCATAACGCAAGTTGCAGCCTGCGCCAGCAGCGTAATCGCCTTCATCGACGGTATGCGCATGATCCGGGACGGCGAGATCGACGTCGCACTGGTCGGCGGTACCGAAGGATCGCTTCTCCCGATCGCCTTCGCCGCCCTTGGTAACATGGGCGCCCTCTCGCGGCGCAACGACGACCCCACCCATGCCTCCCGACCGTTCGACCGCGACCGTGATGGCTTCGTCTTTGGCGAAGGTGCTGCGGTCGTGGTTCTGGAGTCGGCCCAGCACGCCATGGCTCGCGGCGCGACGATCATCTGCGAGGTCATCGGCGGAGGCATGACGGCCGACGCGTTCCACATCAGCGCTCCCGATCCCACCGGACGCGGGGCCGCGGCGGCGATGACCAAGGCGATGCGGAATGCCGGGATCGCCCCGGACGAGGTCGACTACATCGTCGCCCACGGGACCTCCACGCCTCTCAACGACGTGACCGAGACCCGGGCGATCAAGAGCGCATTCGGGGCCTACGCCTACAAGGTCCCCATCAGCTCACCCAAGTCGATGGTGGGCCATCTGCTGGGAGCGGCCGGCGCAGTCAGCGGCCTGGCGGCCATCGGGGCGATTCGCGACGGCGTCATGCCGCCGACGGCCAACCTGGAGAACCCCGATCCGGAATGCGACCTGGACTACATCCCGAACGTCAAGCGGCCCAAGAAGGTCGACACGGCGATCATCAACGGCTTCGGGTTCGGAGGCCAGAACGCGGTGACCGTCTTCCGCAGGTTCGAGGCCTGACCCCGGAGACACATCGCGAGCGGCAAGACGCGAGGCAGATCGAGCGGCGCCGTCCTGACCGGCGTGTAGGATCTACTCGATGCAGCCCCGCCGCCTGATTCCGCTCTGGCTCAGACACGGATTCGAAGCGGGCGTCGTTGGCGCGCTGCTCTCCGCCGGCACGCTCGTGGCGTTCCAGTACAGTCGCCCGGCGCCGCGGGTCTTCGTGCCCAACGGACTGGACGGCTCGTTGATCCTGATGCCGGGAGTCCTTGCCCTGGGCGTCTTCGCGGTCAGCTACCCGACGTTCATGGCCGCAACCAGGGGCGACGCAATCCTCGGCGCCCTGGCCGCGTTCCTCGTGGCGGCGGACGCCCTGATGCTGATATCGCTCATATCCCGCGACTCGGTGCTGGTCCACCCGATCGCGCACAGCATCCCTCTGGGCGTGGTCGCGGCAGCCCTGGCCGTGCCGGTCGCGATCGTGGCCCTTCTCGCCGGACAGCTGACGGCGCCGCTGGGTTTCGGGAGGTCCGCCGGCCTGCGCTCGGCCATCGCCGGTGCCGCGATGGGCTTCGTTGTGGTGGTTCTGGGCGCCGCGGCGATCTAGGACGCAGTCCTCAGCCCAGAGACCTGGGCGGTCAGGCGCGCCTCTCGTTTCGGGGCGCGGCGCAGCCGCAGCGAGTTGGTGACGACACTGACGGACGAGAGAGCCATTGCTGCCGCCGCCAGGGCCGGATTGAGCGTTATGCCGAGGAACGGGTACAGGGCGCCCATGGCCACGGGCACCAGGACGATGTTGTAGCCGAAGGCCCAGGCCAGGTTCTGGCGTATGACTCGCATCGTCCGTCGCGAGAGTGCGATCGCCGTCGCCACGCTGCGCGGGTCGCCGCCCACAAGGGTCACGTCGGAGGCCTCCATGGCCACGTCCGCGCCGGTGCCGATGGCGATGCCCACGTCCGCTCGGGCGAGCGCCGGGGCATCGTTGACCCCGTCTCCGACCATAGCAACGCGCAGTCCGCGAGCCTGAATCGCCGCGACCGCGTCCGCCTTCCCGCCGGGCAGAACCTCGGCCAGCACGCGATCCTCGGGGATCCCAACGGCAGCGGCCACATCCGCGGCCGTCCGAGCCTGATCGCCCGTCACCAGCCATACCTCGAGCCCGGCCGCCTGCAGCTCGCCGACCGCCGCGGCGGCCTCCGGCTTGATCTCGTCGATCGTGGGGAGCGCTCCCGCCAGGCGACCGTCGACGGCCAGATACGTGACCGCCGAGCGCGAATCAGGGAGACCGATCAGGGCACCCGGGTCCACGCCCTCGGCCTGCAGGAAAGCGGCCGTCCCGACGACGACCCGGCGATCCCCGACGCGGCCGCGTACGCCGCGACCGGCCACGGCCTCGAAACCCTCCACTCCCCTACGGGCGAGGTTCGATTCGTCCGCCCGAGCCAGGATCGCCGCGGCCAGTGGATGCTCGCTGCCGCGCTCCACGGACGCGGCCAGATCCAGAACCTCCTCGGCGCTGAAGCCGGGAGCGGCCGCGACCTCGCCGAGCGACGGCCGGCCGCGCGTCAGCGTCCCGGTCTTGTCGAAGACGACCGCGTCCAGGCGCGCCGCCAGCTCCAGCGTCTCGCCGCCACGGATCAGGATTCCCGCCTCGGCGCCCTGGCCGGTGCCGACCATGATCGCGGTGGGAGTGGCCAGACCCATCGCGCACGGGCACGAGATGACGACCACGGTGATGAACGCGACCAGGGCGTGGGTCAGCCGCGGTTCCGGCCCGAGAACGAACCAGACGGCGAACGTCGCCGCTCCCACCCCGAGGACGACCGGCACGAAGATGCCGCCGATTCGATCGGCCAGGCGCTGAATCGGCGCCTTGCTCCCCTGGGCCCGCCGGACCATATCTACGATCTGAGCCAGGGCCGTCTCGCGCCCCACCCGCGTCGCCCGGAAGAGGAACGTACCGTGGCGGTTCATCGTCCCGCCGATCACCTCCGCTCCCGGCCCCTTCTCGACCGGAAGCGGCTCTCCGGTGAGCATCGACTCGTCGACCGCGGAGTCGCCCTCCGTGACGCGCCCGTCGACGGGTACGCGCTCCCCGGGCCGAACTCTCACCACATCTCCGACTCGAACCTCCTCGAGGGGCACGTCCACTTCGCGGCCTCCGCGAACGATCCGGGCCGACTGCGCCTGCAGCCCGAGAAGCGCCTTGATCGCGCCTACCGTTCGGCCTTTCGCGCGCGCCTCCAACCAGCGACCCATAAGGATCAGGCCGACGATCGCGGTTGAGCTGTCGAAGTACGTCTGCGGTTCGATGCCGGCCGATCGGAAGATCTCCGGCGCGAACGTGACCAGGACGCTGTATGCCCAGGCCGCGCTCGTGCCCACCACCACGAGGGTGTCCATGCTGGTCGTGGCGTGCCGCGCTGCCCGCCAGGCCGCGCGATAGAAGCGCCGGCCCGCCCAGAACTGGACGATCGTGGCCGGACCGATGAGGACCCAGGCGAGCTGCTCCATGGTGAGAGGCACGTTGGGCAGGTACATCAGGCCCATCGTCACCGCGGCGACGGCGAGAGCCACGGCCGCCGCCAATCCCAGGGACCGCTGCTCGTGCGCTCGCTCGGCTGCCTCGGCGTCCGCCTCTTCGATCAGGCCGCGCCTGGCGCCATCGCCGGCCTGGGGCAGATGCCGAACCTCGTAGCCGGCCGCCTCGATCGCCCTTACCAGCTCGTCCATCCCGGCGATCTCCGGCAGGTAGCGGATCGTGGCCACCTCGGTCGCGAGGTTCACGCTGGCCTCGGCAACGCCCGGAGTCTTGCGCAGGAAGCGCTCGATCCGGTTCACGCACGAAGCGCAGCTCATCCCCTCCACGGGGAGCTGGACCTCAGTCGAAGGCCCCGTTGGCCCGGAGGTTGGTGCTGGGAGGGCGGTCGTGTCGGCTATCTGCATACTCCCAGGGAGTATATGCCAGAAGGCCCAAGCGGGCAATCGATGGGCAGCGTCCGGGCCGGCGCGCCCCTGGGCTACCCGAGGACCGATGCCAGGGTGATCCCCGTCTCACGCTCCGATAGCTCCCACAGCCCGGCTTGCTCCGCCGAATCGGCCATCCGGCCTCTGATTCCGCGGACCACTGGGGCGCCGAACGTGATCCAGCGCGGCGCGTACAGCCGGCCGCCGACAGCTTTGGGATCCGTGGCGGCGCGCAGCTGGGGCAGCGCACCCATTCGCGCGGGCTGACCGGTCAGCCGAATGAGAACGTCCCAGAAACGGTGCTGAAGGCTCTTCATCGACCGCCTGGCCGTCTTCTGGAGGTCTGTTTTGGAGAAGCCGGGATCGGCGGCGAAGCCGCGCACGCCCCGACCGGCCAGCCGGCGATCCAGCTCCAGGGCGAATTCCAGATTGGCCCGCTTCGAGATGCCGTAGGCCGTCCAGGGATTGTAGTGGCCTCGCAGCTGGAGATCCGCGAGATCGAACTTCCCGGCCGTGACCCGACCCAGCGACGTCGTGCAGACCACTCGCGCCTCGGTGTCACCGGTAGCCGCAGCCAGGAGCGCCGGCAGCAGCTGCAGCGTCAGGGCGAAGTGGCCAAGGTGGTTCGTCCCGAACTGAATCTCGAAGCCGTCCGCGGTCCGCCCCTCCGGAACAGCCATCAGACCGGCATTGTTGAAGAGCAGGTGGATCACCGGGTGAGCGGCCTGGACCTCTTTGGCAAACCCAGCCACCGATGCCTGGGAGCTCAGGTCCAGCGGCCGTATCTCGACCGACGCGCCCGGCACCTCCGATTCGATGGCCCCGCGGGCAGCTTCGGCCTTCTCGAGGTTGCGGGCGCCGATGACCACACGAGCGCCGTGGGCGGCAAGCTGCCGCGAGGTCGCCAGCCCCAGCCCGCCGTTGCCGCCGGTCACGACCGCCACGCGACCCGAGAGATCCGGTATGTCGCTCGCTTTCCAGCCCATCCCCGTTCCTTCTCTATTCGTCGGCGCCGCCAAAGCTACAGCGCGCGCTGTACCAGCTTGGATGCCATTAGTAGAGGCCCGCCCGCTCGTAGGTCAGGAGTCCCGCGCGAGACCGGCAGTTCACGGAGCACAGCCGGCTCACGGCTCCTCCCCTGGAGGGGCCGTAGGGCTCCGCCACGACGGGGAGACGTCTATCCGGAAGCCGGCGATCGCCCGGCTTATCCCCGAGCCGACGAATAGGGCCGTGTAGACGGGCCAGCCCACGGACTCGGAGAGGGCCAGGGCACCTGCGCACACGACTGCCCCGAGCGCGAAGGCGGCAGAAGTGGAGGCGATGTAGTAACTCTGGCACCGCACCCTAAGGTCCGGCGGAGCGAGGCGATAAAGACGTTCATTGGAGGCGAGCACGCCGGCGTTTCCCGCGCCACTGAAGAGAGCCGTCCCGACCAGAAGGAGAGGCAGGGCGGCGGGATTGCCCGGTATGGCCAGGGCACTAACCGCGGCTGCAAGCGCACGAGCCACGAACGAGGTCCGCAGCACGCGGCTGGACGAGCCGCCGAGTAAGAACGAGCCGGCAGCCAGCGAGCCGGCCAGGGCTCCCGCCGACGCGGTTCCGGAAAGGATCACTGCGAACCCTGCCGATGCACCCAGGACCTGGATCGCGTAGAGGGAGAGGTACGGGATCAAGCCCTGGCCCACCGACGCGATCGCAGCCGCCATCGTGAAGCGTACGAACGGCTCGGGCAGTGGCTCCGCCGTCGCCTCTCCGGTCTTGACCAGGACACGCCCCGGACGAGGAAGTCGGGCCACGGCTAGCGGAGTGAGGATCGAGAAGAGCCCGCTGACCAGGAAGAAGCCGACGTAGGACCACAAGCCGATCGTTCGGAGTCCGGCGTCGAGAACGGCTCCGGCAGGCAGGAGCAGCAAGGTCGAGAGGGCCATGTTCATGGCGCCCATTCGGGGCCCCACCAGGCGACGCTCCTGTTCGGGTAGCACAACGGCGGTCCAGAGCCCGATGTTCGAACCCGAAATCACCCCCGCTGTCTGGCCGATCGCGACCGTCGCCGAGATGAGAACGATCCCGACCGGAGCGCCGATCGCACCGACGGCGATTGCGGCGACGACCGCGGCGTGAACGAAACCGCGCACCTCCGCAACCGTGAGCATGAGCGTGAGGCGGCGCAGGTTGCCGCCCATCCGCCGCAGGATCTGCGGGGCGAAGGCCTGGAGCACGGAGGCTCCGACCGGGACGGAACCGACGAGGATCACGAGAGCCGGTGGCGCACCGAGGCGGAGCAGGAGCGGCACGAACAGAGCGTCGGAGGCATAGGAGCCCGTGAAAGCCTGGCCGATCGCGATGGCCTGGAAGGGACGGTAGCGCGCGGAGGCGAAGGCGCGCCATCGGCCGAGAGTCGGGATGTGCATTGGGATGATGATGCGCTAGACGAGCCCCGGGCGGGAACTGTTCATTGGAGGGCGATCGAGGACCGATTCGGCCTGAACGTCGAGCTGGGACGTCGCCGAGCGCTCGGACCCCTTTCCGGACCCCTTCCGGACCCCTCAGAGGGCCGAGTTGACGCGCGACCGGGCATGGATCGGCGACGATGACACACGCGTCGCGCCGGGTGTCGCAACTCTCGGACCGCCCTGTGCTCCATTTTGTTCATTCGCTAACTACATCGCTAGACTGAGGACGCGATCGCGATCGAGCAATCGATCTTTGGCATCGAAGGCCACGCACTTGCCTACCGACTTCCGCGAGGACCGCTACAAGCTTCTCGCCCGCACAGCACCCCGGTGCTGCGTCGGTGACCGGACGCAGGGCGAGACGGCCCGGGAGTTCGCGATAGTGCGCCCGCACATGCGTATGCCGTTTCTGGGCGCGCCCGAGACGCACGGCGCTGCGCAGGGCGGGCGAGTGGCGCCGGCAACGCGATTACCGAGACCGGCCGCGTCGATTCTCCGAACGGCAGCGCGCTGGACGCCGGAGGTGATACCGAGCAGGAGGTGATCTGGCCCGGTGCGCCCCAGATACCCGGCGCATCCACGGCCCCGCGTTGATCCATTTCGGCTCGCAGCCGGACCGCGGCAATGCCCGTAACTGCGAGGTACCCGAATCGGAGGTGCCCGAATGCCAATCGTACGAACCAAGCAGATTCTCGATCGCGCCTTCGCCGCGCGATACGGTGTAGCCGCGTTCAACGTCTTCAACGACCTCACCATGGAGGCCACCCTCGCGGCCGCCGAGGAGCTGAAGGCGCCCGTCATCGTCCAGACCTCGGTCAAGCACGTGAAGATGACCGGCATCGACGCCATGTACGCGATCTGGCTTGCGTATGCCACTCGCGTCTCCGTGCCGGTGGCTCTGCACCTGGACCATTGCCCGGAGCGGGAAGTCATCTCAAGCTGTCTCGCCAAGGGATGGAACTCCGTTCTCTTCGACGCCAGCAAGCTCTCCGTCGAGGAGAACAAGCGCCAGTGCATCGAGGTCGTGGCCGAGGCTCGCCGTTACGGGGCTGACGTCGAGGGCGAGATCGAAGGCTTCAAGCGAACCGAGGAGATGACCGGCGACGAGGCCGAGCAGGTCCAGTCGCTGGACGCCGTGGTCGATTTCGTCCGCTCCACCGGCGTCGACGTCTTCGCACCGGCGATCGGCAACGCCCACGGGACGTACAAGACGGCGCCCCATCTCGACTCTCAGCGGGTCTCCGACATCGTTGCCGCGACCGGGATCCCGGTCGCGCTCCACGGCGGGACGGGCATGAGCCCCGAGCAATTCAGCGATCTGATCGCGCGTGGCTGCGCCAAGGTCAACATCTCCACGGCGGTGAAGATCGCGTACATGAAGTCCGGCTTCGACTACATGACCGCACACCCCGGCGAATACGACCCGCCCGCGCTCTTGAGTGCCCAGCGCGCCGCGGTCATCGAGACGGCGAAATACCACATCCGGCTCTTCGGCAGCGAAGGCAAGGCCTGGGCGTGAATGCGCTCATCTTCGACTGCGACGGCGTCCTCTCCGACACGGAACGCTACGGGCATCTGCCCGCGTTCAACCAGACGTTCCGTGAGTTCGGGCTGCCGCTGGAGTGGTCGGAGGACGATTACGGCCGCAAGCTGCAGATCGCGGGCGGTAAGGAGCGCATGGCCAGCGAGCTGACGCCCGACTTCGTCCGCGCCAACGGACTGCCCGTCGACCCCGATGCCCTGGCCGCCGAGGTCGCGAATTGGCATAAGCGGAAGACCCAGCTGTACACGGAAATGGTGGCGGCAGGCAAGCTCCCGCCGCGGCCCGGCATCGCGCGCATCGTTCGCGACGCCCAGGACGCGGGCTGGAAGCTGGCGGTCGCCTCGACGTCGGCCGAGCCGTCTGTGCGCGCCATCCTGGAGCGCGCCGTGGGCCCGGATCGTGCCGCGCGGTTCGACGTCGTCCTTGCCGGCGACGTCGTGGCGCACAAGAAGCCGGCCCCCGACATCTACCTCCTGTCCCTCGAACACCTTCGCATCGACCCCGCCCGAGCCCTCGTGATCGAGGACTCGCGAAACGGCCTCGAGGCAGCGCACGCCGCCGGCCTGCGGTGTGTCGTCACGGTCAATGGCTACACCGAAAAGGAGGACTTCAGCGAGGCGATCCTCGTCGTTTCGTCACTCGGAGACCCGGATGGAGAACGCACGACTGTCATGGCAAACCGTTCGGCCTCGCGGCCGGGCGCATATGTGACCGTCGCCGACCTTGAGGCCTGCCTCGCCCCGTAGCTCCGTCCAGGTCCCCACCCAAGACAAGAAAGGAGGCCGGAATGACAGAAGCGTCGTTCGACGACGTCGACCTCGTGATCAAGACGATGGCCAAGACGATCGTCGACAACGCGGACTACTTCGCCCAGCTCGACTCGGTCGTCGGAGATGGCGACTTCGGTTACTCGCTGCGCAGCGGGTTCGAGGTCGTCCAAGCCGACTACGACACGTTCGACAAGTCGAGCGTCGGAGCCGTGCTCAAGAAGATCGCGCTCGTGATCTCGGGCAAGGTCGGAGGAGTCTCCGGCCCCATCTGGGGCACAGCCTTCCTGCGTGCCGGGGCAACCGCCGGCGACAAGACGGAGCTGGCGCCCGAGGACGTGATCGCAATGTTGCGTGCCGCGATCACGGGAATCATGGCCCGCGGCGGAGCCGCGCTCGGCGACAAGACGCTTCTCGATGCGCTGGTGCCGGTCACGGACAGCCTCGAAGCTGCAATCGGCGACCCGGCGATGTCGGGCGACCACGGCACGACCGCGATCCAGCGGGCCGCCGACGTTGCGGTGAAAGCGGCCGAAGACACCAAGCCAATGCTCGCGATGCGCGGCCGGGCCGCGTACACGGGCGAACGGAGCAGAGGCTCCGTCGACGCCGGCGCGACCGCGGTCGGCGTGATCCTTCAGGCCATCGCGTCGGCTTGGCGCGAGAAGTACAGCAAGGAAGCGACCAAATGAGGAAGTTCCTGAACGACCCCAGAACCTTCGTCCCCGAGTTTCTCGAGGGGGTCACCCTCGCGTCGGGCGGCGCTCTCAAATACGAACCGAAGTACAACCTGATCTACCGGGCGGACATGCCCAAGGCCGACAAGGTATCGATCATCCAGGGCTCCGGCTCCGGCCACGAGCCGGCCCACACGATGATCGTCGGCAAGGGCATGCTCGACGCGGCGTGCCCGGGCGACGTCTTCGCCGGCCCTCCGGTGGAGTTCGTGACCGAGACGACGAAGCTGATGAACTCCCCCAAGGGAGTCCTCTACATCGTCAACAACTACACGGGCGACCGAACCGCGTGGGAGATGGCCAAGGAGCTGTCCGAGGCCGAGGGCATGAAGATCGGCTACCTCCTCGTCAACGACGACGTGGCGGTGAAGGATTCCACCTGGACCGTCGGCCGCCGCGGCGTGGCCGGCAACTTCTTCGTGATCAAGGCCGTCGGCGCGGCATCCGAGAAGGGCGCCGACCTGGCGGAACTCGAGCGGATCGGCAACAAAGTCATCGGCCAGGTCCGCACCATGGGCATCGCCCTCTCGTCCTGCATCCCTCCGGTACGAGGCACGCCACTCTTCGAGATCGCGGACGGCGAGATGGAAGTCGGCATCGGCATCCACGGCGAGCCGGGTCGCGAGCGCCGCAAGATGGGCACCGCCGACGAGATCGTCGACGTGCTGCTCAACGCGGTCGTCCCCGATCTGCCGTTCAAGAGCGGCGACGAGGTCGCCCTCATGATCAACGGCCTCGGCGGCACACCCATCAGCGAGCTGTACCTGCTCTACGGCATCGCGCACAAGAAGCTGGCCAAGCTGGGGATCAAGGTCTTCCGCAGCTACGTCGGCGAGTACTGCACCTCGCTCGAGATGGCCGGCGCACACCTCACCCTCCTCAAGGTCGACGACGAGATCAAGAAGCTCCTCCTCGCCCCGGCGGAGGTCTCAATTCGGGTCTTCTGACCAGTTCCCGCTCCACGCCAGGGAGGCGGTCGGCCGGCATGGCCGGCCGCCTCTCTTTGTCCGGCGCTCAGACCGAGTCAGGCGCGGCTGCGCGGTTCTCGCGGTTCGCGCGGCGCCAGCAACTCCCCCGCCATCGCCCTGACGGAGGCCGCGTCGGTGGCGGCCAGCGCTCGTTTCGCCAGATCGGCCAGCTGCGGCCGAGTAACGCCCGCGAGCGCGGCCCGAACCCGATCGAGCGAACCCGCATCGGCCGAAAGCTCGTCCACGCCGAGTCCCGCCAGCACGAGCGCCCCGGCCGGTTCCCCGGCCAGCTCGCCGCAGACGGCCACCGGGATGCCAGCCTCGTCGGCACCCGCCACGACGCCGGCGATCAGCCTCAGGACCGCGGGATGGAGCGCATCCTGGAGGTACGCGAGGGCCGGGTTCGAGCGGTCGGCGGCCATCGTGTACTGGGTGAGATCGTTGGTGCCTATCGAGAAGAAGTCGACGAGGCGGGCCAGTTCGGGAGCCAGGATCGCCGCCGACGGGACCTCGATCATGACCCCGGTGACCATCCGTTCCGGCAGCGGGTCGCCCGACGCGGCCGCGGCTGCCCGCGCTTCGTCGCGAAGCTCCAGGAGCAACCGCGCGTCGGCGACGGTCGCGACCATCGGGGCCATGACGTGGGGCGTCACGCCGGCCCGTCCGGCCGCCCGCCAGATAGCTCGTAGCTGGGCGGCGAGCAGCTCGCGGGATCGCGCGGCCAGCCGGATCGCCCGGACACCCAGGAAGGGGTTCGCCTCAGGCGGGAGATCGAGGTACGGGAGAGCCTTGTCGCCACCGATGTCCGCCAGCCGGACGACGACGGGACGTCTCGGTCCGAACGCCTCGAAGACCCGGCGGTAGGGCTCAACCTGCTCGTCCTCCGATGGGGCCGACTGCCGCCTCATGAACAGGAATTCGGTCCGGAACAGACCTACGCCCTCCGCCCCAGCCTCGAGGGCGCGAGCGGTCTCCTCGGGACCGCCGATGTTGGCGAGCAAGATCACCCGCTCCCCGTCGGCCGTGGCCGCGGGCCGGCCGCGGAGAGCGGCGGCGGCTCGGCTGCTCGCGGCCAGTGCCTCGGCTCGAGCCGCGAAGTCGGCCAGCTGCGACTGATCTGGATCCAGGACCACCGCCCCCGACTCGCCGTCGACGGCAATCGAGGTCGCGGAGCCGGCAGCTTCGACGAGTCCCGGGACGCCGACGACGGCAGGTATCCCCAGGCCTCGAGCCAGGATGACGGCGTGAGCGGTTGGCGAACCGCCCTCCAGGGCCACTCCCAGGAGCAGGCCGGCCGGGATCTCTGCCGCGATGGACGGCGGCAGGTCTTCCGCGACCGCAATCGAAGGGGTCTCCGGGAACGCCACGTCCTGGCCCATCATGATCCGTACGATCCGCGCTCCTACGTCCCGCACGTCCGCCGCCCGCGCCGCCAGCAGCTCATCGGGCAGGGCGGCCAGGACCCCGCTCGCGACTGCCGCCGCTCCCTCCACGGCCGTTCGCGGATCCTCGCCGGCCTCCGCGCGGGCAACGGCCTCGTCGAGGAGTTGCGGGTCGGTAGCCATCAGGGCCTGGGCATCGAAGATCCCCGCTTCGTCCGCCCGGTCCAGGCCTCGCATGCGTTCGGCCAGCGCTTCGAGCTGGCGGGCTGCCTCCGCCGAGGCGGCTCGAATCGCCGCCACGGGATCGCCGGCGCCGGAGCCCGCGCTCGCGCCCGAACCCGCGCTCGCGCCAAAACTTGCTCCGCGGCGCGGTGACTCGGCCGCCAGGTAGCGCCAGAGCGGCCCGACGGCGATGCCATCGGCACCCGGCGTTCCTGCGATTCGTCTGCCCACGAGCGCGCCCTACGACGCAGCGGCTTCGCCGAAGCCGCCTTCCGCCAGCGCTTGCAACGCCTCGATCGCCGCCGCCTCGTCCTCGCCGTCCGCCGAGATCGCGATGCGGTGGGATCGTTCAACCCCGCAGCCCAGAACCGCCAGCAGGCTCTTGGCGTTGGCCGGGCCGGATCCCCGCGTGACGTTTCGGATGGAGATCTGGGACCGGAACCCGGCCGCGGCCCTGACGAACGTCGCCGCAGGACGGGCGTGCAGGCCGGATGGATTGTGGACGTCCACCTCCGCTATCCGCATCGCCTGCCTCTCTTCGAGCAGCCGGCGGCAGCTATGGTCGACGCTCCGCCCTGGACCGCCGATGCATTCTCGCAGGTCGCCGGCGCGTCTCGTACCGAGAGGACCGAGGCCCCGGCGAGCCGTCTCATGACACGTCCTTGGGCATGTGGGCGGCTTGCTCGGCGGCCTCCAGGACATCTGCCAGCGTATCCCCGGCCGAGGCCTGGACTGCGGCCACGACCGCCCCCTCGACCAGCGGGCCGCCACTGAGGCGAGCCCTCGCGGCGACCTCAGGCTCCACGATCTCGAGGGCCAGCTTCGTGGCCAGGACGGCGCTCCCCAGGTCGGCCAGCACCACGACACCGGCTCCGGCATCGGCTTCGCCGATGGCCTGGGCTATTCGGGCCGCGTCCGTACCGAGCGATCCGTCCGCGCCCCCGCCGGCAGCTATGAGCCGCACATCAGGGCCGGCCATCTGGCGGGCAAGCTCCACGACACCCTGGGCGATCTGGGCCGAGTGAGAGACGACGACGATCCCCACCATGGGTTGGGTTGGATCCGGCACGCCTACCTCCGAGCTGCGCGATCAGCCACGCGACACGATCACCGCGGTCAGCCACATCCCGTACGCCACGGCCGCAACGCCGACGACGCTGAGAAGGCGTGTTATCCGGCGCTCAGTTCGAGGGCTGAAGCCAAAGTCGAAGAGTACCGCCCGCAGCCCCAGGAGGCCGTGCCATGTGACCACGATCAGGAAGACCAACTCCCAGACCATGACGATCGGGTTGGACAGGTAGGCGATCACGTCCCGGTAGTCCCGCAGCCCACGGCTGACGATGAAGTGGTTCGCCACCATGTGCACGGTTATCAGGATGAGCACGAGCACGCCTGTGACCGCCTGAAGGATCCAGCCCCAGGCCGGCCGTTCCGCCTCTCGACCGCCTTTCCAGGCGGAGCGCCCGGTCTCTGGATCGACAGCGCGTTCTCTCATGAGGGCCTACCCCACAGCGAAGATGCGCAGCCCTGCGATGAGCAGGGCGATCGCGCCGAACACCATCAGCGCCACGAACAAAGCCTGCTGCCGGTTCACGACCAGCCCGAGGCCGACGAGCGTGATTCTGAGCCCGTTGAGGCCGTGGAACAGCAGACCGAATATCAGGACCACGTCCAGCGCCAAGAACGCCGGCGTAAGCGCCGTCGAGACGAAACCATCCCACGCGCCAGGTCCCACGGCCAGCATCGACAGGACACCCAGGTGCAGGAACAGGTACACGAGCAGCCCCAGGCCCGTGAGGCGATTGAGGATGAACGCCCACTGGCCCAGACGGCGGCCGCGGACGTCGACCCAGCCCCAGGCGCCGCGGCGGCGCGGGCTGACGCGCTCGCCCCTGGCTCGGAAATCGAGGCCGGGCCCAGCGCCGGTCGCCCGCTCGCTCATGGCCGCCACCCCGATCCGAAGATCGACTTGACCCGGTCCGACGCCAGTCGCCGACGCAGGAACATTATCGCGCCGGCCGGGTCCACGTTGGAAGGACAAACCGCGGTGCACTCAAACGCCAGGTGGCAACGCCAGGCAGCCTGCGGATCGTCGGTCAGGCGCAGTACCGAGAACGCGTCCGCCTCACGCGGCTCCTCGAGTACTCGTTGCGCCGCAGCCAGTCCAGCCGGCCCAAGGTAGCGCGGATCGGTGGCCACGATGGGGCAGGCCGAGAGGCAGAGGCCGCATTCGATGCAGTTTTCGAAGCGCGTGAAGCCCGGCACGCCGGGCGGTACGGTCGCGGCGGGAATGGCGTCGCTGCCCCGAACCAAAGGTTGGTCGACTGCGGTGAACTTGTCGTAGAAGTCCACCATGTCGGTGACGAGGTCCGCCACGAGGCGCTGGTTCGCGATCGGGTCGACCTTGACCGGCCCGCCGCCCAGCTCGGTCACCTCCGTGACGCAGGCAAGGACCTCCGTGTCGTTGACCCGCATGCCGCAAGTCCCGCACGAGGCGTGATAGCACGAGTGGCGCAGGATCAGCGTCGGGTCCTGGTCGCGGCGGATGGCGGTCAGCGCGTCGAGCACCGTCGTCTCGGGGGCCACCTCGACCGCGTATTCCTGGTAGTGGGGCTTGCGGTCGCCCTGCTTGAAGCGCGAGACGCGGAAGCGGACTGAGCGGCCGGTCCCGGACGTGGCGTGCGTGTCGTTGGCTGGTTCCACGGGCGAGCTCATGCGTAGTACGCCGTGTGAGGAAGGAGCTCCGTTTCCCGGGTGGCGCACGGACGGTCCACCCCGAGCTTGCGGCAGACCATGTCGGCGGTCGACTCAGCCATCGCCCGCAGCGTGGTGGCCTTGCCCCCAGCGATGGTGACAAAGCCGGAGACGCCGTCGTCTGCCTCGTGGTCGAAGCACTTGAACGTCCGGCTGAGCTCCCGCCCGGTGGAGGCGCCTCGCTCCCCGATCAGTGGCCGTGCCGCGGACCAGGAGGCGCGGATCCTCGCCCCGCGCAGGGACGGAATCATGGCCGAACCCTCGCGGAACATGGCCTCGACGTGGTCCGCGGGGACGGCCAGATGGTCCGGGTCGTCGGTCACCCAGGAGCTCGTGCCGATAACCGACAGCTCGCGCTGGGGCAGGACGATGTCGCCATCCCCGGAGGCGTGGAGGCGATTGATGACCATGTTGGCGAAGCGGCCCCGGACCGCGACGAGAATCCCGGGGGAGGGCTGGATCGGTACGTCCACCCCGCCCATGCGAGAGATCTTCTCGCCCCAGGGTCCCGCCGCGTTGACCACCAGATCCGCCCCGATGTCGTAGCGCCGGCCGCTTGCGCGATCCACAACCTGGACTCCGTCGACGCTCGTGGGCGTCGTCATCGACATGCCCACGACCTCGGTGAAAGGCCGGATGTCCGCGCCGTTGCGCCTGGCCGTGGCAAAGAAGCGGAGCGGCAGGCGCATGGCGTCCATCGTCCCGTCCGGGACCTGCACGGCGCAGCGCAGATCGGGGTTGAGGTTGGGCTCGAGACGGAGGGCCTCGGCCCGGCCGACCCGTCGGGCCGGTATCTGCGACGCCTCGCATGAGTCGAAGAAGAGCTTCTCGTAGGCGGCCTCCTCGTCAGTCAGAGCCACGAAGAGGCCATCGTTGAGCTCGAACGAGCCGGGCGCGATGGTGCGTAGGATGCGGTTCTCCTCGATGCACTCGACGGCCGATTCGCGATCCTTCACCGCGTAGCGGGCGCCGCTGTGGAGGAGGCCGTGGTGCCGGCCGGTCGTGCCCGAGGTGATCTCGCCGCGCTCGACGAGCGTGACCCGGAGGCCTCTGAGCGCAAGGTCATGCGCCAGCGCGCCGCCCGTGCCCCCGCCACCGACGATCACGACGTGGGGCGCGTGCGCTCGTCGTTCCAATCGTTCCGCCAGTCTCGTGATGGGGACTCGGAGGGAATCCCGGCGGCCGGAAGCCGGCGGCCGGGATCCAAACGCTGTTACTCGACCCAGTCGAAGGTTCGGGTAACCGCCTTCTTCCAGAGCTTGAGGTCCTTCTCGCGAGTCTTGGCGTCCATCTTGGGCTTCCACTCGCGATCCTTCTGCCAGTTCGCCCGCAGATCTTCGACTTCCTTCCAGAAGCCGACTGCGAGGCCGGCAGCGTAGGCGGCACCGAGAGCGGTCGTCTCGGCGACCTTCGGTCGAATGACCGGCACGCCCAGGACGTCGGCCTGGAACTGCATGAGCAGGTCGTTGAAGACCATGCCGCCGTCCACCTTGAGGGCCGTCAGCGGGACTCCGGAGTCGGAGTTCATCGCATCGAGCACCTCGCGGGTCTGCCAGGCCGTCGCCTCAAGCACCGCTCGCGCGATATGGCCCTTGTTCACGTAGCGGGTCAGACCGGCGATGACGCCTCGGGCGTCGCTCTTCCAATACGGCGCGAACAGACCGGAGAAGGCCGGCACGAAGTACACGCCGCCGTTGTCGTCGACGGTCTTGGCCAGCTCCTCGATCTCTCCAGAGGTCTTGATCATGCCCAGGTTGTCGCGCAGCCACTGGACCAGCGCGCCGGTGATCGCGATCGAGCCCTCGAGGGCGTAGACCGCGGGCTGGTCGCCGATCTTGTACCCAAGCGTGGTCAGCAGGCCGCTCTTGGACTGCACGGGCTTGGTGCCCGTATTGAGGAGCATGAAGCAGCCGGTGCCGTAGGTGTTCTTGGCCTCGCCGGCCGAGAAGCACGTCTGGCCGAAGAGGGCCGCCTGCTGGTCGCCGAGATCGCCCGCAATCGGGATGCCGGCCAGATCGCCGACGCCCTTGCCGTAAACGGCGCTGGACGCCTTGATCGCCGGAAGCATGGACCGCGGAACGCCCATGACCTTGAGCATGTCCGGGTCCCAGTCCAGCGTGGCCAGGTTCATCAGCATCGTCCGGCTGGCATTGGTCACGTCGGTGACGTGCACGCCGCCGCTGACTCCGCCGGTGAGGTTCCAGATGCACCAGGTGTCGATGTTGCCGAACATCAGGTCGCCGGCATCAGCCTTCGCCTGCGCACCCGGGACGTTGTCGAGGATCCACTTGACCTTCGGGCCCGAGAAGTACGTCGCCAGAGGCAGTCCGACCTTGGCGCGGAAGCGATCCTGTCCGCCGTCCTTGGCCCATTCGTTGATGATCACGTCCGTCCGGGTGTCCTGCCAGACGATGGCGTTGTATACGGGCTTGCCGGTCTTTCGATCCCAGACGACGGCCGTTTCGCGCTGGTTGGTGATGCCGACCGCCTCGAGATCCGCGGCCTTGATGCCCGCCTTGGCGAGCCCGCCTCGAATGACCTCTACGCAGCGCGTCCAGATCTCGACAGGATCGTGTTCGACCCAGCCCGGCTTGGGGAAGATCTGCTCGTGCTCCTTCTGGTCGATCGCGACGACGCCGCCCGAGTGATTGAAGATCATGAACCGAGTGCTCGTTGTGCCCTGATCCAGGGCGCCTACGTACTGAGCCAATTCGCTCACCTCGTCGCTAAGTGTGTCAACCGCCAGGGCTCTGGATCTGCCACTGGTCGGCAGCGGCCCGCAGCAGCAAGTACAGGGAGGTCGCGCCCGGGTCCTGGTGGCCGGCGCTGCGTTCTCCTAGATAGCTCGCCCGACCTTTTCGGGCGACGAGTGGAATGGTCGCTCGCATGCCTTCCTCGGCTGCGCCTACGGTGTCGTCGAGCGCATTCGCCGGACTGGCACCGTCCGAAAGCGCCCGGCTGAGCGCATCGCGAGCCGGGATGAGGGCATCCAGCATCGTCTTGTCACCGGGCTCGGCCTTGCCGAGTCTCTGAATGGCCGCCGTGGCCGCCGCGAGCCCGGTCAGCCACTGAGCCAGATCGATGGAGCTGCGGCCGGTCGTGGCGATGCCAAGCTGCAGGAAGAACGTGCCGTACAGCGGCCCGCTCGCCCCGCCCACGGTCGAGATCAGAGTGGAACCTACGGTCTTGAACGCTGCCCCGATGTCGCCGCTCGGCTGGGAGTCGAGCTTCGGCAGGACGGCCTGGAAGCCTCGGTCCATGTTTATGCCGTGATCGGCGTCTCCGATGGCCGAGTCCAACTCGGTCAGGTACTGCTTGTTCTCGGCGATGACGGCGGCGAAACGACGGATCCAGCCGACGACATCGTCGTACGACAGCTGGCCCGCCTGGTCCAAAGGCATGGCGAACCTCAGGTATGGCCCGAAATCGACGCGGCCATTCTCGCGCGCTGAGCCAAACGGCTCGTCACACGCCCCAGCGCAGTGCCGGCGTATGGACGGGCGCGTCCCAGTAGCGGACTAGCTCGTCGTCGAGCTTGAGCAGGCTGATCGAGCAGCCGGCCATCTCGAGCGACGTGATGTAGCTGCCGACCAGATTCCGGGCGATCGTGATGCCACGGCCCTTGAGGATCCGGTTGACCGCGTTGTAGACGATGTACAGCTCGATCAGAGGCGTCCCGCCCATTCCGTTCACGAAGGCGAGAACGCGGTCGCCCGAACGGAACGGCAGGTCGTCCAGGATCGGAGTCATGAGCATCTCGGCGACTTCGTCCGCGGTGGCGAGCTTCATCCTCGTCCGACCGGGCTCACCGTGGATGCCGACGCCGATCTCCATCTCGTCTTCGGCGAGCTCGAAAGTGGGCTTGCCGGCCGCCGGTACGGTACAGCTCGTCAGAGCCATGCCCATCGAGCGGACGTTGTCCTGGACCTTCTGGCA
>PLMA01000004.1 GCA_003141455.1 Chloroflexota bacterium | reverse complement strand
GCGGTCGTGCTCGACAACGTCAGCTCCCACAAGACGCCGGCCGTCCGAGACTGGCTCGAAGAGCACCCGAGAGTGAGCTTCCACTTCACCCCGACGTCGGCGTCGTGGATGAACCAGATGGAGACCTGGTTCGGCATCCTTCCGCGTCAGGCCATCCGCCGTGGCAGCTTCCGCTCGGTCAAAGAACTCATCGCCATGATCGCCGCGTTCACGGCCCAATGGAACGAGGGCTCAACGCCCTTCCACTGGGTCAAGAGAGCCGATCAAATCCTGGCCAAAGCCGTGCGCAAGCCCCGAGCGATCAGCGAATCGGGACACTAGGTGACTCTGTTCCGCTCCCGGGCGCGTCTGTGGCCGTCGCCTGGCGAGCCCGTCATTCCGTCCCGTGCGAGTTTCTACCCCTCGCGCCCTCGCCAAGCAATCGTGTGACTACGTTGGCAGCCGCCACCTCAAGTGCGTTCAACGGGCCGTCTCAGTTCGGCCCTCCATGTCATGTGGGAAGTGACGCCGGAATGAGTGGCGTCCCCCCGAGTGGTGGGAATTGAGGGACGGACCTGACGTCGCCTGAGCCAGGCGCAACGAGGCCACCGGTGTGATTCTCAGCGTGTTCCTTCCGAGAACACGAGGAGATACCGATGGCCCTGCCGAGTTCTGCACTGTCCGAGCTTCTTGATGCCATCCGTGCCGGCGGCAGTGAGGACGTCATCCGCGAAGCGATCGAGTTCGTCCTCCAGGATCTCATCGAGCTCGAAGCCGCCCAGGTGATCGGGGCCGACCGGTACGAACGGACCGAGACCCGGCAGACCCATCGCAACGGCAGCCGGACGCGTCTGCTGTCCACCAAGGCCGGCGATGTGGAGCTCCAGATCCCCAAGCTCCGGGCGGGTTCGTTCTTCCCGTCCCTGCTCGAACCCCGTCGGCGGATCGACCGGGCCCTCTGGGCGGTCGTGATGGAAACCTACGTCGCCGGCGTGTCCACGCGCAAGGTCGACGATCTGGTGGCCGCTCTGGGTATCAAGGCCGGGATCAGCCGCAGCGAGGTCAGCCGCATCTGCGCCGAGCTCGATCCGGTCGTGGCCGCGTTTCGCGACCGGAGCCTGTCCCACATCCGCTTCCCCTACACTTTTCTCGACGCCACCTACGTGAAGTCCCACGCGGGAGCCTCGGTCGTGTCCAAGGCGATCGTCGTCGCGACAGGCGTCGCCGCAGATGGCAACCGCGAGGTCCTGGGCTTTGCCGTCGGCGATAGCGAGGACGGGGCCTTCTGAACGGCCTTCCTGCGCTCACTCCGGGCACGCGGTCTGGCGGGCGTGGCGCTCGTGATCAGCGATGCCGATGAGGGCCTCAAAGCGGCCATCGGCGCAGTCTTCATTGGCGCGGCCTGGCAGCGCTGCAGGGTCCACTTCCTGCGCAACATCCTGGCCCGGATCCCCATGGGCTCAGCCGAGATGGTCCTTGCGGCTATCCGGACCATCTTCGCCCAGCCCGATGCTGCCGCGGTGCGCGAGCAGCACGCCGTCATCGCCGACAAGCTCAGCCATCAGTTCCCGATCGTCGCCTCGATGCTCAACGATGCCTGCGAGGATGTGCTCGCCTTCGCCGCCTTCCCGGTCGGCCACTGGCGAAAGATCTGGAGCACGAACCCTCTCGAGCGGCTCAATCGCGAGATCAAGCGCCGCACCGATGTCGTGGGCATATTCCCCAACGAGGCCGCCGTCATGCGCCTGGCCGGAGCCGTCCTTCTCGAGGCTCACGACGAGTGGGCCATCACCGATCGCCGCTATCTGGCCGAGGGCTCGATGGCCCTCCTTGACCGGCTCGGCGATGATGTTCCCAAGGAGGTGGATGGAGCGAAGAACCTGCTGCTGGCGTCCTAGAACGACCCGATCAACGTCGTCGCTGGGATCACGCCGACTCGCTCAATTCCCACCACTCCACGGGGCACGATCCCGGAATGGGGCCTCGGCGTCTGGATTGGGTGGATCTCAACTTGTATCGGATGCCCTAACTCGCTTCTGTGGAACTGGCGGGGTCTACATTGTCGTGAGTGTTCGCCACTGATATGTTCCTGTGCGGAGAGACGCCACCTGTCGTGGGACCGTGTGCGTCGTCATCAGATGGAGGCATTATAGTATGAGACTCAGATTGCGGCACCCTGACAGCCCAGTTATCAGGGTTCTTTTATCCGGCGCAGTAGTCGCAAGCCTCCTGTCGGGCTGCAGTTCCGCTGCGTCGACAACCGCGCCCGCTCAGTCGGCCGCGCCCGCTCAGTCGGCCGCGCCCGCTCAGTCGGCCGCGCCCGCTCAGTGTGACACCCCGTACGACTCTGCAGTGCTCGACCCGCGCCCGATCCCGGCGTCTCTGGATCCCGTGACGGCCAAGCCGGACATTGCCCAGATGACGATCAAGTCGACCGATCTGGGCTCCAATCCTGAGGTCTCGCCTCAGTGGTATGACACGCTGCAGCCCACGCCTGACCAGGTCAAGCAGATCTGCGGGATGCACCTGAAGGCCGTCTTCCTCGACTGGGCGGATGCCACGTACAACCAGTCGATTCGCTCTGGCGTGCGGCAGGAGTTCCAGGCTCTTGGCGTGGATCTGGTGCGCATCACGAGCTTCAACTTCGACCCGAACGGGCTGGCCGGCGCCCTGGCGGCGGTTCTCCCACTGAACCCGGACATCATCATCACGGGCGGTACGATCGACCCGAACCAGATGGCGGCGATCATGAAGCCGGCCGCTGACAAGGGCATCACGATCGTGTCCTGGGCAGTTGGAGCGAAGGGCTGGGAGACGGGCAAGGGCAAGCCCATTGCCTCCGTGATCTCGTACGACTTCTTCCAGCTCGGCAAGCAGATGGGCGCCGCCGTCTGCAAGAAGTACCCGAACGGCGCGAAGCTTGGCTATCTCCACTACATCAACAACGTCGATGCGATCCTCCTCCGCGAGGAGGGCTTCCTTGAGGCATTGAAGGCCTGCCCGAAGATCGAGGTAATCGCGGACGGCGGTCCGGCCGACCCGCGCGGGTCCAACTCCGGCTTCAGCGATCCTAACGCGGCGACGAACGACGCCGCGGCGTTCCTGGCTCGCCATTCGGACATCAACGTGCTGTTCGCGCCTTGGGAGGATCCGCCAGGCCTCGGCGAGATGGCCGCGATCAAGCAGAGCGGTCTCGAGGGCAAGATCGACCTGGTGACCATGGACCTTGCCGAGACGGGCGCTCGTCAACTGGCAACCGCCAACGGCACGATCAAGGTCGACATGGCTCAGGACGTATACGACGGCGGTCGTACGATGGCTCTCGCCGGAGCGATGACCAAGGCCGGCCTCGACGTTCCTGCGTTCCTCATCTTCCCGACGTACGCCGCAACCAACGCCAACCTGAAGGATGCCTGGGACTTCATGCACGGTCCCGAGTATCCGCTACCCGTTAGCACCCAGTAGGACTGTTCGTCTCCTCGGGCTTCTGCCGTGGCCAGGTACTCCCCTTCCTCTCGGCCACGGCAGAAGCCTTCCCAGCATCACTCGCTCGAAGATCAGAGGAATGACTATGGCGGCCACTAGCGTCGCGCCCTCGCAGCCAGCCCTCGACATGCAGAACATCGGGATGCGATTCGGGGAGTCCTGGGTTCTCCGACATGTCGACTTCCAGGTTGCCAGAGGGGCCATCCGCGCTCTCGTCGGACACAATGGCGCTGGGAAGTCGACCTTGATGAAGATCGCGTTGGGCGGCTACGCCCCAACGGAGGGAAGCGTCTACATTGCGGGTCATCAGCTGACGTTTTCCCGGCCGGCCGAATCTCGTCAGCTCGGCCTGGGGATGGTCCTGCAGGAGCGAAGTCTCGTACGGACGCTCACGGGACTCGACAACGTGTTTCTCAACGCGGAGGCCGTGAATCGTCTGGGACTCGTTCAGACGAACAAGGAAATGGAACAGGCCGATGAGCTTTGTGATCGCATCGGTCTGAGGCGGTCCGTCTTGCGGAAGCGCGTCTCCGAAATGAGCCCAGTTGAGCAGGAGCTCATCGAGATCGTCAAGGCGTTGCGGCTCGCGAAGGACGTGCTAGTTCTTGATGAACCTACGGCACCCCTGACCGATCGCGAGATCAAGGTGCTGTTCCGCGCTATGCGTAACCTCGCCGAAAGCGGTAGCGGCATCGTGTTGATCACACACCACCTCGGTGAAGTGTTCGAGGTGAGCGACGAGGTGACGACTCTTCGCGAAGGATCCGTCACGCTGTCTGTCCCGACCAGCACGACGTCGATGGACGCGGTGATCAATGCAATGCTGGGCAGTAAGCTCCTCCAGACCACGCAGAACCTTGCGGAACACGGGGTTGCGCTGGCGGCGTCGGAGCGACACGTCCCACCTGTGCTGAAACTCCGTAATGTCGGCGTGGGCACAAAGCTCCACGACGTCTCCCTCGAGGTCTATCCGGGAGAGGTAGTGGGTATCGCCGGCCTGGCAGGCAGTGGTCGAACCACGCTCCTCCGGACCGTGTTCGGCGATATCCAGCCGACGGCTGGGGAGATGTTGCTCAACTCCGACGCATACGCTCCTCGGGCTCCCGCGGACGCGATCCACAAGAGTGTCTACTTGATCCCCGAAGAGCGCGGCAAGTTCGGTCTGGTCCTGAGGGCCACGATCATGGAGAACACGATACTTCCTGTCATCGGGAAGCTAACGCGTGCGTGGTTGTTCGTCCGGGCCCGGGAGGGTCGCGACCTCACGAAGCGGCTGATGCGCACTCTGGCCATACGCGCTCGCAGTCCCCAGCAGGTCGTCGGCGAGCTCTCCGGCGGTAACCAGCAGAAGGTTGTCCTCTCGAAGGCGCTCGCTGCGGATTCGTCGTTGCTCCTTCTTGATGAGCCGACGTTCGGCGTGGATGTAGGAGCGGCAAGCGATTTGCTCCGTTACGTGCGTGGGATGGTTGATCGAGGCCGCGCGGCTTTGTGGGTGACTTCGGACATACGCGAGCTGATCGAGGTTTCGGATCGCATCCTCGTGATGGTCAACGGGACGATCCAACAAGAAATACGGCGAGGCGATCCGTCGCTGTCAGAGGCAGGGCTCATCATGGCGATGCAGCGTGGAGCGCGGGGACAGGTAGCGATGACAGAGGCAGGTCAAGCATGAAGGGAACCACGGTCAGTCAGAGCGGGATCGAGGACGAACCGGTCCTGAGCCCATCCGGAAGATTCTCAGCGTGGATTCGCGGCGCGTTGCTCCGGGCGTATCGCGGCGAGAACGCTGGCGCCTTGGTCCTGGTGATGCTTGTGATCATCGGGATCTTCGCGGTCGCGCTGCGCGACACCAGCTACTTCACTTCGACCAACTTCCTGAACATAGTCAGGCAGACCTCCGCCATCACGGTGATGGCGGTGCCGACGGTCTTTGTCATTTCGTCCGGTGAGATGGACCTGTCGATCGCCGCCGTGGTGCCGGTATCGGCCTTCATCTGTGCGCTGCTGCTGCCGGACTACGGTCCCATCATCGCGCCGATTGTCGCGCTCGCGTTCGGGGCGTTTGTCGGCTTCATCAACGGCTCGCTTACTACGCGCTTTCGCATTCCGTCCTTTGTCGTCACGTTGGGCATGTTGAGCGTCCTTAACGGTATTGCGCTCCGGATCACGAACGTGAAGTCGATCGCCGTTTTGGATCCGGCGTTCATCCAGTTCTTCGGCGGCGAAGACTTGGGCCCGGTGCCGGTTCTCTTGATCTGGTCGCTGGTCGTCGTCTTGGTCGGGTTCGTTCTCCTGGCGTGGACGCCAGCCGGGCGCGCTGTGCTGGCGACAGGCGCTAATCCAAACGCGGCGAGGTTCTCGGGCATCCGGACTGACCGCGTCAAGGTTTGCGCAATGGTGGCGAGCAGCATGGGCGGTGCCCTTGCCGGCCTGCTGTACGAGGCGCAGTTCGGTGCCGCCTCCTACACACTCGGCACGTCCGATATGTTGTCCGTGTTCGCGGCGGCCATCATTGGCGGCACGGCCTTGGCGGGCGGGAAGGGGAGCGTGATCGGTGCGCTCATCGGGTCGCTCCTGATCGGTGTCCTGAACAACGGGCTGATCATCATCGGCTTGGCGAACCCGGAGCAGCTGATGGCTCGAGGAGCCATCATCATCGGCGCGGTGCTGCTCAGCGCAAGAACGGCGGGCTACGGCGGCGGTCGTTTCGGGGGAATTTCCATCCGACGCACACCGAAGCCGGGCGAACCGGCAGCGGCCCTGAAGTCGGACCAGCGCCCGGACGCGCAGTAGGAGGGTTGAGAACGTGGCGACTTCCGCTTCCAAGGCCCCGGGTCGGGCCGGTCATGCCGTCTGGTTCGAATCCAATCGTCGGGCGGTCGTCCGCGCCGAAGTCGTGGCGGCACCCGGTCCCGGTGAGCTGACTATCCGCGCCAGATCGTCCCTCATCAGTCAGGGAACCGAGATGCAGGTGTACCGGGGTCAGATCTCGGCCGAGACAGACCTCGGCCTCGAGACTTGCGCCGGAAGCTTCGCATTCCCAGTGAAGTATGCGTACCAGGTCGTTGGCGTGGTGGACGCCGTCGGTCCTGATGTCCCCTATAGGCCGGGCGATCTCGTATTCGCCCGTCACCCGCATCAGGACCTGTTCACGATGCGGAACAACCCGGACCTCCTGTTCAAGCTTCCTTCCAATATGGATCCGGAGGTCGCGATCTTCGCGAACCTTGCGGATGTCGCGCTGAATGCCCTCCTCGATGTTCCAATCCGTCTGGGTGACGTGGTGGTCGTGTTCGGCCAAGGCATCGTGGGAACCTTCTGCGGATTGTTCGCCCGGAAGAGTGCCGGCAAGCTGATCGTCGTCGATCCGCTCGCGGACCGGCGTCAGCGCGCGCTCAGGCTGGGCGCCGATGCGGCCGTCACACCGGAAGACCTGCCCGCGGTGGTGAGCACATTGACTAATGGGCGCGGCGTAGACGTCGCGATCGAGGCGAGCAGCGCGCCGCCGGCGCTCCAGCAGGCGATCATGGCGACAGGCCAGGAGGGAACGATCGCGGTCGTTTCCTACTATGGCACCCGACCAGTGACACTCACGCTCGCTCCTGAGTTCCACTTCAGGCGGCATCGAATCGTGAGCTCCCAGGTTAGTAGCCTGGGGTCTGGCCTCCAGCCGCGCTGGAGTTTTGGGCGGCGCATGAATGTCGTGCTGGATCTCCTGGCAAAGCTGCCGGTGAAGGAAATGGTCACCCACCATTTCGACCTGGCGGACGCGCCAGCCGCATACGAGTTCGTGGACATGCGGGCAAATGAGACGCTAGGCGTCGTCTTCGACTACCCGACGCGCTAACGGAGATGCGTCTCTCCGCTTGCCGGGCTCAGCACCCTCCGGCTGCTTGCCCGACTGTGCATACGAGGCTGGGTGGCTGTCCCCGCGAGGCACTCGCAGTAGCGGCGACTTGCGCTCGAATCGACATTGCCGCCCAGACTTAGCCTGCGAGGTGTGCGTGGCGCCCAAGCGACGACCGATCTTGGAGCTGATTGACGTGGGGGTGGTGCGTTCGGGCGTCTGGCTCCTCAAACGGGTCACCTGGACCGTCCGGGAAGGTGAACGATGGGTGGTGGTTGGGGCCAACGGCACCGGAAAGACGACGCTTATCTCCATCGCGAGTTCATACCTTCGGCCGTCCAGGGGCTCAGTCAGCATTCTCGGGCATCAGGTCGGTCGCGTCGACGTGAGAATTCTGCGGCGCTTCGTCGGCTTGGCCAGCAGCGCGCTTGCCGACAGGATCCCAACTAATCTGACAGCCGCAGAAGCCACCGTAGCGGGCGCGACCGGTGCGATGGCACCATGGTGGGATGCGCATGGCCCCGAAACCTACGCCAAGGCAGAGCGGCTTCTCGAGCGGGTGGGCTGCGGGAGCATCCGCGACCGCCGATACGATTGTCTGTCCTCCGGCGAACGTCAGCGGATCCTGATCGCCCGTGCCCTGATGCTCGATCCTGCTCTGCTTCTGCTGGACGAGCCAGCCGCAGGTCTCGATCTCGGGGGTCGCGAGATGCTCGCAAGTCTGCTTGGGAGCCTCAACGCGGATCCTCGTCTCGCAGCGATGGTGGTGGTTACCCATCACATAGAGGAGATCCCTCCGGGAACCAGTCATGCGCTGGTGCTCTCGGCGGGTCGTGTGTTGGCTTCTGGTCCGATCGCCGCCGTGCTGACCTCCGACGTCCTCAGCCGCGCGTTCGGTTTGGAACTCGCTGTCGAGCAGCGTGGAGATCGTTACACCGCGCGCGCGAAGACGGTGGAGGACGAAACGCAGACGAGGTCTGATTGGGTCGGCGAGCGCAGCGCGGTGACGTGCCGTGGATGAAGCGTCTCCGATGGGCAGCCGCAAGGCGTGATCTAGCAGTCGCCGGAGGCGGTCGTGACGTTTGATAGGAGCCCGCAATACTCCATCTGGGTGCTGGAATATGGGCGGGTACCGGCCTTCCCGGTCGGTGCGTTGGTCTATGGTGCTCACAACGCCGGTACTCGGAACCTTCCCTTCTGCTACGTCCTCGTGAAGGGCGGTGGCCACGTCGTGATGGTCGACACCGGCGTTGGTGATGACGAGCCCAAACGACGGCTGATGGAGAAGCATGGTCTGGTGGACTGGACTCCGCCTGAGCGCGTGCTGGGCCAGATCGGTGTGAGCCCGGCCGATGTGGACACAATTCTCGTTACTCACGCGCACTGGGACCACATAGGCAACCTGGATGCATTCCCGCATGCACGGGTAGTCATGCAACGTCGCGAACTCAATATGCATACCTGGGGGATGACTCTACCCAGGGCTCTAGGGTGGTTCACATCATCCGTCGACCCCGCGGACCTGGATCGTTGCGTTCGCCTCGCTGAAGCGGGCCGACTGCAGCTCATCGACGGCGACGTGACCAACGTGCTGCCAGGCGTGGACTTGCGTGCGGCGCCGGATACCCACACGTTCGGATCGATGTGGGTGACCGTGCGTAATGGGCCGACAGCCGATGACGTGTTCGTTCTGGCAGGCGATAACGTATACGTCTACGAGAACATGGTGGGTTGGTCGGGCGACGGCGTGATGATGCCCGTGGGCTATGTCGAGGGCAGCCACCTGCGGACCGTTATGGCCGTCGACTCGATGATCCGAGAATGCGGCGGAGATACCCGACGCGTCATCCCCGTGCACGAGGCGAGACTGGCCGATGAATACCCTTCGTGCGTGTCGCGCGATGGCCTGCATGTAGTGGAGATAGCGCTGGCCTCCGGAGAGACGAGCCGAGTATGGTGACGCTCGGCTGGCCGGTCGGGTCTCCGTTGCCCGTCCCTACGGCTTGACTCGGACGGCGGGCGCCATGGTGCTTGTCACGGTGACGGCCTCTTCGAGCCGGTGGATCATCAACGATCTCGTGTTGCTTCTCCGCGGCCTCTGACGCTCTCGTCCGCCAGGCCGAAACCGTCAAGGCCGCCCGAAACGACGCCGTGATCCATTTCCACGAGGGTCGTGCGAACCGTCGCTGCTCGCCACGTACTCCAGCTGGCGACATAGTGGCGCTGCATCAAGTCGCATGATCGCCGGACTCGGGTCTTCGCGGGCTGCTCCGACCTGGATTGAACCCGCGGCGATCGGCTCGGAAATCGCCCGCTTTCTGGCTGCGATGTCCCCCAGTTCGGCGAACGTGCCCATTGGCGTGCCGTGCCAGGAGTGACGTCGGAGGTAGGTTGATATGACATCTTCGAGCATCGTGTCAGCAAGCACCTGGCTTTCCTCCGACCACATGATCGCGCGGTCCAGCTCGGGTCATCCGGCCCCGAATGACCAAGCCGAGAGGAAGCGTCTGGGCCGCGACGGCCCGGACTGGATCGGTCGGTGATGCCGAGATTGAGCCTCCGGGAGCGGGGAGCGCGGCTGCAGTGACACTAAACGGCACTGCTTACCTGCGGCTTGTTTCGAACCCGAGGCTCCACCAACGGAGAACGGTAACGTCCCAGTAGCGACTGAGGCCGAACGCCTTCGAACATCCGCCACGCCCCGACCCGGTCTGTGTGTCAATCGAAACCCACCCGCGATCGCGGTCAGGATGTCGTCGGACGTCGTGCGCAGGCGTCGCTCGACGTGCTTGGCGTTCGGAGCGAGCTCGGCCAGCCGTTGGAGGTCGCCACGCTCGCGTACGACGATGAAGGTCCAGGGCTGGCGGTTTCTCGAACCGGCGGACCAGCGGGCTACCTCGAGGATCGTCTGGAGATCGTTATCGGAGACGAGCTCTTCAGTGAACCCGCGGACCTGGCGCGTCCGGCGCAACGCGGTCAGGACGACATCGGCAGTGGTCCGGCTGAAGGGCTTGGAGTCGCTCATAAAGGCAGCATAGGCGGCCGCGACGGGTGATCGGTGAGCACCAGAAAGACAGCGGGCTCCCCTGTGGCCCACGACGATCCGCAGGCTCCTATCTGTCAAGCGGCCTCCAGCTGTGCGGCCGCGCCCTCGACCAGGAGCCTGAAGACAGGCCGAACCAACAGTCGCTTGAGGGCACGGATCGCCTCGCGCCACGACTTCCCGTCGACCTCCATCCGACGTGTGACATACGCCTTAGCCGGGGGATGGAAACGAGACTGGATCACGGCGATCACATAGAACGCTCGGTTCAGCTGGCGGTTGCCGCCCCGATTGAGACGCATGCGCTGGACTTGCCCCGAGCTCGCCGGGATCGGCGCGACGCCGGCCAGGGCCGCGAGAGCGTCGGCAGATCGGAAGCGGTGGACATCACCGACCTCGGCGATGAGCCGGGCGACGGTGATTGGACCTGCACCCGGGAGTCCCAGGAGCGGGTGGCCAGCCACGAGCATCCCGATGCGACTCGTCAGAGCCTTGACCTCCCGCTCGAGTCGCACGAGGCGCAGCAGGAGTCCGCGAGCGAGCTCGGCTTGGACCCCGCCGACGCCGCGCAGGAGCCGCCCCACCGCCGCCCGATGGCGAGCCGCGACGAGGTTGGCGACCGTCACGCCATAGCCTGGCGCCAGAGTGAGCAGATGAGCGTGCAGCCGATTGCGTGCGCGGGTTGACTCGTCCACGAGGTCTTCGCGAGCTTCTAGGAGGAGCCGCAGCTCGGTCGTGCGATCAGGCAGTCTGATCGGCGGCAGGTTCTTCTCCCGGGCCGTAACCCGCGCGATCGCGAGGGCATCGCCCGGATCGCTCTTGCCAGGCCGACGAGTGCGCAGGCGCTCAACACGGCTCAGGTGCGGTGGCACCTCACGAACCTCAAGCCCGGCGCTCTGGGCGGACCGCGCAAGCGGGGCCCCAAACGATGACGAGCCCTCGACGCCGATGAGCGCCTCAGGCGCGATCCAGCGGGCCCAGGCGATGAACGCGAGGTGGCCGGCCGGGTCGTTGGCGAACGATGCCTCTCCGACCGTCCGCCCGAGCTCGTCGACGGCGCAGGCCGCAAGCGTCGCCTTGTGGGTATCGATACCGATCGCCGTCATCTGGTGCCTCCGCGTCTGGGGTTCCGATGGACGCGGGTCGGATGGGCAGGCGTGCGTTCAGTTGGTCATGCTCCTATGAGGCCACGTCCGAGCCGCTCGATCGCTAAGGCGGAGGCACTTGCGGATGAAGCCACGGCCCAAGCCGGGCTGCATAGTGGCGAGCCATCCGCCTCGCGATCCAACCATCGCACGCTCGCGATGGCCGGCACAATCTGACGCACGCATGGTGAGTGGGCCCGGGGCCCTTGGTGTCGGTGCTAGTCCGGCGTGGCCAGGCCGGTCGACTGCAAGATCTCAGAGCAGATCCTCAAGCTTGGGCGTCTCGGCCTTGTAGACCTGGCGCAGGTAGGCCAGGCCCGAGGCCTGGTCCTCGTCGCTGAAGGCCTCGACGCCGTCCTCGGGGACCACGATCTGGTAGCCGCGGAAGAAGGCGTCGGCGGCCGTGTGCCGCACGCACATGTTGCTGTGCTGGCCGGTCAGCACGACGGTGTCGACCCCGAACTGGCGCAGCAGCGGCTCGAGCCCGGTGTCATAGAAGCAGGAGTACGTGCGCTTGGGCAGAATGAAGTCGCCAGGGAGCGCGGCAAGCTGCGGGATGATCGCGGCGCCAGTGCTGCCGGCCATCGCATGCTCGCCCCAGACCGCGAGTTCGAAGTCCCGCGGCAGGTGCGCGTCGTTGGCGTAGACGACGAGCCAATCATCCCTGCGGGCACGGGCCCTCCCAAGGGCCGCAGCGAGCGGCGGAATGATCCGCTCGGACCGCGGGTTGGCGATCACCCCCGTGACGAAATCGTTGAGCATGTCGATCACGACAAGGGCCTGCATCTGGTTCCTCCGCGTGACGAAGTGGCGGCCGAGCCCGCACGACCAACCAGGTCTGTTCCTGTCAGCGCGGGGCCGTGGGCGGCCCTGACAGTATCTCACGCAGCCCCCCGAGCCGGAGCCGGTCGCATCCGTCACGACGTGGTCATCGTGTGTCAGCGCCCGGCCTATTCCGAACCCTTTATGCCAGTCCGCGCTCTTCTACGATGGCACGAAGTCAATCTCGGAACAACGGGCTGGAAGTCCGCCTGGCTCACTCCCGCCTGGCAGGCCATGCTGGCCGCCGCGAGGGAAGGCGCTTCGACATCCTCGTCGTCGGCTACGTCAGCCGGTTTCTGCGCAACCTCAAGCAGACTCTCATTGCCGTCGAAGATCACCTTCATCAAGCTGGAGTCGCGGTGCTGTTCGTGGATGAGAGGCTCCTCAGCTCGGACCCAGACGACTGGGACCAGTTCGTAAGGGAAGCTCACGAAGCCGAGGCCTACAGCCGCATGAACCGCCCTGGGTTTGATGGAGGCTCCATCTCTTGGAGAATGGAGTCATGCCAGACAACGCCAGCAGCCACAAGCCCTCGTATCGCTATCCAGCTGAGCTACGAGAACGCGCCGTCCGGATGGTCTTCGAGACCATCGAGGAGACCGGTGAACGCACCGGAGCCGTCGCCCGGGTCGCCCACTCGCTCGGCATAGGAGTCGAGTCCCTGCGCAACTGGGTCCGCCAGGCGGAGATCGACCGCGGTGCTCGAGCCGGCCTCACGACCGAGGAGCGTCGGCGCATCGTCGAACTCGAACGCGAGAACCGCGAACTCCGCCGGGCCAACGAGATCCTCAAGAGCGCAGCCATTTTCTTCGGGGCGGAGCTCGACCGCCGCTCGACGAAATGACCCGCTACATCGACGAGAACCGCGCTCCTACATGGTCGAGCCGATCTGCCGGACTCTGGCGATCGCCCCTTCCTCCTACTACGCCGCACGAAGCCGGCCCCCATCCGCTCGTGCCCTCGCCGACAGTGAACTCAAGGTCAAGATCAGTGCGATCCATCGGGAGAACTTCGCGGTCTATGGCGCATACAAGGTCTGGCGGGTTCTTCGGCGCAAGGGCGAGAGCGTCGGCCGTGACCGCGTCGCTCGCCTGATGGGCGCTCTCGGCCTGGTGGGTGCGACGCGCGAGCGCAGCATCCGGACCACGAGACCCGCGGATCTGGCGGCTCGTCCGGCTGATCTCGTCGCGCGAACCTTCGCCGCTCCGGCTCCCAATCGGCTCTGGGTTGCCGATCTCACCTACGTCTGGACCATCGCAGGCTTCTGCTACACGGCCTTCATCGTGGATGTCTTCAGCCGGCGGATCGTCGGCTGGCGGGTGGCGGCATCGCTGCGGACCGACCTCGCTCTCGACGCCCTCGAGATGGCCATCTTCGCCCGTGGCCACGATCTTGCGGGCCTGGTCCATCACAGCGATCGCGGTGTTCAATACCTGGCCATCCGATACACCGAACGCCTGGCCGAGGCCGGTGTCGTCAACTCGGTCGGATCCAAGGGCGACAGCTATGACAATGCCCTCGCCGAGACGGTCAACGGCCTCTACAAGACAGAACTGATCCGTCGGCGGCGCTCCTGGCGCACCACCGAAGAGGTCGAGTTGGCCACTGCCGCCTGGGTCCACTGGTGGAACGAGAGCCGGCTCCACTCCGCCTGCGGCGACATCCCTCCGGCCGAGTTCGAGGAGGCATACCATCGCCAACTAGAAGCAACCGCCGCGGCCTAAATCAAAGATCGGGAGTCTCCAGGATTCCCAGGGCGGTTCAATGAGATCGCGAAGAGCGCGATTGCGCCAAGCGCCGAAATCCCCTGGAGTAGCGAGGAGTTCTTGTCAACCGTGGCGAGGAAGTCCCGCAGCAGGCCTGCGCTACCGAGGGGCTCCCACCAGGCGCGGAACTGCAAAGCGACGAAGGCAAGGGCTAGGACTCCCGCCACTACATAGGCTCGCCGATGCCACCCGTTCAACTTGCTTGGCCCCCGATAGCTGTCGTGTGCGAATGGTAACGTCCCAACCATAGGGAGCAACGCCCGTTCGCGAAGGGCGCTTTGGATGCCGGCCCGCAGAAGCAGACCCACGAGCTGGAGGGAGAGCCCAATGGAAAAGGGCTGCCTGGGCGCCCCACGTGAGCCCTCCGACCCCGCGGGCGCAAGCCGGATCCTGAGGCAGCTAGCATTGAACACCGGCCTCATCCGGCGTTCGCGCGGAACCAGCGGTCTAAGCTGATGATCTCGCACGAGAGTACCCAGGCGGACATTCAGGTCGGTCGGATCGGCCTTTACTCTGTCGGGGCGGGAGGATTAGAGCCGACACACCGTTCGCCAATCCTGTTGATCCCGGTCACGAACGTTCCGACCTATGTTCGCCGAGTCTCGGAGAGCGCATAGGCTGGCGGGTACGACGTGAGAGGCAGGCTGGAAAGCCTAATGCGGTGCCACCACAGTGAGCCTCTGCCCGGCCCCCGCTCCGCTGGTCGGCTACGTCGTGACAGCTAGACCAGCCGCATCAGGGTTTCATACTTGGAGTCGTGCAGAACATCCGTCTTGGTGCAAGTCAGCGAAAGAAGATGCTGGAGGACACGACGGCGCATGCGGTCATTGCCCAGCTACAGACCGAAGGCCGGTCCGTGACTAATCTCGACCGAGTGTCCACGGGCCCCAAACCCTCGCCCGACTTTCTAGTCACGATCGACAGCACGCCTGTCGCGCTTGAAGTCAAGAGATATGTCGATGAGCCAGCCGCAAGGGCTGAGAAGGGCGTCGAGAGGCTAGAAGAAGCCCTCAAAGAACTGCTCGACCCTGTCGCCAAGCAGATGCGCTGCAAGCTCGTGCTGGACCTCACGTTCGACGTCGAGGCGCTCCAAAGCTACAGCCAGCGAGATGCCGCTCGGGATGCCAGTCTTCTCGCGCCGAGCATCCGCGAGGCGGCCCTCAAGGCACACGAGGATCAAGTGCTGATCGAGTCTATGGTCCCTTGGGTTCTGCAGCCGGTCGTGTACGCGGTGTGCTCCCCAGCGGATCCGTCGTTCTACGTGGGCACCATGGCCCCCGGCCTAACGGTCCACCCCGAGGCCAACACCTGGGTCGCATGGGTGATAGAAACCAAAGGCCATCAGCATGTCGGCCACGCCAAGACGGCAATCCTAGCCATCCTCAGCCAATGGGACGAGTCAACAGAGCTGACGGCGGCGTTCGCGGGCTCCGAACTGACAATCCCCTGGTGGCGCGTCTACAACGTCTGGAGTGGCGGAAGCGCGCGGATCGTGTACGGTCAAGAGGAGTCACACCGACCGTAGCGACCTGAATGTCCCATTGCGGCTTGCGTGCCAGCTCGCTGGCCGGGAGCGATGGTCACGGCAGGCGGGCTGAATGCTGAAGCAAGCCAACGCCGGCCCTTGGACCTTATTGCCCAAACCCGCACTCGGTAGGCGCCCGCCGAGCCCGCATGAGGCGCGGGTCCGGCCCGAGCCTGCGTCACCGGCCGCACGATCGGCGGCGCCGCTGCCGCTCGTCGCCTCCGTGGCCCTTGTCCGGCGCGTTGCGAATCGTCCGGCAACGATGGAATAGCGGCCTACGTACCCGCCAACGGCCGAACATGGGATGTGTTGCCCTTCCCCTTGATAGACCTGCTCCTTGGCGTTCCATCTGGATCCGTCAGTTCACGGAAGACCTTTGCGATCCTCGGGTTGGCTGTGTCCTGGTTGACCTGGACGAAGTAGGCGTGACCATCGGCCAACACGTCGGTCGCGAAGATGATGTCGACCTTGCCGAGGAACGGGCTGGCCTTCGAGATGACCTCGTACTTGAGCTTCCACAGCTTCTGTTGATGCAGCCACTCGCACGTGATCACCCTGATTGAAAGGCGCTGGCCCAGCATTCGCACGCTACCGATGGAGACCGATTCGCCCGTCCACTTCTTGCGCACACTGACCACGGAGAGAGTCGGTCCCAGAGTCGATTTCGCCGAGCCCTTCGCCATCTTGTCCACCGCTCGGTTGTGAGGATCACGAGAGTGTCCTTGAACCCACTCGAATTCGACTCGGCGGCCTGCGTTCTTGATCGCCCTGACCAGTCGCTTCCAAAGGTCAGCGTTGAGCACTGGTGTGCCTGCCCTGGTGGCCCACCGTTGCTTGGGCCAGGTGAAGATCGCCTGATTCACGTTGTCCGCGACGTACTGGGAATCCGTGTGAACAACGATCTTGGAGACCGGGGTCGCCAACCCTCGATCGTGGGCTTCCTCAAGGGCCACGATGCATGCTTGCAGCTCCATCTGGTTGTTGGTAGCGCCCTTGTAGCCAGCATGCCTGGAGTCCGAAATCTCCTCGCGGCCCTGAGAGTCGATCAAGAGAAAGCGAATCCCTATGCCACCACGTCTCGGAGATGGAAGCGAAGAGCCGTCCGTATAGATGTGTAACGCGTTCTCGGCAAGCATCCCGCCCCACCGATACCAGCTGAGTTTCTGCCTTGCCGCAGCTTACTTCAGCCAAGAGCGCTCAGAGCACACCGCTATGGGGTCATCGTCTAGACTCCTTCCGGTGAGCACAGTCAGATCGCGACAAGCGGCACCGGGCCAACTCGAACTCGGCCTACTCGAGGATGCGATTGCCATCCGCGATCTGCTTGCCGGCGAGCTAGGACGACAGACGCCGACCGCGCGCCTCGTCGCCGAGATGGGCGTCACTCATGGCGCAGGCCGCATCGACCTTGCGGCCATCGGCGACGATCTCGAGGGGTACGAGATCAAGGCCGATCGCGATGATCTGACCCGCTTGCCGGGGCAAGTCGGACTCTATGGCGCAGTCTTCGGACGGCTAACCTTGGTAGCGGCCCCAAGGCACATTGACAAAGCGACGCGGCTTCTGCCGACGTGGTGGGGCATCTCTGTCGTCGATGGCGAACAGCGCCGACTGACAACTCTGCGGGCGCCGGCGCCAAATCCGAGTCGGGACCCGCTGGCAATCGCGCGCCTACTGTGGCGCGATGAAGTGGCGGCGGCCTTACGAGAGCGGACTGGCCGAGCATCCCGAGCCCCGCGGCTCGTGCTCTGGCGCGAGTTGGTGGAATGTGTGCCCGAAGTCGAGCTTCGTGCGTTGGTCTGCGAGTCGCTCAGGCAGCGTTCTGGTTGGCTAGCTGCCTGCTGACAAAGGTCAGGTGGTGCGCCTGGCTGACCTGCTTCCAGGTCGCGTAGTTGCCCCGAATCTGATTGCCGTTGTCGAGCAACTCGCCGTTGGCCACTCGCTCGATCCAGCGATCGCCCTCACTGAATGAGCCCTGGCACCACTCTGGCCGAGCCATGAGCTCCTTACAGAGTGGCGGAAGGTGATCCCAGCCCGCTGTCTTTGTGTTGAGGCCGCGGACCATCAGGAACCCGTCCGCTGTCGCATAGCGAATCGAAGGGATGTTCGGGAGGTTCTTGCCGGGCATCGCTTCGATGGGCTCAGGGTGAGATGTGCCGTAATCACCGAAGATCGGCAGGCGGGGGATACGCCCCCGCATACGCGCCTTCTGGTAGATCCACCACTCGAGCCGCGGGAACGGCTCGATCCCGTTGTCGAGGAACTTGGGGTGATGCTTGCCCGGCACGCTCGATCCGGCGACCGCGAAGTTGCGCCAGTCGCCCACATCGAGGGCCGCTGCGCACATCGCCTCAAGGTTGATCTCGTCGGCCTCCCAGTGGAGCCGGTCGAGTTCGCCCAGGTCAATGACGAGATCCGTATCCCCCGGGGTCAGCCCGAACCGCTCGAGGAGCTCGGGCACTCGGAAGGCCAGATCAGACCGCACCGGCGCGAAGTCGGCGCGCACGAGACGCAGAACCAATCCGCCCCGGTCTGAGACGATGGCCCGGGCGACGATGTCCTGGTAAGGGTCGGCCCGATCGAGCGCCGTCACGGGCAGGGGCACAAACCCTGCGGCACGGGCGGAATCGATGATCGTCTGGAAGGACGCCGGATCGTTGAGCCACTTGCCATCGAGCAAGAGCGGGTGATCCGCTGGCCAGCGACCGCGGATCTTCGACAGGAGCACTTCGCTCAAGCTACCGGAGACCTTCGACCCTTCATCAGCTGGCCAGAAGCCTCCCGACACGGGCGCAGAGTCCTTCTCCCCGGGCTCACCTGGCCACAAGGCGATCAGCGGGGTGATGTCCGCGAGAACCTCATCATCGACGTCGAGGAGCGCGCGATACTCGCCCTTGCGACCCTTCACAATGGACAGGTACTTCCAATCGGAGCTCATAAGCACCTGATAGTCCGCCAGGCGACGGCAGGGCATCTGGTCGTCGCTCTGTACGCCGAGATATGGTACAACATACGCAAAGGAGGCGTACATGGCGAATGGTGAGATCGGGACTGTTGGGGAGCAGGTGCGCGTAGGCCGGGCTCGCAAGCGGATCACACTGCGGGCATTGGCAACCAAGATGGGCAAGACGCCCTCGTACTTGAGCGACATCGAGAACGAGCGGCGTATCCCATCGGAGTCCGTCATGGCGGATCTGGCGCGGGAGCTCGATCTCGATTTCGACGACCTCATGACTGCCGCTGGCAAGTTCGGAGGGGACGCCGATCGCTACATGCGCAAGACTCCTGAGGCCGGCGTCCTCTTTCGGCGCATGTCCGACCGGAACGTGAGTCCTGAGGTCATCCGCCGGCTACTTCGAGACACGCCTGAGTTACAGGACGACGGATCAAAATGAGTACGATCCCGGACGGGCGGGGAGTCCGAAGGATCTGGTACGAATTCGACGAAATCGAGCAGATCGCGGCAGACACGCTTTTCGCCGCGGACCTATGGCCCGATAGGCCTGGTCGCATCGATGTGGAGTCCCTGGTTGAGACCTATCAGGGCGCATCGACCGATTACTTTGCGGATCTCGATGACTCGATCTTGGGCTACATCCTCTTTCGCATGCCGCCTCACGTCGTGGTCAGCCGGGCTCTGAGTGACCTAGCCTTGGCAGACGGGGCTCCTCTTGGTCTCCGAGGCCGCTGGCGGGCGACGATCGCGCACGAGGCCGCCCATATCGCGCTGCACTCACGTCTGTATTTGGCTGGCTCCCGGACGCCGGGGCAACCCGCGGTCCGGTGCATGCGCGCCGAGCTCGAAGCCGGCGAGGAAGCTCGCGATTGGCGTGAGGTTCAGGCCAACATGGGCATGGCCGCGTTCTTGATGCCCCGGACCTTGTTGGTGTCGGAAGCCATCGCGACCCTCGACGCTACCGGCCCGGCGTTTCTCCCGTTGACCCCAACCGGCGCGGAAGCTCGCGGCCTGACCGACCATCTCTCGGAGCTTTTCGAAGCGTCCCACCAGGCCGTCACCTACCGGCTGCAGACCTTTGGCTTCCTGCCCGATTCGCGCCAACGTCGAGGCGGTAAGCGCTAACTCGGCTCCTTATCGAAGGACTCTTGGCGCGACGCCGGCGATCACGTGGGCTGGTGCCGGAGCCGGCAGCGGAAAGGCCGGTACGACTGGACGGTAGTAGACGCTTATGCCGCGCGGCATGTAGGGCGCGAGATCGGAGGCGGTGATCTCCTCAGGCTCGACCGAGCGCAAGTCGGCCGGGGCACTGAATGGGTCCATCCGCCCTGCCTCAACCAGTATTGCCGCCTGCCATTCGAGCATCTGCGCGGCCACCGATGAGTCTGCTTCGGCCGCTGCCCGGGCCAGGACCCGATTCGCGAATTCGCGAAGCGCGTGGGCGCGGCCAGAGCGCGCCGCCTGGTTCCGCATCCGCCGGCGGTTGAGCGCGGCGATGTATGCGTGCCGGGCAGCCGCGGCTCCGGCCTCCCAGGCTTCGAGGTCGAGTAATCCCTTCTCGTGCGCCTCGCGTTGCCGTTCGATCTCGGCGCGAGCCAGCGAATCGACGTGGTCGAGGACTTCGGTCAACCGGTCCTCGAGTCGCCATCGAGTGCGATCCGCCCAGGTTCTGTTTCGATAGTGGTGGTCGAGCCGAAGGGCCAATCGACCGGTGGGGACCCTGATCGTCGACGGCGGCAATCGCCACGTATAGCGTCGGAGTTCGGCCTTTGTTCGCGGCGGTGCCGGCGCGGTGTCCTGCTCTTCGAAGAGTCGGAACGGCAGATGCTCGCCGCTGGCCACGATGACGAGACTCGATTTCTCAACGCCCGCGAGAACCTCGTATCCCCGGCGCAGGGCTTCGTCGGTCACTTGCTGAAGGATCGTTCGACATCGCGGCAGAAGTCTCTTCGAGACCGCGAGTGAGGCCAGCGCCGGCTTCAAGTCGATCGTGGGCCGCCTGACTCTTTTCTCTATGACCGAAACTTGCGCCGTCTCGGGGGCCCGCACAGGCGGAACTACTCGGGGTGGCTTGGTGTGGCGCTTCAATAGACGGATCACCATATCGCCCCGGTCCCTGCCGGTATGCCAGAGCTGAAACCCCTCCGGGACCAGTGCCCGCTCTTTGGCGCCATGGATCGCCCGTCGGTATTGGGCACGGACACGCTCGCTCGGATCAGCGACGTAGATTTCGCCACCGGCGGAGTTGAGTTGGTCGAGTAGCTCATCTGAGGTCACGGCCTCTGCTCCCATTCTTACGGAATCGCGGGGGTCGGGGCGAGAGGAGTCACACAGACCGTAGCGACCTGAATGTCCCACTCCCGTTGGCCTGCGAACTCCGGGGCCGGGACCGCTGGACACGCGCGGTCGCCGGCTATAGCTCTCGCGGTGGCGGTTGCATGCTGCCACGATTCAAGTTCCCGGACGCCATACCGGTGGCGGAACGCCTGGAACGCATTGGTCGTGAATTCGGCTAACGGGTTGAGCGGATCGGCGTGACAGGCAAGCTGGCACGCGGGGAGACTATGGTCGTCATACTCGCCGATCAATAGGAGGTGATCCTCGATGAAGCCTGCCAGCCACTTCGAGGCCTTCTGGCTCCCGGCCTTCGACAGCACAGCCGATCCCGACGAGGTCCTAGACGTGGGCTTCGATTGGCTCCGGCGCACCGAAAGGGCGCAGGGCGTGAGAGGCCTCATCGCTATGTACTCGGCCTCGATGCGTCGCAACCGCCCGGCGATCGCAGCCGCACCTTGGGAGATCGTCTCCCCGCGTTCACGCTCGGGCTACCGGATCGGCGCCCCAGTTCTTGCGATCTGGCCCCCTGAGGAAGTTCTCGAGTTGGCGGAGCAAATGGCCACGCGGTCGTCGCTGTGCGTGATCCCTTGGGAGATGGCGGACATTGCCGCTTGGATCGAACGTACGGGAGCGAAGTGCCTCGTCGAAGGATTCGACGCGCCGGTTCGAGCGACTCTCCCCGCCGACATCGAGGAGGAACTCCGGCACGTCGCCGCCTTCGGCGGCCACAACGGCTTTCTTGGCGGAGGTGAGAAAGAGGTAGCGATCCGGGCCTTCCACAGGATCGCCCGCCGTCAGGGTGCTCCAACTCGCGAGGGGATCGAGGATTACTTTCGGTCCGGCGGCGAAGTGAATGCCGACGGCGTCCGTCGCGCCGGAAAGTGGTACGAGGAAGTTCAGCAAGGCAAGCGACACCTCGACTACCGCCGCGAGGTCATCCGTTAGTCCTCGATCTCGTGGCGGCGGGCGGCTCGGTGGGTCTTGCCATCGCTTGCCTGGAAGCCATCGGTCGGACAGGGGAGGACCGTGCTGCGATTCCGGCGCTCTCCCGGTTGAGAGCGACGCATCCAGACTGGATCACCATCGCCGACGCAGCGATCGACCGGCTCAACAGGCGCTAGCTGTCGGACGAGCGTCGACCCTCTGCTCTTCCGTTCAGTTCGGGGAAAGGATCCCCGCGGCGCTAGGGCATCGTCAATGGCGGGCGCCAGGAGTGGCCACGCGCACGCCAGATTCTCGACGATCCCGTTGACCCATCCTTCGGGGTCGTGCCACCAGTCCGGCTCCGCCGAGAGGCGCGCACCCACAGGCCACACGCACTCAAGGGGGACCTTGTAGCCGAGGGCTTGGAGCTTCGCTTTGGCACCAGAATGACCAGCTGCGTTCGTGGGGCGATCAGGGTCGGTGGATCGGCCCACCAGAAGACACCAACCTTCGGGGAGTTAGCTCCCTGGGGATCGACGGAGCGGTTCCATTCGAGGGCCAAGCCGATCGATGAACGCCAGTGCTCATGCCGCACGAGAATGCACTCCCACTGACCCCCGTCGTAGCGAGTCGTGACCGCCTGGGAATCGAGCGACGCTATGCGCTCCTCGAGGAACGGTTGCGATCGTGCCAGAAGCTCCCGGATGGCAGCCATGAGGTCGGATTCGATCGTCGGCGCCGTTGGTTCATCTGAACCTGCCGACTAAATCGACATGAGAGGCAGATCCTCACGGACTTCGAACCGGAGGCCAACTGACTCGACAAGCTCAACCATCGTCCAGCTGCCCAAATCCGAGGGCCAGTGCTCGGTGTAGGCCGTGACAACGAGCGTCTGAAAAGGATTGGTCGGATCGGTCAGTAGATCGAGGAGGTACTTGGTCCATTTCTCGTCGAAGCGCCCAGAAATGTCGTCGACGATGAGCATCGTCGTCTGGACCATAGCCCTCTGACGCGCGAGGGCGATGCTGGCCTCCAGACCGAGTCGAAGCTGCTCTGTTCCCCCTAGACTCCCGAACCCGTGGTAGACCTGCCTGCTGCTGCCCGGGAGTTGCTCAGGCGAAGCGGCAAGCCAGTACTCGAGGTCATCCCCGACGACTCGAGCTCCTAGCAGCCCTTTCGTTCTGGTAGTCAACAGCGCGGCTCGCACCGAGTTGCGGTCCTCGCCCAAGATCGAAGCGAGGACATCGAGGCCCGTGGCGTCGTCATCCGTTCGCTTGAACCGATCGTGCGACCAATGGACGATCGCAACGCGTGGAACCGGTAAGGCGGCGCAGCTGTCCACTGAGGACGAAATGGCTTCTCCCCTCGGTCCAACCACGGTTTCTACGTGGCGAGGTTCAGGGTCGTAGTAGTCGATCGAGAAGCTAAGGCGACGATCGGCGTCGTCCGCATACCTGGACCACCGCTCGGTCTTGCCGAGTCCGGCAAGCATGTCCGCCAGAATTGTCTTGCCGCTGCCGTTCTCTCCGAAAACAAGGGTGTTCTTGCCGAAGTAGACGTCGCTCCCACCTTTGAGCGGCGGGGCTTCATCGACCCGCAGCTTATGGAACCAGCCAGCTGGTGGCGGTAGTCTGCCCTGCTGTCGCAATGCCGCTCGTACTTCCGCGAGACGTCGATAAGCGGCAAGAGTCGATGCGTCAAAGCCGTTACCACCGTTCGCATCGATGTAGTGTCCGTGGGTGTCGCAGCACCATATGCCATTGTTGTATGCCTTGAGCTCCGTTAGGTTGAGGCCGCCATCTCCGCGCGGTCCCTTCGGTCTCGCGCTGAAGATGTGAGCGCCCGTCCCCGTGCTCACAGTGCCGCTCATGCGATCTGGGCCACTGGTGCTTGCGGGGCACCAGGGGATGGAGCACTCGTTCCCCGCTCGTTGGCTGAGCTCTCGGAGCACCGCGATAGGGAAATCGCCCGGGCGTCTCGGCATTGCTGTACCCGCTCCCTCGCTTCTTCTTCCCGGTGGCCTTCGGCGCCGTCAGGACTGATGGTTTGCAGCATATCGAGTTCGTCGCCCTGCCAATCAACGAGGACGAGGTTCGCTATCACTAGACCAAAGCCTCGGCCGTAGCCCCTCACGGCCGATTCCGCCCCGGACACACCCCCCAGCGGTCCGGCACTTTCTGTCACGGGGCAAGCTCTTGTAGGGCCTGTCTGTCCCCCGGCAGGCCTGTCGCCGGCGCACGGCACCGATTTGGTACGCAAGATGGTACGCAACTAGTCTTGCATTGCCGGTTGGCGTGCGGTAGCGTCTGGTCATGACGCACGTGGTTGGTTCCAGAGAGCTACGTCCCAGGTTCAGTGAGTACCTCGCGCGGGCGAAGGACGGCGACGAGGTCGTCGTCCTCGTTCACGGGCACCCGGCCGCGCTGCTCCGAGCGGTTCGGCCCGGCGACGTCGGCGCGCTAGTGCCCAGCCGCTTGGTGCGCGACGAACTGCATAAGGCGATCCAGAAGGCTCGTGCCGAGTCACTCGTCGTGACCTGGAACGGGCGGATGTTCGCGGTGCTGCAGGCGCCGCCAAAGGGATGGCAAGTCAGGGAGGACGCGTCGTGACCGTAAGCGGTTCACTTTCGGCAATGGGGATGCGCGAGCTACGCACTACCCTCCGGGCCGTCGTCCAACGAGTGGAGGAGGGCGCCCCGGTCGTCATCCTCAAGGACGGCCAGCCGCTCGCGGTGATGATCCAGCACGAAGAGGCGGAGCGCTGGCGGAAGATCGAGGATTCGCTCGCCGCCCTCCACGCGCTGAATGTGTACCCGGAGGCACTCAACGATCCGTCTGAGCTCGCGGATCTCGCCACGCTGCCGGCGCCCGACTACGCCACGATCCGAAGTCTCACCGCCGGGCCGCGCGCGATCCTGTCACCCCTCCGGACCGTCGGCCTGTCGGATGCTCGAGCCGCCTTCGCGACTCTGATCGAAGAGGTCGCGGCTGGCCGCGTCCGAACCATCGTCGCCCGCGGCCATCTCGCGGTCGCGATCATCCCAGCCTCTGAATACGACCGGCTTCGCGCCCTGGCGCGAGCGGTTAGCTGGTTCCGCGGCGCGGGTCTGGATCTTGCGGCCGCGAGCGAACAGCAGGTCATCGACTTC
>PLMA01000057.1 GCA_003141455.1 Chloroflexota bacterium | reverse complement strand
TCTGTTTCAGGCTAGCGTTCGCATCGTCGCCGTGGCCGAAGGCATCCGCCAGAACATCGACAGCCAGAGGGCTGAGTTCATCCAGGGTTTCTTCTCGACCATCCAGTTGGTTATGGCCGGCAATGACACCGAGGGTCTTCGCTACGGCGTGATCGAGACGCCGGAGAAGTACTACCTGAGCTGGAAAGAACCAGGCGATCTCGAGAATCCTCTCGATCAAGCCGTGGTCCAGATGCTGGCCAAGTCGCGGCTGCTCGAGCTGATGCACGACTTCCTGGTCTTTGATGCCGGCTGCAAGAAGGTTTGCCGTCCCAACCAATACTTCGGCGTGCGGTCCGCTCAGGAGTTCATAGCCCGACGCGAAGGCGGCATCATCTGGCACGCCCAGGGCACAGGCAAGAGCCTCACGATGGTCTGGCTGGCTAAGTGGATCCGCGAGCATGTGACCGACGCTCGCGTGCTCCTAGTGACCGACCGAGTCGAGCTCGACGAGCAGATCGAGAAGGTCTTCAAAGGCGTCAATGAAGCCGTTTATCGGACCAAGAGCGGGGCAGATCTGGTCGCCAAGCTCAATGCCGCCGACCCCTGGCTGATCTGCTCGCTCATCCACAAATTTGGCGGAAGCGACGAGGACGAAGGCGACGTTCCGGCCTACATCGCCGAGCTCAAGCGCGCGGTAGCCGCTGACTTCGTCGCCAAGGGCAACGTCGTCGTCTTCGTCGATGAGTGCCACCGAACGCAGTCCGGCGTTCTCAACGACGCAATGAAGGACATCCTGCCCGAAGCCACCTTCATCGGCTTCACGGGCACGCCGCTGCTCCACTCGGACAAGAAGCGCAGCATTGAGGTCTTCGGCCGCTACATCCACACCTATCGTTTCGACGAGGCGGTGAGTGATGGTGTCATCCTGGACCTGCGCTATGAAGCGCGCGACATCGATCAACGCATCACCTCGCAAGCGCGCATTGATCAGTGGTTTGAGGCCAAGACAAAGGGCCTGACCAGGCTCGCGCAGGCCCAGATCAAGCGTCGTTGGGGCACTCTTCAGGAGGTCTTCTCGAGCCGGACACGACTCGATCAAATCGTTACCGACATCCTCATGGACATGGAAACGAAGGACCGCCTCCGCAGCGGCTACGGCAATGCGCTCCTCGTGTCAGGGAGCATCTACAACGCCTGCAAGTTCTACGAGCTGTTCGTCAAGGGAGGTCTCAAGGGCCACTGCGCCATCGTCACCTCCTACCGTCCGACGGCCGCCTCGCTCAAGGGCGAAGACAGCGGCGCAGGTCAGACCGAGCGACTTGAGCAGTACGAGATCTACAAGCAGATGCTGGCCGATTGGTTCGGCGAGTCGCCCGACGTCGCGGTGACCAAGGCGGAACTGTTCGAGAAGGAAGCCAAACAGCGCTTCGTCGATGAACCCGGTCAGATGAAGCTGCTGATCGTGGTCGATATGCTCCTGACCGGCTTTGACGCGCCGCCCGCAACGTACCTGTACATCGACAAATCGATGCGGGACCACGGCCTCTTCCAGGCAATCTGCCGAGTCAATCGTCTCGATACCCCCGACAAGGAATACGGGTACATCGTCGATTACCGCGACCTCTTCAAGAGCCTTGAGACGGCCGTAAATGACTACACGTCTGGGGCTTTCGACGGCTACGACAAGAAGGACGTGGCAGGGCTGCTCAAGGACCGCCTGGGCTGCGCGCGCGAGAGGCTCGACGCGACGCGAGAGGCGGTCAAAGCCCTGTGTGAGCCGGTGGCGGCCCCTCGGGACTCGGCTGCGTACCTTCGCTACTTCTGTGCGCAGAACTCGGGCAATGAGTCACAGCTATCCGCCAACGAGCCCAACCGGGTGGCTCTTTACAAGCTCGTTGGAGTCCTCGTTCGCGCCTATGCCGACATCGCCAGCGAGCTCGAGGAGGCTGGTTATATCGCGGCCGAGATCGCGACGATCCGCGCCGAGGTAGGTCACTTCGAGAAGGTACGCACCGAAGTCCGGCTGGCGAGCGGCGACTATGTCGATCTCAAGATGTACGAGCCAGCGATGAGGCACCTCATCGACACCTTCATTCAGGCGGAGCCAAGCGAGAAGGTTTCGGCGTTCGACGATCTAGGTCTGGTCAAGCTCATCGTCGAGCGCGGCGTTCCTGGGCTCAAGGCGCTGCCGCCTGGACTCCGATCCGACCCGGACGCAATGAGCGAGACAATCGAGAACAACATACGAAAGCTCATCGTCGATAAGAGCCCGATCAACCCGCGGTACTACGACAAGATGTCCGCCCTGCTCGATGCCCTCATCGAGGAGCGTCGTCACGCAGCAATCAGCTACCGAGCGTATCTCGCCAAAGTCGTGCAACTGGCTCGGAACCTTGACGCTGGGCCAAAGGCATCCGCATATCCGACAGCGATCGACACCTCGGCCAAGAGATCTCTCTTCGACAACACCGGCCAGGACGAGAGCCTGGCGCTGGCGATCGACGCCGCCATCCGCGCCAAGATTCAGGACGGTTGGCGAGACAATCCGATCAAGACCGGACGGGTGCGCAGGGCGCTCGCCGCCGTCCTTGGATCTGATGGGGAGCAGGTCGACGCGGTGATGGACCTCGCCAAGACGCAGCATGACTACTGAGAACCAGACGATCACTGTCGCGGGCATCGAGGTCTTGGTCGTTCGTAAGGAGATCAGGAACCTTCATCTAGGCGTGTATCCGCCCGACGGCCACGTCAGGATCGCCGTCCCGTCGGTGATGCCGGACTCGGCAGTTCGCGCCGCAGTGGCAATGAGGCTCGAATGGATCAAGCGCCACCAGGGCAACTTCGAGAGCCAGGCGCGCGAGTCGGCCCGCGAGATGGTGACCGGCGAAAGCCACTGGTATCTGGGTCGGCGCTACCGCCTCTCCATCGTCGAGACGACAGGGCGGACCGGCGTCCGGATCGTCAATCACTCGGGAATGGAACTCCGCTGCCACCCGCAGAGCACAGCCCGTGAGCGAAGAGAGATTCTTGAGGACTGGTATCGAGCCAAGCTGCGCGCTCTCGCGGCCCCGCTCATCCAGGCCTGGGCGGCCGAGCTCGGAGTGTCCGTCGGCGACTGGCGGATCCGCAAGATGAAGACCAAGTGGGGCTCCTGCGGCATCGACAACGAGCGGATCTGGCTGAACCTAGAGCTCGCCAAGAAGCCCAGGCGAAGCATGGAGTACGTGGTCGTCCATGAACTCGCCCACCTGCGCGAGCGCCGGCACGGCGCGCCATTTCAGGCTGTCCTCGACGAGCACATGCCGAGGTGGAGGTTTCTTCGGGCCGAGCTCGGCTCTTTGCCGGTTCCAGCCCTTGGCGAGCTCCGGGACAAGCGTGACGGTAGGACCGTGGCCCCCCTTTCAGCCCATGGCTGGCCCGTCTAATCGGAGGTTCAGCTCGGGATGGTGGTCGAAGAGGCCTCTTCCACGGCGTCCCGGTGGGACAGGCGCGACCCGAGTAGGCGCGTCCGTCACCACAAGCCGAAGCGGCGGGCCATTCAGACTCTGAGCGAGTCTCCCAGACGCGCGCGAGCGATGTCCGCGGCCTCGGGCTCCTGCTCGATCAGCAGGTAGTCGCATCCCTCGAAGTGGGCCGCCACGCCAGTCGTGCCGCTGCCGGCGAAGGGGTCAAGCACCAGCGCGCCGCGCGGTGTGATGAGCCGCACGAGCCATCGCATCAGGTCAATGGGTTTGACGGTGGGGTGGTTGTTGGCGCTTGGGCTGGTCGTGAAACGCTCATTGACGCTGCCCTCGATCGCGTTGCTTGGGGCCGGCGTGTCGCTCTGCCCGTTAAAGACCCTGACCTGCGCGGGTAGATCGATTTCCCCGTTGATCCCGCGGTTGCGGTCCTTCCGGCTGGCCTTAGGGATGAGAAACAAGTGTGGGTAGGTGCCCTCGCCCTCGGCGATGAGGGGTGGCATGTCGGAGTCTGAATCGCCACCGGGGCCCCCTACCTCGGTGCGCGGCAGCAGGAAGTAGCGGGACTTGCCGCCGGCCTCGCCGACGCGACGAGGTTCCAGCTCGCGCTCTCCCGAGAAGGCCGAGAAGGAGCTTTGACCGCGCTTGTGCGGGACACTCCCAGGGCCACTCATCCCGCCCCCCACCACCTCATCGGGGTAGTCGCCGTCGAACACGCGGTCGGACAGGATGACGTCGGCGGGATAGCGGCCGAGGTGGCCTTGTCGAGCGAACCGACGGAACCCCCATCCCGTCGCGCAGGTGTCGAGCGGCTCCTCATCGCCATCGGTGCCCAGATCTTCGCCCTCGGCCAGTGGGATTCGGCATCCGTCGATGTTGAGCGTCCCGGTGCCATAACGCAGCACATTCTCGGCGATCGGGCCCGACAAGGGCTTACGCACGAGCCACCAGACCTCGTGGGCCGGCTTCAACCCCGAGCCGTGGCCCTCCCATGCTCGTGCGGCATCGGTGGCGGGAGAGGTGAGGTGGTCGACCTTGCCGATGAAGCCGCTCTTGTAGAGAGTGTTGTCCTGGGTGCAGCTGGGTCGGCAGTTCGGATTGACACCGACAATCTCGCGTTCCGCACCGGCTCGCCGATCGAGCTCCTTTGACACGTCAAGTGACTTCGGGAATCCCTGGAAAAACACGTGGAGTATCTGATCTCGAACCTCGAAGCCGGCTTCCTCCAGCGCCCAGGCGGTCCAATGGCTGGTCCGCGGGAGGGCCCAGACGAGGCCATGGGCGCCGGGCTTCAGGACCCGGAGGCACTCGCGCATGACCTCGCTCATCCAGGCCACCCAGGCGTCACGGCCACCGCGATCGGAATCCCAGGCGGCGCCCATGAAACCGATCGCGCCCGGCGGGTCGGTCACGAGGGTATCAACGCAGGCGTCGGGCAACGCCCGCAGGATCGTCAGGCAGTCCCCCTCGAGCAGCACGTTGCGGGGGACGCCGCCCGGCGCTGCCACCGGAGTGATGTTCAGCGGGCCGCCGGCGCGGTTGGTTGCGATGCGGCTGGCGACGGCGAAGAGCCCGGCCTCGGTCACCTCGTCGTTGCGGGCCCGGGTCTCCTCGACCCAGCGGGTGAAGCGATCGTCGGGCAAGGCGGCCAGACGTTGCCAGCGTGAGGACTGCTGCTGCGAGATGCTGAGTTCCGATAATGCTGACAGCGTGTCAGCATTTGGCCGACCCGGCCGCAGGTCGCCCCGCGCTCGGAGATCGGCGAGCATCCGCCCGGCTTTTCGTTCGGCCTCGAGCTTGATCGTCGCCCAGTCGTTCTGCGCGTCGAGCGACTGCTTGGCCTTGCGGGCCGCCACCCGGAGCACTTGCAGGCGATCGATGACCGAGACAACCGCAGTGAGTTCGGTTGCCTGGGCCAAGGCGGTGCGGGCGGCCGCCAAGGAGATTGGCGGGGCCGAGCGGGGGATCGGCACAAGAACATCCATGACGGGCCAAGGGTGCCCGCCGGAGCGGGCGGCGAACATAACCCGAAAGTACCGGACACCCACTCGATGGCGGGGCCCCTCAGCGATGACCGACGTGAGCGACGGCGGTGCCGGGCTGGGCCGCGGACCGCACGCGCCACCGAACCTCCTGAAGGACCTGAACCCCTAGCCGGTGGGTCGCAAGAGCCCAATCGTGAAGGACTTACAAACCGGCTGTGGCGAGAAGTGGAACGGCGCTCAAGGACGAGCGGACTTCGGGCTTAACCCAGCGCGTCGGCGCATCGCGTAGCCGCCTGGTTCTCGACGCGTTTCGCCGTGACGGGGCCAGCGCTTGGCCATCGGGGCTGTAGGACCAAAGCTCGCCTTTAGGCCTATGGCTGACCCGTCTGATCGCGGTCAGTATCCGGCGTGTGAATGAACTCGGACCAACCTCACGTGCGCTCGCACCGATTTCGATCGCTGCTGCCCGGCTGGCGTTGGAGAACGCTTCTGATGTCGCCTCGGTAGCGTCGCTGGTCGACCGGCTCGAAGTGATCCGCGTCGCCGCCCGCAAGGCCAAGCAGTCGCTCGACGCGCAGAACGACTGGGCCACACTGAAGCTCGAGGCCGAACGAAGAGCCGGGTGGATGCTCGGCGTCCTCCGGCTGAAAGGCAGTCTCCGGGCCGGCCGGCCTAATGCTGACAACCCGTCAGCATTGGCGGATCTGGGTATCGAGCAGCAGCAGTCCTCACGGTGGCAGCGGCTGGCCGCGGTGCCCGAGGAGCGCTTCGTGCGCTGGCTCCGTCAGACACGGGAGTTCGGTGACGAGGTCACTGAGGCGGGGCTTTTCGCGCTCGCATCCCGCATCACACCGAACGCGGGTCGCGACGGCCTGGCATTCACGCCCGCTCCGACTCCCAATGGTGCCGTGCCGAGGAACGTCCTTTTCGAAGGGGACTGCTTCGAGGTGCTGCGTTCTCTGCCGGACGACTGCGTCGATGCGCTCGTGACCGACCCGCCCGCCGCGATCTCCCTGATGGGAGCGGAGTGGGATAGCGATCGGGGCGGCCGCGATGCGTGGGTCGCCTGGATGACCGATGTTGCTCGGGAGTGCTACCGCGTCATGAAGCCAGGCGCACACGGTCTCGTCTGGTCGCTGCCTCGGACCAGCCACTGGACCGCCTGGGCCCTCGAGAACGCGGGCTTCGAGATCCGCGACAGCGTGCTCCACGTGTTCGCCCAAGGATTCCCGAAAAGCCACAACGTCGGAAAGGCGATCGACCGTCTCGCTGGCGCCGAGCGTCCAGTGGTGGGAACCGAGACGCTGACGAACGACATCCGGGGCAATCAGTACGGCGGGCACGGCCCACGGAAGCGCGGCGGTTCGCTCGTCCGAGACGTGACTGGTCCTGCCACCGCAGAGGCCGAGCGGTGGGACGGGCACGGGACCGCCCTGAAGCCTGCCCACGAGATCTGGTGGCTGGTACGGAAAGCCCCAGAAGGTGCCGTCGCCCTGAACGTCCTGCGATGGGGCACTGGCAGTCTTGACATCGACGGCACTCGCGTCGGATGTGGTGCCGAGGACTTGCCGAAGGCAGGCCATCGGACCGCGAACTTCGGTGACGAGAGGGCTAAGAGACGGTCAGGAGGGAATGGTTCGGGTGCCTGGGCAGCCGACCAGCTCGGCCGCTGGCCCGCCAATGTCGTTCTGTCTGACCCCGTGTTCGACGGCGACTTCCCGGAAGAGGTCGTGGGTGGCGGCGAGAGCAAGGCTGCCGGCAATCGCCCGGCAAAGAGGACCACGGGCTTCTGGGCCGACAAGCCGGAGCAGCAGCTCGTTTTCGAGAAGATGGACGGGGGCGGAAAGTCGCGCTTCTTCCTCATCCCCAAGGCCAGCCAGCGCGACCGCAACTCAGGAGTTGCTGGAGCTCCGGCAACAGAGAACGACCACATCGCGGTCAAGCCTCTCGAGCTCATGCGCCATCTGGTCCGACTGGTTGCGCCCAAGGGCGGACTAGTCCTTGACCCCTTCGCCGGGTCTGGAACTACAGGGGTCGCGGCGGTTCTGGAGGGCGTGGATTACCTGCTGATCGAGCAAGACGAGGGGAATGCCGAGATCGCCCGCGCGCGTCTGGGGCTCTGATCGAGCGGAAGTCATCGGCCGTACGCGCGGTTTCGAGCTGGTTGGCCATGCGGCTTCGATAACGTCCGGTAGCTCGACGCTACCAGGAGCGACCCGGACACGTCCGGGCGGCAGTGAGGGCGCCCCGTGCCGGATGGTGCCGGTCATCGGGCCTGCCTTGAGTGGGGCATTCAGTCGCGCCTCGATGCCCAAGGAAGCGATGCCCAAGGAGAGGGTCGCGATTCCGGCTGGGCCTGTCGGAATGCTCGCGGAACGTGATAACCCTACTCGGTCCCGCCTTGGGCCTTAGCCATGAGCGACACCAGCAGGTCCTTGTGTTTCGTCAGGTCGGCCTTGCCAACACGGATACGGTACTGGCCCCAGCGGACTTCGTAGTCCATGACGTCGAGCCCCGACGCGTCGAGTTGAGCCTGTGTCTCGTCGGACCGTTCGAGCTTGATTTCTACTCGGAGCCAGTCCTTCTGCGGTCGGAACTCGACGAAGTTGTTCGGGCGCCCGTCCTTCGCGAGTCCGATGTAGAACTTGTTGTACTTGAGCTCCAGTCCCGGATCTAGCTCGTGCAGCCATCCGAGCATCTCGTCCGCCATGGCCAGCGTCTGCTTGCTACCTCGCTTCTCCCAGTAGCCTCGATCGGCGGGTACGCGAACCTCCTCATCCTCATCGACGAGCCCGAGCCTCATCTCGTCGATGACCTTGGAGAAGACAAGCGAGACCGTGTCCCCCAGTTGGATGGCACTCAACTGGATGGCCACTAGCGGAATGAAGCCATTGAACAGGCCGATGACGGTGAGGAACCGGCTTGTGATGTCTTCGGCGACGATCACCGCCACGTGGTCGTATTGGGGATACCGCTTCCGTTCGATGTCCCAGTACTCGATCGTGCGGATGATGTGCGACTCGTCCGTCTTGCCGAGCTGGATCTCGACCTCGTACCGCCGGCTCGCCTCAGCGTCCTGGAGCAGGAGGTCGAGGCGCCCGGCGCCAGCCTGAGGCCGTTCGCGATCGCGGAGGACGAGGTCTCCAAACCCCAGCAGCGACGGGTCCTCGCCGATGCGATCTTGAAGCCACTTCTCGTTCAAGTCGGGGTGCGTCTTCAGCCAAACCCGCTCGGGCTTGACGTACTTCGGTACTGGCACTTGCGGACCTCGCTTTGTCGGTCGTCTAGCTCTGGCTGGGCGCGACAGATGGCTGTCGGCAGCGGCGTTGTCAGTGAGTCTAGGGGCCATGGCCGCTGTACGGCGTTCCTGAATGACCTGAAGGACCTGAACCTTTCTCTGGGTTAGTGGCTACGCGCGCAGGCAAGGCGAGAACAACCTGCAATTCGGTTCAGGTTGTTCAGGTCCTTCAGACAGGTCCTCGTTTTGAATCACTTTGTGTCGAAACTTGACAAGAAAGGGAGGCCGCCGAAAGTCCGCCAGCTCGACCGACCGAATGAGCCGGGCGCTACGGACGGAGACTCGAAAGGTGATCAACGACGCCAAGCCACCCGTCACCGGACCTGAGCCGGCGACGGAGGCGGAAGACGACAACTGGCTGGAGGACCCCCTCTTCGGCGTGAAGGTGCCGTTCCCCATTCCATCGACCCAACGGGTGCGCACCGTGCTTGACCTCCAGGCTCCGGCACCGCCTGCCGGCGGCTTAGCCCCACCTGAGTCCGAGATGGTGGTTGGAGGTCAGGCTGCCCAGCCGGCACTGCTCGCCAAGGTCTACCAACGATGCCAGCTCACCCCGATGGGCAACGGAGAACGCCTGGTCGGCTGGTTCGGCGATGCCATCCGCTACTGCCACGACACGAAGTCGTGGTTCATCTGGGACACGCGTCGGTGGGCACAGGACCGAGTAGGCCGGATCGAGCGGCTCGCCAAGGCTACGGTTCGCTTCATCTACGGCGAAGCGGCGATGGAGCACGACGACGATCGTTGTAAGCGCCTCACCAGTTGGGCCCACCAATCGCAGTCGCGCCGACAGATTCAGGAGATGGTCGCCTTCGCGACTTCGGAGGTGCCGGTGCAGATCGAGGAACTGGACCGCCAGTCCTTCCTCTTCAACACCCTCAACGGCACTCTCGATCTTCACACAGGAGACATCCGCGCCCACGACCCCAAAGACTTCCTCACGAAGATCTCGCCTGTGGCCTTCGATCCTCAAGAGACCTGCCCGAGGTGGCACGCCTTCCTCCGCACTGCGATGGCCGGCGACAAGGAGATGATCGGCTACCTCCAGAGGGTGATCGGCTATGCGGCCACGGCGAGCATCCGCGAACAGGTTGCTTTCATCCTCTGGGGTGGAGGGGCCAACGGCAAGAGCACCTTCCTCGAGGTAGTCAAGGCCGCGCTGGGCGAATACGCAGTGTCGACCAAAGGGGCCACCATCATGGCCGGCGCACGCCCCGAGAGTGGCGGGGCACCCGACCCGCAGATCATCGCCCTGGTGGGGTCTCGGATGGTCGTCGCCGTCGAAACCGACGAGTTCGGCAAGCTCGACGAAGGGCGGGTGAAGTCTCTGACCGGCGGCGACACCATCACCGCGCGCGACCTTCACGCCAAGCCAATCAGCTTCGAGCCGACCTTCAAACTGTTCCTGGCGACCAACCATAAGCCGCAGATCAGAGGCACCGACAACGGCATCTGGCGGCGCATCCACCTGATCCCTTGGACCGTCGCCGTCCCTTTGGAGGAGCAGGATAAAAACCTCAAGGAGAAACTGCTGGCGGAGCTGCCAGGCATCCTCGCCTGGATTGTCGCGGGCGCCGTCGCCTGGTCTCGGGATGGTCTGATGCCACCGGCGAAAGTGAAGGCTGCCACGGACGCTTACCGCGCGGAGATGGACAGCCTGGCTGCCTTCTTCGCGGAGCGCTGCGTGTTGGGGCCGACCTACAGAACGGGTGCCAGCGAGCTATACAAGGAATACCGCGATTGGGCCGAACAGGGCGGCGAGCACCCGATGTCTCAGGTTCGCTTCGGCCAACGTCTGGGCGACAACCCCGACCTCGAGCGGGCCCGCGATGGCAACACGGGTCGAATGATCTGGACCGGTCTTGGGCTCCGCTCCGCGACAGGTTCGGTCCTGGTTGTCTCTCCGGCCACACCCGTCGAGACCAAGACGCCCGCCGCTGTGATCGACCGAACTAAGGTCGAGGCCGAGCAGTTGGCGGAGCTATTCAACTAAAGGGGAGGGCAACTCGATGGATCGCTTTACTACGCCCGAGCCGCTCGACAATCGGTCGTTCAAGGCGCTGCTGACCTGTGCGCCGGACGGCTGCCGCGCGACGGCTGGCCGGGCACTCAGCTCCTGGGCTTTCCTGACCCTGGCAGCCACCACGGGGAAGCCTCTACCGATGTGGCGCCAGACGATCGCCCGGCGGCTCGACCACTTGGTGGCCGCCGGCTTGGCTCCGATTACCGACGCCGAAGCGTTGGCTGCTCTCGCGCGGGACCTGGGGCTTACCGAAGAGGCAGACCTGATCCGCCTCGTTTGGGTCCTGAATCGCTCCCGTTGCCAGAGCCTCGCCACGGCGTCTCGGCGCTGGCAGTCGCTGGCACGAGACGCGGTCTCTCGACTCGCGACTCGGGCCGCAGAAAGCGCCCCAGGGGGTTCCCGAACGGGTTCCCGGTAGGCACGGGACGGAGTTCCTGACCGGCGGGAACCCCATGCCTCACGCGCGCGCGCATGGGGTCCTCCTGGCCAAATCCTCTGGTCCCCTTCGGCACAAATCGCGGTTGCGCCAACCGGCAAGTGAATGAGATTCTAGGTTCATGACCTACTCGATCACCGCAACCCCATCCGCGCCTGAGGCCCCTTCACCGGAGCGGCAGGTGGTTTATCCGCCGGCCCCTTCGGCTCTAGATCGGTCGGCTTCCACGCCAACCGCTGAGCCTGCCCCAATTGCCTCCTGGCTCGCCAACCACAGGGTTCAGATCGGCGGTCTGGGCCTGGATCAGATCATCGGACTCGATGCCGCCAAAGAGGAGATCCGCAGCCTGGTGGCGTGCCTGCGCAACCCGGAGGCGCTAGAAGCCATGGGCGCGGCCACGCCAAAGGGTGTCCTCTTCTATGGCCCGCCCGGCTGCGGTAAGACGACATGTGCCCGCGTCTTTTCCTCGCTCCTGGCGGAACCGAGGCAGCCGGACGAGCCGCCGCTGCGCCTCGCCTTCTACGAGGCCAACGCGGCTGAATTGCGCCCAGAGGTCATCAGAGACCTTCACGCGTACCTCCTTGCGAGATTCGACGCCAACGCCGACTCAGTGGCTCCTGAGGGCTCTGGAGGCCCTATTTCGGCGGCTCCAGCCGAAATGGTGGTGCTCTACCTCGACGAGCTGGATCTGATCGCACGGGACCGTAATAACTATCAAAAATCCGACGAGGCTAATGCCGCGCTATACGCCCTGCTCTCGCTCCTCGACGGCCTACGTGAGCACCGGCGACTGCTAGTTGTGGCCGCCTCGAGCGCTTCGCCCTCAGAGTTCGACCCTGCGCTGATGCGTCCAGGACGGCTCGGCTTTCAGGTTCCGGTTCCTCTCCCGAGCTTGACAGAACGGGTCGCGCTGTTCGAGTACTTCCTGCGAACCCGCCGCTGTGCCGAGCCGCTGGAGCTTCAGCGAGCGGCCGAGCTGGCCGGTCCTGGCACGAGCCCGGCCGAGATCAAGCAGCTCCTCGATGATGCCGCGGCTCTGTCCCTGGCCGATGGCGCCACGGCTCTCACCGCCGCCGCCCTGGATCGAGCCATCGAGCGGCGAGGAGTCATTGCCAAGCGTAGAACTCACCCCTCGCCAGAGCAGGACCGGATCGTGTCAGTTCATGAGGCCGGCCACGCCCTGGTCGGGGCCGTGCTCGGTCGCGCGCCGACGGCCGTTTCGATCGTCGGCCATCCCCTGACCGACGCTGGGCACACCATCTTCGAGGGCGACGATGATGACCAGTACGACATCGCCGGGTCGCTCAAGACCGATGGCCAGCTCCTCGATCAGATCTGCATGGCTCTCGCTGGCATGGAGGCCGAGAACCTGGTCCTGGGTGGTCGAGCACGAGGTGTCGGAGCTGCTGCGGATCTGCGCGCGGCCACCAGTCTGGCACGCACGCGGATTGACTATGGCCTCGACGCGCGGTATCCGGTCATCAGCCGCGAGGTGATCGCCCACTCCACGAACACCGGCTACCTCCATGAACACGACGCCTACCTGGCCGCCAGCGCGACGCTGATGGAATGTCGGGGTCGAGTCGGTAGCCTCCTCGTGGCCCACGAGTCCGCTCTGCGTGCCCTGGCCGATCGCTTGGTGAGCGATCGTCAGCTCCAGGGTCCTGTGCTCCGAGACCTCCTAGCCGAGCTAGTGGCGGGCCGATGATCGATGCCGGGTGATTCGACCGCCGAGGGTCGCCGGCCGATCAGGCGGACCTCTGGCGCCCAAGGCTGACGCAATAGCTACAAGGAGGCGAACCGTGCCTGTTCTATCTGCAGCGGTCGACACATCGAGAGACCGCATTGACCTCGCCTGGCGCGCATATCTGAACCAGGCAGGTAACCCGACGAGGAGGTCGGCAATCATCCAGGGAGTCAGGGCTGCCATTCCGATCGGCGAGGTTGGCTTCGACACCCGCAAGATCTTCGAAGCGGGCTACTACAACGCGCTCGCGATGAGCGACCGGCTCCAGTCCTACATCAGAATGCCCGCCCTCTCCCCGCACGACGAGCAAAAGGCGCGACAGCTCGCTGGCGACATCAGAGTCATCAAAGGCGGCTTGCACGCCGCCGCCGGCTGCGATGGTGACCGATGCGGTAAGGCTCACTACTTGGCTAAGGACGTGCTCGCCATCAACAGGCGCTACGGCTCCCGATAGGGCTGCGCTCGCACAGGCCTCAATCGCGCACGCACACCATGGTCGCCAAAACGGCCCAGGGCTTGACAAGCGCGCCGTCTCGACGACAAACCCTTCATGCCCTCGCCGAGGGCCATGGAGGACCAACGACATGAAGAAGAACCGCTACCGGCAGACTGCGCCGGCAACCTCGAAGAGCGCGCTCAAGGGCCTGCTCGAGGACGACCCTGAATACCCCATGTATGGCTACATCGAGGTGCTCGATGCCTTCTTCGACGGCGTGGCCGACGGCCCCTGGAACGTTCTCTCGGAAGGTGGGTCCTGGCACCTTGTCTCGGAGCAAGGCCAGCATGTCCTCGGGTTCTTTAGCGGACCTTTGGCCGCTGGAACCGCCGCGTACGTCGCGATGGTGAATCCCCGCAGCATCCGCCGGGTTATCAAAGACATCGTGCGCCTGAAGAAGGCCTATGAAGACCAGGGCTTCCAGCTCGCCCGCGTGGTCGACGAGCGCGACGACCTGATGGAGCGATTGGCCAGAAACGCGCAGCCAATGAGCGGGCGGCGGTCTGACGGCCGACATGGGGAGATATGAGCGGAGTCTTCGGAGAGCCGATCCACGCCTACACCGCCGAGCAAGCGGAACAGGACGGCGCGCTGGTTCGGGTGCCGGCGGAGTTGAGCCAGCAACCGATCTACCTCACGCGCGCCTTGTTCGAGCTCGTTGAAGTCCCGGCCGGAATGGAGGGGACCCAGGACCGGATGGGTCGGATGGCTGACGTAGTGCACATGGCTCGCCTGGCCTTCGGTGGCGGCGACCAGAGCGACAGGATGCGCACGAACATCCGCGTGATCCTGCGGGGCCATGGCACCGTGACTGTGTGGGGCGTGATGGATGGGGCCGGCCTGACGCTAATGCTCCCGGAGGACTACTAGTCCGATGGCCACCGAGACCCATGAGCCCGAGCACGACCCGAGCGGGCGTGGCTGCGCGATCGCCGGCATGGCCAACAGAGACGACTATCGCGGCCTTCGCGGCGGCTGGAGTCCGACCGACATCTGTGAGCTGTGCGCCGAGCCGGGTGCGATCGAGCGGGCCCGGGCCGAGTACGCGAGGCTGGTAGAGATCGAGCAGGGAGACACCGCAGTCCGCACCCGTGCCGGCTTCAAGGGCTGATGACCGAACGCTGGCGGTCAGGACAAGAGGAGACAAGGAGTGAGCGGTTCTACCGCTGGCCAACCTTGTCGCCGAAGTCGTAGGGCAGGTAGTCGGCCGCGGTGCTCTGGATCGCCATTCGGTTGGCGTCGTAGCCCTCGGTCGTCATCGGATTGGCGTGATGGACCGATCTCTGGACGGTGTAGAGCGGCGCACCGTTCTCGAGTGCGTTGCTGATTAGCGAGCGCCTTATCGAGTGGGCGCTCAGGTGCCGGGTCGCTGGCTGTCCGGCGCGACGCATCAGGAGACGGAGACGATCGGCGATTGACCCGTGGCTAAGCGGGCGGAGTGGGTCGGGGATCGAGTAGGCCACCTCTTCGTGCCGAATCGTCTGGCCCCGCTTGATGACCGCGACAAAGAGCGGGGCTTCAGGGGGCCGATGGCCAGAAGCGTCGATCCAAGCGCGGACGGGTTCGTAGGCTGCCGGCCGGATACGCGACACCACGGCGTCGGCATCGTCGCTGCCCTTGGTGCTATGGGAGAACGCCCAGTGGCCCCCTACCTTCGTGAGGTCGCCCACCCGGAGATCGCACAATTCGGCTCGACGCATTCCGGTCTCGAAGGCCACGGCGAACAGAGCGCGATCCCGGAGGGAAAGCAGATCGTCGCCGTCCATCGCCCGAAACAGGTCATTGACCTCGGACACCCGCAAGTAGTCGCGAGGCTTGTTCTTCACTTTCTCCGCGCGCAGCGTGGCGACCGGGTTCTTGACCACGACACCTCGGGCTTGGGCCTCGATGTAGATGTGCTTCAGAACGACCAGGGCGAGATTGCGGCTGCGGGCCTTCGGCCAGCGGGCGAGGAACATGTTGATGGCGGGCCGGGTAGCAGTGGCAAGGGTCAGACCCTGGTCGGCGAGCCAGACCCGAAACTGGTCGGCGATGCCGCCGTAGATGGTCAGAGTTCGCTGGGCCGGGGTGCGAGTTGCCTCCTCCCATTCCTGAGGGAGCCAGATCGCGGAGGGTGTTAGGGCGGTGGAAGGGGCGAGAATTTGCCTGGAAACGGACATCGAAATGGGCCTCGGCAATGAAAGTTGTCGTGGCCTATTTAGGCCAGTCGTTGGGGATGTCAAGTTCCACCTAAGAAGGCGCCGAATTTGGCGCACTCCATGCGCGGCTGCTCGCTGATCTGCAGCTCGGCCGGGCGCCGGCCAGGCGGATACTCGTGCCGACGCCGGCCTGCTCCGAAAGGAGGTCGTTTCGGCACACGATTGCTGCCGTATCCTCTACCCCGTGGTCACGCTCGCCGAGATCCGACCCTGGGGGGACAACGACGATCCCAGCGAATATGCCACGCTCTCGACGGCCTGGCCCCACGCGGAGGAGCGTTGTCCGGCCTGCACTGCTCTTGGCCCATGGTTCTGGACGCTGCAATGGTCCGCCACAGCCGACGCGAAACGCAAACGCACCGACGTTAGGCGGGCCGCTCGCGCTGCCTTCTCGGGAGCCTACCCCAAACGATACCGTGGAGTCGAAGAGCACCAAAGCCAGGTGCGACGCGCCGCTCGGAAGGCGCCGGCGGCAGCCAAACGGGTCCAGATTGAGGCTGCCAAGTGGCTGGTGGTCGGTCTCGCTCAAGCCCGTAAGGAAGCTCTTGTTCCGCGAGTGCCCCAACCGGGTTCGCATGATCGTTTCGACGGCCCGTGGCCTTATTGGTGGTCATGCGTCGAGATCGCCCAGTCGGAGGCCGGCCGGCCGTTCCTGGCAGCCCTTAGGCAAGCATACCCATCGCGATTCGATGGGGAACCCAACGCCATCTACACGCACCCCTATAGAGACCCCGAACGCTACGCTGCGGCTCTGCTTCGTGCAGTGATCGCGCACAGCATCGTTGAGCGGAGTCGGCCCTCCGCCCATTCGCGGTTAGCCCACTCGGTCATCGACGAGTTGCACCGCGTCGCGGCTCGGGATGGACAGACATACTCCAGCCTTTGGCTGATCGACGATCTCGACCTCACGGCGGTCGATCGACAATCGTTCGACGGGCTGACCTTCTATGCGCCTCGACAGTTCCAGTCAGGCAACGTCGTTTCGATGCTGCTGCCCGAGGCGATGTGGGCAAGCGAGCGAAGTTTCGTGCCCCATGCCGAACATGGAGGCTTCGTCTACGCCTCCGCGGATGGTGCGCCGGGTGATCACTGGGAGACGACAAGGCTTCTCAACGACCGGATAGGCGTATTCGCGCTGGCCGTCCGGCTTGCCACGGGATCAACAGGGCCGAACCGGATGGTGTGGATGGGCGAGCCGTCCTGGATCCATGTCGAGATGCCGGAGGCGCACCCGCAGGTCGAAAACACGATCATGGAGCACTGGCGACGCGTGGCGGTTCTCAAGCCCGACGATCTTCCGGGCTTGAGCGCCCTGGTGGCGCTGATAGGGCAAACCGAGCAGCCATCGGACAGTAAGGGCAAGAAACAGGCGTCCGGATCGGCGGTCGCCATCGCCTTGGGGCGGTTCTCGCGCACCTTCACAGGGATGTCCTGGCAGGACACGGTGCTCGATTTGGCTACGGCCCTGGAAGCCTGTCTAGGCCCTGAGAACAAAGAGGAGATCGGTCTGACACTCCGCACGCGAGCGGCGCATCTGCTTGGTCGTGACAACCCGGCCAGAGCTGACGAGATCTTCAGAGACGTCGCCGACCTCTACAACCTTCGGTCGAATCTCATCCATGGCAACGCGCAGCTAAAACCCACCCCGCAAGAGCTATGCGACGCGCGTGGCTATGCACACTCCCTCCCGAGCGACCGACTCCAGGCGCTCTTGGACCGATGGCGGGATATCGTGCGGCGCGCTATCTGTGCGAGGCTTCTGCTCGCCGACACGCGATGCGGCGATGCGCTGTGGCCACTGGTAGGCAATCAGGTAGCCGTCGATCGGTACCTGGTGCGACAAGACACGCGCGGTGAGTGGTGCCAACGGTTGGTCGACGAAGCAAGCGCTCTGGGGCTACCCCTCTTGGTCGAACCGGCCCCGCCGCTCCTGGACTACCTCCATCGCGGCCAGCCCAATGATCCGGTTGCGACCCAACCGGTCGGCCATCAGGGAGCTGATCCCGGTAGCTAGTTCCGCGCCAACCGACCTACCCGGATACGGGAGCGGCCTATTCTGTCGCTCGGATCGAGATGGCGAAGATCCGATCCCAAAGAGGTGAGGCTTTGGAAGACCTATTCCGGCTCCAACGCAAGACGCCTGGCCCCTGGCACGTCGTCGATCGCGAGGCGCGCGGCGTGATCTTTGCCAAGTGCGGCCTGTATGTGGATGCCCGTCAGCCTGAACGGACCGATGCGGCGGCGACGCCGGTCTGCAAGAGCTGCCGGCGTTCCTACTCGCCATGGCAGCGTCGCTTGGACGCGATCGCGGATCGGGAGCCCTGACGACCGTTAAGGGGTCAGCGCATCGATGGCATACGGCCTGCTCTTGAACGGCAGCGGGTATCCGCTTTGGTAGCGGACGAAATGCGAGTCTCCCAAAAGCCAGTGATAGAGATTGGCATAGCGGAAGTCGGGGTGGATCTTGAGCCCGAGGCCTCCGATACGCCCGAAGTCTCTCGGGAACATCGGATGAATGGCGACGAAGATCGGCGGAGAGAACCTGTCCTCTCCGGCGACTAACGCCGTCACGGATGACGTGACCAGGTCGGCAGCCTGGAGGCACCGGACCATCTTCGAGTCGGTCGAGAGCACGTTCAGGGCGATGCGGTCGAACTTCACAAATCTGGTTCCCTTTGCGATCAGGTCCAAGCTGGTGGCCAAGAACTTATCCTCCTGCGGGCGGTGGCCACCAGGGCGATCGACGACGATGACGCCGTCGACTCGCCTGCCGTTCAGTTCGCTGTTGATCCGCTCAAGAAGGAGTGCGGTGACATCGTCTGCGGCACTCTCGGATTCGAAGATTGCCGGGTTGCGATCCTCGTCCTCGATGACGATCACGGCCTTGGCTCCCGCGCCGGCAAGCAGGGCGACTACGTCCAGGAAGAACTGTTCGCGGGCCCCTTCGACGAGACCCTTGTGCATCCACGAGCCCCTGGCGGGATGCCACTTGAACTCCTCGCCTCGCGGAAACCCAGCAGTGGCGCATAGAGCGCCGAGTGCGGCCTCGAGCTCTTTGACCTGGTCGCCTGGAACGATCACGGCTCCAGCGGCGACGAGCGGCCCCATCCCCTGTCTCCACGGGGTCCGCTGGTTCGAGTCATCCACGAAACAGACATCCACTACGTACCTCCTCTGCCGGGAGATTATGGGTCTGACCAATGCGGGCAGTCGCTTGACTTGGGCCGGCGACTTGTCATGCTCGTCTGAGGCTCGCAGGGGCGGGTCGAACCAGTAGCGGGGATGTGGATGCCAGCCAAGCAAGGGCCGCAGAGGCGGATTGTTCAGCCGCGGCCGGACGGACAGTGGGAAGTGGTCAAATCAGGCCACGAGCGCGCTTCGGCCGTCACGCGAACCCAGCGCGAGGCGCAAGATCGAGGCCGGGAGATCGTTTCAAATCTCGGCGGCGGAGAGCTCACCACAAAGGGCCGGGACAACAAGTTCCGAGACTCTGACACAGTTCCGCACGGCAACGACCCGTGCCCGCCCAAGGACAAGGATTAGGATCCGGAGGTTCCAACCGTTCGGCGCAGACGAGTAGCGGGGGCTGCATGGCAACGGGTCCAACAGCGGGCACACCAGGAACGGCCAGCACGCCGATGGACGTGGCGACGTTTGCCCGCCTCTATGAGATGCAGGCCCCGCGGATTGCCTGGCTCTTCGGCGCTGGTGCGTCCGCTGCGGCAGGGCTCCCAACCGCCTGGCAAGTCACCTGGGATTGGAAGCGGCGCATCTATGCGTCGGAGAAGAACGTTCGGCTAAGTGCCCTTGATCTGGCTGACACGGTCGTACAGGCCCGGATCCAGAGGCATTTCGACCAACAGACGGGATGCCCTGCCAGGGATTCTGAGGACGAGTACAGCTTCTACTTCGAGAAGGCGTATCCGCGCCCTGAGGATCGGCGGGCGTACTTGGGGGACAGGACGGCGACAGGCAAGCCCGCGTTTGGTCACCTGGCCCTAGCCGCTCTCATGTCGCTCGGCAAGGTCGGCGTCGTCTGGACAACCAACTTCGATCGGGTAATCGAAGATGCCGCGACGCAGGTGCTCGGCACGACCGCAGGATTGACCGTGGCGACGATGGACTCGCCCCGGATCGCGACAGAAGCCCTGCGCGATCAGCGTTTTCCCCTTCTGGTGAAGCTGCATGGCGACTTCCAATCCGATCGCCTGAAGAACATCACCAAAGAACTCCAGGACCAGGACGCGACGCTGCGCGAAGCACTGCGTCGAGCGTCCGCCAACTTCGGCCTTGCGGTCGTTGGCTATAGCGGCCGTGACGCATCCGTTATGGAGGCTATTCGACAGGGGCTCGACGGGCCCGGTGGCTACGCAAATGGCTTGTACTGGTTCGTGCGCAGCGCCGATACGCCATCGCCCGCCGTTGAGTCCCTCATCGAAGGTGCCAGGGCGAAGGGCATCTCAGCTCACCTCATTCGCTACGAAAGCTTTGACGATCTGTTCGGTCGGCTGCTGACGCCGTACGTCCTACCGGCGCATCTGGACGAAGTGCTCAAGAAGGCCCAGCCGCAGCCACGCCTGTCTCCGTTTGCTGTTCCGGCACGGAGCGCAGGAGGCTTCCCGGTGCTCCGACTCAATGCGTTGCTCCTGGAGAGCTATCCCACGACGGCCAGACGTATTGGGGTCAGCGGCATCGGCGGGACGCGTGAAGTTAAAGATGCAATCGTGGCGGCCGGAGTCGATGCCATCGCGCATCGTCGCCACGACGGGATCGTCGCGTTTGGTGCCGACGCCGCACTACGGACGGCATTTGCATCCTTCAGCCCGACAGACTGGGACCAGGCTCCGTTGGACCCGTTGGCTGGACCGCCGACAGACGTGGGCTTGCTGTACGACGCAATCGTTCGGGCCATTGCTCGCCGAAGCCCGTTCTTGATCCCGCAGAGCCGAGTCCTCGCTGTTGATCCTAGCCAGCAAGACGAGGGCGCTCTCGCAGAACTCCGCGCCGCCGCCGGCGGGCTCGCCGGCACCATCCCGAAGACCACGCTTGGTTGGTTCGAGGCCGTCGAGCTCCGACTCGAGGCTCGCTTCAACGCGTTGTGGTTGATCTTCCAGCCCACCGTGTGGGCGGACCGAGAGGCCGACACAGCGGAGCGATATGTCCGGGGGGACTTCATCCGCGAGCGCTTGGCCGGTCGCCACAACCGCGTTAGCTACCCGTTTGTCGCGGCCTGGGCGGAGATCCTGAGCGCGGGTGTGGCCGAGTGCTCTGCGTTTGGGCTCGCCGCCGGGACCGGCTTCGATGCGACCTTCAAGATCGACGCCACGACGGCCTATGCTCGTCGGGGAGCCTGAGCCATGACCCAGAGACCACAACAGTTTCCAGACTACTTCGAGCTCTCCGAGCCCCGTCTGAGCTTCAATCCGTATGATGACGCCGCCAAAGACGCTCATCCCCTCAAGGGGCTCATCCGCTGGGGCCCCTACAGCAACTCGATCTACGAGACGGTTCCCCAGGCAATCCGCCTGGCCGCCATCGTGCCGCAGGGTGAGGGAAACCGACTCCAAGGCCTCGTGTCTCAGCTTTCAACCCGTCAGCGAGCGCAGGAGCGGCGTGCCTATCTGCCGGACTTCCCTGGCTTTCTGCCGGTCTTCAAGCGTTCCCTCGCCGCGCTTGATCCGGTTGTCGAGCTGCCAGCAGCGCTGGACGCTGCGATCTCCTCAGGACCCGATCCTCAGCGATCCCTGTCTGAAGCAGTACGATCCGCCATCGCTCAGCTTCGTCTTCGACGAGCGGACTGGGACGTGATCCTCATCTACTTGCCTGATCGTTGGCAGGCAGGATTCATGGGCGGCTCCAACGATGACTTCGACCTCCACGCCACGATCAAGGCGACTTGTGCCGCGCAGGCGATCCCGACCCAGGTGATTAACGACGACTCGCTCACGTACCGATGCCGCGCCAGCGTCTGCTGGCGACTTGGGATCGCCCTCTACGCCAAGGCTGGTGGCGTGCCCTGGAAGATGGACCCAATCTCGCCAGACACGGCCTTCATTGGGCTCAGCTACGCACTCCGGACCAGTGGCGGTGTGCTTCGATACGTCACCTGCTGCAGCCAGATCTTCGACGCAGAGGGCGTCGGTCTTGAGTTCCTCGCCTATGACACCAGCGGCATCGTCAAGGTAGTCGGCAAGAATCCCTTTCTGGATCGGGACCAGATGCGAGCCGTGATGTCGAAAAGCCTTGGCCACTACCTCGATCGCCATGGCGGCAAGATGCCCGCGAGGGTCGTCATCCACAAGAACACAGAATTCAAGCACCTGGAGATCGAGGGAGCTTTCGACGCGCTGGGTCACGTCCCCGAGCTGGAACTCGTTTCGATCCAGCACAGCCCGTGGCGAGCGATCCGGCTGTTGGCTCCGAGAGTCACGGGCGAACGGAACCGACCCGACAACTACCCGCTCAAGCGAGGCACCCTGCTAACACTCGGCGAGAACGAGCTGCTTCTTTGGACTCAAGGCGAGGCGTCTGCGGTGACCGGTGGCGAGTCCTGGTTCCAGGAGGGCAAGGGCCTTCCGCGCCCGCTGCTTCTTCATCGGTACGCCGGTCATTCGGACGCCCAGCAGATCGGCTCGGAGGTCCTCGCTTTGTCCAAGATGGATTGGAACAACGACCAGCTCTACAACACGCTGCCGGCAACCCAATCCTTCGCCCACGACCTGGCCGAGGTTGTGAAGCGGATCCCGAAGCTCGACCCGCGTCCGTACGCGCTGCGCCTCTTCATGTAGGCAGACAAAGAAGAGGGGCCACCCGGAGGTGGCCCCTAAAGGTTGTCTGAAGAACGGCGCGATGTTGGGTGCGCCCTCGCCCCCTGTCAAGTTCGGAGCATACAGCGCACCAAACCAGCCCGTGATGCGATCTCGCAGCCAGTCTTCGGCCCAAACGCGCTGAGCCTCCCGAGGTAGTGCCGACTCGGCATTTGCCCCTGCGAAGTCGGCGACGTCTAGACCTGCTCGGGGTCCGTCCAGTCAATGGCCGCGTGGAACTTGTCTGCCTAGTTTGCTCGCGCCCCTGTGCGAACGCTAGCCTGAAACA